>NZ_JAIQDF010000030.1:0-53492 GCF_020037055.1 Myxococcus sp. AS-1-15 | reverse complement strand
CAGTCCGTGACCAGGTCCAGCACCGGCCCCGGCGCCTCGGGGTGCGTGTACGCGCAGAGCAGCGCGTAGTCCATGCCGTCGAACCGGCGCTCGGACCAGACCTCCCGGTCCGTCCCGTCCCTCGGCGGCCCCAGGATGCCCATCTGGTAGGACCACGCCTTGGTGTGCACGCGGGCGGCTTCCAGGTTCGGGTTCAGCCGCGCCGGCCACGGCACGTAGAATTCAGGCAGCTGGAATGGTTGCTTCTGACGCGCCTTTGACATCTTCACCCTTCGCCAGTCTCAAGATGATTCAACTCATCGGGCCCGCGCGCCCATTGCAACGGTGGTGCCGGGATGAATCAGGCCGCCTCTCGTGTGATTCGAAGCGGTTGAAACACCCCGGCTCGCGCGGCTGACACGTCAGTCGTCACCGAGGACGTGTCAACGGGGCGCATGACACGTCCGCGGCGGCGTCAGACGCTCGTGCCGGTCGCGGCGGCGGCGTCCTCTGCGGGGAGGCTTGCCAGCAGCTCGCGGGCCTTCTCCACCTTCACGTGACCCGCCTTCACCAGCAGGTTGGCGATCTTCTCCACCCAGTCGCCCCGCGCGCCCGCCGTCACCGCCACGCAGCGCGCGTGCATCGCCATGTGGCCCTTCTGGATGCCCACGCTGCCCAGCGCCCGGAGCGCCGCGAAGTTCTGCGCCAGCCCCACCGCCGCGAACACCATCGACAGCTCGCGCACCGAGGGGGTCTGCATCAGCTTGAGCGCCAGCTGCACGCCGGGGTGCACCTTGATGGGGCCGCCCACCACGCCCAGCGCCATGGGCAGCTCGATGCGGCCCACCAGGTGCCCCTCCTCCAGGTACCAGGTGGACAGCGGACGGTACTGCCCGCTGCGGCAGGCGAAGGCGTGCGCGCCGGCTTCAATCGCGCGCCAGTCCTGCCCCGTGGCGATGGCCACCGCGTCGATGCCGTTCATCACGCCCTTGTTGTGCGTGGCCGCGCGGTACGGGTCGGCTTCGGCGAAGCGGCTGGCCTGGGTGATGCCCTCGGCGATGATTTCGCCCGGCATCTCGAAGTCCGCCAGCGCCGCCAGTGGGATGCGGCACGTGGCGCGCGCCAGCCGCCGGTCCGCCAGGTTGGAGAGGATGCGCAGGTACACCTTGCCGCCGGTGAGCTGCTCGATGAGCGGCGCCACGCCCTCCGCCATGGTGTTGATGAGGTTGGCCCCCATCGCCTCCTGCGTGTCGATGAGGAGGTGCACGATGAGCAACGGCTCTCCGCACGGGCCCTCGGGGGCCGGCAGCACGCGCACCTCCACGTCCTTGGCCCCACCGCCGCGCGCCACCATGGCCGGGTGGAAGCTGTTGGCCAGCGCGAGGAGCTGCTCCTTGTTCGCCAGGATGTGCTCGGTGGCCACCTTCGGGTCGCCGTAGCGCGACACCTGCACCTGGCCAATCATCAGCGAGGGGTCCGCCTCGGCGGTGAAGCCACCGGACTCGCGGACGATCTTCGCGGCGAAGGACACGGCCGCCACCACGGACGGCTCCTCCACCGCCATGGGCACCAGGAGGTCGCGCCCGTTGACCTGGAGGTTGAGGCCCAGGCCCAGCGGCAGGCAGAACGTCCCCACCGCGTTCTCGATCATCTGGTTCGCCAGGACAGGCGGCAGCGCTTCGGAGCCCAGCAGTTGCCGCAGGTCCTCGGGCTGGAGCCGGAACATACGAGCGAGGTGCGCGTGGCGCTCCTCCATCGGCAGCTTGTGGAAGCTCGGGAGCCGGGAGGTCACGATGTCGGACATGTTGTTCCTTCGGTGCAGAACCTGGAGCGGGCCCCCTTGCAACGGTGGCGCCATGAAGCGCCGGGCCACATCTCGTGGGATTCGAGGAGGATGAAACAGCCAGGCTCCTCGGTTGACGTGTCAACCCCGGTGGCTGACGCGTCAACTCACCGAATCACAGACCCGGCGCACCCACTGGCGACCAGGAAGCGCACACCGCGAACCGACTGGCTCGCGGATTCACCGGAGCCGAGCGCCGCGAGTCACCAGGTGAGCGGCAGCTCATGGACGCCGAGCAGGTTCTCGTCCTTCTTGAAGCGGACCTCCTCCAGCGGCACGGCCAGCCGCAACGTGGGGATGCGCTGGAACAGCGTCTTGAACACCACCTCGAACTCGATGAGGGCCAGCGCGCGCCCCGTGCACAGGTGGATGCCGTGGCCGAAGGCGAAGTTGCGGTGCGCTTCCCGCTGGAGGTCCAGCCGGTCCGGCGCCTCGAAGACCGTGCCGTCGCGGTTGGCCGAGTCCGGCTGCGCGAGGACACCCTCCCCCGCGCGGATGAGCTGACCGCCCACGGTGAGGTCCACGGTGGCGACGCGCTGCCGGGCGAGATGTGAGACATTGACGAAGCGCAGCAACTCCTGCACCGCCGCGGTGATGGCGGCGGGGTCCTCCATCTGGCGGAACTTCGCGAGCTGCTCGGGGTGGATGAGCAGCGCCAGCGTCCCCAGCCCGAACATGTACGCCGACGGTCCGTGCCCGGCGTAGTACAGCGCGTGGAACAGGGACGCCGCGTCCGGGGGGCTCAGCTTCCCCGTCGCCACCTGCTCCGTGACGACACGACCGATGAGCGTGTCCCCGGGCTCACGCAGGTTGTCCTCCACCAACCGCAGGAAGACATCATCCAGCGCCATCAAGGCCGCGGTCGCCTCCTCGCGGGAGGACGCACGCGAGCCGACGGTCCTGCTCAGCACGTGCAGCGCCTCGGCGCCCTCCTGGGGCACGCCGAGCAGATCGCCAATGACTTGCAGGGCCACGGGGAGCGCGAACGCCGACATCAGGTCCACGGGCCTCGGGCCGGCCAGCATCGCGTCGAGCGCCGCGTCCACGGTGGCCTGGATGCGCGGCCTCAGGGCCTCCATCCGCCGGGGCATGAACTCCTGCACGAGCATGGCCCGCTGCGCCCGATACTCCGCATCCGGGCGCAGGAAGAAGGCCAGCGGCCTGCCCTGTCGAGCAGCGGCCGCGGGCGACAGGTGCGGGAACCCCGGCAGCGTGGAGTCCGCGACCAGCCGGGGGTCTCCCAGCACCGCCAGCACGTCGCTGTAGCGGCTCACCAGCCACGGCGTGTTTCCGTCCCACAACTTCACGGGACAGACCGGGGCCTGCTTGCGCAGCCACTCGTATTCAGCGGGCGGCTCCAGCGGGAGGCTCCAGTCCTTGGGGAAGGGATAGGAAGGGCTCATCGGGGGGCTCCTGTTCGGTCGAGCCGGGCGGCGATGCCCGCCACGGTGGGATGCTGGTACAGCTCGCGCAAGCCGAGGTCCTGGCCCAGTTCATTCCGGATGCGGACCGCGACCTCGACGAGCTGCAAGGAGTGGCCGCCGCGCTGGAAGAAGTCGTCGTCCGGAGCGACCGAGGCGACCTTCAGCACGTCGGCGAAGATGCGGCCAAGCTGTTGTTCCCGGGTCGAGGAGCGCCGAGGCGAGGTCCGCGCGTCGGGGGTCGCCGTCCGCAAGACGTCCTCGTAGTCCGCGAGCAGCGCCTCGATGAAGGCGGGCTCGAAGAGGCTCTCGTCGAACTCGCCCCACACGGTGAACGCGCCGTCGGAGCGCTCCTCCACCCGAACGGTCAGCTCGAACTTCGCGGAGGGGAGGTCCAGCAGGAGCTCCGTCACCTCACAGTCCTGCAATGACAGGGCGCCCGCCGTGCCCACGGGGTGGTAGGCGAAGTTGACCTGGACGACGGGAGAGCGCGTCGGGTCCCTGGGCGGAGCCAGGTCCGCGACGAGCTGCTCGAAGGGCAGGGCCTTGTGCGCGGTGGCCGCCGCCGTGGCCGATGCCACCCGGGTGAGCAGCGCGCGGAGGTCGACGTCACCACGCAGGTCCACCTGGAGCACCACGGTCTCGACGAAGAACCCGAGCACCCGCTCGACCTCGGGCAGGTCCCGGTTCGCCACGGCCAGCCCCAGCAGCACCCGCTCACGTCCCGCACGGTGCCCGAGCACCCTCCCACAGGCGGCGGCCAGCACCGTGAACACCGTCTGACGCTCGGTGCTCGCAAGGGCACGCACGCCGTCGGAGACCGCGGCGGGCAACACCCGGTGCATGCGCCGTCCCCGCCCCGACACGGGACGCGGAGGGACGAGGTCCAGGAACAGGGGGACACCCGACAGCTGCTCCCTCCACCAGCGCGACAGCGACTCGCGCCGCTCGGCGGTGAGCTGCTCGCGCTGCCATGCGGCCCAGTCCACGTACTGCACGGGCAGCTCGGGCAGGGCGGGAGGCCGCCCCAGGAGCGCTGCCCGGTATGCGATGGCCAGCTCCTCGGTGAACACCTGGAGCGAGGTGCCGTCCGCCACCAGCAGGTGCACGGCGAACAGGAGGAAGTGCGTCCGGGGCTCCAGCCGCAGCACGGTGAGCCGCAGCAAGGGACCGCGCTCCAGGTCGAACGGCTGGAGCGCCTCCTCGTGCGCGTGTCGCAGGGCCTCGGCCTCCGTCTTGACCTCCACGAAGCGAACCTGCGCGCGCCCCTCCGGAGCGATGAGCTGCTGCGTCCCCAGCGGGAAGACGGTGCGCAGCGGTTCGTGCCGGGCCACCAGCGCGTCCAGGGCCTCTTGCAGGGCTCGCGAATCCAGGGGCCCCGTGACACGGTGGCAGCGAACGGTGGCGTGGGCCGCGCCGGTGGGGTCCATCCGGTGCAGGAAGCACAGCCGCTGCTGGGCGAACGACATCGGGAACACGGTCGTCATCCGCGTGGAAGCCTCTTGATGGTGGGCTTCGCGACCGGAGCCTCGGCGAGCGCATGAGCGAGCTGGGCGATGGTCGGCCCGGTGAGAATCGTGGCGAGCCCGACCTCGCGCCCCACCGTCCGGCTCAGCCGCGAGGCCAGCCGCATCGCCTGCAGCGAATGCATGCCGAGCGCGAGCAGGCTCTCATGCACATCCACCCGGCTCACGCCCAGGAGCTCGGTGACCACCGACGCGACACGGACCTCGGCCTCGGTCCTCGGCGCCGTGTAGGGCGCGTCCGGGCGCCGGTCCGTCGTGGGCAGCCGCGAAGGGTCCACCTTCCCGTTTTGAGTCAGCGGCCAGGACGCCAGGACGATGACCTCCGAAGGCACCAGGTGCGCCGGCACCCTGCGCGCCAGGTCCTCGCGCACGGCCTGCCCCGACACCTGGGTCGCCGCCCCGGCCACGACATAGCCCACGAGGCGAGCCTCCCCGCCCCGCGAGTCGACCCGCGCGAGCGCGTCCACCACGCCGGGATGCGCGGCCAGGGCGGCGCGCACCTCGGCCAGCTCCACCCGGACGCCACGGACCTTCACCTGCTCATCACGGCGGCCCAGGAACTCGATGACGCCTCCTGGCAACCACCGGGCCAGGTCCCCGCTGCGATAGAGCCGCGCCCCCGGATGGGTCCCGAAGGGGTCCGGTACGAAGCGCTCGGCGGTGAGGCCCGGCTGGTCGCGGTAGCCTCTCGCGACACCGGCCCCACCGATGCAGAGCTCCCCCACCGCGCCCGGCGGAGCCACCTGCCCGTGCGCGTCGAGCACCACCAGGTGCGCATTGAACAGCGGGCGCCCGATGGGGACACGGGTGGCCTCGGCGTCGACCCCGTCGTCCAGCCGGTGTCCGCTGGCCATGACGGTGATCTCCGTGGGGCCGTAGCCGTTCGTGACCTTGGTGAAGCCGTCGCGCTGGAGCGCGCGGAACGCCTCCACCGGGAAGACATCTCCACCAACCACCACGCGGTCCAGGGCGGCGAAGGCCTCCGGAGCGTCGGCCGCCAACCGGGGCAGCACCACGGGAGGAATCACCGCATGCGTGATGCGCTGGTCGACGAGACAGCGCGCCAGCCCCGGCACGTCCCACCCCGGCGGCAGGAAGTGGACGGCGGCGCCGTTGAGCAGCGCGCCCCAGACCTCCAGCACGGAGATGTCGAAGGTCACCGACGCCATCGCCAGCATCGTCTTGCCGGGGCCCAGGTCCTCGGCCAGGGCCGTGCGGTGCAGCAGGGACACGACCGAGTGGTGCTCGATTTGAACGCCCTTGGGTCTGCCCGTCGACCCGGACGTGTAGAGCACGTAGGCGAGGTCCGACGGGCTCCCCTCCGGCAGCGGCCCGGATGACACCGGAGGCAGCGCCTCCAGCACGACGGTGGGCAGACCGGTGAGTCGGCCGTCCAACGCCGCCGTGGTGACGAGGGCGCGGGCCCCGGCCTCGCGCATGAGCGGCTCCAGCCACGCCGCGGGAGCACCTGGGTCCAGCGACAGGAAGGCCGCCCCCGCCATGAGGATTCCCAGCTGGGCCACGACCAGGGCTTCCGAGCGCGGAATGCACACCGCCACGAGGGCCTCACGGCCAACGCCCAGGTCGCGCAGGTGGTGCGCCAGGTGCTCCGCCCGACGCGTCAGCTCGGCATAGGTCAGCACCCGGTCGCCGGACCTCACCGCGGGAGCGTCGGGCGCTCGGCGGGTCCAGTGTGCGAACAGGTCATGCACCCGATACGACGGCGCCTCCTGGCGAGCCCCCACGCTGACGAGCGCGCGCCGGTCCGCGTCGCTCAGCATCGACAGCCTGGACACGCGGGTGTCCGGCGCGTCGACGATGGAGCGCAGCAGTTGCTGATACGCGGACAGGATGCCGGCGATGAAGAAGTCCTCGAAGAGGTCGGAGTCGAACTCCCACGAGAGCAGGATGCCGCTCAGGGATGAGCGGGGACTGGAGCGCACGGGGGCCTCCGAACGCGGAACGCGGACCACGTCCCCGGCCAGCCGTTGGATGTGCCCCGGCTCGGCGTAGAGCGGCACCGCGACGACGGACAGCTCGAACTTGGCGGAGCCGTTGCCCAGCCCCTCCACGAA
This sequence comes from Myxococcus sp. AS-1-15, assembly GCF_020037055.1. NCBI lineage: Bacteria > Pseudomonadati > Myxococcota > Myxococcia > Myxococcales > Myxococcaceae > Myxococcus > Myxococcus sp. AS-1-15. The sequence goes on along the minus strand of NZ_JAIQDF010000030.1, from coordinate 46,648 downwards.
GGAGACGTCGAGCGGCGACGCATCGAGCGTGCCCACCGACGAGTCGTGGAAGTTGAACATCGTCTGTATCAACGGGTTGAAGCCCCCCTGATGCCGCGCGGGCGACTGCGCGAAGATCTGCTCATAGGGCAGCTCCTGGTGGTCATAGACCTCCAGCGTGGTGCGCCGCACCCGCGCCAGGAGCTCCTCGAACGAGGGGTCCCCGTCGAGCCTGCCCCGCAGGACGACGGTGTTGATGAACATGCCCAGCATGCCCTCGGTGTCCTGCCAGCGCCGGTTGGCGACCGAGGAGCCCACGAGCAGGTCCTGGGAGCCGGTGTACCGGTGCAGCAGGACGAAGAACGCGGAGAGGAGCGTGGTGAAGAGGGACGCGTTGTTGCGGTCCGCCAGCGCCTGGAGGCGCCGCGCGAGCTCACCGTCCAGCTCCACCCGGGGCGCCACCCCACGAAACCGTCGCCCATGGGGGGCCACCCGTCGGGGGAGCTGGAGCAGGGTCTGCGCGCCCTCCAGCTCCCGGCGCCAGAAGCGGCGCTGCGCCTCGGCGGCCTCGGTCCCCACCCACTCGCGCTGCCAGCGCGCGTAATCGGAGTACTGCACCGCCAGCGCGGGGCGCCGCACCTGGCCGTGGCGGACGTGTTCGGCGTAGCCGTTGAGCAGCTCGCGCACGAAGACGTTGAAGGACCAGCCGTCGTGCACGATGTGGTGCTCGACGTGCACGAACAGGTGCTCCCCCGCGCTCAGTCGCAGCAGCCGCCAGCGGAAGGGCCGGCCCTCGGCGAGCGCGAACGGGGCCTGCACCGCGTCCCGGACCGCCTCCGCCACGTGGGAGTCCAGCTGCGCTTCGTCCACGCCGCTGAAGTCCTGGACGCAGAGCTCCACCTCCCACGGGGCCTCCAGCTCACACCGCAGCTCGCCATCCACCTCGGGGAAGCGCGAGCGCATCACGTCGTGGCGACGCACGATGTCGGTGAGGCTCGCTTGCAGCGCGGCGAGGTCCAGCGTGCCCTCGAGACGGAACACCGCCTGCGTGTGATAGGCCCGCGCGTCCGGGTTGAGCTTGTGCATCAGCCACACCCGCTCCTGGCCGAACGACGGCGTGAGCGCCATTCCCACAGCGCCACGTCGAGGGCCCAGGTCCACCCCACCCTGTGCTTCCTGCAAGCGCGCCGCGAGGCAGGCCACCGTGGGCGTCTGGAGCACCTCGCTCAGCTCCAGCTGCGCGCCCAGCACGCGTCGCACCCGGGCCACGAGCTGGGTGGCGAACAGCGAGTGACCGCCCAGCTCGAACAGGTTGTCATCGCGCCCCACCCGCTCCATCCCGAGCAGCGCCGCCGCGATGGCCGCCAGCGCCACCTCACCGGGCGACCGCGGGGCCTGGTAGTCCGTCCGCTCCGCGCGAGGAGGGCGAGGCAGCCGCGCCCGGTCCACCTTGCCGCTGGTGTTCAGGGGCCAGGCCTCCACCACGACAACCACGTCCGGCACCAGGTAGCCGGGCAGCCGGCGTCGAAGCTCCGCGCGCACCGCGTCGCCGGTCAGCGCCGCTCCGGTGTCGGGCATCACGTAGCCCAGCAGGCGCTCCCGCGTGTCGTCGATGAGGGCGACCGCGTCGCGCACGTCCGGCAGCGCGGCCAGCGCCGCCTCCACCTGGCCCAGCTCGATGCGCGCGCCGCGAATCTTCACCTGGTCGTCGCGCCGGCCCAGGAACTCCAGCGTGCCGTCCGGCAACCACCGGCCCCAATCGCCGCTGCGGTACAGCCGACCTCCCGGCACCGGACCGAACGCATCCGGGATGAAGCGCTCGGCGGTCAGGTCGGGCCGCCCCAGATACCCACGCCCCACCCCTTCCCCGCCGATGCACAGCTCACCCGCCACCCCGTCGGGTACGAGGCGCAGCTGCTCATCGAGGATGACCACGTGGTCGTTGGACAGGGGGCGGCCGATGGGCACGCGCTCCCCCTCCACGTCGTGCACCGCCTGGAGCGTGCTGGCCACCGTGACCTCCGTCGGGCCATAGCCGTTGACGAAGCGGTGGTGCGCGCTCCACTGACGGGCCGTCTCCGGCAGGCACACGTCCCCGGTGCTCATCACCACCTGGAGGTCGGGGAAGCCGCCCGGCTGCAGCGTGCGGAGGACCGTGGCGGGCAGCACCGCGTGGGTGATGCGCCGGTCCACCATCACCTGGGCCAGCGACGCTCCGGAGAGCGGCGACGCCTCCAGCGTCTCCAGCCGGCCTCCGTTGGGCAGCGCCATCAGCACATCGAACAGCGAGGCATCGAACGAGGGGTGGAAGAACTGCAGCACCCGCGTGTCCGGCCCCAGCGCGCCCAGGAAGTCCCGCTGCGCATGCAGGAGGTTGGCGACGCCGCGATGCTCGGTCATCACCAGCTTGGGCTCGCCCGTCGAACCCGACGTGCAGATGATGTACGCGAGGTCCTCCGGGACGAGCATCGTGTCCTCCACGCGCCCCTCGCCCGCGTCGGCCCCTGGCTCCAGGAAGGGCACGCCCGGCACCTGGCATTCGGGCGCGCCCACCACGAGCGCCGCGCCGACCCTGCGGACGATGTCCTCGCGCCACGCCTGGGGATGTGACGGCGCCAGGGGCAGGTAGGCCGCGCCCACGCGCCAGACGGCGAGGGCGAGCTCGACGAAGGCCGCGCCCCGCTCCAGCACCACCGCGACCACGTCTCCGCGCCCGAGCCCCCGGGCCCGCAGGCGGGCGGCCAGGGCACGCGTCCGGGCCTCCAGCATCGCGTAGGTGATTTCAGCAGCACCGGCCGAGAGCGCGACGCGGTCGGCATGCCGCCGGCACTGCTCGGCGATGACGTCCACCACCGAGCGCCACGGTCCATGGTCGACCCGTCCCCCCTGCACGCGGGCCGCCTGCGCCGCGACATCCAGCGCACGGCGCACCTCTTCCGGGGTGTGTCCCTCGAGCGCCCAGGGGCTCTTCAGACGGAGGCTGGAGAGCAGGCGTTCGTACTCGGTTCCTGTCACCAGGGCGGACGGGGGCGTGGCGGGCAAGGGAACTCCTGGAGGCAATGACATACATCGAGGCCGCCGCGTGGAGCGGCCTTCCGATGCGGCTCGAGGCTCCGGGCCTTTAACACGCGAAAAACCACGGTGACACCCTTGTCTGGTAGAAGGCGCGAGGAACGCATCCGCGCAGGATGTAGGAGTGCACCGTGGCCTCGAACAACATCGCGCCTCCAAGTGGACCTGGGCTGTCGCTCTTCGCCGTGGGCGATGTCTTCGTGGACCGCGACGAGCCGGCGACCGCCTTCGCCTCCGCCCGCGACGTCCTGCGGGCCGGTGATGTCGTCTTCGGCAACTGCGAGGGCGTCTTCAGCGACGACATCCAGCGGGCCCCCAGCGCCGGCTCGGCCGTCACCGCGCCCGCGGCGAACGCCGCCCCCCTGGCCCAGGCGGGCTTCGACATCCTCTCATTGGCCAACAATCACAGTCTGGACGGGGGACATGCCGCGCTCCTGTCCATGCGCGGGACGCTGGCCGACCTGGGCATCGCCACGGTGGGCGCGGGCGCCCATCTCGCGGAGGCCACCGCGCCCGTGTATCTGGAGCGCAATGGCAGACGGCTGGCCTTCCTGGCCTTCAGCTCCGTGTTTCCCTATGGCTATGAGGCGCGACCCGGTGTCCCGGGGCTCGCGCCTTTGCGCGCGCACACCCGCTACACGCCCGTGGACCTGAACGTGTGGAATCCAGGCATGGCGCCCGTGGTGAGCACCGAGCCGCTGGTCGAGGACCAGCGGGCGTTCCTCCACAGCCTCGCCGAGGCCCGCGCGAAGTCGGACATCGTCGTCGCCAGCTTCCACTGGGGTGACTCCACCGTGCCGTATTCGCTGACGGACCACGAGCGTCGCACGGCCAGGCTCGCCATCGACCACGGGGCGGACGTCGTCCTGGGCCACCATCACCACATGCTCCGCGGGGTCGAGTTCCACGCCGGCAAGCCCATCTTCTACGGGCTGGGACACTATGTGTTCGACCTGCCGAACCTCACCGAGCGGCTCGCGAAGGATGGCTACCTGGGCGTGGGACGGCCGGAGGAGATGGCGGCCTGGGCCCGCAAGTTCGGCGAGTACATGATTCGCCCGAGGGAGGGCTACCCGCTGCTGCCGTTCCACCCGGACTCGAGGATGACCGGCGCGGCGGTGGTCCACATCACGCCGTCCGGGCGCATCCGCGCGGGCTTCCTCCCCGCCATCATCAATCCCGCCAACGAGCCCATCCACGTGGCCGCGGACAGCGACGAAGGCAGGCGGGTGGTGGCCTATCTCGAACGCTGCTGCGCGGCCGAACAGCTCCCGACGCGGCTCATCGCTCCTCGGCCCGACTCCGGACTGCCCAGCGCGTGCATCGAGTTCGTGTCGACGGCGACCGACTGAGCGGGACCAGGGCGAGGCCTGCGCCGAGGCGGCGGCTCGAACGCATCCAGCTCGAGGCCCACCCTGGACGGGTCCTCAGGGTCCACGACGACCAGCCCCCCAGGACGCGGGCTGCACGCGGGAAGCCCCGCGGCCTCAGGTGTCGGGCAGGTCGTGCCCCTCCTGCTGACGGAGCCACTGGGAGATGGCCTTCTCTGACTCGAGATGGCGGTCGAGGAACACGAAGTGCCCGCTGTCCAGCTCCACATAGGTGGCTCGCGGCCCCAGGCGCTCGACATAGGCACGCATGGCGGGGGTGCCCATCATGGAGTCATGGCGCCCCTGTATCACCAGCGTGGGCACCTCCGGCACGGGGGCCGAGGACCGCGCGCCGGACACGAGCACCAGGCCCCGCAGGTCCAACCCCGGGTGCGAGACGCGATTGACGAGCAGGCTCGCCCCCACGCCGCCGTTGGAGAGCCCTCCCAGGTAGAAGCGACGAACCCCTCGGGCCGAGAGCCATTCGAGGGTCGCCTTCAAGGTGCTCGCCCCCTGGGGCGACCACCAGTCTCCGGCGGGGCCCACCGAGGGGCACACCGTCAGCGCGGAGATGGTCCAGGACGCCCGCGCCATCTCCCAGCAGTACACGGCGAAGTTGCCCGCATGGCCATGCAGGAAGACCACGGCCGTGTCCGGCGTCGCCCCTCGAGCCGGCGGGATGACCAGCGCATCGAAGGACTCCGGCGACTGAAGCCCCAGGGAGGTGGCGATCGCGGGCGTGGCCACCGAGCCCTCCGCCAGCTCCATCCGGTCGAACGCCGCCTCCAGCGCGGGGATGAACCCGCTCGCCTCCGAGCGCGGCAGCTTCCCCAGCCGCACCAGCGCGTGCGCCGCGAACAGCGTCCCGTCCCGCTCGTCGACGAGGCGATTCACCCACCGGTGGCCTCCCTCCGGAAGCCGCACGGTCTCCAGGAGCGTGCCGTCCGCGAAGAGCAGCCGTGAGCAGGCGACGAGCGCGATGAGCCCGAGCCCCGCTCGCCACAGGCCCCGGGCACGCAGCATCAGGCCGACGGCCACCAGCACGAGCCCTCCGGAGTAGCTCCACCCCGAAGGCGAGGCGCCGATGCGGGCCGCCGCCGCCAGCAGCAGCCCGGCGACCGGCGTCAGGAGGACTCCCAGCAAGACTCCGGGCCACGTGCGGGGCCGAGTGCCCTCCTTCGCGGGAGCACGACGAACGCCTGCGGGAACCGCCACGGGAGCGGAGATGGAATGAGCCATGCCGAGCACCATGGCGGACCTGGAGCGGCGCGCGGGGTCCACGAGTCCGAGCGGTCCGGAGGCCCGGGGGAGTGGCTCCAACGAGTGCCTGGGCGGCAAGGCTCGCCGTCGAACGACCCGATTCACCCAGGGCCGTTCGTGCTCACGGTTTCTTGGGTGTCGTGGTCGGAGCGGGGTCCACCACCGCGCTCCAGTCGATATCCGCGTTGATGTCCGCCAGACGGCCGGTGTTCTGCCGGCGCAGGTCCTGCTTCTCGAGGTCGCCGGGGTGCACGACACCGTAGGGCAGCTTGATGGCCTGCGCCGCGTCGCGCGCCTTGACCGCCTTGTCGCGGCCGACGCGCAGCTCCCCTCTCCTGCGCTGCACCTCGCGCGCCGCGGCGGCCTTGGCCAGATAACGCTCCCGCTGCATCTCCAGCTCCTCGCGCTCCGGCCCCGCCCCCAGCTTCGAGAGCTGCCGCTGGAGGTTGGCCGCCTCGGTCTCCAGTTCGCGGACGAGCGTCGGGTCATTCACCCGAGGGTCGCTCTCCACCGCCTCAATCTCCACGTCGACCGCGCGCAGCTTCCGGGTCGCGGCCGCCACCTCGGCCTCTTTGCCCTCCTTGGCCGCCTGGTGCTTCGGGTCCAGCTTCGCGTTGTAGGCGCGGAGGTTCGCGTCGAGCACCCTCGCGTTGGTGCTCAGGGTGCGCAGCCGCTGGAAGAGGCGGACCAGCGCCTCCAGGTCGTCGCCCCGGTTGACGCCGCGGAGCACGGCGAGCTGTCCCGGGTCCAGGTGCGTCCCCAGCGAGCCCAGGAAGGACTCGTTCCTGGCCTGGAGCCACGTCACGAGCTTCTTGCGGTTCACCGGGCCCTTGAGCTTCTTGCCCTGGATGAAGTCCGCGTTCTCCTTCGCCAGCTTCGTCGCGGCCGCGCCCGTGCGGCCCGGCAGCATCTGCGCCGCGGTGAGCGCGGGCCCCGTGTCGGGAGTCACCCGTGAGATGTGCGTGACGGGCGTGACGTAGGGGTCCAGGTTGTTGCCGGGATTGGGCACGAAGCGGTCGCCCAGCCTCGCCTTGTGTTGCACGCCGCCTCTGGCCGGGGTCGGCTGGCTCCAGACGATGGCCACGTGATAGCGGGCTCCAGGTGGCGTCTGGATGAGATCCTTCTTCTCCCAGTGGGAGAAGATGACGCTGTGCCCGCCCCCTTCCGAGGCGTTGGCGTTGTAGAGGTACAGCCAGTCTCCCGTCTGGATGTCGTTGAGCTTCGCCAGGGGGAGATGCCGCTGCCGGTAGTATTTCGACCCCTTGCCGGGGTTCTCCGCCGCCGCCTTCTCCGCCGCCTCCGCCTGCTTCGTGCCCTCGTGCAGCGGCCCCAAGCCCTCGTCGGTCGGCTTCACGGTGCTCGGCGCCGGCCCCGGGTGTCCTGCGCCGCAGGACGGGGGCATCTCGGCGCCCTCGGCCTCATCGAGGGGAAGCTTGTCTTTCGACACCCGGTCCTGCTTCGTGACGTCAATCGACCTCCCCGTGTTGAGCGTCGCGGCGCCCAGCGGGTCGAAGGACCCCATCACCCCTCCGGCGAAACCGGACCCGGGCGGGGTGGCGCCAGCGTAGTGGTGGACGATCTGCACCCAGTGGAAGCAGAACTGCGCATGCACCCGCTGCTCGAACGAGCCGGGCTGGTAGATGCCCTTCGCGAGGATGTGGGCCGACAGGAGCAGGCGCTGCTGCGCCGTGGTCGCCCCCCGGTCGGAGCCGTTGAACAGGCGCTCGGGGATGCGCTTGGAGACGATGAAGTCCCGCAGCTTCTGGCGCTGGGTGCTCGTGAAGAGCACCTGGAGCCGCGCGGTGGTCAGCGGAGCCGCCGGCACGCCGAACACGTTCAGCACGTCCGCGAACTCCGTGTTGAAGAGGGAGGTGAACGCGTCCGCCATCGTCGTCCTGGGCAACGCCGGACCGACGATGGCCTCCAGCCGGGCGAGCTCGGCACGCAGATGTTGAATCGTCGCGTTGTCGGCCCCGGGGGGCTGCCGCGCCAGCCAGCGGTGAATCCTCGCGATCTCCAGCCGGGCGGCCTGCGGGTTCGTGGCACTGACGCTGTTCTTCAGTGACTGCGGCTCGTCCGTGTCGGCCCCCAGCAGGGGCGTGTCCAAGGGCTGCCGGCGGAGCGTGCTCGTACCGCCCTGGAGGGTGTGCGTCAGCTCGTGCGCCAGCAGCCGATCTCCCGCGGCCGTCCCCGGCCCGTAGCGCCCGGGAGCGAAGACCACGTCGCGACCGACGGAGTAGGCGTGCGCGCCCACCGCCAGGGCGCTCTGCGCGGCCCGCGAGTCGTCATGCACACGCACGGAAGAGAAGTCGGCGCCACCGAAGCGCGCCTCCATCGCGTCGCGCGCGGCCGGCTCCAGCGGGCGCCCGGGTCGGGCGAGCACCTCATGGACGACCGGCGGCGCGAGCGCACGCGATGCCCCCACGTCCCCATTCCCCCGGTGCAGCCCCGAGCCGACGGGCGCCGGTTGCGGCGTCCCCATGACCTGGTCGGCCACGGTGTCCGCCTGGCGCTCGAACGGGTCCCCCGGTGAGCCGAGGGTCAGCTCGCGTTGAATCCGTGGCGGCGTGATGGAGATGCGGGCGAAGTCGAACTGGGAACCGGGAGCGACTGGCGCCGTCAATCCGCCACCTGATTCCGATGCGGCGCGCGCGACGGCCGGGCGCTGCGATTCACGCTTCGGGGCAGGAGCATGCGCCGACGACGGACGCGGCTTCTGGTCGAACGCGAACATGGAGCACTCCTCCCCCTGGACGACAACGATGGAGCCGCACGGCGTCTGGCGCCCAGTATAGGAGAGAAGGGGGCTCGGGCGTCACCCGGCGCGGGCGAAGTCCCGCTCAACGCTCGCCCCAGTTGCCCAGGAAGTCGCCCATGGTGAGTCGCACGCCTTCGTTGCGCAGGATGCCGTAGGCCGTGGTCAGGTGATAGAAGAAGTGGGGAATCGCGAAGGCCATCAGGAACTGCCTCCCACTGGCGCGCACCGAGCCACGGCGGTGCGCGATGACGACCTCTCGCTCGAAGCCAGCTTCGAGGTCGCTCGGAGCGAGCGTGTACATGTGCAGGTCCGCCGCGGAGGCACCCGCGACGGCTCCAGCGGGCCGCGCATCCAGCAACGCCGCGTCACCAAGGCCACTGACGGCGGCATCCGACCTATCGTCACCCTCGTCCGGCACGGGTTGGGCAATGGCTTTCCGCGCGAGGTGGTCATCCGACCCGAGCCCCTGGGAGATACGGTCCGCCGGCTGTTCGGCAACAAGGACGAGGATGTTGGAGATGCCAGCCTTGATAATGCATTGGACGATTGATGGTCGTCGCGTCGTCGAGCGCGCTCCACGCCGGATGGGATGTCAGGGTCACGGGTCAAGATGCTCCCGGTTCGACAACACAAGGAGCCCGCAACCATGAAGACCGCCATCGCAGCCCTCACCCTGCTCGTGTCCACTTCCGCCGCGGCGTCCCTGACCCTTCGCTACGAGAACAAGGACTCCAAGGCGTACGCCGCCGAGGCCGTGTGCAGCGGGAGCAAGCAGGACCCGGTGAAGTTCTCCGCCAGCACCACGTCCTCGGTCTCCATCCAGGGTTCGTCGCCCTGCAAGGTGACGCTGCAGGGCACCACCATCACCTTCGACGGTGACGCGAACATCATCATCAAGGACGGGAAGATCTCCCGGAAGTAGCCCGGAGCGACCGCGTTCCCGTCCAGGACCTGAACGGACGGGAGCGCGCTGTCCGGCATGGCGTCCATCGAAGGGCCCGTGCTGACTCCAACAAGGTGGGTTCTCGGAGCCTCTCGTGGACTTCGAGCGACCTGACGTCCGAGCAGGCCCCTTCCAGGCCGAACCGCCGTTGGACGCCTGCTCGCGCCGCCCTGCACCGTGGCACCGGCAGGCGGGGGACCGCGCGGGATGAAAGGCATGCAACATCCCGTTGCAACGCCCAATCCATGACGCAACCCCCACCCGACGCCTTCTCCCCCGGCGCCACCCCCGCCACCTCGGGGGGCAAGGGCCTGCTCGCCTCCTGCTGGCTGGCCGTGCGCGGCTCCACCGAGGACCTGGCCACCGGGCCCGTGGACCGCGCCTTCCTGCTGCTGTCCGTCCCCATGGTGCTGGAGATGGTGATGGAGTCCATCTTCGCCCTGGTGGACGTGCTCTTCGTGTCCCGACTGGGCGCGGACGCCATCGCCACCGTGGGCCTCACCGAGGCCGTGCTCACGCTGTTCCGGACCGTCCCGCTGGGGCTGGCCGTCGCCGCGACCGCGCTCGTCTCCCGCCGCATCGGCCAGAAGGACCCGGAGCGCGCCGCGCGCACCGCCGTTCAGGCCCTCGGGTTGGGACTCGTCCTCTCCGTGCCGCTGGCGCTGGCCGGCTGCCTCTTCGCGCGCCCCATCCTCACCGCGATGGGCGCATCCCCCGGCGTGGTGACGCACGGCCTGGGGTACGCGCGGCTGATGCTGGGCGGCTTCCCCATCATCATGCTGCTGTTCCTCATCAGCGCCATCCTGCGCGGCGCGGGGGACGCGGCCACCTCCATGCGCGCGCTGTGGCTGGCCAACTCCGTGAACATCGTGCTCGCGCCCCTGTTCATCTTCGGCCTGGGCCCCGTGCCCGCGATGGGCGTCACCGGCGCCGCAGTGGCCACCACCGTGGGCCGCGGCACCGGCGTGCTGTACCAGCTGTACCGCCTGCTCCAGGGCAGCGGCCGGCTGGAGCTGCGCCGCCGTCACCTGCGCGTGGAGCCCTCCACGCTGCGCTCGCTGCTCAAGCTGTCCGGCGGCGCCATCCTCCAGTCGCTCTTGGGCATGTCCAGCTGGCTCGTGCTGATGCGCATCGTCGCCACCTTCGGCAGCACGGCGCTCGCGGGCTACACGCTGGCCATGCGCATCCTGCTCTTCGCCCAGCAGCCGTCCTGGGGCCTGTCCCACGCCGCGGGCACGCTCGTGGGTCAGAGCCTGGGGGCGGGCGACACCGAGCGGGCCGAGCGCGCCGCGTGGCGCGCCAGCTTCTACACGCTCGGCTTCCTGGGCGTGGTGGCCGTGGGCTTCCTGGTCTTCGCCGAGCCCCTCATCCACCGCTTCACCTCCGAGCCGGAGGTGGCCCTGCACGCCGTGCGCTGCCTGCGCATCGTCAGCTGCAGCCTCGCCCTCTACGCCTTCGTCACCGTGCTGCCCCACGCCTTCAACGGCGCCGGGGACACCACCACGCCCACCGTGGTGAACGCCCTCTTCTCCTGGGGCCTCCAGCTGCCCCTGGCGTATGTCCTCTGCCATCCGTTGGGCTGGGGCCCCACGGGCGCGTTCGTCGCCATCGCCATCACCTACGGCGCGCTGGGTCTGACGAGCGCCGCCCTCTTCCGCAGGGGCGGGTGGAAGCTTCGACACGTCTGATACACGCCGCTGGCATCCGACATTCGGCACGCCCCGGAGACAGAGTTGAAAGCACCCACCCAGGTGCCGACTTTCCCGGAACTCTCGCAGCGTGTGAGTCCCCGGAGTATCCGGGACACCGGAGGCGCCCGACACCCCGGAGCGCTCCCGGACCCACCGCCGCGAGTCCCAGGGTGCGGCGGTTGGTGGGAGCGTCAGACATGGCGGGCAACGAGCGGCTGGGAGTGGCGATTGTCGGTTTGGGCGGAGCGGTGGCCACCACGGCGGTGGCGGGCATGGAGCTGCTGCGCCGGGGGCGCGTGGACACGCGAGGGCTGCCGCTGGCGGACGTGAAGGGACTGGGGCTCGTGGAGTACGACGCGCTCACGTTCGGCGGCTGGGATTTGTTCGACGAGGACCTGGCGAAGGCGGCGCGCAACCACGCGGTGCTGACGGAGGCCCAGCTGGCGGCCGTGACGCCCACGCTGGAGCGCATGCGCCCCTGGGCCGCGGCCTCCAACCCGAGGTTCTGCAAGAACATCGTCGACACGACGGCGAAGAAGGCCCGCTCCCTGCGTGAGCAGGTGCAGGCCATCCGCGACGACCTCGCCCGCTTCAAGAAGGACGAGAAGCTGGACCGCGTGGTGGTGGTGAACCTGGCCTCCACGGAGAAGGGCGTGGACCTCACCCGGCCCCAGTTCGCCACGCCGGAGTCCTTCGAGAAGGCCCTGGACGCGAACGACGCGGACATCGGCCCCGCGATGCTCTACGCGTACGCGGCCATCGTGGATGGCGTGCCGTTCGCCAACTTCACGCCCAGCGTCGCCGCGGACGTGCCCGCGCTGCTCGAGCTGGCGAAGCGCACCGGCGCACCCATCGCCGGCAAGGACGGCAAGACGGGGCAGACGCTGCTCAAGACGGTGCTCGCGCCCGCGCTGAGAGATCGCGCGCTGCACGTGGACGGCTGGTACTCCACCAACATCCTGGGCAACCGCGACGGCGAGGCCCTCGACGACCCGGCGTCGCGGCAGAACAAGCTCGACACCAAGGGCGCGGCCCTGGACAGCATCCTCGGCTACAAGGTCCAGGACCACATCGTCCAGATCCAGTACTACCGCCCGCGCGGGGACAACAAGGAGGCCTGGGACAACATCGACGTCACCGGCTTCCTCGGGCAGCCGATGCAGCTCAAGCTCAACTTCCTCTGCAAGGACTCCATCCTCGCCGCGCCGCTCGTGGTGGAGCTGGCGCGCACGTTGGACCTGGCCAAGCGCCGGGGCGAGGGCGGCGTCATCGACGCGCTGGGGTGCTTCTTCAAGGCCCCCATGTCGCCGGACGGCCAGCCGGTGGAGCACGCCATGGCCGAGCAGCAGCGCCGCCTGATGGCGTGGCTGTCCAAGGGCCGCGTGCAGCGCACGGAGTCCACCCCCGAGCGCATCAGGGGCTGACACCACCATGAACACACCCGCGCGTGACTCGGCGGCGGCCCCGGGCCGCCTGGCGAAGCTGCGTCCGCTCCTGTCGGAGCTGATGGACCTCAAGCGCACCCGCACTCCGGACCATCCGGAGGGCCTGGCGGCCCATGGCTTCCGTCGCGCGTGGGCGGCCCTGGCGGCGGGCATGGACCCCGGCACCGTGGCGCTCCAGGAGACGGCGCGCGCGGTGGCGGCGGTGCGGCTGTGCGGCCTGGACGCGGACCTCCTCCAGCGGGCGGGGCTGTCCCCGCTGGACACGACGCGGGTGCTGCGCCGGGGCCTGGACGCGGTGGCGGGGCCGCTGGACCCAGGCCTGCGCGAGCAGCTGTCGCTGGCGCTGATGCCCTCCTCCGACGCCCCCCCCGGCACGCCGCCGGCGTTCGTGGAGCGGCTGGTGCACCAACCCCGCGCCGGGGCCACGTTCCCCGGCCGGGCACGCCTCGTCGTGCCACCGCAGGAGAGCCACGCCGACCACTGCTACGCGGTGGCGGTGGGGGCGGTGCTCGTGTCCCCCCACTTCGGCGCGGCCCCGGCCCTGCCCTTCCTGGCGGGCCTGTCGCATCACCTCTTCAACGCGGCGCTGCCGGACGCGGGCTACAGCGGCGAGACGCTGCTGGGGGACCTGCTCGAGCCCCTGATGAAGCGCCTCGCCGAGGCGGTCCTGACACAGCTCCCGCCCCGGCTCCGCGAGGCCGTGCGCCAGGCGCTGACGCTCACCGGGAACGTGGATTCGGCGGAGGCGCGCGCCTTCAACGCCGCGGACACGCTGGACCGGGTGCTGGAGCTGGAGGCCCACGCCCGCGCGGCGGCCTTCACGCTGCGCCAGGCGCTGGAGGACCTGGAGCTGCTCCACCCCGGCCCGCTGCAGGCCTTCGGCAACGACGTGCTTCGCGAAGCGGAGGTGTGGCCATGAGGCAGCCGTGGGACACCGCCGCGCCGCCGCCGCATCCGCGCCATCCCCTCACGGGCCTGCCGTTGACGCGCGTGTCGCCCGAGCTCTGGTCGGATGGCGCCACGTGCTGGCCCGTCGTGGACGGCATCCCCTTCCTGCGCACCGGCCGGGAGGCCCTGCGCGAGGCCGTGGTGAGCGCGCTGGAGCGGGGCGACCGCCATCACGCGCGCGCCCTGCTGCTGCGGGACCAGGATGACCATGCGCGCCTGCCGCCCCCGCCCCTGTCCTCCACCGCCGCCGTCGTGGCGGGCGTCGAGTCGGGGACGATGGGGCTTCGCGAGGCCATGGAGCACCTGGGCTTCGGGCCGGTGGCGCCCTACTTCGCGCACCGGCAATCCGCGCCCACCTTCCTGAGCGCGCTGGGCCTGCTGGCGCAGCACTGGGACGCGCCGCCGTGCGTGGTGGAGCTGGCGTGTGGCATCGGCCAGGTGCTGCGCGAGGTGTCCCTGCGGGGCACCCCCGTGGTGGGCGTGGACGTGGTGTTCGCCAAGCTGTGGCTCGCGCGTCACTTCATCGTGCCCCAGGCCGTGCTCCTCTGCGCGGACGCGGCCGCGGACCTGCCCATCGCGCCGCTCGAGGGCGCCACCGTGCTGTGTCACGACGCGCTCTACTTCCTGTCGGACAAGGCCCGCGCGCTGGCGGAGCTGCGCCGCGTTGCGGGGCCCTCCGGCCGCGTGCTCGTGGGCCATGCCCACAACCGGCACGTCGACCAGCGGGGCGTGGGGGGCACGCCGCTGGACCCCGCCGGATACGCGGCGCTGATGCCCGGGGCCGCCTGCTATGACGACGCTGGATTCGTCACCCGCTTCCTTGACGGGGGCGCCGTGGCCGATACCCCGCTGCCCCAACTGGAGCGCGCGGAGGCCTTGAGCTTCGCGTGGCCCCCGACGCCGGGACGCAGGTCCATCGACTTCGGCGTGGCCGTGCCGGGCGCGAGGCTGAGCCCCAATCCGCTGCTGGAGGCGCACGACGGCCGGGTGCGCCCCGCGTGGCCCACGCCTGGCCTGGCCGCCGAGTACGCGAGCGCCCACTACCTGTGCTCGGACGCGCCCGGGGACGCGGCCCTGCTGCGGCGGGCCGCCACCGACGCGACGCCCGAGCAGCGGGCCGCGCTCGTCAGGCGGCGGTGGCTTTTGAACCTTCCAGAGAGGTGGTGACATGTCCGGGGCGAAGCCAGGAGGCCGCACGCTGGGCTGGGCGGTGGTGGGGTGCGGTCTGGTGGCGCGGGAGTACGTCATCCCGGCGCTCCAGGGCGCGCGCAACGCGCGGCTGGTGGCGCTGTGCGACTCGGACGCGGAGGCGCTGATGCGCATCCCGGCGGACGACGTCGTCCGTCACACCGCGCTGGAGGCGGCGCTGGCGGACCGGAGCGTGGAGGCCGTCTACATCGCCACGCCCAACCACCTGCACGCCGCGATGACGGAGGCGTGCGCGGCGGCGGGCAAGCACGTGCTGTGCGAGAAGCCCATGGCCATCACGGTGCAGGACGGGCTGCGCATGCTGTCCGCGTGTCGGCGCGCGGGCGTGCACTACGCCACCGCGTTCGACCAGCGCCACCACGCCGCGCACCGCAAGCTGCGCACGCTGGTGAAGGAGGGCGTGCTGGGCACCCTCACCCAGGCGCGCATCCACTACGCCTGCTGGCTGCCCGCGGACTGGGCGCCCGACAACTGGCGCATCGACCCGGAGCGCGCCGGCGGCGGCGCGATGATCGACCTGGCGCCCCACGGGCTGGACCTGCTGGAGGTGGTGCTGGGGGATGAATGGCAGTCGCTCGTCGCGATGACGCAGCGGCGCGTGCATGACTACGCGGTGGACGACGGCGCGGTGCTGATGGGCCAGTTCCGCGGCGGCGCGCTGGGCGTCCTCCAGGTGGCCTACAACTGCCCGGACGCGTACCCCCGGCGCACGCTGGAGCTCATCGGCACCCGCGCGCGCGCGCTGGCGTACAAGACGATGGGGCAGACGCCCGGCGGGACGCTGTCGCTCACCGACGCGACGACGGGCGAGGAGACGTGGCTCCCCCTGTCCCCGGACGAGGACCAGAGCCCCTTCCGCAACCAGGTGGAGGCCTTCTCCGACTGCGTGCTGGACGGCCGCCCTCAGCCCTTCGCCCCGGAGCGCGACGTGCGCCTCGTGGGGCTCCTGTCGCAGGCGCTCCACGCCGGGAAGGCGTTTCCCCCATGTCACTGACCCGCTATGCCTGTACCCACTGCGGCACCTGGCAGCCGGGGTTTGCTCGCCAGCCGCCCGCGGGCTGCCCCACCTGCCTGGACGTGCGCAACGCCCTGCCGCCGGACGGATGGGAGTTCCAGACGACGGGACAGGTGTCGGAGCGCCTGAGCACGCACTGGGAGGAGGCGCTGCCCGGCGTCTGGGGCTTCTCTTGCGCGCCGCGCTTCGGCCTGGGCTCCACGGGGTGGCTGCTGCGCCGCCCCGAGGGCAACGTCGCATTCGAGGGCGCGCCCTGGTACTCGCGGCCGGCGCTGGAGTTCCTGGAGACACTGGGCGGCCTCCAGGTGCTGTCCGCGTCGCACCCGCACGGCTTCGGGGCGCTGTGGCAGTTGCAGGAGCGCTTCGACCCGCTGCTTGTCCTGCACCGGGACGCGGTCCGCTACAGCAAGGCCTTCCAGGTGCGCTGGCCGGTGGATGACGAGCACCCCCTGGCACCGGGCCTGACGCTGCACTGCGTGGCGGGGCACTACGAAGGCCAGACGGTCTTGTACGACGCGCGCACCCGCTCGCTGTTCTGCGGCGACGCGCTGAAGGTGGAACTGGACGCGCGCGGCCGCCCCACGGCGCTGTCGTGTCACAAGGGCTTCCACTACGCGATTCCGTTGAGCCACGCGGAGCTGCGCCGCTACCGCGCGGTGCTCGAGCGGCTCCCGTTCGAGAACGTCTTCACCCCGTTCGAGTTCGCGCGCGGCGTCACCCGCGAGCATGCCCTGGCGCTGTTCGACCGGCTGCTCACGGGCATGCCTCACACCCGTCCCATTGCGTTGGAGGAGCTGTCATGAGCCTGACCGAAGCCCTGGATGCCTATTTCCGTGTCATGCCTCCGGGAGCGTTCCCGATCTTCCGCATCGACCCGCTGGACCGGCTGGGCGTGCCGGTGGTCTCCGCCAGCCTGCGGATGGGAGACCGCCCCGGCGACATCATCCACGCCAACGGCTACGGCGCCACCGAGGAGGAGGCGCGCGTCGGGGCCCTGGGAGAGCTCGCCGAGGAGGTCTGCGCGGACCAGGCCCTGCTGCGCATGCCCCGCGTGCACGGCACCTACGCGGAGCTGGTGGCCACCTTCGGCCCCGCGGCGGTGGTCAATCCCCTCACCCTGAGCCTGCCCGCGGGCAGTCCCTACCGGCCCGACATGCCGCTCGTCTGGGGCGAGATGAAGCGCCTGTCCACCGGCGAGCGGGTGCTGGTGCCCGAGGAGTTCATCGCCGTGCGGCCCGGGAACCTTCACGGGAAGACGCCGCTCGCCAGGCCCTTGACCAACGGCCGGGGCGCGGGACGCACGCAGCAGCAGGCGCTGGCGCACGCGCTGCTGGAGCTGCTGCAGCGCGACGGCAACGGGCTCCAGTTCCGCGCGATGGACCAGGGCGTGGTGCTGGACCTGGAGGGCGCGGCGCTGGACCCGGACGTGCGGGAGCTGCTGGGGCGCTACCAGCGCGCGGGCGTGGAGGTGCTGGCGAAGCTGGCGAGCACCGACTTCGGCCTCGTGAACGTCTACGTGGTGGGCCACGACCTGTCCGTGGGCAACCAGCCGCTGCTCGTGACGGGTTGCGGCGAGGCGACGGACCCGGACCGGAACCGGGCGCTGCGCAAGGCGCTGCTGGAGTTCGCGGGCTCCCGGGCGCGCAAGGCCGTCTCGCACGGCCCGATGAGCGAGGTGGCCCGCGTCGCGCCCCGGGAATACATGGAGCAGTTCGTCCCCCTGGTGGACGTGGCCTCCGAGGAGCCCCGCGCGCTACAGGCCATGGCGGAGTGGTCCCAGCTGCCGGCCTCGGCGCTGCGCGAGCTCACCGCGTGCACGTTGCTGCGCCGGCGCACCGTGCGCTTCGAGGACCTGCCCCAGGTGCCGGGGATGGAGGACCCCGCGCGGCGGTGCGACCACGTGGTGAAGCAGCTCCACGCGGCGGGCTTCGACATCCTGGTCGCGGACCTGTCGCCTCCGGGCCACCCCGTGCACGTGGTGAAGGTGGTGGTGCCGGGGCTGGAGGTGGAGACGATGACCTATGGCCGGTTGGGCGAGCGCAACGTGGCGCGGCTGCTCGAGCGCCGTGAGCCGCTGGCGGGCCTGGGCGCGCCGCCGCCGGGAGCGCAGCCGGTGCGCCTCACCCCGGAGGCCGAGGCGCGGCTGGGCGGTCCCGCCTGGTTCGATACGCGACTGGCCGAAGCGCGCGTGGGACGCCTGTATCCCCTCTACCGGGAGCCGGACCGTCACGCCGTGCACGCGATGCGCACGAGCCGTCGCTTCGGGGGGCAATGAGCCATGGCGCTGCGCTTCGCGTACAACACCAACGGCGTGTCCAACCACCGCTTCGAGGACGCGCTGCGCCTCATCGCGGACAGTGGCTACGACGGCGTCGCGTTGACGCTGGACCACCACCACTTCGACCCGTTCGCGCCGGACTTCGAGCAGCGGAGCGGCCAGCTCGCCGCGCTGCTGGAGCGGCTGGGGCTGGGGCTGGTGGTGGAGACGGGGGCGAGATTCCTGCTGGACCCCCGGCGCAAGCACGAGCCCACGCTCATCACGCCGGACGCCGCGGGTCGGGCCCGGCGCCTGGAGTTCCTGGAGCGCGCGGTGGACGTGTGCGCGACGTGTCGGGGCGAAGCGGTGTCCTTCTGGGCGGGGGTGCCCCGCGCCGAGGTGACGCCGGAGGCGGCCTGGCCGTGGCTGGTGGACGCAGTGGCCCGGCTGTCGGAGTACGCGGCGGCGCGCGGGGTGGTGCTGGCGGTGGAGCCGGAGCCGGGGATGCTGGTGGACACCGTGGACGGCTGGAGCCTGCTGCAGGCGCGGGTGGTGGCGGCGGGCGCGCCTCCGGTGCGCCTGGCCCTGGACGTGGGGCACCTGCTGGTGACCGGCGAGCGGGCGCCGGCGGAGGCGGTGCGTGAGTTCGCGCCGGTGCTGGGCACGGTGGCGCTGGAGGACATGAAGCGCGGCGTGCATGAGCACCTGCCGTTCGGCGAGGGGGACGTGGACGTGCCGTCGGTGCTGCGGGAGCTGACGCGCGCGGGCTACGACCGGCTGGTGTGCGTGGAGTTGTCCAGGGATGCGCACCGGGCGCATCAGATGGTGCCCGGGGCGCTGGAGTGGCTGAGGGCGCGGCTGCCCACGGGCGCGGAGGTGGCGGCGTGAACACCGTGAGCCCGCTGCGAATCTGCTTCATCTCCCGGCGCTTCTTCCCGGCCATCTCGGGGATGAGTGTCTATGCGCTCAACCTGGTGCGGGAGCTGGTCGCGTGCGGGCATGACGTGACGATGGTGAGCCAGTACCGCAACGACGCCGCGGGGATGGCGGTGTATGGGGGCGGGCCGCCGCCAGGGATTCCGGGCGCGCACGTGCTGGGGTGCGAGTCCCGGGGCGAGCAACGCATCAACCAGGGGCAGCCCGCCAGCTTCGAGCAGGACGTGGAGGACCTGGTGGAGACGGTGGTTCGCGAGCACCGGCGCCGGCCCTTCGACTTCATCCATGCCCAGTATGGCTATCCCTGTGGCCTGGCGGCGCTGGAGGCCTCGCGGCGTCTGGGATTGCCCAACGTCGTCTCCATCCAGGGCGGTGACGGACACTGGGTGGGGACGTGCTGTGGGACGCACAAGCAGGCGATGCTCGCGGTGCTGGGCCACTCGGGGGCGCTGTTGATTGGCAGCCGGTCCTTCGCGGAGGAGGTGCGGGGGCACCATGGGACGCCGCTGGAGCGGTTCACCATCGTCCCGGGCGCCACGGACACCCAGCGCTTCCATCCGCGCAACGAGTCGAGGCTGGGGGAGCCGCAGGACGTGCCGGTGTGGCTGTACCACGGCCGGGTGGACGCGCGAAAAGGCGTGATGGAGCTGCTGGACGCGGCGAAGCGGCTGGTGGCGGAGGGGCGCCGGTTCCGGCTGCGCGTGTCTGGAATCGGGCCGGACGTGGAGGCGGTGCGCGCGCGCGTGGAGGCGGAGGGGCTTCGGGGCACGGTGGAGCTGACGGGCGTGTCCACCTACGCGCAGGCGCCGGACCTGTACCGGAGTGGGGACCTGTTCGTGTCGCCCACGTATTCGGAAGGGTTCTCCAACACCCTGCTGGAGGCGATGGCGTCGGGGCTGCCCATCGTGTCCACGAAGGCGGTGGGGGTGGTGGACTGCCTGGAGGACGGGCGGGACGCGCTGTTGGTGCCGCCGAGAGACAGCGTCGCGCTGGCGGAGGCCATGGGGCGGCTGATGGACGACGCGCCGCTGCGAAGACGGCTCGCGACGACGGCGCTCGGCGAGGTGCGGGAGCTGTACTCGTGGCGGACGGTGGGGCGACAGATTCAGGGGGTGTACAAGGCGCTGACCGGCACGCGGCCGGACACGCGGTGGACGAACGTGTATGACCCGGCGACGACGCAGCGGAGCGCGGACCCCTCGTGCAGGTTCCGGGCGGCGCCGCACCTGTTATGAGCACCGCCCTCTTCGTGTCGCCGCACCTGGACGACGTGGCCTTCTCGTGTGGGGGGACACTGGCGGCCTTGAAGGCCAAGGGGTGGACGGTGGCGCTCATCACCGTCTTCACGCGCTCGGTGCCGGAGCCCCGGGGCTTCGCGCTGAAATGCCAGACAGAGAAGGGGCTGGGGCCGGAGGTGGACTACATGGCCCTCCGGCGAGAGGAGGACCGGGCGTTCGCGAAGCGGCTGGGCGTGGACGTCCTGGCGTGGGCGGACCTGGAGGAGGCGCCGCACCGGGGCTACGCGAGCGCGGAGGCGCTGTTCCATCCCCCGCGAGAGGATGACGCCATCCAGGCGGAGGTGGCGCGGCGTCTGAAGCCGGTGTTGTGGGAGCTGACGCCCAGCCGGGTCTTCGTGCCGCAGGCGCTGGGGAGCCACGTGGACCACGTTCAGGTGGTGCGCGCGGCGCGGGGGTTGGGCATCCCGTCCCACCGCGTCTGGTATTACCGCGACACGCCCTACGCCGTGCGCCAGCCGGGCGCGAAGCCCGACCCGGCGCTGCCTCGGGAGCCGCGGCCCCTGGCGGTGGACATCACGGCGCACCTGACGACCAAGGTGGAGGGCTGCCTCTGCTACGGCACCCAATTGGGCTTCCAGTTCGGCGGCGCGGAGGGCGTGGGACCGATGCTGGAAGCCTTCCACCACCGGGAGGCGGAGGCCCACGGACGCTCGGGAGCCGCGGAGGTCTTCCTGGGTCAGCAACTCCCGACGGCATCCCCGCGCTGACGCACGGCTCGGCGGAATGCGTCGGGGCTCGCTGGCTGAAGCTGCTCCGGGAGCACGTCTGTTCTATGCACCCGCCGCGAGCGCGTCGGCGAGGCGGGGGAACACCGGCTTGAACCCGAGGTCCTCGCGGATGCGGCGCCCGTCGAGGAGCACGTCGAAAGCGCGCGCGAACTCGGCGTTCGAGCCATCGGGCGGGGGCTGCCCCACCGATGCGAAGAGCGTGGCGAGGTCAGGCGCCTCGTCGTCGACCACGTTGTAGATGCGGTGCGCCGGCGAAGGCGCCTCGAGCAGGCGTGCCACGGCCTGCGCGACGTCGGCGTGGTGGGCAATCGACATGCGTTGGGCCGCCGGGAAGCCGCGCATCATCGGCACCACCTCCTCGATGTGAGGGTCCCCATCGCCGTACACGAACGGCAGGCGCAGCACCCGCACGTCGAGCCCTTCGACTCCGAGGAGGAAGCGCTCGGCGGCGAGCTTGCTCACCGGATAGGCCACGGTCGGCGCACAGGAGTCTTCCTCGCCGACGAGGCGTCCCCCCGTCGAGCCATGGACCAGGCCGGTGCTCGTGAAGATGAAGCGCTTCACGGACGCGGCACGTGCGGCGGCCGCGAGGTGCTGCGTGCCCAGGTCATTGACCGCGTGCGCCTGCTCGGGCGTCGCGCCGCGGAAGAACGCGGCGCAGTGGACCACGGCGTCGACGCCGCGCACGGCGGGCACCAGCGAGCCCGCGTCGAGCAGGTCGCCCTGGGCGAGCTCCACCCGCGCCTCCTTCGGGAAGACAGCGCGGGTGGGCTCGCGGACGAGGGCACGCACGTCATGGCCCCGCTCGGCGAGTCGCTGGGTGAGTCGGCTTCCGACCTTTCCGGTCGCTCCGGTGACAAGGATTTTCATGGGCCGACCTTCGCCCGCCCAGGCGCGGCGAGGATTGGAGAAAACGGACACGTGCCCCCACGCTTGCGCCGCCGTCGAGCGCGGGCCAGAGTCAGGGCATGCATGCGGGCCTTGTCCATCGCCATCACATCGCGCCGGGCGCCTCGGTCGCGTCCGCTGTAGCCGCGCTGTTCGTGGACGAGCGCGACCACGACGTGCGGGGCCTCCTGATTCCGCGGCCCGAGGTCCATCTCGTCGTTCGGTTCGGGCCGGCGGCGCGAAGGGGCCTGGACGCACACGCGATGGGCGGAATGCAGCGGGTGCGTCGCAAGCAAATCCACCACGGACAGCGGACCGTGACGGCGCGGCTCCACCTGGGCGCGCATGAGGCGGTGCTCGGCGTCCCGGCCTCCGCCCTCGCCGGAAGCATCGTCGCACTCGAGGACCTGTGGGGCGATGCCGCGGCCCGGCGGCTCTTCGAGCGGCTGGGCGACACCGACGACACGGCCCAGGCGGCGGACATCCTGGAGCGCGCCATCGCCGAACGCCTCGCGCGCACCAACGGACGCCGCGCCCACCCACGACTCGCCCTCGACGCCGCCGAGCGCCTCTCGAGCGGCACGGTGAACGACGTCGCGGGTGACATCGGGGTGAGCGACAGACATCTGCGTCGCGTGTTCCGGGAGACCGTCGGCGTGGGTCCCAAGGCCTTCGCCAGGCTCGTCCGCTTCCATCGCGCGCTGCGCGCCGCATCCGAGGACGAACACGCCCCCTGGGCGGACATCGCCGCCGACGCCGGCTATTACGACCAGGCGCACCTCATCGCCGAGTTCCGCGCGTTCACGGGTCTGACGCCCCAGGGGTTCCTCCGTGAGCTCCGAGCGACGGAGTTGATCAGCTGACACCCGGGCCAGTGCCCCACTGCCCCCCAGGCCGGAGACCCCCTCTGTCGGACGCATCTCGCTCCATCTTCTTCGGCGCCAATGCCGCGCGGACCGGACACTTCGAGGGAACGGGACCGCTCGCGGTCAAGCGAGCCCGCTGGAAGTTCGCGCCGCGCGCGCTCGTGACGACGCGCAACACGCCCGCCATCCACGACGGCATGCTGTTCGCGAACTACGACAACGACAGGCTCTACGCGCTCGACCTCGCGAAGGGGAAGGAGCTCTGGAGCGTGCGGGTCGGCGGCGCCAGCCCCGAGAGCCTCTCGCATCCGATGGTCGCGCGGGGCCTGCTCTTCGTCGTCGGCGGCGGGCAGTGTCACGCCGTCGACCTGGGCACGCACGCCCTCCGCTGGAGCGTCTCATGCGACTCCGAGGCGACCTCCTCGCCCATCGTCGTCGACGACGTCGTCTATGTGGGGACCCGGTCCGGCGCGGTCCTCGCCATCGACGCGCGCACGGGGACCGAGCAATGGCGCGTGCAGCTCCGCTGTGGCGGGAGCGTGCAGTCCGCGGTCAGCGTGACGCGAGAGCAAGTCATCGTCGGGACCTGCCAGGGCTTCACCCAGGGACACGTGGTCGCGCTCGACCGCGCCACGGGGGCCGAGCGCTGGTCGGTGGAGACCGGTTCGATGAGCCATGGCGGAGCCCCCGCCGTCCACGGCGACACGGTCTATGCCTTGTCCGGGCTGGGACAGCGCCTTCACGCGCTCGACCTCGACAGCGGCGAGCAGCGTTGGGCCTACCAGACGCCCGGCGCGCTCTGGGGAGCGCCCGCCGTCGCGGACGGTGTCGTGTGCTTCACCGGCTATCACTCGATGCTCCACGCCGTGGACGAGGAGACCGGGAAGGAGCGCTGGTCGGTCGCGCTCGACAAACCACCCGCCAGCACGGCCTCACCAACCATCGCCGGGGGACTCGTCTACATGGGGGCCCGCAACGCCGTACACGCCTGGACGCTTCAGGAAGGGACGGAGCGCTGGCGGTGGAGGGCCCCCTGTCGCGTGACGACGGCACCGCTCATCGCCGACGGCACCCTCTACGTGGGCTGTGACCGCGCCGTCGTCGCGCTGGCGTAGCGGCGACCCACGGCGCCGGGGCACTCCGTGGACCGCACGGGGTCTGGGAGGCGGGCGGCGCCACGAATCGAGCAGCCCCACACTTGACGAACGCGGCACGCGTCCCTACCCGTGATTCCTCTCAATACAGGAGTGTCAAGGAATGGGACTGAGCAGGTGGGGTACGTGTCTCCTCGCGCTGATGTTCGTGGCCTGCGGTGATGGAGTCGGGCTGGAGCCGCCCTCCGAAGCCACCCAGGGGACGCTGCGGTTGCCGCTGACGGCGCAGAGCCCCGAGGGGGCGGTCAAGCTGGTCGGCGCCACGTTCAACATCACGGGCGCCCAGACGGTGTTCATCTCGGACACGTCCGCCGACACGTTGACCGTGCCACTCATCGAGGGCGACTACACCATCGAGCTGGGGGGAAGCTGGCACCTGGAGCGCCTGTCGGCACCCGGTACGCCCCTGAGCGCCCAGCGACTGTCGCCCTCCGTGCTGGCCTTCTCGGTCATCCAGGGGAAGCTCACCGAGGTGCGCTACCTCTTCAAGCTCGCGGGCAGCGGCGGCGTGGACGTGGGCATCCAGGTGGACAACGGGGGCTCCATCTCAGGCACCCTGACGTTCACCCAGCACGAAGGTCCTCCGGACTCCGAGTTCGCGTCGCTGGTGGGCAAGAGCGTGCCCTTCGTCATCAGCTTCGAGACCTCTCGCGTGGTCAGGGAGGGAGGCGGCCCGAAGGCCCTCTCCGTGGAGACCGGCCCCATCTTCGTCCAGTTCGGCGGACCGGACGGGGCCCTGCTGGAGAAGCACGTGTCCCCCTTCTTCAAGGGGCGCTCCTTCCTCTTCAGGGTGACCAGCCTCCCGAACGGGTATCAGGTGCTCAGCACCTTCCTGATTGAGGGCGTGGGCAGCGGCGCTCCGCTCGACTTCGTCTCACATGAGAGCCAGCCGTTCAGGGGCACCGTGGACCCAGGCGGCTATCC
This sequence comes from Myxococcus sp. AS-1-15, assembly GCF_020037055.1. Lineage (NCBI taxonomy): Bacteria > Pseudomonadati > Myxococcota > Myxococcia > Myxococcales > Myxococcaceae > Myxococcus > Myxococcus sp. AS-1-15. Next base: position 21,907 of record NZ_JAIQDF010000030.1, on the reverse strand, counting down.
CGAGACGACCCCCTTCGAGTTCCAGTCCACCATGGTCTTCAGCCTCCACGCGTTCGGGGACCTGAGTGGCACGTTCACCGGCACGGTGGCGCCCAAGTAGCCACGGTGCCTCCCGGCATGCAGACGGCGGCCCTCCCCACGGAAGGCCGCCGCGCTGCCTGCTTCGAGCTCCGGGCCCCCCCTGTCGAACCCGGCAGGGCTGTTGGGTTTCCACGGACCTCGCGAGGTGAAGCGGGAGTCGCGCAGGTTTCGGCCCTGCCCGAACCTCGCTCAGCGTGGCGCGAGTCCTCGCACGAGGGGCGAGAGCACGCCCATCAACCCGCTCGCTACCACGGCCCGAGGAACCTCGGAGAGACGCGGGGCTTGCCCGCTGACGCGAAGGTGCCCCCGCGCGCCAGGGACGAGGCGGCCGCCCGACGGTCGTGGCACGAGTCGGAGCAGCTCTCGGGCCTGCGCTTCGCGTGAGGCCCTTGCGCAAAGCCCCTATGCGCCCCGGCCCTCCATCAACCCGCGAATCTTCACCGCGTCCGCCTCCTCCATCGGGTTGTAGACGAGCATGGCCAGGTCGGGCCGGCCATCCACGGCGAACGACGAGTACTCCAGCGTGAGGGCACCCAGCACGGGGTGGCGCAGCCGCTTCACGCCCTCGCCGAAGGACCTCACGTCGTTCTCGCGCCACATCGCCGCGAACTCCGGGCTGTCCCGGCACAGCTCGTCGACCAGCGGCTGCACCGTCTGGGCCGCCCCGGCGCGGGCCGCGTGGCCGCGGAACACACCGACCACGAACCGCGCCACCGACTCCCAATCGAAGTTGAGCTCGCGCGCCTTCGGGTTCAGGAATATCTGGCGCAACACGTTGCGGCGGTCCGGCGGCAGCGTGCCGTAGTCGGACAGGACCACGGTCGCGGCGCGATTCCAGGCCACGATGTCCCACGTCGCGGTGTGGACCATCGCCGGGCAGACGCCCATCGCATCCAGCACGCGCTGCAAGCGCGGTGTGACGCCCTCGACGGGCCGGTACCGCACCTCCGGTGGCCGCCCCAGCCCCAACAGGAACAGGTGCTCGCGCTCGACGTCGGTCAGCATCAACGCCTGCGCCAGGCGGTCCAACACCTGCGCCGAGGGCGCGCCGCCCCGGCCCTGCTCCAGCCAGCTGTACCAGGTGGGGCTGATGTGGGCCCGCTGCGCCACCTCCTCGCGCCGCAACCCCGCCGTGCGCCGCCGCCCGGCCGGATAGCCCAACGCAATCGGGTCGAGCCGGGTCCGCCGCTCCCTCAAATAGGCACCCAGTGGAGTCTCGTTGGCCATACGCCCATCCTGTTGGTCGCCATACCTGGATAAGCTCTCGACTTTAACAGGATGAAGAACGCGCCCACAGTGCCTGCCTCTCACGCAAACAGGAGGTGCACATGAACGTGTTCGTGACCGGAGCCACGGGGTGGGTCGGCTCGCGCGTGGTCCAGGAGCTGCTGGGGGCCGGGCACCAGGTGCTGGGGCTCGCCCGCTCGGAGGACAAGGCAGCGGGACTGGCGCGGACCGGCGCCCGGGTGCTGCGCGCCACCCTGGACGACCTGGGGGCGCTGGCTGACGCGGCCAGGCAGTCCGATGCGGTCATCCACCTGGCCTTCAATCACGACTTCTCGAAGTTCGCCAACAACGCCAGACAGGACCAGCGCGCCATCGAGGTACTGGGTGAAGCCCTGGCCGGCACGGACAAGCCGCTGCTGGTGACGTCCGGCATGGCGAGGCTGGCGCCCGGCCGCATCCCCACCGAGGCCGACCTGCCGGTCGACCACGCCGACTATCCGCGCCGCTCGGAGGCCTCGGCCATCCAGCTGGCCGAGCGCGGCGTCCGCGTGGCCACGGTGCGGCTGCCGCCCTCCGTCCATGGCGTGGGAGACCACGGCTTCGTGCCCTTCCTGATTCAGCTGGCGCGCGAGAAGGGCGTGTCGGCGTACCTGGGTGAGGGGACGAATCGCTGGTCCGCCGTGCACGTGTCGGATGCGGGCCGGCTGTATCGGCTGGCGCTGGAGCACGGCGTGGGCGAGCGCGTCTATCACGCCATCGCGGAGCAAGGCGTCGCCCTGCGAGACATCGCGCGGGTCATCGGCCGCCGCCTGGGCGTGCCGGTCGAGCCGCGCGGCCGCGAGCACTTCGGCTGGCTCGCGGACTTCGCCCTGGCCGACATGCCGGGCTCGAGCGAGCGCACGCGGGCCGTGCTGGGATGGAACCCCACCGGCCCGGCGTTGCTCGCGGACATCGAGCACCCCGACTACTGACGGGCGCGAGGGAGCGCGGACGGGCAAGCCCCGCCCATCCGCGCCGTCCTCGTGTGACTACAGCTCGACGGGCGGGAGGGCCTCGCCCATCTCGCCCGGGTTGTCTCCGCGGTGGTCCTCGTCGTCGAGCCCCAGCTCCCCGCTGGCGTTGGAGCCCCAGCACTTGACGCTGCCCTCATCGAAGGTGGCGCACGTGTGGTGGTAGCCCGCCACGAGGGACGTCACGGCGCGACCCGCGCCCAGGTTCACCCGGGGCAGTGCCTCGCCCATCTCGCCCGGCGCGCCTCCACGCTCGTTCCAGTCGCCGGACCCGAGCTGCCCCCAGTAGCCGCCGCCCCAGCACTTGACGGAGCCGTCATCCAGGAGCGCGCAGGTGTAGATGCCGCCAACGGTGAGCGCCTTCGCGGTCCGCCCCGTCCCCAGGTCGACTCGCGGCAAGGCGTCTCCCATCTCACCCGCGTTGTCTCCCCGGTGCACCTTGTCGCCGAGGCCGAGCGCGCCGTACTGGTTGCCGCCCCAGCACTTGATGGAGCCATCATCCAGGAGCGCGCACGTGGAGAACTCACGGGCGGCAATCGCCTTCGCGGTCCTCCCCGTGCCCAGGTTCACCCGAGGCAGCGCGTCGCCCATCTCGCCCGGGCCATCTCCGCGCTCCGCCGTGTCACCGAGCCCCAGCTCGCCCCAGTTGTTATCGCCCCAGCACTTGACCGAGCCGTCATCCAGGAGCGCGCACGTGTGACGACCTCCCGCGGCGAGCGCCTTCGCGGTCCGCCCCGTGCCGAGGCTCACGGCAGGCAGCGCGTTGCCCATCTCCCCCGGGCCATCTCCGCGGTGCTCCGTATCGCCGAGCCCCAGCCGGCCATTCCCGTTGTCACCCCAGCACTTGACCGCCCCATCATCGAGGATGGCGCACAGGTGATTCAGCCCGCTGACGAGCGTCTTCGCGGTCCGCCCCGCGCCCAGGTCCAGCCGGGGCAACGCGTCGCCCATCTCGCCAGGGCCGTCTCCGCGGCGCCGCGTGTCGCCGAGCCCCAGCTGGCCCTGCGCGTTGTCACCCCAGCACTTGACCGAGCCTCCCTCGAAGAGCGCGCAGCCGAAGCCCATTCCCAGGCCCATCATCGCCGCCCGCGCGTCCGAACCCATGTTGACGAAGGGGAGGTTGCTCATCAGGTTGAAGCCACGGCCCCCCCCTCGGTTGTCGGTGTGCTCGAGCCCCAGCTGCCCCTTGCTGTTCTCACCCCAGCACTTGAGCCGTCCATCCGTGAAGACCGCGCACGTGGTCCCCACCCCGGCGAAGACGGACTTCACCGCGTAGCCACGCACGCGCACGTCGACCGAGCCGGTGCTGGTGGCGCCGTGGGTGTCGGCCACCTGGTAGTCGAAGCCGGCGGCGCCCACGAAGCCCGACGCGGGCGTGAATCGCACGGCGTCCCCGACGAGCTCGACCGTGCCGTTGCGCGCGTTCGAGACTCCCGTCACCGCCAGCGCGTCTGCCTCCACGTCACGGTCGTTGAAGAGCAGCGTCGCCACGGGGACGCGCAGCGCGACGTCCACACTGGCCACCGCTGAATCCGCGACCACCACGGGGGCGTCGTTGACCGGGTTGACGGTGACGCTCACCGTCCCGAAGCTGAAGCTGGCCCGGTCGGAGACCTCATACCTGAACGTCGCCGTCCCGAAGAAGTCCACCGCCGGCGTGAAGATGACGTTCTGCCCCTCCAGCTTCACGGTGCCATTCGTGGCCGAGTAGACGCCCTCCACCAGGAGGTCGTCGGTGTCGACGTCGATGTCATTCGCGACGAGCGTGGCGGTCGGGATGACCAGCACGGTGTCCTCGAGGGTGCTCACGGTATCGTCGACGGCCACGGGCGCCTCGCCCACGATGACGGTCACGCTCGCGCTGGTGGTTCCGGCCAGATTCCTGACCGTGTAGTGGAACGTCGCCGACCCGGTGAAGTCCGCCTCCGGCCTGAAGTCGATCATCCCGCCGTCGATCTTCACGGTGCAATGGACCGCCGAGCCCACGCCAGCGAGGTTGAGCAGGAAGCCATCGCCCATGTCGTCATTCGCGGTGAGCTCCTCGACCTTGATGTACCGCGAGGTATTCCTCCGGGCGTACACGGTGTCGGCGACGGCGACCGGAGCGTCTTCCACGGAGCGGACCGTGACGGCCACCGTCGCGGTGTGCGTCAACAGCCCGTCGCTGACCGTGTACTCGAAGCTGGCGCTCCCGTGGTGGTTCGCCTCCGGGGTGAAGGTGACGTTGCCATCCGCGAGCGTCACGGTGCCATGCGTCGCGGCGCCGACGCCCGCCACCCAGAGCGTGTCCCCATCCACGTCCGTGTCATTGGCGACGAGCGTGGCCGCGGGGACGACGAGCGCGACATCCTCGTCGGTGCTCGCGCCGTCCGCCACGGCGACAGGGGCATCGTTCACGGCGTTGACCGTGACGGTGACCCGCGCGGTGTCCGTCAGGCGGCCATCCCCCACCGTGTACTCGAACGTCGCGGTTCCGAAGAAGTCCGCCTCCGGGGTGAAGGTGACGGTGCCGCCCACCAGCGTCACGCCGCCATGGGTCGCCTTGCCGACGGCCGTCACGGTCAGCGAGTCGCCGTCCGCGTCGACGTCGTTGGACACGAGCGACGCGCCCGGAATCACCAGGGCGGTGTCCTCATCGGTCGCGAGCAGGTCGTCATGCCCGGACGGGGCCGTGTTGGCCGGAGGAGGAGGCGCGGGTGGTTTCTTGTCCTCCCCTCCTCCACACGCGGCCAGGGCCACGCAGAGCAGCAGGGTGCGCAGCCAGGGAACGGACGGAAGTCTCGGGTACGAACGAACGCGTTGGTGCTTCACAAGCCCCCTCACAGGAAGAAGCCCCCCAGGGCCGGAGAAACCCGGTGGGGTGCTGCCCCCATAACGGAGCCCGGCGGCGCAGGTCGCACGGACAAACGCGCCACTCGACGGAATGGACCAGCCCGAGGGCCACCGGGACACGGCGCACAGCCAGTGTCCCGGCCCTGGGACGCACGGGCTACTGCAGGTCGCAGCCGGGGATGCAGTAGTTCACGTTGATGAGCGTGCGCGTGGCGGGCAGGTTCGACTGACAGCCGGCGTACTGCGTGGCGGGGGTGGCCTGGATGCGCGAGGCGCCGCACTTCACCACACAGGCACGGATGTTCTCGAACCAGTAGATGAGGTCGTTGTTCGGGCAGTTGGGCGGGATGCCGATGCCCTGCTCCGTGCTCGCCATCACCTCGCCCTCCGGCGCGTCGAACTCGGACTCGGCTCCACCACCGCAGGCCACCAGGGACAGGCTGCACATCGCGAACAGGGAAACGACCAGACGCTTGGCTTGCATGGCGACTCCTTCACGACAAGGGGGAAGGAGAATCATGACCTATCCAGGAGTCCCCGAGAAGCAGGCCCCACGGGTCCGCCTGCTCGGAAGCAGCACGCGCGGCTTCACCGGCGCCCGTGTCGGTCCAGCGCCCCCGCTCACCGCCCCCCATGGCGGCTCACCGGGCGTGGACGTCACCGGCAGCGCGGCCGTCGTCAAGGTGTCCGCGCGCACGGCGAAGTGGGACTTCATCGACTACATCTCCCTGCTCAAGGTGGACGGCAGGTGGCGCATCGTGGCCAAGGTGTACCACCGCGAGCCCCGGGCGGAGGCCCCGTCGCGGCCCACGTCCGCCTCGCCCTGAGCCGACGACGTCCCTTTCCCCTCCCCGCGGGCCTGACCCTCACCAGTCCACGATCATCGGCACCTGGTGGTCCCGGGAGTCCACGAGCGCGGCGCGGAGGCTGTCGACCGCGGCCTTCGCGTTGTCGGGCCAGTGCATCCGCTCCAGTGCCGCCAGGGCCCGGGGCGTCGAACCGGTGAGGCGCCGCAGCGGCGTCGTCATCTCGAAGGTCGCCTCGAAGTCGCGGGGAAGAAACAGCATGGCGGCCACATGGACGCGGTCGCCCTCGCCTCTCTTGCGGAAACCCAGGAACGACTTGCCGGGCCTGCGTGCCTCCTCCAGGAGCGCCTCGTACGAGGCGGGGTCCACGCGGTGGAAGCGAGGCTCGGCCTCGGAGCGCTCGTCCCACAGTGGGTCTGGCGTGGAGACTGGGAGCTGCCGCAGGTCCTCCACCAACATGTCGATGACCCTGGCGCGACGAACCGGCGCCTCAGGGCCGCCGAATGGCAGTCCTTCCGGAAGCGGCCGGGCACCTTCCGGCCCGATGATGGAATACGGGACGCCGCTCGCCCACGCGGAGCGCATCGCCGGGGTGATGAAATCACCGACAATGTAGCGGCTGAGAGGCAGAACCATGAAGTCGATGGCCATGGAGGCCTTGGAGCCTAGCCGAGCAGCTCCAGGAGTTTCAGCACGGTGTTCCAGTTGCGCGTCGTGGCCGTGCCGCGCAAGGCCAGCTTCCCGAGCGCGACCGCCAGCGCGCTCTTCCCCTGGCCGTTCGGGTACCAGGAGTAGATCTCCTTGCCCGCGACCTGGAACAGCTCCGGCCCCCAGTCCTGGGCATGCAGGGGCGCCAGCTCCGCCTTCGTCGGCGCGGCCGAGAGGAACGTCACGCACAGGGAGGAGGGGTTCGTCGCCACGTCCGCGAACGGGTTGCCGTCGACGACGGCTTGCAGCTGCTTCAGCGTCCGCAGCGTCGTGGAGATGGGCCGCCGCATGAACTGCTCCAGCGCCTCCTCGATGCCCTTGGTGAGCTCCGCCACGCCGAGCTTCGTGGTGAACACCGCGTTGCCGCTCTGCACGTAGGTCTTCACGTCGCCGCAGCCGAGCCGCGACAGCATCGCGCGCAGCTCGGCCATCGGCAGGCTGTTCTTCGTGCCCACATTCACACCACGGAGCAGGAGCGCGTAACGAGTCATCACGTGAGTGTGCCACGCGGGCGCCGAAGCGCGGTGTCCGGATGCTCACGGTGCGCGCCGCGCTGAACCGCTCGGGACTCACTCGGCCTTGGGGGCGTAGAACTCCGCCGGGCCGGCGAGCCACACGGTGGTGCCGTCGGTGCGCTCCAGCAGCGCCTCGGCCAGCCGGGTCCAGTCCTCGTGGAAGCCCACGACCTGGAGACTGGACGGGACGTAGCCCAGGAACTGCCCGGGCCCCACGGCGACGACGGTCGCGGAGGGCGCGCGATGCGGCTGCTCCGAAGGGGCGCCATACAGGGCCCAGGGACTCCAGGAGCGGCTCAGCGCCTCGTAGCGCAGCGGCGCGCAGCTCGTCTGGGCGATGCGCTTCGCGTCCTCCTCGCTCTGCCCCGAGCAGACCTGGAGGCGGTCACCGAGCTTCACGTCCGTCAGCGGACAGGAGACCTGCAGCGCGTGGCGGCAGGTCCCGATGGGCTGGGGCGCGCCGCGCTCGCTCGAGTAGGCCTGGACGAAGGCGGCGCTCCCCTTCGGGTCATCCCACTGGATGGCCGGGCCCAGGTCCTCCAGGAAGACCCAGGGCACGGTGGTGGCCTCCACGACCGCCGAGGCCACCCACGCCACGTCCAGGCCGTACCCGAGAGGCGCCTCGCTGTACGGGACGAACCCAAGATAGCCGCCCGTCTGCAGGCGCCTCACGGCGCCGGAGCCCCGGAACAGGACCTCGCCGTCCGCCGAGCCCCCGGGGCGCGCCACGGTGCCGCCGTCGCCGGACGGGTTGTTCGCCGGATGCGTACAGAGCCGGGTGCAGGTGTTCTTGGCATCCAGGTCGGCCCACGCCTGGCTCGTGTTCGAACAGCCCAGGGTCTCATTGAGCGGGGCGACGGCGGGGAGTGCGCAGACACAGGGCTTGTGGACCGCCGTGAACCGGCACGCGGCGTCCACCCACGGCGGCGGGCCATGATGGCCGTAATACCCGACGCCGATGATGCCTCCAGGCGTTCGCGCCTGGGCCGGCGCGCTCCAGGTGACGGCGCTCAGGGCGGCCAGGAGCGCGAGCAATGACATCCTCGACGTGAGACGAATCCAGCACGGCTGCGGGGACATGGGACCTCCAGCGAATGGACAGACACGGCGAACGGGCCCGAGAAACATACGGGAGAGCCGTCGAGCGCCGGCATCACCCATCGGGGTGACGCCCTCCGAACCCAGGGGGCGTGAGAAAGGCTGTCGTTGCCGCGCATGGTAGAAATCCCCCCGGACGTCGTGCCGACACTCGAAGCCACCGGGGAGACAAGGTCATGCGCGTGAAGCGTCAGCCGGGTTCCATGCAGGGGGAGCAGGTGCTCCTGGAGGTGATGACGGCGTTGAGCAGCTCGCTCGACCTGAAGGAAGCCTTCTCGGAGTCCCACCGGATTCTGTCACGCGTGCTGGCGGCGGACTTCGGAGGGCTGTGTGTGTCCAATCCGGGGGCGCCCGGCCAATACGACTGGCCGATGGTCCAGGACATGCCGCAGGTCTTCTTCGACCGCTACCCGGAGATTTCAGACGAGTGTTTCGTGAGCTCCGCGGTGATTCGGCGGCCGAACACCGTGCTGCGGGACACCGAGATGCTGTCGCGCCGGCAGATGCAGGACAGCGCCATGTATGCGTACTGCCGGGAGATGCACATGCCGGTGGAGCGGGTGTTGTCCGTGTTGATGGACATGGGCCTGGGCTGGCACAGCGGCTTCACGCTGTACCGGGAGACCCGGAAGGCCTTCACGGAGAAGGAGCGCGCCTTCCTCCAGCGCCTGACGCCCATCCTGGCGAGGACCGTGCGCAATTGCCGCATGCTGGAAGACCTGGCGCACCAGGGCGACCTCCTGGAGCAGCTCTTCCGGCACACGGGGCTCGACAGCATCGTGTTGAGCCCGCCCACCACCGAGCTGATGCGCACGCCCCGCTCCACGGCGCTGCTGCATCGCTGGTTCCCGGACGCGCCCTGTGGCCGCTTCGGCCTGCCGCAGGTGCTGCTGGACGCGCTGGAGGGGCTCCGTCGCTCCGGCCCCCAGCAGCTCTCCGGACAGGACGTGCTGACCTTCCGGCGCCCGGGGAGGAGCTTGAAGGTGACCTTCCTGCGGTTGCCGGGGCAGTCGGGGAGGATGCCGTGGGCGATGATCTTCCAGGAGGTGCGGCACGGGGCGCAGGCTCCCGCGGAGTGGCGCAAGCGCCTGACGCCGCGCGAGATGGACGTGGTGGAGCGGGTCTTGAATGGCTGGGACAACCAGACCATCGCGGACGACCTGGACAGCTCGCTGAACACCTTGAAGACGCACCTGAAGCGCGTCTACGCCAAGCTGGCCGTGCCCAGCCGGGCCAAGCTCATCCTGCTAGCGCAGGAGCAGGGCCTCTGCGCGGACACGTGACGTCGCGCCCGGGACTCAAGCGCTGAAGGCGCGAATCGTCACCGAAATCCTCCGCCCGCGTGCCTGCGCGGAGGGAGGGACCTCGTGCGTGAAGGCCCGGTTCGTCGCCCACGGAATCACGATGACGCCCCCGTTCACCGCGGGGATGTCGATGAAGCCCTCCCCCTTCCAGGGCCGCATGCGGAACGCGCGCTGTTGCCCGAAGGAGAGCGTGACGATGGGGGTGCCCTCGATGCGCTGGACATCGCTGTCGCGATGCTTGCCGATGTAGTGGTCCTCCGCGCCTTCGTACCAGTTCAACAACAGGCCATTGAGGCGCGCGTCGAACTCGGAGCGCGCCCACTGCAGCCAGCGCTCCATCGACGGAGTGAGGGGCAGGGCGCGGTTGACGCGCCCCGTGTAGTGGTAGTCCGCGCCGTAGGCCTGCTGCCACCTGGGCGTGCGGACCCGGCGGCCATGAATCTGTATCTCATGGAACTCCACGGGATGGAGCGTCCAGAGGTCCTCGAAGGCCTCGTCCGAGGGCACGAGCTCGCGAGGCAACTGCCCCACCAGGACCTCATGACCCTCGCCCAGGGGAACGGAGCGCAGCTCTGCCATGGGCTGAACATATGTCCAGTCCCCATATCCGGGCAAGGTCACCGAGCGCCATGCACGCGCACCGATGCGGCGCACGAGTGCCCGCCCGCCATCGACGTGATGGTCGCACGGGACTGGCGCGGTGCATCCCATGCGATGGAGACCGCGAAGCGAGGGCAATTGTTGGGCAGGACAACGCCGGGCTAGAAGTCTCCGACGTCGAAGGAGGCGTGAATGTCGAGTCGAACGGTGTCCCGGAGGACGTTGCTCCAAGGTGCGTTGGTGGCGGTCGCGTTCAATCCCATGAGCCGCAGCTGGGCCTCCACGCCGGAGGCCGGCGCGGTCCCCCTGCCCCCTCTCGATGGCGAGCTGCTGCTGGACGAAGCGTCGCGGACCGCGGCCTCGGACGACTTCGGTCACATCCGGCACCACACGCCGTGGGCGGTGCTCGTGCCCGGCTCGGTGAAGGACATCGTGGCCATGGTCCGCTTCGCGCGCCGCCAGGGGCTGAAGATCGCCGCCGCGCGCGGCCTGGGTGAGAGCCACAGCACCTTCGGCCAGTCCCAGGTGCCAGCGGGCATCGTCGTCGACATGTCCGCGCTGGCCACCCTCCACGAGCTGGACCAGGACAGCGCCTGGGTGGATGCGGGCGTCCGGTGGCACGAGCTGCTCCAGGCCTCGCTCCCCAGCGGCAAGAGTCCCCCGGTGCTGACCGATTACATCGAGCTGAGCATCGGCGGGACGCTGTCGGCGGGAGGCATCGGCGGACAGGCGTTCCGCTGGGGTCTCCAGGTGGACAACGTCCTGGAGCTGGACGTCGTCACGGGCCGGGGCGAGCTCGTGCGGTGCTCACGCTGGCGCGAGCGGCCCCTGTTCGACGCCGTGCGCTCGGGCCTGGGCCAGTTCGGCATCATCGTGCGAGCCCGGGTTCGGCTCGTCGAGGTGCAGCCCCGCGCCCGGACCTACCTCGCGCTGTACGACGACCTCCACCGCTTCCTCGAGGACCAGCGGCGGCTCATCGAGGACGGCCGCTTCGACTACGTCGAGGGCTCCGTCGTCTCCTCCAACGGAGGCCGGGCGTATCAGCTCGAGGTGGTGAAGTACTTCACCCCGGGCTCGGAGCCCCAGGACTCGCGGCTGCTCGCGGGCCTGCGCTTCCAACCGGGGACGCTCCAGGTGACGGACGGCAGCTACTTCGACTTCGCCAACCGGCTCGCGCCGCTGATCGAGCTGCTCAAGCAGCTCGGCGTCTGGGGTTTTCCCCACCCCTGGCTGGACATGTTCGTCCCCGCCCGGTGCGCCGAGGAGTTCGTCCAGGAGGTCCTCGCGCAGACCACCGACGCCGACATGGGACAAGGGCCCATCCTCCTCTACCCCTTCCGCGCCTCGGCGCTGACCACGCCCTTCCTGCGGACGCCCAACGACAGACACGTCTTCCTCTTCTCACTGCTGCGCACCGCGATTCCCCCGACGCCGGAGAACGTCGCCGCCCTCGTGCAGAAGAACCGCGCCATCGTCGACCGGCTCACGGCCCTCGGCGGGAAGATCTACCCCGTGGATGCCGTGCCCTTGAGCCCCGCCGACTGGCGCCGACACTTCCATCCCCACTGGGAGCGGTTCGCGCACGCGAAGCGACGCTACGACCCGGACCACGTCCTCACCCCGGGACAAGGCATCTTCTGAGCGAGGGTGGCGGAACGTCCAATGACTGTGTCCACGGAGACACAGTCACTCCTCCTGGATGACTGGCATTGATTGACGCCCGCGTGACGACGAGGCGAGAGTTTCGTCGTCACCCAGCAGCAACTCCCAGGAGAATCCAGACATGTCCTCTCGTTTGAGCGGGTGGTCCGTCGCCGTGCTCGCCGTGGTCCTCCATGTCGCGCCAGCCCAGGCCCAGCAGTGCGTTTCGGCGAACTCGACCGCGGGCACGTGGCTCACCGTGGTCGACAACTACGTAGGCTCGGCACAGGCCTCGGTCGCCTCCACGCTCACGGCGGTCGCCACTCCGAGTCCTCTCAACCTCCTGCAGGCCACCAGCGACCTCGCATCATTGACTGTCAATGCCACGGCCATGAACATCTTCTCCGGCTTCGACGCCGAGGTCATCGCCGAGGCCTTCAACGTCGACACCGAGGTCGCGGTCCAGTTGCAGACGCAGGGTGACATGCGAGGCGCCATCGTCCGGGTCCAGGCGGGCTTGCCGCTGGTGATTCCGACCGTCGCCGATATCAACGCCATGAACGACTCGCTCAGCGAGCTCACGGCCCTCCGGGCGAGCCTGCCGGCATTCTGTCCGTGACGCCCCTCAAGCCGGCTCCTGCCCGAACCGGGAGATGACCTCCTCGAGGACGCTCCGGAAGTAGCCCTCCGCGGGGCCACCGACATCACGTAGGGCGAGCAGCAGCGGATGGAAGCTCGGGTCGCCCAGGGCCGCGGCGGCCTCGAGCGCATAGACCATCACCCTCTCGCCCCTCAGCGCGGCGCGCACGGGCTGGACCGCGCGAGCATCCTTGCGAGTCGCCAGTCCCACCAGCGCCTCCCCGACAATCTCCGGGTCCTCATCCCCGAGGCGCGCCACGAGCGCGTCCCGCAGCTCCGGCGTGTCACGCGCCTCCATGAGCGTCCCCAGCCCGAACGTCGCCCAGTCCCGGACATCGCGGTCCTCGTCGGCCGACAGGCGGATGAGCGCCTCCACCGCCTCCGGCGCATCCAGGACCGCCAATCCATGCGCCGCGCCATACCGCGCCTCGGCCGAGGGATGACCTGCCAGCGCGACGAGCACGGCCAGGGCGCGGGGCTCCACCAGGTGGCTCAAGGCAACCCCGGCGGAGAGGAGGACCTCGGGCTCCCGCTCCCGCCGGAGCAGGTCCACCAGCGCGTCCCCACGCTCCGTTTGGAAGACCGGGTTTCCAGCGCCGAGCTGGCCCAGGATGTCCACGCCGCGCCCCCGCGCCTTCGCGGAGGAGGACCCGAGCAGCCCAAGGGCCGCGTCCAGCACGTCACGCGTCCCCCGCGCATGCAGGGCCCGGATGGCCTCCCAGGCGCGCGCATCCTCTTCGTCCCCCTCCAGGGCAACCTGGATGAGCTCCTCGAGGCTCCTCGCTTCGCCATGCTCGGGATGATTCATGCGTGAAGTCCTCTCAGGACGACGGAGGGCGACCGTCGTGGCACCAGACCACGGCGCGGGCCTCCATGCCAGCCACAGGCCGGATCCGGGTCCCCAGCCCATCCGCGAAGTACAGCCGACCAGCCGCGACATCGCTGGCAATCCCATGCACCGTCGTCGGGTTCGTCACCAGGGGAGTCCTGTTGTTGTAGTGACGACCTACGCCTTGCCATTCGGGACATCGAACCCGAGGGCGGACGGCCTGTTGATACCGCCTACCACCTGCGTGGGATGGCTGCCGTCCAGCCCGGCGCTCATCACCCGGCTGCCGTTGAAGTCGGACCCGTACAGCGTGCGGTTCGTCGAGTCGATGGCCAGACCGCTGGGGAAGCCTCCGTTCGCCACGTCGACCGGGTTTCCCCTATCATCCGCGACCCATGGCACCTCCTTCAGACGACGCTCCGATGGCTCCTGCCGCCAAGCCCTGGTTGACCCGGACGAGCGCCGCGGTCGTGTCGACGGTCCTCTTCATCGTCAGCTGCGCCCTGCCCGCCCTCGTCCTGTACAACACCGCGACGAAGCAAGAGGACACGATGTCGGGTGTAACGCTCCTGCTCACCGGCTGGTTGGGCGTGTTCGTGATGCAAGGGGGCTGGTTCGCGAACCCCTTGCTGGCCGTCACGCTCCTCCTGCTGTTGATGGGCCGGTATCGAGGGGCCTTCTGGACAGGCTTCCTCGCGGTGCTCGTCGGGCTCTCCTCCTTGTCCTGGTACTTCCACTCCATCCCCGCGGACGAGGGTGTCAGCCCGACCCGGCAACTCGAGCTGCTCTACCCCACGCTCGGCTTCTTCTTCTGGCTGGGGAGTCTGCTGGTGGGGCCTGTCAGTGCGTCCATCCTCGCGAAGCGGGAGGCCGAGCCGAAGGCCACCTCCCCCATCCCCGTGGTCGACGTGCGGCCCCACCCATGACTCACCCCACCTTCGCGCGAGCCTCGCGCACCGGCGCCTCCAGGGCCCGCGTCACGATGCGGTTCTCCTGGGTCCCCAGGTGGATGACCCCGTCCGGGCTCGAAATCGAGGCACGCAGGACGTCCCCCTCCTTCAGGTAGCCCGCCGTGTTGCCCTGCTTCAGGATGAGCTTCGCGAGCGTCTTGTCAGACAGGAAGACGCTGATGAACCTGCCCACCTGTCGCGCAAGCTTCGACAGGTTGCGCCCCGCCGCCACGCCGCCCGGCGTCCCCGTCAGCACCAGGTCCCCCGGGAACAGGTCCATCACCTCCGACAGCTCCGTGAGCGTCTCCTCCGGCGGGTAGAGCATCTCCGAGGTGCTCGCGTCCTGCCTCGGCTCGCCATTGACAGACAGCTGGAGCCGCAGGTCCATCAACCGCGCGCAATCCTCCGCGTCGAGCAGATAGACATACGGCCCCACCGGACAGAAGGTCCGGAAGCTCTTCGCCTTGTGCCACTGTCCCTCCGCGAGCTGGAGGTCCCTGGCGGAGATGTCATTGCCCATCACGATTCCGGCGACGAACTCGTGCAGCCCTCCCCGCTCCACCCGCACCGGCCCCGAAATCCTCCGGCCGATGACCAGCCCCAGCTCGATTTCGTAGTCGAGCATCCGGACCCGCCCCGGCTTGACGATGTCCTCCGTGCTCGAGGCCAGCGACGACGAGGCCTTGCGGAAGAACTGGTTGAAGTCCTTCGCGTCCGGGTCCTGCCCCACCTCCAGCATGTGGCTGCGGTAGTTCTGCCCCTGGCAGACCACGTTGCACGGCGACGTCACCGGCGCGAGCAGCTCGAGCTTCGCCAGCGCGAGCCCCTCTCCCTCGCTCCCCGCCGCCACCATCCCCCGCGCCCTCGCCGCCCCCTCCGCGAGGAACTCCGCCAGGGACTCGTACCGCCCCGGGATGGGGATGACCTGCTCCCGCCGCACCCATCCCCACCGGACCTCGCCTCCCATCCTGAACCGCGCGACATGAATTCCCATGACCCAAGGCTCCTTCAACGTGGCCCGGCGGCCACCGTGAGCGCATCCAGGAAGCAGGTCATCCGGTCCGCGACCTCGCGGACATGCGGCGCCTGCAGCATCGTGTAGTGATTGCCCGGCACCTGATGCAGCTGGGCCTGGAGCAACCGCTCCCCCCAGCTCTCCACCGGCGCGGGCAGCGTGTCCGACGAAGGCGCGGCCAGCTGCTCCGCCTGGAGGAAGAGCACCTTGCCGCGATAGGGCTCCGCCCGGTAGCGGGACAGGGCCCGCGCGTTGCGGGAGAAGACCCGGAAGCGCTGCTCCATCTCCGGCAGCTCCACCCCCGGAAGCGCGCCCAGGGCCTTGGCGTGCTCGACCAGGTAGCCCAGGCGCCCCGCCTCATCGAGCGCCTGGAGCTTCACCGCGTCGAGCTTCGCCGCCTCCGCGCCCCCCAGCAGGTCCGTGGCGAACCACGCCATGAGCGCGCCGGGCTCCTCCGCCCGCTGGTAGAGCTCCGGAGACCAGGTCTCCAACAACAGGAGCAGCTCCACCTGCTCGGACCGCGCCTCCAACTGCCGCGCCATCGCCTGCGCGACGATGCCGCCCGTGGACCAGCCCCCCAGGCGGTACGGCCCGCTCGGACGGACGCGGCGCACCTCCTCCAGGTACCGCGCCGCCATCTCCTCGATGGAGCCCGCGTCCTGGTCCGGCAGCGCCTGCAGCGCATAGAAGGGCTGCCGGGGCCCGAGCTGCCTCGCCAGCGGCGCGTAGCACAGCACGTCGCCGCCCGTCGGGTGCACGAAGAACAGGGGCGGCTTGTCGCCCGTCTCCTGGATGCGCACCAGCGGCTCCCGCGCGCGAGCACCGCCCTCCTGCTGGACGAGCAGGGCCGCGAGCTGACGGATGGTGTCCGCCTGGAACAGGAGGGAGACGGGGAGCTGACGCCCCCAGCGGGCGCGCAGCCGGGACATCAACCGGACCGCCAGCAGCGAGTGGCCGCCCAGCTGGAAGAAGCTGCTGGTAACGCCGATGGGGCGCAAATCGAACAGCTCCTCCCAGAGCGCCACCAGCTCCAGCTCCAGCGCGTCCCTGGGCGCGACGTACGCGGCCGACAGCTCCGGCGCCGGAGCCTCGGGCACCGGCAGGGCGCGGACATCCAGCTTCTGGTTCGGCGTCAACGGCAGCGCGTCCAGCCGGACGAAGTGGGAGGGAATCATCGCGGGCGGCAGCCTGTCCCTCAGGAAGCGCGACAGCGCCGAGGGGGTGACGGTCGTCGCGGCCACGACATAGGCCGTGAGCGCCACCTCGCCCGAGGCGTCGGCCCTCGCCACCACCACCGCTTGACGGACCTCCGGGTGCTGACGCAGCTCCGCCTCGATTTCCCCCGGCTCGATGCGTACTCCCCGCACCTTCACCTGGTGGTCCTCGCGGCCCAGGAACTCGATGCGCCCCTCGGGCAGACGACGGACCCGGTCTCCTGTCCGGTACATGCGCAAGCCGGACTCCCCCGCGAAGGGGTCCGGAATGAAGCGCTCCGCCGACAGCTCGGGGCGGTGGAGATAGCCCCGCGCCACCCCTTCGCCTCCGATGAACAGCTCTCCGGGCATGCCCACCGGCACGGGCGAAAGCCGCGCGTCCAGCACGTACATCCGCGTGTCCGCGATGGGCCCGCCGATGGTGACCCGGGACGCGTCCTCCACCCGCTCGAACGAGGACCAGATGGTCGTCTCGGTCGGCCCGTACATGTTGAGCACCTCGCCCTCCACCCTCGGGAGCACCTGGCGCGCCAGGACCGAGGGGAAGGCCTCGCCGCCCACCAGGAGCTTGCGGAGCGGACGCAGCGCCTCCACGCCCCCCGGCTCCAGCAGCAACATCCGCAACATCGACGGCGTGCACTGGAAGTGGGTGACGCCGTGCGCGGCGATGAGCGAGGGGATGTCCTCGGGCGCGGATGGGGGCCGCGTGCAACGCTCCTTCAGGGCGTTCAACGTCTCGAGCCCCGCCAGCGTCGCGTCGACGTCCATCCCGAAGTCGATGAGACACGCGACCTCGTCCACGCCCAGCTCGCGCAGCCTGTCGATCAACGGCAGGCAGCTCTCCACGTTCCCGAACAGGCCCAGCTGGTTGAAGTACCGGTCGATGGCCTTCGCGAGCAGCTGGTCGACGTCCGCCTCCGAGAGCGCCTCCAGCTCGCCCCCATGTGGCAGGGGCCCGATGACCGAGCGCAGCAGCCCGATGGAGCTCTTCAGGTACTGGCGCAGCGGCGCGTTCACCTTCTGGCGGATGTCGTCGACGTCCTCGCCCATGAACGTGTGCAGCATGAGCGTGACGTGGCCCGGCCCCGGCCCGTGGCCCGCGGCCGCCCAGGCCTCCCGATAGATTCGGACCTTCTTCGCCAGCTCCGTGAGGTTCTGCCCCAGCAGGTGCGTGAGCACATGCGCGCCCGACGCTCCCGCGGCGCGGAACGTCTCCGGGTTGCCCGCCGCCGTCACCCAGACCTGGACGTCCGGCTGGACCGGCCGGGGAAGGGACTGGACCGGGACGTCCTGCCCCTGTCCGTTCCGGAACGACACCGCCTCGCCCCTCCAGAGCCTCCTGACGGTGGAGATCTGCTCGAAGAAGGAGGTGCGCGCATCGGCGAAGCGCTCGGGCGCGAGCACGAAGTCATTGGGGTGCCACCCCGAGGCGAACGAGAGGTCCACGCGTCCGTCGGAGAGGTTGTCCACGATGGACCACTCCTCCGCGACCCGGATGGGGCTGTGCAGCGGGAGCACGATGCTGCCCGCGCGCAGCCGGATGTTCCGGGTGGTCGCCGCGAGCGCCGCGCTGACGACGGAGGGATTCGGGTAGAGCCCGCCGAAGGCGTGGAAGTGCCGCTCGGGCGTCCAGACCGCCTTGAAGCCATGCGTGTCCGCGAACCGCGCACCCTCCAGGAGCAGCCGGTACTTGGCCTTCGTGTGCTCGCGCT
The DNA here is from genome assembly GCF_020037055.1 of Myxococcus sp. AS-1-15. Classification (NCBI taxonomy): domain Bacteria; kingdom Pseudomonadati; phylum Myxococcota; class Myxococcia; order Myxococcales; family Myxococcaceae; genus Myxococcus; species Myxococcus sp. AS-1-15. Next base: position 3,726 of record NZ_JAIQDF010000030.1, on the reverse strand, counting down.
CGTCGCTGGCGAAATAGAAGAGGCTGAACTCGAGCGGCCTGCTGGACGCGCCGGTCCCGGTCGATACTCCCTGCTCGCCGCGGAGGACCACCTGGAAGCCCCGGGTGAGCGAGTACAGGAGCTCCAGCACGGAGATGTCGAACGACATGCTCGTCGTGGCGAGCCACACGCCGCGCTCGTGAGCGCCCATGGCGTCATCCATCGCGTCGAAGAAGCGCACGACGTTGCGGTGACAGACCATGCAGCCCTTGGGACGCCCCGTGGAGCCCGAGGTGTAGAGCGTGTACGCGACGTTCTCCGCCACCACCCCGCTCCTCGGAGGGTCCACGACCTCGTCGCCGCCGGCCTGCAACGGCACCACCTTCGCGCCCGTCTCCGGCAGCCGCGTCGCGTGGCCCGCGTCGACCAGGACGACCTTCGCCTGGGAGTCGCCGAGCATGTACGCGAGCCTGTCGGCGGGATAGGTCGGGTCCATCGGCACGTAGGCGCCGCCGGCCTTCAGGATGCCGAGCATGCCCACCACCATGTCGGCGCTCCGGGGGACGCAGAGGCCCACCCGCGCCTCGGGGCCGATGCCGAGCGCCCGCAGACGGTGCGCCAGTCGATTGGCGCGCGCGTCCAGCTCGCGGTAGCTCAGCCGCTCGGCGCCGGCGACCAGGGCGATGGACTCCGGGGACGCGCGCACTCGCGCCTCGAACAGCTCGTGGAGGCACGACGCGGGGGTCCGCGCGGAGCGGGTGTCGTTCCAGGTGTCGAGCACCTGGCGGCGCTCCTCGGGGGTGAGCAGCGGCAGCTCCGACAAGCGCCGCTCGGGGTCCTCGACGAGCCCCTCCAGCAGCGTCTCCAGGTGCCCCACCATCCGGTGGATGCTCGCCGCGTCGAACAGGTCCGTGCGGTACTTCAGCACGCCGCCCAACGAAGCGTCCGTCTCCGTCAGCTCCAGCGAGAGGTCGAACTGGCCCTCTTGCTGCGGGATGTCGAAGGGGCGCAGCACCAGCCCCCCGGGCAGCGCGGGGTGGGCCTCGTCCCCCTGGTAGATGTCCTCCCGGGGCGTGGGCTGGAGCATGAACGCCACCTGGAAGATGGGTGAGCGGCCGGAGTCGCGCTCCGGGTTGAGCTTCTCCACGAGCAGGTGGAAGGGGAAGTCCTGGTGCGCGAGCGCGCCGACGACCGTCTGCCGCAGCTGCCCGAGCAGGGCCCGGAACGAAGGGTCCCCGGAGAGATTTCCCCGCAGGACCATCATGTTCATGAAGTTGCCCACGACCTTCGCGAACTGGGGCTGCGTCCTCCCCAGCGTGGGCGTTCCGACGAGCAGGTCCTCCTGCCCCGAGTAGCGGTGCAGCAGGCCCATGAAGGCGCCCAGGAGCAGCGTGTACAGCGTGACGCCCTCCTGCTCACAGAGCTCCCTCAATCGCCGGGGCAGCGTCCCCTTCAACGACACCGGGACCGACGCGCCCGCGTAGCCCTGCACCTGCGGCCGGGGACGCGCGATGGGCAGGTCCAGCGCCGGCAGCGCGCCGCCCAGCTGTCGGGACCAATAGTCCCAGAGCCGCTGCCCCGTGGCGCCCGCGAGCATCTCGGCCTGCCAGCGGACGTAGTCCACATAGGTCGCCTGCGGCGCGGGCAGCGTCGCGGGAGCGCCCGCCTTCTCCGCGGCGTAGAGGTGCCGCAGCAGCTCCTCTCCCAGCACCAGCAGCGACCATCCGTCATAGACGATGTGGTGGATGGCGATGAGCAGCACGTGGTCGCGCGGGCCCCGCGTGAACAGCCGCACGCGCATCAGCGGGCCCCGCTCCAGGTCGAACGGGGCCTCGTACGCCTGCGTCACCCGCGCCCGCAGGGACTCGAGGTCGAGCTCCGGGACGGGGACCTGCTCGAACGGGACCTCGGCCTGCTCACGCACCCGCTGGACGGGCTGTCCCTGGTGCGTGGTGAAGGTCGTCCGCAGCGCGCCGTGTCGGTCCACGAGCCGCTGACAGGCGCGTCGCAGCGCGGCGACGTCCAGCTCGGAGACGATGCGAATCGACAGCGCCGTGTTGTAGGCGGCGCTGTCGGGTGCCACCTGGGAGACGAACCAGAGCGCCTGCTGTCCGTGGGAGAGCGGATGGACGGACTCACCGTCGGCCGCGAGCCGGCGCAGGTGCTCCACCAGCGTGGCCTTGTTCGTGGACAGCTTCGCCAGGTGCTCCGGCGACAGCGCGCCCTTGGGGGCCCGGTACTTCAGCCGCTCCCCCTCCACCCAGAGCGTGACGCCCTGCCGGGACAGCTCGGCGATGAGTTCGTCGGTCATCACAGCTCGCCTTCCTCCCAGTCCTGACTCGGGGCCGTCCGGCCCGCGCCGCTCCCGTCGAGCTGCTCGGCGAGGCGCTGCGACAGGTGCGCGATGCTCGCGCCCTGCAGCAGCTCATCGAGCTGCAGGCTCACGCCCGTCTCCGCGTGGATCTTGTGCTTCAGCTCGAGCGACAACAGCGAGTCCAGGCCCAGGGTGCTCAGGGGCTGCTCCGCGTCCAGCCGGACCACCGGCATCTTCAACAAGTTGGCCACCTGCTCCCGCAGATAGCTGTCGAGCAGCGGGCCTCGCTGGCCGGGCTCCGTGGAGAGCAGCGTCTTCGAGAAGGTGCTCGCGGCGGAGGCGGCGTCCTGGAGCGTCTGCGCCCCCGGAGGAGGCGGCAGCGCGTACGGCCCCTTCGTCACGGCGCTGTAGGCGGCATCGTAGGAGACACGCGCGCCCAGCCGCTCGAGGTTGATGCGACGAATCGTGTCCACGTCCATCGACTCGTCCTTGGTCACCGTGAACAGGAGGTAGGCGGCCAGCCGACGCTTGAGCAGCTCCCCCAGCATGTGGATGCCGTGCAGGTGCTTCTGCGTCACCTCGTCCAGGTCGCGGGTCACCCGCGTGAAGTTCTGCTCGAAGTCCGGGTCGTGGAGGAAGTTGGCGATCTCCTGGCTGGACTCGACCGCCTCGACGATGCGCAGGTGGTTGCGGGCGAGCAGCTCCGCCCACTCGGCCTGGGGCACGAAGAGGGTGGTGGACTCCGGGTGCTCGATGGCGCTCGCCATGTTGGACAGCGTCTCCGCCATCACCAGGTAGCCGCCGTTGCGCAGGCTCCGGCTGATGTTCGCGAAGAGGTCCGCCTTGTTCCGGATGTGGTGGATGACCTGGAACGCGATGACCAGGTCGTACGTGGACGGGAAGGCGTCGCGCGAGCTGTCCTGGTAGTGGAGCTTGATGCGCCCATCCAGCCCGAGCCCGCGGATGCGCTGCCGCCCCGCTTCAATCTGGTCGGGCGAGATGTTGCAGCCATGCAGCTCCAGGTGGGGATGCGCCTTGCCCAGGTCGATGAGGTCCGCGGCGTGACCACACCCGATGTCGAGCACGCGGGTGAAGGACGAGAAGTCGAGCCCCCGGTAGAGCGTCTTCGCCATCTCGAGGTTCGACTGGAGGGCGAGGTCGTAGAACTGCTTGTAGACCGCCTCCTTCGAGGGGTCGGCCTCCGGCCGGTACATGGCGATCCACGAGAAGCCGGGCACGGGCTCGCGCAGCGTCGCGAAGCGCAACGAGGGGAACTGCACCGCCGTGTTGACCTCCGCCAGTTGGACGATGGTCCGGTAGAAGGTCACCAGCACATCGGTGTTGGGGATGAGCGAGTCGACCCAGTAGCGCTCACGCTGGAAGGGATACGTCGGCAGCGCCACCCGTCGGCGCGCGTACCCCTTGTCCACCCC
>NZ_JAIQDF010000002.1:0-913686 GCF_020037055.1 Myxococcus sp. AS-1-15 | reverse complement strand
CCAGCGCGCTGCGTCTCATCACCGCCGTCGCCCTCGAAGTGACTGGTATCTGGGACGACCGCCGCTACCTCGACATGGCCCTGCTCAACTCAACCCCAGACACTGCCGCTGCTTGACCCCGCCAAGGAGCATTCCTCCCCCGAACCCCCCTCCGAACAACTACACACGATTCGGGACTTGACCCTCTTCGGGGGGCGTGTGTGCATGCAGGCACTTCAACTCGTAGAGCCGGCGCCGACGCTTCCACGCGAGCCAGGGACACTTGACGATGGGCCTGGCGGCCTTGCGCCGCGCGCCGAGCCAGGTGAGCGCGCGGCCCATGGTCGCCACGGAGACCTGGGGCATCCCGCGGCGCTCAAGCTCCAGGCACAGCAACTCCCGTGTCCAGGTGGGCCGGCACCAGCCCCAGTCCTCGGGCGTTCCCACCAGCACCCGCGCCAGCCTCTCTCGGAATCGCTCGTCTACCTTGCGCTGGCCGTTGCCCTCCCTCCTGTCTCGTAACGCTCCGCGTCCGTCCTCCCGGTAGCGGCGCACTGCGCTGACAACGGTGGAGGTTGCACAGCCCAACTCCCGGGCTGCCGCGTTGCATGAGGCTCCCCGCCCCACAGCCGCCACGGCCATGCACCGCCGCATGGTGAGCGGGCAGCCGCTCCTCTCACCCCACCTCAGCAGCGCCTGCCGCTGCTTCCTCTTCAGCCACTGCCTACCTTTGCCCTCGGGCAGGGCCTTCTCGCTCTCAGGTCTTCTGCGCACACAGAGCCGAACGAGAAGTGCCCCTGCTCCCTCTTCCCGCTCACTTCCCGCCTGCCCGCCCTTCAGCCTGATCGAGAATCACGAACTTCGGTTTAGCAGCCGGGCCTTCTCGGCCAGCAAATCGTTCTTCACCATCAGCTCGCCCACCATGGCCTTGAGTCGCAGCACCTCGTCGTCCGCAGGCTCGGGCTCCCGGCTCTTGAGGTTGGCTTCCGCTCCAACCAGGAACTTCTCCTGCCACTCGCTCAGCACTGTCGCCGTGGCGCCTAGTTCCCGCGAGAGTGCGTCGAGTTCCTCGCCCTTGAGCAGCCGGAGCACGGCCTCCATTTTCCGCTTCGCCGAGAACCGACCGAGATATGCCGTCCTGTCCTGTCCTGTCCTGCTTTTGCTGCTTCTTCACATCGACCTCACGAGGGGAAGCTATCCCCAGAGAGGTGTCGCAAGAAATCCTGGGGCGGAGAATGACGCAGACCTCACCAAGCGATGCACCCTGGATATCATTGGGCTCCACAGAGTCTTCTCACAAGAACTCTAGCGTCAATTGCGATGCATCGCGCAAGCTAGCTGCGTCCCTACCCCAGTAGGTACGCGTCGCACTATCAGCCATCAGTTCTTTCCTACAACGAGCCATCAACCATGCAGACCACGTCAAGAAACCTGGAGACTTGTCCACCCCCCTCTCTCCCTCATAGTACCGGGTCTTGAAGAACAGACGCCCTGGACGTATCACGGAGTTACTCACCCTACAGGGGCTGAACTCAACGACTGGCGAATCAATCGAGTCTACTCTGTAGAGACTCTTGCCAGGCACTGGTTGAAATCGAACTTCACGCAAGTCCACAGCCCTGGCCAGGAAAACCATGCGTTCCTGATCCGCAAGCGCACCTTCAGCCTCGATGATTTCAGGTTTCTCTGCCAGTCCATTGATAACTCGAAAATCCTCTCCCGTACGAAGAACACTCTCCAATGCCTTCACGTCCACATTCGTCAGACACACCGATATTTGTCGTCCCACAAAGGCCTCGTCAGTTGTAGGGGTGAAACTGCGGGCGGACTCCAGTCGCTCGCTCGATATCATCAAGAGCCTTCACTTCGCGCGACACTGGATTTCCACCTACGGTCTGTCGTCCGATTTGATGCATTTCCATTACCTGTCCAGTAGCGGGGTCTCGGCCCGAAACATCAACAAAGCGATTCTGCTTATACCCGCCCGGGGTCCGCACATGAAGCTCAGTCTGCGGCTCAAGGCCTCTAGCCGCAACCTCATTCTCCACCTCCTTGACCTTGGCTTGGTGCGCTGGCCCGCCCTTCTTTCCGTATGGATTCGGTGGCGCTTTTACGTCACTCCCTCCACCTCCATCGCTCCCGCCCCCTCCTCCACTCCCGGCCTGATTCGCCATCTGCACGGCTTGGACAGCGCCCGCCACGTTCGCCCCGGCCAAGCTCACAGCAACCACGCTTGTCCCTATCGCAACACCGCCCAGGGCCACGACAGGAACTCCCACACCTGCCCCGACCCCCGTAGCAGATGCCGCACCTCCCACTCCTACAGCGGCAGTACCGCCAGAGGCCGCAGCCGCAGCGCCATACAACCGGACACCAGCCCACGCAAACTGCGCCCCCGCGTAGCCCGTATAGAACTCCCGGGTTTGACCCTCGGGAGGTGCCACCATACTTAGGAAAGGAACCGCTCCATTAATCCCACCCAGGAACGCGCCTTTCAGATACTCGACAGATGTTTCGGAGATACCATGCTGCGAGAGCAGGGTCCGCAGGACAAAGTAGGCAAACTCCAGAGACATTCTGTGCGACTGCGGAAGCGTGCCCACGTACTGCTCATTGCACTTGCCATCATTTGATGTTCGACTTGTCGGAGCCGAACACGAACTCCAAGGAGACCCAGGGTCGACGCGGGGCCCTCCCGCAATCGCCGAGCCCCCGTACCAGCTGTCATAGATAATGACCGGCAGCTCGCTGGGAACAAATCCCGAAGGATCCGTGTAGCGCAGCGGGTTGTTCAGCACATAGCTGTAGCGATTGAGTGTCTGGCTCATTCGCGGTCCCGCGTACAAAGGGTCCGCGCTGAGGAAGCGACCCAGCCTCGGATCATACATGCGGCCCCTCATATTGATGAGCCCCACCTCCTCGTCGTGCTCATGTCCCGTGAAGCCCTGACGCACCTTCGGGTTTCCACGCACCTGCGGGCTCCCCACCGCATGCGAATACCGCCTGCCACCGAAAGGCTCGTACGCCAGCACCTCGAAGGCTACGCCCCCTTCGTCCGTCAGCGTATCGACCGAGCCCAGATGGTCCTTGTGGATATAGAGCGTCTTCTGCGCCCCCTGTTGTCCCTGGGCATCGGTCGTCCACGACACCTGCGCCACGGCGCCACTCCCGCCCATCACATTGAAAGCATGGAGCGCGGCCCCCGCCGCCGAGCGACGCATCTCGTAGAGCCCGCCCACGTAGAACGTCACATCTCCTGACGAGGAGCGCTTCACCGTGCGCTGGTCGAGTGCGTTGTAGCGGAAGGTCAGGTCATGAGAACCGCTGGTGATGCGCGAAGGCAGGTTGAAGGGCGTGTACTCCACCGTTCTTCCAGGGGCTGTAAGTTGGTTGCCATTCGCGTCGTAGGTGTATGCCCCCAACGAGGAACGAGACACCGCATGAGGGCCCGCTCCTCCCGTGCCCTCGTAAAAGTACGAGAGACTCTCCCCTGGTCCCTGGCGAACCGTCCGCCCCAACAAGTTTCCCAGGTCGTCGTAACTGAAATCCACTGCGGTCGAGCCGCAGTTCTGGAACGCCGTCCAGTTCTTGAGTCGGTCCAGCGCGTCGTAGGTGAAATCTTCTGTTGTCCGCGCCACCCGGTCATGCCTGCTGCGCGGGTTACCGTTCGCCTCGTACTCGTAGGCCAGGATCTGGCGTGCCTGCGTCCCTGACTTCGTTTCAATGAACAGCGGACGCCCTCGGGTGTCGTACCGGCGCTGGCTCACCACGCCATTGCCGAACACCTCGGACGTCATCTGACCCAAGCCATTCTGTGACTGCGCCTGCCAGTAGCTCTGGCCAGTGGCGGCACTCTTCACCCTCTCCAGAGCCCCCCACGGCTTGTACTGGTGGTCCACCGCGAAGCGCTGTCCTCCGGCCGAGGGATAGGACAACCGCTGCAACTGGTTGTAGTCATCGAACGTGCGGGAGAAAGCGAAGACGTTGCCTTCAACGCTCCACGTCTCGTCAACGGGACGCAGAAGCGCATCGTAGGTGTAGACGACACTGATGTCGTCCAGACTGGTTCCTGGATCCCCTTCCTGCGAGCTGCTCAGCAGCGCCCCCACCTTGCCCAGTGCCCCAGAGACGTCCCATGTAAAGCGCGACACCCCTGTCCGATCCAACCTCGTGACGACGCGGCCCAACACGTCCCGGTCATAGGTCGTCGTATCTCCATTCGCACGGGTCTCCTGCGTCACTTCGCCCCAAGCGTTGTATTGCGTCGCCAGCGAGCCGGAGTTCGGCTCTTGGACCTGGATGACACGTCCCAAGGTGTCGTAAGTGTACCGAGGCCCTTGCCCGTACCCGTTCGTCACCGACTCCAAGAGCCCGAAGGGCGCGTAGGTGTAGCTCGACGCCAGACGCCGAGTGGCCAGGACATCCTCGGTGCGCAGCAATTGCCCCTGTGCATCGAACCAGCTCTCCACCAGATTGCCCTTCTCGTCCCACCAGGACTGCTTCGAGCCCTCGTACTTCCAGGCCTGATGCGTCCCATCCGGTGCGTCCACGCGGAGGCGGCGGCCCAGATTGTCGTAAGTGAAGGTGGTGGCAACCCGCTCGAAGCCGGTCGGGGACGGTATCCATTCCTTCCGCAGCCGGCCCAGGCTGTCATACTCGAGAGTCGTAGTCGCAAGCCCTCCATCGAAGGCCCTCCGGCTGAAGCTCTTGCGGCGCCCAAGCCGATCCACCGTCGCAACTTCTTCCTGATAACCGTCGGTCGCCGCGGAGGTGCGAATCCTCGTCGTGCTCGTCAGCGCACAGTAAGAACTGTCGGCGCAAGCCGCGTAGCTGAAGGTCGTGTCAGCCAGTCCAGGAGCATCAATGCGTCGGAGCCGACCGAAGCCATCATACTGGTTGCGCGTGGTGAGACCGTTCTCGTCCACCTTCACCGCGAGCAACCCCAAGCCTCCGTGATAGGCGAGACTCACCGAGTGCCCCAAGGCGTTGCTCATCACTGCCGGCCAGGTGCGGTCCAGCGTGTCGTAGGTGATGGACATGCTCCGTGCCGGCAATCCCCCCGCCGTACGGACGATCTGCCTTGCCAGCCCATCCGAATCCCGGACGTACGTCGTCGTCATCGCCAGGCTCGGATTTCCAGGCTCCGCCGTCTCACTGGCCAGCAACGCCGTCCCTGGCTGGTAGGTGAACGACTGGGTCCGCGTCACGGACCGCCCGCCGATGGTACTCGTCACGGTCCGGTTCAGCGTCAAGCCAATGAGCCATGCCGTCGAGTCGTTGTGGAAGGACTCCGTCCCCGTCTTCACCTCTGAACCGACAACCTCGCGCCAGTTCGTCACATTGCCGTAGGACCAGTCGTACTCCCTGGTGCTCTCCAAGCGCCGCAGAAGTCCCGAGGTCTCTGATTCCGAGACCAACCGGTCATGGACCTCTTCCGTCAATCCCACGGGCAGCAGCGTGCCGACCGTACCCGAACTGACACCGCTCCAAGTGCGGTACTCGTAGGACATCAGCCGGGTCTGAACCAGGAGTCGGTCTCCCAAGGCGACACGGGCCACTTCCTTCCGTGGCTCCTTCGCATAGGGGTATCCCGTCCCCACGCGCGTCTGGTTGTCGAACTCGGCCCGCATCTGCGTGCCCGCCGCAACCTCTCGAACCGTCACTGCACCAAAGCCAATCCAGCCATGCCCTAGGAGATCCGCGCGCCCGTCCTCATAGCTATACTGTCTCACCCGCATCGGATGCTCTCCAGCATCGGAGAGGTGCTCCGACACCAGCCACATGCCCTTCCGAAGGCAGTGCTGTGGCCACGCGCAGGTGGTCCCTGGCGTGTATACGGAGGAATCAATCATCGGTTTGTAGGTGAAGCGCACCTGCCCACCCAGAGAGTCGCTGACGTTGGCCAGCAATCCCCCCTGGACTCCCTTGCGTTTGTAGAGGCGCAACGAGCCATCGACGACCTGGGCCATGTCCATCAGGCCATCACCGTCGTAATCCAAAAGCTGGGAGAGCTTGTAGCCTCGCGTCGAAGCAACCTGCCCCACCGGGATCGACAGTGGACGCACGGTGAAGCTCGTCCCCTGGGACTCGAGCACCGCCAACTCGGTGCGCACATTCCCGACGCGGTCCATCAACAACAGGTCCTGGCGCCCGTCACCGTTGTAGTCGAATACGCGGATGCCATTGTCACGGGTGAAACTCCCGAGGCCACCTCCTGGCGGCAGCACAACAGCCACAGGCTCGGCGAAGCCGTTGCCCGTATTCATCAGAACCTCGAGTTCCGTCCCATCAGGCTTCGCACGCAATGCATCCGGCAGGAAGTCCCCATTCAAGTCCGCGAAGAAATACTGCTTCTCCGACACATCCGTTCGCACGAGGGTCGTCTCCTCTTTCGTGAAGACCCCTTGACGCATCGTCACCGCCCAGTAGTTCGGCCCCACCACGTCATAGGCGCCAGGAACACCGGGCCTGTCCCTCATCTCGAGGATGAGCAGGCTGGACTTCCCGGTTCCCTCAAGGTCGACCACCATCTGCGCGTTGTCATTGCGGACTGAGGTCACGATGGGCTGGAACGACTGGAGCGTTCCTCCTACGTTGAGTCGGTAGCCCAGTTGCATGGAGCCATTCACCTGTCCCTCGCGGACCAGGTCCGGGTAGCCGTCACCATTGAGCTCGGCGTACCAGAAGTTCCCACCCCGGCCATCGTCGCCCGTCTCCGAGTACCAGTTGTAGGACGGGGGAGGCTGATTGGTTTTCTGGAAGTGCTTCAAGCGGCGCGGCGGGCTCAAGAGACAGCCCTCGTACTCCTCAAGGCTGACATCGATGAAGCCATCCAGATTGGTGTCAACCCAGCGCCCATCCAGCCCCGATGAAGCCTCCCAGCACGCGAGGGGGAGATTGCCCACCTCACCTGTCGTGAACTGCCCCGTCCCGGCTGAAAGGCGGAGGTTCCACCTGTAGCGCCCCGACGAGTCATAGGGAGTGCGATAGAGAAGGTCGTCGCGACCATCTCCGTTCGCGTCCACGGGGTTGAGCACCCAGAAGCGATTGTAGGTGACTCCCTGGGTCAGGTCCGTGAACCCCGTGTCCACTTCGTCGAAGCCAGGGTCATTCTGGGTGTAGTTGAACGTGATGGGGCGCAGACAGACCCCAGCACCATCACAATCCTGGAAGCTCTGCAGCAGGCTGAGGTTGCTCAGGGCGTCCTGTGTATAGGTGAAACGGTAGATGCGAACGAGCCCCACAGCGGCGGGGTTCGGCGCACTCACATGAATCTCGCGCAGCCTCCGCGACATTTTCAGCGAAAGGCCCGAAACATAGATGACCGCAGTATCGGGCCGAGGCTCATAGTCCAGTTCGACAAAGCGCGTAGCAGCCACCCCCGCCCCAATGGAGGAAGCAGTATAGGCGATGCGATCCAGTGTCTGTTCATAGCCTGCCCCCGCGGCGTCCTGATGGACGGTGTAGTGGTAGGTGATGGCGTTACCGCTGCGGTCCTCGACCTTCGCCAGCGCCCAGGCAAAGCGACTGTCGTGTGCCTCCACAGTGGTGGAGACGCCCTCCAACCCGGCAGGCCGAACACTGACGCGCCGACCTGCGAACGTCGAACCATGGAGCAGGCCGTAGGTCAGGATGCGACCGCTCTTCTCATAGACCCTGAACTGGAGTGGCCCCCCTGCGTCGGAGGAGAGCGACACCACCTTCGCGAAGCTCTCCTCTTCTGTACGGTACTCCGTGTTGGAGGCACCATAAGCCCCCTGGACGGCAACGAGTCTCTGGCCATCCAGACAGAAGACATCTGAGTTTGTGAAGGTAATTGCCGCGGCGTCCCCATCCTGGGCCACGGTCTTGGAACATCGGGTGATTCTAGACTTCACCGACAGGCTCCACCCTCGCCCGAGCGAGCCATTGGAGCCATTGCTACTGTAACGCAGCGCGAGGTCAGGTTGGATGCCCGCCCGCCCCGTCGGCAGCCACAAGGGCAGCGCATAGGTGGCGGAGCCATCCGGCCCCACCCCGGACATCCCCGTCACACGCTCCGCAGCGTAGCCATCCGCACCGACCTCGGTCGGAAGGAGGGTATCACTCGGGGCCTCCACCATCCGTCCGTTGTTGCGCCCCAGGGCGTCCTGGCGCTCCCACGTCGACATATCAGCGGGCCCACAGGACCCCGTGGCCATGGCCACGCACCATGCGGAGAGAATCAATCGTTTCATCGGGCAGCCTCGACCATCACCACGAGTCTTCATCCAGAAACAGAATCAAACACCTAGTCTTGACTCTGCCGAGTCTCCACGTTGCCTTCACACACGCCCGCCTTGCAGAAGGTGCCAGTCGGGCACGGGCCGCAGGTCACAGTGCCTCCGCAGCCGTTCGTCGCCGAGCCACACTGGCGTCCCGCAGCGGCGCAAGCTTCGGCCTTGGGCATTGGCGTGCATCCACAGACATTCGGGGTTCCCCCACCTCCGCACGAGTTCGTACCAGAGCAAGCACCACAGTCATGCGTCCCGCCACAGCCGTTGGGCACCAGGCCACAGTTCTTCCCTGTGCAAGCCAGTGCCTTGGGGATGGCGGTGCACCCGCAGATGTTGGGCGTGCCGCCTCCTCCACACGATTGAGGACTGACGCAGGAACCGCAGTCGTGGAAGCCTCCGCACCCATTGGAGACCTGCCCACAGTTCCTTCCCGCGCAGGCTGACGCCTTGGACACGGCGGTGCATCCACAAACGTTCGGCGTACCTCCACCGCCACACGTCTGGGGACTGCCACAAGAGCCACACGGAACCGCGCCGCCACAACCATCGGAGACCCAGCCACAGTTCTTGCCAACGCAAGCTGTTGGCGCGGACAACGGGGTGCACCCACACACCCCTGGAGTCCCACCGCCCCCGCACGAGTCATGACCGGTGCAAACTCCGCAAGGGTACTCACCACCACAGCCATCCGCGGCGGAGCCACAGTCCCGACCGGCACACGCAGTAGACTGCGGCACGCGGGCACACCCGTTGGCAGCGCCACACACATTGGCGAGGCCCTCGGCACCGCAGATCTGTCCCTGAGGACAGGCGCCACATTCGAGCGTCCCACCACAACCATCTGGCGTAGAGCCACAGTTGGCCCCCAGACGCGCACAGGTCCAGGGCTCACACTGACACACGAGCGTGTCCGAACGACAAACGCCGCCTTCGTCGAACTCTCCGTCACAGTCGTCGTCCACCCCGTTGCACTGTTCAGGAGGCGCTTCACATTGGGTGGACCACGCTCCCCCCGTGCAGTGAGTCGTCGATCCGGGACAGGCGCCGTTGGGGCCCACGCAAACGGTGGTCAACGTATCCGGTCCTTGACCGGGCGCGTTGTCGACGATTCCATCACGGTCGTCGTCGCACCCGTTGCACACCTCACTCGAGGGAATCAGTCGCGTACACGCCCCCAGCGAGCCGTCCTGGCCACACTGTCGATAAGCCTCGGCGCCACATTGACCGCTGCACGGCACCTGCTTGTCAGCGGGAATGATACAGGCCCACCCCCCAGCTACGCAGGTCATCGTTCCTGTGCAACCATTACCTTGAGGGTCACACGCCCCCGCCGTGAGCCCCTCGTCCACAAGACCGTCCCCGTCATCATCGCAGTTGTTGCAGACCTCCGCCCCCAAGGCCGTACATGAACCCGCGAGCACGTCGCCATCCGAGTCACACTGGAGAAAGCCGGAGCGACCACAGACAGAGCAAGACTGGGTCGAATTTGCCACGTACGAGCATTCACTCCATTGCTCGTTGCACGTCTGCGTACCCACGCATGCGCCCTTGCTGCAAGCCTGGATGGATCCCTCTGGGAAACATGTAGCCCAGCCCTCTCGTCCCCCAAGCACCATCACCAGGAGAATGATTCCTGCCAGCCGCGAACAGTGGAAACGCACAGACACGCACCTCATGAGTTCGTCCCTTACCAATTCAAACCAACAGCAATGCGCATGCCCAGCGCAGACACTTCAACCACACAGGTCTGACAAGGAATCGCGTGGACTGCCAAGACGAGCTCGGCGAGGCGCCGACCCATCGAAATGAGAATTCATTGAAATCCATGCACTGACACGCCCCAAAAGGTGCGCGAGGAAGAGCGAGCGTCAGGAGAACAGGGTCCGAACCTCGGACAGGCAGTCCAGCCACCTGGACTGCCTTGCATGATGGGGCACTTGAGTTCCCGCCCCGCGCTCGCCCAGGATGTCCGCATGCGCGCCCTGCTGCTCCTCGCCGTGCTCCTGGCCTCCTTCGCCCAGGCCCAGACGGCCCGTCCCTCGTCCCTGATTCCGAACTTCGACGACGCCCGCGACAAGGCCCCCGAACGCTCGTGCGACAAGGACTGGAGCGGCCGCGTCACCTGGGGACTCTGCACCCTCTCCCGGCAACCCGACGCGCTCTGGTTCCTCGAGAAGAACGACGCCCTCATCCGCGGCAGCTCCAAGGCGTGCGGCCAGAACCAGGCCATCAAGAGCCTCACCCTGTCGAGCTGCGGCAAGCCCGACGCCACCATCGTCGACGCCACGCCCTGCGCCGCGCGGATCACCACCTGCCTGCATGAGCTCGGCACGGGCCTCATCGCCGTGGAGCACTACGACGTCGGCAACTCCACCACCTACGTGCGCGTCTACGACGTCCCCAACCGCAAGCGCCTCACCTCCGAGCAATGGACCAACGGCTGCACCTCCAGCGCCTGCTCCGTGGGCTCCCTCCAGGATGTCGATGGCGATGGCCTCCCGGAAATCGTCTTCCGCCAGTCCCGCGAACCCACCGCCCGCCCCGAGCGCATCCTCAAGTGGAGGGGCGCCTCCTTCCAGGACGTCGGCCGCTTCCTCTGGAAGGGCCAGCCCACCCAGGCCCGGTAGACTTCCCGACACTCGGAAGGTTGGCGACCCGTAACGTCGCCCACAGGGCTCTTGCCGGGCCGCACCTCCGGCATGACCTTTCACCTTCCATGACGACGGACCTCTCCCGCCTGCCCACACGCGGGCCCCAGGGCGCCTTCCACGTCGTCGTCGAGTCGCCTCGCGGCTCGACGGTGAAGCTCAAGTACGACACCGCGCTCTCGGCCTTCTCACTCTCGCGCCCCCTCACCCGGGGACTGCGCTATCCCTTCGACTGGGGCTTCATCCCCTCCACCCTCGGCCCGGACGGCGACCCGCTCGATGCCATGGTCCTGTGGGACGACTCCACCTGGCCCGGCGTCGTGCTGCCCTGCCGCGCCCTCGGCGTCCTCCAGGTCGACCAGAAGAAGAAGGACGGCCAGCCCGGTGAGCGCGAGCGCAATGACCGCATCCTCGCCATCCCCACCCAGGCGCCCCGCGCCGAACAGCTGCGCACCTACCAGGACATCTCCAATCGCGAGCGCGACGAGCTCGCGCACTTCTTCCTCACCGTCGTGCACTTCGCCGACAAGGACGCCCGCGTCCTCGGCTGGGAAGGCCCCGAGGCCGCCGAGCAGATGATTCGCACCTACGCCGCGAAGGGAGGCTGACCCCATGGCTCAACCCACGCCCATCCGAGGCCTCGGCCCCGACAGCGAGCTGGGACAGGCCGCGCGCCGCATCCTCGCCGGACGACTCGCCGATGTCCGCAAGCCGGAGTCCAAGCTCAACGGCACCATCGACGACGACGCCGTCCACGACATGCGCGTCGCCACCCGCAGGCTCCGCGCCGCCCTCCAGGTGTTCCGCCCGCTCGGAGGCCTGACGAAGCTGGAGCACGAGGTGAAGCGCCTCCAGGACGCGCTGGGCGATGTGAGGGACCTGCACGTCCAGGCCTCCTGGCTGGAGGACGTCGCGAAGAAGGCGCGCCGGGAGAAGCCCGAGACGCGCAAGGGCATCGCCGCGCTGGGCAAGGCCCGGCTGTCCGGCCTGGAGTCGCGGGAGAAGCGACTGCGCTCGGAGCTCAAGCGCTGGTCGTCCCGCACCCTGCCTCGCATGCTGCGCAAGGTGGATGGACTGGAGGATGACCACCGCTTCGGCGGGCGCCGCGTGAAGGAGCCCTTGCACTGGCGCGTG
Source organism: Myxococcus sp. AS-1-15 (assembly GCF_020037055.1). Classification (NCBI taxonomy): domain Bacteria; kingdom Pseudomonadati; phylum Myxococcota; class Myxococcia; order Myxococcales; family Myxococcaceae; genus Myxococcus; species Myxococcus sp. AS-1-15. The sequence goes on along the minus strand of NZ_JAIQDF010000002.1, from coordinate 901,670 downwards.
CGCCGCGTGCACAAGCGGATGAAGGTCTACATGGACGCGCCCGACGCGACTTCCGCCCATGTGCTGCGCAAGGAATTGAAGAAGCTGCGCTACGAGCTCGAAATCTTCCAGCCCGCCTTCCGACGCACGCTCGGCGCGCTGACCGAGATGCTCGTCCCGCTCCAGGAAGGACTCGGCGAGCTGCACGACGCGGATGTCCGCCTGGAGGTCTTCGAGCGACTCGCCGCGGGCGGCAAGCCCCAGGAGCGCAAGGCGGCGCGCGCCCTGCTCCCCCTCATCCGCGAGGGCCGCGCCAAGCGCTCCGCCGAGATTGCTCGCGAGCTCCAGCGCTGGCACGCCGAGGACATCCCCCGGCGGCTGCTCCAGGTCCTCTCGTAACGCGGGGCGGGCTCAGGGGGCCGGGGCGTCGAAGAGGGCCTTCTGGATGGGCAGGGCCTCCTCCAGGTGTGCCTGCACCGCCTTGCGCTGCGCCGTCAGCGTCTGCCGCAGCGCCTCGTTGCCCGACTGGGACAGCAGCAGTGAGTCCAGCAGCATGGCCGTGCGCGCATGGAGCGCGAGCTGCACGTCCATCAGCGCCAGGTCGAAGCGCGTTCCCTCCAGCGAGTCCATCTCCGCCATCATGTGCTGGGCATCCGCCATCAGCATCGAGGACAGCTCACTGTCCGCGGGCCGCAGCTCCTGGTCCACGGCCAACAGGCCCAGTTCCTCGCGCGCCACGGTGTGCTCGCTGACCATCTTCACGCTGAAGTCCCGCACCGACGCGGTGCTCGCTCGCGACTGCCCGAGCGCCCCGAAGGCAATCTCGCTCTCGTTCGCGACCTGCATCACCCGGAGGATCTGCGCGTCCGTGAGCTCCACCGTCCGCGTGCTGAGCCCCGGCACCGGGCTCTGGCTCGACTCGTTCATGCAGCCCATCGCCAACACCACCATGCCCGCCAGCAGCGCGCCCATCCACCCTCTCACCCCGTGCATGTCCCCTCCCCGTCTCCCACCCAGGCTGGCGGAGGTTGGGGAGGGGCAGGTGCGAGCGGTATGGGCGCGGGAACCGTTGCCACTGTCCGGCGGACGATAGGTACCCGCGGCCCGACGCTCAGCCGTCGCAGTCCAAGGGACAGCTCTGGTGCGTCTCCGCACCGGTGCAATAGCCGTCACCGCACCCGTCAACCGGAGCGTCGCAGTCCAAAGGGCAGCTCTGGTGCGTCTCCGCACCGAGGCAGGCGCCGTCCCCGCACGTGTCCGTTGGAGGCTCGCAGTCCGCCGGACACGTCACCCAGTCCTCGCCGGAGCCACACTCCCCATCCTTCTTGCAGAGCGCGGGCTCCTGGGGTTCGTCCCACAGGGACGCGGACGCGCTGGCGGTCGGCTCGGGGGCTTGCTCGACGGCTCCACCACAGCCCATCACCACGCCCAACCCCAGTGCTCCCAGGATGACGACGAGACACTGCTTCATGATGAGACCTCCTCGGATGTGAGGAGGCCTTTCGTATCACGAGGCGCCTTCCGACACTCCGTCACCGGAGCGATGGGGTTACTGCTGTGGTGTGGGTTGCGACTCCTGGAGTGGGGCGCTGGAGCCGGTGGGCCCACCTGGAGAGGTGGCCTCGATGCGCGTGGCCGTCGCCTCGCCTGACTCATCCATGGTGTACGCGGCGCGAACCTGGGCGCCCTCCGGGACGTCCTCGGCGACCGACTGCATGCCGTTCACCATGACCAGCGTCGAGGGGCTCACCGTCAAGCGCAGCTGGGGCTCGCCGTTCTCGCTGAGCAGCACCTCCGTGTCGGAGGCGCGCACCACCTCGCCGATGAACTGTTGCTCGGCGCCGAGCTGGGCCCCGGAGGAGGCCGTGCTGCCCTGCCACGTCCCCGTGGACGGGACGGGGAGCATGACCATGGGTTGCTGGGTGGCGGTCCCACTCTGAGACTGGGTGCCAGTGGTTCCGGTGGAGGTTCCGGGCTGCGACTGTGTCTGGAGGTCGGTGGAGGGCGCGGTGGCCATGGGCTGCTGCTGCTGGGTGTCCGCGGTGGGCTGCTGAGGCTCCGCCGTTCCGAGAATCTGCTCCTGCTGCTGCCGTGCATCGAGTTGCTCGAGGGGAGAGAGCGGCTGGGGCGGCTCCTCGACCGGCTGCGAGGTTTGCGCCGAGCTGCTCGAATCGGTCGAGGGTGACGTCTGCGATTCACCCGCCGCGGAGGAACCTCCGATTCCGGGCTCCGTGGTGGACTGGGACTGGGACGAGACCGAAGGGCTCGATGATGAGGTCTCCGAGCCCGAGCCACCAACCGCCGCCGCGCTGGACTGTCGCGCCTGTTGCTCCGCGCGCAGTTCGGCCTGCCGCTCCGCCGCGCGTTCCGCCTGCCTTTCCGACTCGATGTCGCTGGCGTCGTCCGTCAGCGTCCCCGTGGCGCCCGCGCCTTGCTGAGCCTGTGCCTGCTGCTGCGCCTCACTGGCCTGCTGTGCATCCGCGCCTGGCTGTCCCGCCTGTGCTTGCTGCTGAGCGTCCGCGCCTTGCGGTGCCGTCTGTGCTGTCTGTTGCGGTGTCTGGCCCGATTGAGCCGCCTGTGCGGACTGCTGTTGCGCAACGGCGCCTTGCTGTCCCGCCTGCGCCTGTTGCCGTGTCGGGTCCACCTGACCCGCCTGCGAAGCCTGCGGCTGTGTCTGTCCCGCCTGTGCGGCTTGTTGCTGAGCTGCGGTGGCCTGCTGTCCCGCCTGCGTGGCCTGCTGTTGAGCCTCGGTGGCCTGTTGAGCCGCGATGGCTTGCTGTCCCGCCTGTGTGGCCTTCCGCTGCGCCTCGGTCGCCTGCTGTCCCGCCTGCGCGGCCTGCTGCCGTGCATCCGCCCCCGCCTGAACGCCCTGCTGCGGCCCCGCCTGTCCCTGGCCCGGCTGCTGACCAGCCTCGGCCGACTCCTGCCCGGACGCGCCGGCCTGCTGGGCCTCCGCCGACTCCCGCTCGGCCCGACCCTTCGCTTCGTCCAGCTCGCGCTGCTCTCGCTGGACGTCCTCGCGAGCCTGGGCGGCCTGCTGTTGCTGCGCGTCCTCCTGCGACGACTTCGACCGACATCCCGTGACGAGCAACGCGGCGCCCGCGGCCACCGCCCACTTCGCGCGGAGCTTCATGAGTCCTCCTGTCGTGACTGCCCGAACAAGAAACATGGGAAGTCATCGAACTCCGCCAACCCACGCCCTCTCCGGGCGGCCGTCCACTCGGCCGTCCTGCATCGGGCAGCCCACCTCACGACGCCCTACCCTTTCCGGGACTTTGGGGATAAGGGGCGCACCCCCATGCACGCCTGCGGACTCGACTTCGGAACCAGCAACACCGCGGCGGCCCTGCCCGACGGCACGGTGCTGTCCCTGCAACCCCACACCTCGGAGCCCCGCCTCTATCGCTCGGTCATGTTCTTCCCGGACGACGAGCGCGAAATCTACACGGGCGCCGACGCCATCAACCGCTACCTCGAGGACAACACCGGACGCTTCATCCAGTCCGTGAAGTCCTTCCTCCACTCCAGCTCCTTCCGCGCCACCCAGGTCAAGGGCCGCACTTTCACCATCGAGGACCTGGTCGCCATCCTCCTGCGCCGCGTGCGCGACGCCGCCGGCGCCCACATGGGCACGCCCCCGGAGGCCGTCATCCTCGGCCGCCCCGCCGTCTTCACGCCGGCCCCGGACGCGGACGCGCTCGCCCAGAAGCGCCTGCACCGCGCCGCCGAGCTCGCCGGCTTCCAGCACATCGAGTTCCTCATCGAGCCCATCGCCGCCGCGCTCGCCTACGAGGCCCAGCTCACCCGCGACGAGCTGGTCCTCGTGGCCGACTTCGGCGCCGGCACCACCGACCTCACCCTGATGCGCCTGGGCCCCTCGCGCCGGGGCGCCAAGGACCGCCGCCCGGACGTCGTCGGCTCCACTGGCGTGCGCATCGGCGGAGACCGCTTCGACGCGGAAATCATGCGCCACAAGCTCTTGCCCCGCTTCGGCGCCGGCTCCACGTACCGGGTGCGCGGCCTGAGCGACAAGCGCCTGCCCATTCCACAGCACATCATGGCCAAGCTGCTGTCCTGGCACGAGATGTCCTTCATCCGTGAGAAGTCCACCCAGGAGCTGCTCAATACGATGATGGAGACCAGCGACAAGCCGGCCGAAATCGAGGCCCTCCACGACCTGGTCGTGGACAACCTGGGCTACCGCCTCTTCCGCGCCATCGAGGCCGCCAAGGTGCGCCTGTCCCGCGACGACGTCGCCACCATCGACTTCGAGGAGGCCCGCATCAACCTCCACGAGCCCATCACCCGCGCCGAGTTCGACGCCTTCAGCCAGCCGCTGCTCGACGAGCTGGAGCAGTGCACCCAGGGTCTGCTCGCGCGCCACCCGGAGGCCGAGCACATCGACGCGGTGTTCCTCACCGGTGGCTCGTCGCAGATTCCCGCCGTGCGCCAGCTCTACGTGCGCCGCTTCGGCGAGGAGCGCGTGCGCACCGCGGACGCCTTCACCTCCGTCGCCGAGGGCCTCGGCCGAGCCTCCGCCACCCTGGGCTGAGCCCGCTCACTCGAGGTAGAGGATTTCGGGCCCCGACACCCGGAGCAAGACCTCTCCCGCGTGGTCGCCCTCCTTCAGGCGGCGGCCCCACCACGCGATGGCCGCGTCGACCTGTCCATAACCGACGACGTCGACCCAGGCCGCATGGGGCGCATGGCAGCCGGGCCGGGACACCGTGGTGACCCCACGCTCCGTCCCGGGCGCGCCAATCAACACGCCGGTGTTGCCGCGCTGCTCGATGGCCTCGGGCTGACCGTCGACCAGCGGCGCGAAGACCCGCGTCCCCTGCCCCGTGAGCACGAGGAGACGGTGGTCCGCGGACTCCTCCAGCTTGCACCACGCGACGGTGTAGCCATCCTGCGCGCCCATGCGCGTCTTCACCTGGTCGACCGTGCCCAGGTGCGCCCACACCTCGATGAGGATGGAGCCCCGGCGATGGCCCTCCGTCATCCAGTGCCCCAGATATGCGACGAGCGCATCCACCGCCTGGAAGCTGGAGGTCACCAGCGCCGTGCCGCCGAGCTCGCAGAGCGGCTGGAAGTCGGGCTGGCAGCCCTCGAACAGCCACCCCTGCTTGCGCAGGTACTCGTAGTCGAGCCCCTCGACGCGCCACCGCACGCGCTCGTCCCGCGCCGCGGAGGGCTCCTGGGGCGCCATCATCACGGGGTGCTCGATGCGCAGGCCGGGTGCGAGCCGCCGCTCCAGCGCGTCATCGCCCTGCCGCCGTAACGTCATCACCAGGGGCACATCCCCCAGGCCCGTCACCACGACCTCCCCCACGTGTCCCTGATGGCGGGCCACCTGCTTGAAGGCCACCTTCACGGAGTAGCCGTCGTACGTCCCCGGCCGCGTCCGCACGTCGGACTCGCTCCCCAGGGGAGGCACCGGACGCACCCCGCGCGGGGCACACGCGCCCAGCACGAGCCCTGCAATCACACCCACGACCAGGAGCCTGCGTTCCATGGGCTCGGAGCATTCCGCGCGGAAGGCCCCTCACGCCAATCATGGAATCGGCATGGATTTCCCGACAGCACCGCGCCGCCCGGAGACACCCGCTCCGGACGGCGCGAGGGACATCACTCCACCCAGGCGACGTGGCCCAGGCCCGCGGCGACCATGTCGCACACGTAGAAGATGTCGTCGTAGGGGTAGTCGTCGTAGACGCCGCGCGCGGGGATGCAGCGCGCCGTGTTGGGCGACGGGGCGTTCAGGGACGCGGCCAGGTCACGGCAGCTCTGGTGGTCGCCCTCGCCACACTCCTCCGTGCAGGAGCTCGCGCGAATCCAGTACGGGTTGTAGAGCGGGTAGGAGTCCGCCTCCTGCCAGCACAGGCCCGAACCACACTCGGAGTCATACTGACAGCCGCTGCCCGTGGGATAGAGGCTCTGGGTCTGCTCGGTGGTCTCCGGCGTCGGCTCGGCCGGGGTCTGCTCCGCCGGCGCGTTGCTGCAGCCGAACAGCGAGAGCGAGAGGATGGAAGCCGTCACTGCGAGGAAGTTCCGCATTCGATGCGCACCTTTCCAGGTGAGGGGGAGCGCGCAAACAAGCATTCCCCGCGAAGGGAGCCAAGAGGCCTTCTCGCAAATTCTTATTTACAGTGACAAAACAAGGTTTCCGTTGACTCGGGTTACATCGGCCACCTCGGAGCCCTCCGAGGTGGCCGGAGCCCCGGGCTAGCGGGTGCGGCGGGTGGCGGTGCCCTTGAGCTCGTGGAGGGTGTCCTCCACCGCGGCGCGCAGCTCCTGGATGATGGTGTCGAGGAAGGGGCGGCCCTCCAGGTCCTCGGTAATCCAGGGGTCCATGATGACGGAGCGCAGCACGGTGATGCGCCCCTCCTCGGCATCCTCGGGCGTGGCGGTGCCGAGCAGCCGCTCCTCGTAGTCGGCGAAGAACTTCTTGCCGTAGTCCGCCTCGATGAAGTCCGTGGTGCTCACGAGCAGCCGGTAGCCGTAGATGTCGCGGCCATCCGCCTTCACGCCGAGCCTGTCATAGATGCCCCGGTTGAAGTCATTGGCCTTGGCGAGGCTGGGATTGAGCCCGTCCGCCGTCTGGAAGTTGAAGGCATACGTGAGGATGTTGAGGTCCGCGCCCATCTCGCGCAGCAGCTCCAGCTCCTCGGGCTGGGCGCTGGCGAGCAGTTCCTCGTGGCGCCTGTTGGAGAGCTGGTGTCGCAGCGTCTCCAGCGCCTTCTGCGTGCCGCCGTACTTCTTGCGCAGGTTCTCCGGCAGCTCGAAGCGCGGGCCGGGCACCACCCGGTAGTCGTCCGCCACCGCGTTCATCATCAGGAGGCGCGCGTGGAACAGCTTGCAGTTGTAGAGCGCCCTGCCGAGGATTTTCCCGTAGCCGCGCTGGTCCGGCGGCACGACGGCGTGGCTCAGGTACACGCCCGCCGCGGCGGCACCGGGCTTGGAGCCCTCGATGCCGTACTTGCCCACCGTGAGGTCCTCCTGGCTGCCCGCGGTGTTGATGTACGGCGCCTCGAAGGCGACGAGGCTGCGCATGGCCTGGTTGCGATAGCACAGCGCGCCGGCGGGGTACGGCAGGTAGCCCGTCTTGTGCGGGTCCACGGTGATGGTGTCCGCCTCCGGCAGCGCCTCGAACTGCTTCATCGCGTAGGTGCTCAATTGCAGCACCGGCGCCGGCGGGCCCGAGCGCGCGCCCTTGGGCCCGGGCGCCGGGCGCAAGAGCGACGCGAAGTAGCCGCCCCACGCCGCGTCCGCGTGCACGCAGAAGGACATGTCCAGCGGGTGGTACTTCTGCTTGCGCAAGGCCACCACCGACGCGAGCGGGTCCACCAGCCCCTCCTCCGTGGTGCCCATCACCGCCGTCACCGCGATGACCGGCCGCTTGTCCGCGCGGCACTGGTCCAGCCGCGACTCCAGGCTCTCCAGGTCCATGCGCCCGGCTTCATCCAGCGGGACGCTGTACATGTGGTCCGCGCCCAGGCCGAGAATCGCGGCGGCCTTGGGCAGCGAGTAGTGCTTGGAGCCCGGCACCAGGAACACCGGCGCCTTCACGTCCCCCAGGTGGCGCCGGGTGAACTCCACCAGGCCCAGGTCCTGGAGCGTGTAGTCGGACAGCCGCGCCGTCAGCGTCTCCACCGGGATGCCGAACTGCTCCTGGATGCGCGTGGGCAGCCCCAGCACCTCGTCCACCCCCAGGTTGAGCGCCTGCCACGGGCTCAGGTCCAACAGGCGCGCCTTCGTGTCGGACGGCAGGGTGACCTCCAGCCCCTTCGCGGCGGCGAGCGCGGGCTCCTTGCCCAGGGCCTCGCGCAGGGACAGCGGGTAGAACTTGAGGTTCCGCGCGGCCCACATCGCCTCGATGTTGGCGGTGGTGCCGCCACACGTCAGGTGGCTCCACGGCCGCACCTGGCCCTGCTCGGCGTAGCCCACCATGCGACACAGGTCCTCGCCGACGCGGACCTCCAGCACCGTCGTCTGCGGCGAGGCCTCCAGCGCGACGTTGTTCTGGTTGTAGAGCATGGCCGCGAAGTAGCCCGCCATGCCCGGCAAGGTCTGATCCCACGTCATGTGGCCCTGGTAGCGCATGCTGAAGAACGGGGCGGACTTCTTCAGCTCGGCCAGCAGCGTGTCGAACTCCGTGTGCAGCGTGTCCAGCGCGCGCAGGTAGCCCGGGTCTCTCTTGATGCTCTGCGTGATTGCAGGCGGGTCCGTGGGGTGGAAGTTGCGGCGCCAGAAGGAGTGGTCTCTCAGGGCCTCCAGCACCAGCTGCTCGAACAGCTCCGCGTTCTCCGCGCGCGGGCCCAGGAACCACGCCTCCACGTCGCGTCCGCCCGCGAGCGGCGACACCTCCGTGCGCGCCGAATCCCAGGGGACCTCTCGGTGCACGAGCTGATTGCGGTCCAATCGCTCGCGCAACGCCTGCTTCAAGCTGTCGAGGGCACGACCGGCGTAGTCCGGTTGGGACTTGTTAGCCATGAGGGACGCTCCTTGCCGACGGGGAAGGACCGTGGCGCGACGTGGGGCGCGCGCTGGGGGAGGGCCACGGTCCGCGCCAGACATACAGGACCCGTGTCCCGGGCCCATCACGCTCGCGACGTGGCGACAATTCCAGACAGTCCCACCGCCCTCCGGGGCCGGGAGCCGTTGACCCCTCCCTCAAAGGCAGACGGCCCGCTCGAAGGCGGGCCGCTTCCCCATCGACAGGTGCTCGACTACGGCCCCGCGTCCACCTCGCGGCTGAGCCAGCCCACGCCGCCACGACCGTCGCGCGCCACCACGTACACGGTGAGGCGCTGGGGCGTCTTGGGCGTCTCGTACTTCGACGTGGGGTCGCCCGGCTTGCCGTCCACCGGCTCCAGCGAGCGGAACTCCTTCACCTCGCCGTCACCCGTGACGAACCAGCTGTAGAAGACCTGCTCCGTCTCCGCGCCTTCCTCGCCGGTGAACACCTCCAGGCTGCCCTCGGTGAGCGTGGGGCGGAACACCACCTCCTGGTCCAAGGGCAGCGGCCCCACCAGCGGCGCGTCGTTCCACAGGATGTCCGCCACGCCCGGGTTGTGGTTCGGCTCGCGCGTCATGCGCACCAGCACCTGGCGCACGCCGCGCTCGGTGCCCTCGGGCGTGCCGGAGCCGTCCGTCGCCTCGTAGCCCACGAACAGGGGGATGCCCTTCTCCAGCGCCGCGCGCGTGCGCGGGTCGTCCGGGTCGGGCGTGGCGCCGCCGTTGGGGTTCGCGGCCTGGATGGCCTGCAGCAGCACCGCCTGCACGTCGGGGTTCTGCAAGGACAGGGTGCCATCCGCCAGCGGCACGCCGTTCTCACCGGGGCAGCGGCCGTCGTACGGGTTGCCGTTGAGCCGGCACAGCGCGTAGGTGACGGTGACGGGCCGCGCGTCCGGCGCCACCGCCAGCGCGGTGAAGGACGTGGGCCCAGGCAAGGCGCCCGTGTCCGGGTCCAGCACCAGCTCCGGCGGCTCCGCGCGGATGCCGAGCACCCGCACCCGCCGGATTTCACTCTGCAGCTCGAAGTCGGGGCCACACGCCAGCAGCGCCGCGGCCAGGGAGAGGAAGACGCACGCGCGCATGGTCAGAAGCTCCCCTTGGCGCCGATGACGGGGAGGATGGGCAGTCCCTCGAAGTAGGCGCTCTGGGTGTAGTTGTAGTTGTAGGCGATGCCCTCCACCGCCGCGTTGTTGTAGACGTTCGTCAAGTCCAGGTAGAGGTCCAGCGTCCACTTGTCGAAGACGAAGATCTTGTCGACGCGGACATCCAGCTGGTTGAAGGACGGCAGCCGCCGCGAGTTCACCGCCGCGAACAGCGGCAGGAACACGTCGGTGCCGTCGTCACGCACCGAGCCCACCACCGGCGTCGTCGGGTTACCGGACGCGAAGCGGAACCTGGCGCCCACCTCCCAGCCCCTCGGCAGCTTGTAGGACGCAATCGCCGTCAGCACGTGCGTCTGGTCGTTGTCGAACAGGCGCCAGTTCGCCCCGGGCGCGTCCCGGCGCTCGCTCTTGCTGAGCGTGTATGCAATCCAGCCGAACAGGCGCTCCGTCAGCGCGCGGCGCACGAGCAGCTCGAAGCCGTAGACCCGGCCGATGCCGCCGTTCTTCAGCCGCTCCGGCACCAGCTCCCCGTCGCGCTCCACCAGCGCGTCCGAGCGGCTGATGAGGTTGTCCAAATCGTTGTAGAAGACCTCGCCGCTGACGAACCACTCCTGCACCGGCTGCCACTCCGCGCCCACGCCGTACTGGAGCGAGCGCTTCGCGGAGAGGTCCGGGTTGCCGAACGCGAGGCTGGGCTCATCCTGCACCGGAGGCCCGTGGTACACGCCCGCGCCGCCCTTCAGGGTCAGCGTGTCCGTCAGCGCGTAGCGCACCGCCAGACGCGGGTTCAGCGTGCGCTTGGCCTTCTTCTGGTCCGTGAAGACATACCCCTCGTACCGCACGCCCGGCACCACCAAGAGCCCCTTGAACGGACGCCAGCGCCCCTCGAGCCACAGCGAGGGGAAGTACTGGAGGAAGTCGCCATCGGTGTCGAGCAGGTCCTCGGTGACGAGCGGGCTGGGCGGCTCACCCTCGCGAGGCGGCCGCTGGATGCGCGCCTTGACGTTCGCGAAGCTGCTCGTCACGTCCACGCCACCCGCCAGGGTGAAGGGCTCCACCAGCGCGTACTCCGCCGTGGCGCGCAGGTTCAGGTCCGTGGAGGCGATGCGCAGGTTGCGCTCGCCAATCTCGAACTCCACCAGCGTGTTGCCCACCAGCGCGTGCGTGTCCAGCGTGAGCCGCTCCCCGCGGTACTGGTGACGCAGGCGCAGCTGGTTGAAGCCCGTCGTCACGTCCAGGTTGCCGTTGACGGACGGGTCGTCGTCCGACGGTCGGTCGAACACCAGCCCCAGCCGGTCCCGAGAGGTGATGCCCTGCAGTGTGAAGGTGTGGCGTGAAATCGGCTTCCACACCAGCTTGAGCTGCGCGTCGTAGTAGCGCGGCGCCACCTGGAGGCTCGGGCCGTCGTCGCCCTCCGGAATCACGCCCAGCACCAGGTCGATGTACGAGCGCCGGCCGCCGATGGCGAAGCCCAGCGTGTCGGTGATGGGCCCCTCGATGACCGCGTTGGACTCGATGAGGCTCACGCCCACGGTGCCATGGATGCGGTCCATCTTCGGCTCGCGGCTGTTCACGTTGATGACGCCGCCGGTGATGTCGCCGTAGTACGAGGAGAAGTTGCCGGGCAGGTAGTCCAGCGACTCCAGGAGCTCGGAGTTGTAGACGCTGGTCAGGCCGCCGAAGTGGAACAGCAGGGGGATGCGCTGGCCGTCCAGGAAGACGCCGGACTCCTGGGGGCTGGTGCCGCGGATGACCAGGGCGCCGCCGTTGAAGGCCGGGCGCGCCACGCCGGGCAGGTTCTGCACCACCTTGAGCGTGTCGCCCTGGGTGCCGGGCACACGCTGCACCTCGGCCACCTGGAGCGTGGTGCTCGTCACCTCCTTGCGCTCACGGTCGCTGCGCACCACCGTCTCGAAGGGGCTGAAGATGCGCTTCTGCACGTAGTACGTGGCGCGCGTCTCGCGGCCCTCGGACACCGTCTCCCGGGTCTTGAAGCGGTCATAGCCGCCCTGCACCACCAGCACCTCGTGGGTGCCCAGCGGCACGCCCCGGAAGGAGAAGCGCCCCTCCGAGTCCGCCACGGTGGAGCGGTCCAGCTCCGGGAGCACCACCTCCGCGCCGTTGAGCGGCTTGCGCGTGCCGCGCTCCAGCGCCTGGCCGCTGAAGTTCACCGGGGCCTCGGGCTCCACGGTGCCGCCGTCCGCGTCGGTGGGCGGGGCCACCGGCCGGAAGACGAACTGGTAGGCGTACTGGATGCGCACCGGGGCGGGGACGTTGTCGACCTCCGCGGGGGAGAACTCGAACTGCTTCACGGCCTCCACGGCGGCTTCGTCGAAGCCGTGGCCGGCGGGCTGGGTGATTTCGACATTCGTGACGGCGCCCGTCTCCGAGATGTCGATGAACATCACCACCGTGCCCTCGAGCTGCTGGGCGGCGGCTTCGGGTGGATAGGGCGCCTCGACCTGACGCAAGAGCTCGGGCGGTTTCGTCAACACGCCCGTGGGGACGCCCGCGTCGGGGTCGGCGACACCGCCGTCCGGAGCCTGTTGTGCCCAGGCTCCGGCGGCGAGGCAGAAACACAAAACGGCCAGGAACGTTCTCATGGGGGGAAGGGCGCGAAGGCGCCCGACCTCCCTAACGCTTTCACAACTTGGGTGCGAGAACGATTTCGATACGACGATTCAGACTGCGATTCTCGGGCGAGTCATTGACCGCGATGGGCTGGTATTGCCCGTAGCCCGCCGCTGACAGCGTCGTCGGGTCCACGCCCGCGTCCTGCAGCGCCCGCACCACCGCCATGGCGCGCGCCAGGCTCAGCTCCCAGTTGGTGGGGAACTGGCCGCCGCCCGTCGGAACGTCATCCGTGTGTCCTTCGACGCGGATGATCTTCCCCTGCACGCTCTTGAGCGCGTCGGCGATCTTCTTCAGCGCCTCGCCGCCCTCCTTGCCCACGCGCGCGGAGCCGGACGCGAAGAGGATCTTGTCCTTGAGCTGCACCGTCATGCGGCCCTTCAGCTCGGACAACTCAATCTTGCCCTCGGAGATCTCCGACTTGAGGCTCTGCGCCAGGCTCTCGTACTCGGAGCTCTTCTTCTCCAGCTCCTCCTTGGCCTGGGCCAGCTTCTTGGAGTTGCGCGCCAGCTCCTCGTTGAGCGCGGCGAGCTGCGCGTTCTGGTCCTGCAACGCGCGGCGCTCGGCGGCGCCCGCCGTGAGGCGCGACTCGGAGGTGGTCAGCCGGGTCTCCAGCGCCTTCTTCTCCTCCTCCAGCGCGGCGATCTTCTCCGTCAGCTCCTTGACCTTGGCCTCGGCGGCCTCACGCGCGCCCTTCTCGTCGTTGAGGCCCTTGGTGAGGTTCTCCGCCTCCAGGGCCTTCGCGTCGAACTTGCCCTGCGAGACGCATCCCGTGGTGGAGAGCGCGACGAGCGCAGCCAGAATCAGCCGTGTCCGCATGTGTATGTATTCTCCTGACAGCGATGGTTGGAGCTCCAGCCTACTGCCTGGAAGTTCCAAGGTCAGGAAGAACCCACACGGGCATTTCGCCAGACTGGACCCCCGCCAGAGGGCCCGGGTGTAAAGCTTCAACGAGGGAAGATGGGGTGCACGTCCAGCCAGACGGCGAAGAGCGCGTCGGCGAACGTCTTGCCGGGGATGAACACGCCGCCGCTGGCCGCGCCGCCGACCTCCAGGCCGCCATCCGGGGTGTAGGTGATGATGAGGTCCCCGCCCTTCTCCACGTCACGCAGCGACGCGAGCATGACGCCCAGCTGCTGGGACAGAGGCCCCTCGCGCAGCTCCGGGTTGCGGTACAGGCCGTTGCGCAGGCTGTCCACCAGCTGCGAGCGGGTGATGTCTCGCAGGAAGCGGAAGTGCAGCCGCTTCACGGAGTTGGAGGCGATGGCCTCCGAGGCGCTCCTCGGCCGCGACTCCAGATAGAGACTCCACACGTACACCTTGAACAAGAAGCGCTTGTGCAGCTCCATGTGGGCCAGCTCCACCGTGCGCCCCTGGAGCTGCAGGGAGTCCGGCATGTGGACTCCACCCACCTGCTTCTGTCCCGCCTGCGCCGCGCCCGTTGCCAGCACCCACCCCAGCACGAGCCACCGCGCGCTCTTCCACGCCTGCTCTCTCATGCGTCCGACCCCCGCCCCGTCCGAGTACGGTGCCCGGATAGGTGCGCATGCCTGGACGCGACCGCCAGCAGATCGTTCCAGTTCCCTGTGGAGCAGTGGACGGAGCGGACCCGGGGTGAGGCCCCGCCCACGCCCGGCGTCGAGGCGCACGGGCCCGGGGCCGTCAGCCACGGGGAGCTCGGGAGGGGGATGTCGCGGGGTGTCGGGGCCATGACGCTCGTTGGAGAACATACCAGCGCTCTCCGACGTGCGGGGAAGGAGGCTGCATGACGGGCGCCCGGTCGGACACTTCGGACCGGGGTGCCAGGGTGCGTCAGGGGGCGGCGCGAGTGCGCTCGAGCAGGGCGCCGGCCCAGGTGAGCCCGCTGCCCACCACGCTCAGGACCAGGGCGTCGCCCAGGCCGGGGTCGTCCCAGTGCTCGCTCAGGACGCCCGGGGCGCCCGCCGCGCCGGTGTTGCCCCGGACGTGGACGTTGAAGAAGTGGCGTGACTCGGGGACCTCGCAGCGGCGCTGGACGGCCTCCAGCATGCGCAGGTTGGCCTGGTGGCCGATGAAGGTGACGTCGCCGGGCCCCTGGTCCGGGTGTCGGGCCAGGTAGTCGGCGCGCAGGTCCAGGAAGGTCTCTCCCGCGCGGCGGATGGCGAACTTCTGCACCTCCGCGCCGTGCTGGGTGAAGTGGCCGATGCGCGGCACGCGCACCTTGTCCGCGCCCGAGGGGTCTCCGGCGAGGCGGGTCTCGGTGATTCGCCAGCGGCCCGGCACGCGGGGGGACAGCACCGCCGCCGAGGAGCCGTCGCCCCACAGCACCGCGCTGGAGCGGTCCGCGTAGTCCACCACGCGCGTGGAGTTGTCCATGTTCACCACGAGCACGTACTCCGGCAGCCGCTCCGGGCGCATGCCCGTCAGGAAGTGCAGCTGCGTGCAGAAGGACGAGCAGGCGCTCTGCAGGTCCACGGCCGGCGCGTCGATGCCCAGCTCCTGCGCCACGCGGTTGGACTCGGCCGGGATGCACTCGTCCGGGCTGCACCCGCCCGCGACGACGAGGCCGATGTTGGAGGGCTTCAGCCCCGCGCGCGTGAGCGCCAGGCGCGCGGCGTGGGCACCCGTCTGCGCGTTGCTGTAGAGCGCGGCCTCCTGCGCGGCCCGCACGTCCCGGTTGCGCGTCTGCCGCAGGTAGTCGAGCGGCAGCACCGTGTGGCGGGAGCGGATGCCCACCCGCTCCAATATCCACGCGTCCGAGGTCTCGAGGCCCAGCTCCTCCAGGAAGGCATTGGTGAGGAGGTTGGGCGGATGGAAGTGACCGAGCGCGTGCAGGAACATGGGAACCCTCTAACGCCCAACCCTGCCCATTCTCTGTCAGCGTGCTGTCACGCCCGCGCTGCTCCGCGGAGCAGCCGGCCATGCGGGCGTCGCGCCGGGCCATTCCAGTCCCGACGCGACGGGGACTGACGCGACGTGTCGTCAGGGCTTCTTCACGGGCTGGACGGAGAAGAAGAGGACCGAGTCGCCCTTGCCCTTCACCTGCATGCCCTTGGCCTTCATCGCGGGGATGGGGGTGTAGACGACGGGCCCCTGCAGGTTGAAGGCGGTCAGCTCGGTGCCCTCGCCCAGCACGTGCATCGTCCCCTGGTAGGCGATGGTGGTGGTCATGGGGTTCTGCTCGTCCGGGGCCAGCTCCATCGTGGTGGAGACGAGGAACAGTCCGACGAGGCCGCGCGGGTCCTCGTGGATCTCCTGGAGCTGGACGCGCGTCTTGCGGAACTTCACGCTCGCGGGGTTGCCCTTCTGCAGGAGCTTCTCGAAGGCGCGCGCCACGCCGTCCAGCTTCGCGCCCACCTTCACCGGGCCCCGGGGGAAGGCGGCGGCGAGGGGGTCCTCGGCGCCCAGCCCGTCCAGGTCCTTGCGCACCAGCTCGGCTTCCTCCGGCGGCACCGGCTGGCCGTTCGCGTCCGTCACCTCGACACGGCCCGCCCTGGCCTCACCCACGTAGGTCTTCTGGTGGACGACGGTGACCTGCCGCTTCTGCCGTCCCTGCGGGTCCTTCATCACGTCCACCACGTCGCCATAGGCGAGCTTCGCCTTGGTGACGAGGGGCCCCTTCACCTCCAGCGGGGTGAAGACCTGCGCCTGGAACATCTCGGTGGAGACGTCGATGGGCTCCGGCTCCATGAAGGGCGCGGTGATGTAGAAATCCTGCTGCATCGTCATCCCCATCCGCACCTCCTCGGCCCGCCCCACCACCGCGTCCTGGAGGGTGAAGCTCAGCGCCCGGGCCTTGGACACGACGATTCGGGGCGGCTCGGTGGCCCCCACGTCCAGCGGCGACAATGCCAACAACCCCACGGCGATGACCCACGGCTCCATCCGGCGCATGTGTTCTCCTCGTGACACAATCCTTTCATGGCACCGCCATCCGCGTCAGGCATTGGCGTTGTGTAGAGTGCGCGGCATGAGCGCCAAGGCCACGTCCCGGGTCCACTTCCGTACGTGCAACCTGTGCGAGGCCATGTGCGGCCTGCGCATCGAACTCCGGGAGGAGCGAATCACCTCCATCCGGGGAGACGACGAGGACCCGTTCAGCCGGGGCCACGTGTGTCCCAAGGCGCTGGCGCTCAAGGACCTGCACGAGGACCCGGACCGGCTGCGCCACCCGATGCGGCGGACCCAGACGGGCTGGGAGCGCGTGTCGTGGGACGAGGCGCTGGACCAGGCGGCGAAGGGCCTGCACGCGGTGCAAGAGGCGCACGGGCGCGACGCGGTGGCGTCGTACCTGGGCAACCCCAACGTGCACAACCTGGGCAACATGGTGTTCGGCTCGGAGCTGGTGCGCGCGCTGCGCTCGAAGAACCGCTTCTCCGCCACGTCGGTGGACCAGCTCCCCCACCAGTTGGTGTCGTACTTCATGTTCGGCCACCAGTTGCTGGTGCCCATCCCGGACCTGGACCGCACGCGCTATCTGCTGGTGATGGGGGCCAACCCGCTCGCGTCCAATGGCAGCCTGATGACGGCCCCGGACGTGCGCACCCGGCTGCGCGCCATCCAGCAGCGCGGCGGCAAGCTGGTGGTGGACCCGCGCCGCACGGAGACGGCGGCCATCGCGGACACCCACGTCTTCATCCGCCCCGGCACGGACGCGCTGCTGCTCCTCGCGCTGCTGCACGTCGTGCTCCACGAGCACCCGCCAAGGACGGGGCACCTGGACGCGCTCACGGACGGGCTCGACACCGTGCGAGCGCTCGCGCGCGACTTCCCGCCCGAGCGCGTGGCGCCGCACACCGGAGTCCCCGCCGAGACGGTGCGCACAGTCGCGCGCGAGTTCCTCGCCGCCGACGCGGCCGTCTGCTACGGGCGCATGGGCCTGTCCACGCAGCCCTTCGGCTCGCTGTGCCAGTGGCTCATCAACGTGCTCAACGCGGTGACGGGCCAGCTGGACAAGGAGGGCGGCGCCATGTTCACCCAGCCCGCCTTCGACATCATCTGCGGCCCCAAGGCGATGGCGCTCGGCCGGGGCAGCCATGGCCGGTGGAAGAGCCGGGTGCGTGGGCTGCCGGAGACGGGCGGCGAATTGCCCTCGGCCGTGCTCGCCGAGGAGATGCTCACCCCAGGTGATGGCCGCGTGCGCGCGCTCGTCACCATGGCGGGCAACCCCGTGCTGTCCACACCCAACGGCGCGCAGCTGGAGCGCGCGCTCCAGGGGCTGGACTTCATGGTGAGCGTGGACCCGTACCTCAACGAGACGACACGCCACGCGCACATCATCCTGCCGCCCGTGTCCCCGCTGGAGCGCGGCCACTACGACGTGGCCTTCCACGCGCTGGCCGTGCGCAACACCGCCAAGTACTCGCCGCCGCTGTTCGAGCCCGGGCCGGAGGGGCGTCACGACTGGCAGATCGTCCTCGCGCTGCAGCACCGCCTGGAGACCCTGCGCAAGGGCCGTCCGTCCGTGCGCCAGACGCTGCGCTACCAGACCCTCACGCGGCTGGGGCCGGAGCGGATGCTGGACATCGGTTTGCGACTGGGCCCGCACGGCAGCCGGTTCCATCCGCTGCGCCAGGGCCTGTCGCTGTCGAAGCTGCGCGCCTCACCGCACGGCGTGGACCTGGGCCCGCTCGAGCCGTGCCTGCCCGAGCGGCTTCAGACGAAAGACAGGCGCCTGCACCTGGCCCCTCCGCTGCTCGTCGCGGACGTGCAGCGGCTCGCCCAGACGTTCCCGGAGGGCGGGGCGCCCGACGCGCGCGCGGGCGAGCTGCTGCTCATCGGCCGCAGACACCTGCGCGACAACAACTCCTGGATGCACAACGTGCCGGGCCTGCTCAAGGGCAAGCCGCGCTGCACGCTGATGGTGCACCCGGAGGACGCGTCGCGGCTGGGGCTGGCGGACGGCGTGGACGCCACCGTCACCTCCCGCGTGGGCGAGGTGACGGTGCCGGTGGCGGTGACGGACGAGGTGATGCCGGGCGTGGTGAGCCTGCCGCACGGCTATGGCCATCGCCGCCAGGGCACGAAGCTGCGCGTGGCCAGCGAGCACGCGGGCATCAGCCAGAACGACCTGACGGACGACCACGCGGTGGACGCCGTCAGCGGCAACGCGGCCTTCAACGGCACGCCGGTGAGGGTGAGGCCGGCCGCGCCACCCCAGGCATCCGCCACACCAGCGGCGTGAGCGCGCCGGCGAGCACGAAGACCAGCTGCACCAGGTGGCCCAGCAGCGCCACCGACATGGCGCGCGCGGCGGTGGTGTCCAGCACGCCCGCCGCCAGCGCGAAGGCGCCGTCGCTCACGCCCACCTGGCCGGGCACCAGCGAGCCCACCGCCAGCGCGCACAGGTAGAGGCCCTGCGAGAAGAGCGCCTGCACCACCGACGTGTCGATGCCCACCGCGTGCGTCAGCACCGCGTACTGCGCCACCTGCAGCGTGCGGCTGCCCAGGAAGGCCAGCACGGGGCTCTTCGGGAGCAGCGGGCCGTGGCACGCCGTCTGGCGGAACTGCTCCGTGAGCTGCGCCCACCTGCGCGAGCGCTTCGCCAGCCACGCGCACGGTCCCTGGGCGCGCATGCACGCACGCACGCCCGTGGAGGCCAGCACCAGCACCACGCCGTGGCCGAGCATCGCCAGCGTGAAGACGGACCAGCCCGTGAGCAGGAACGAGGCCGCCGCGCAGGGAAAGGAGATGAGGCCGCCGGCCGCCAGCGAGGCCGCCTGGGACGTGGCCGCCGCGGCCGCCGCGGTGCCGCCACCCATGTGGGGTGACAGGAGCGCGGCCTTGGTGGCCTCCGCCGCCGCGCGGCCCGCGGGCGCCATGCTGGACACCGCGGTGCCGATGAGCTGCGCGCGCGCCAGCACCCTCAGGGGCACCCGCTCCGCGCTCGCGCCATAGGAGGCGCGCGTGGCGAGCGCGTCCATGCCCTGACGTCCCACCTCCAGGAGCACCACCCACGGCAGCCACGGCGCGGCGCCCAGCAGCACGCTCCCGAGCTCATGCGGGCCCACCTTGCGCACCAGCAGCGCCAGCATGCCCACCCCGGCCACCGCGAAGAGGGGCCGTAGGAGCCCCGTCATCCTGCGTCTCCACGGAACGGCCAGCGGAGCCGCCACCGTCGCGGCCTCCATCGGTCGGCCCAGGGTCATCCCCGCGCGCACGTTGCTGCCCACTGTCGCCTCCTCGCCACCCAGCCGCCCCGAGTCACCACGCAAGGTGAGCAGCGCGACGCGGGAATGCGAGGCCCTCGTGCTCCCCTGCCCCTCCCCTCGCGTCCGCCGGTGGACACCGTGCCTGGCGCCCCCACCCTGGCGAACGGGTTGCCGCGACGACTTGGAGTGCGTGCTCGGCTCCGGGCCCGAAGGTCGCTAGGGTGCGGACCCGAATTCCCGCGCGCACTCGGAGCAACCCATGAAAGCGGTCCGGTTTTCGAAGTTCGGGCATCCGTTGAAGGTGGTGGAGCTGGTGGAGGAGCCCGACGCGGCGCTCGAGTCGGGGCAGGTCCGCATCGAGGTCCTGGCCACGCCCATCAACCCGTCGGACGTGCTCACCCTGTCGGGTCAGTACGGCTCGCTGCCCAAGCTGCCGGCGGTGCCGGGCAACGAGGGCGTGGGCCGCGTGGTGGAGGTGAAGGACACCTCGGCCGTGAAGGTGGGAGACCTGGTGTTCCTGCCGCTGGGCGCGGGCACGTGGCGCACGCACCTGGTGGCGCCCGCCGAGGGTCTGGTGACGGTGCCCCCCGGCACGGACCTGAAGCAGGCGTCCATGTTGTTCGTCAACCCGCCCACCGCGGACATCCTGCTGCGCGAGTTCGGCGCGTTGAAGCCCGGGGACTGGGTGCTGCAGAACGCCGCCAACTCCGCGGTGGGCCGCTACCTCATCACCCTGGCGAAGCAGGCCGGCTACAAGACGCTCAACGTGGTGCGCCGCGAGGAGCTGGCAAAGGAGCTCACCGAGCTGGGCGCGGACGTGGTGCTGACGGACACGGATGATTTGCCCGAGCGCGTGAAGGCGGCGACGGGCGGCGCCAAGGTGCGGCTGGCCATCGACGCGGTGGGCGGCGACTCCACGCGGCGGCTGGGGGATTCGCTCGCCACCGGCGGCACGGTGGTGAACTACGGCGTCATGTCCGGCAAGGGCCCCAAGCTGTCGGCCGCGGCTTCCATCTTCAAGGACATCACCCTGCGCGGCTTCTGGCTGGTGCTGTGGCTCAAGCGCGCCCCGCGCGAGCAGCAGCAGGAGACGTTCGGCCGACTGGCGAAGCTGGTGGCCGACGGCACGCTGAAGACGGCGGTGGAGGGCACCTTCACGCTGGACGCCATCCAGGAGGCGCTGGCGCGCTCGATGGAGGGTGGACGCGGCGGCAAGGTGCTGCTCACGCCCAATGGACCTGTCTGAAGACACGCTGTTCGACGGGAGGCACGACGATGAAGCGCGTGGAAGGCAAGGTGGCACTGATTACGGGCGCGGCGGGCGGGCTGGGCAGCGCGGCGGCGCGGATGCTCGCGCGCGAGGGCGCCAGGGTGGTGGTGACGGACCGGCCCCAGCAGGAGGAGGCCGGCGTCGAGGTGGCCAAATCCCTGGGTGAGGGCATGGGCCTGTTCGTCCCGCTGGACGTCACGCGCGAGGAGGACTGGGTGCGCGCGATGGAGGTGACGCTGGAGAAGTTCGGCCGGCTGGACGTGCTCGTCAACAACGCGGGCCTGGGCGTGCCCAAGGACGTGGAGAACATCACCCTGGCCGAGTGGCGGCTGGTGCACGCGGTCAACCTGGACGGCACGTTCCTGGGCTGCAAGCACGGCATCCAGGCCATGCGCAAGTCAGGCGCCAGGGGCTCCATCATCAACATCTCCTCCGTGGCGGGGCTCATCGGCGTGCCCACGCTGGTGGCGTACGGCAGCGCGAAGGCCGCCGTGCACATGTTCACCAAGTCGGTGGCGTTGCACTGCGCGCACCACGGCTACGGCATCCGGTGCAACTCCATCCACCCCACGTTCATCGAGACGAACATGGTGAAGGCGCTGATTGCGTCCTCGGGCTCGCCGGAGCGGGCTCGCGAGGGGCTGCGGCGCACGATTCCGCAGGGCGCGATGGGGGAGCCGGATGACGTGGCCAACGCCGTGGTCTACCTCGCCTCGGACGAGTCGAAGCTGATGACGGGCGCGGAGATGATTCTCGACGGCGGCTCCACCGCGCAGTAGCGCTTCAGCTCCAAGGCGCGTGGAAGAGCTGGGAGAAGCGCAGGCCCAGCTCCGGGCGTCGAATCATCGCCTCGCCCCAGGCGCGGCCCTCCGTGCCCCACGACGTCACGGACAGGCCATTGGCGGCGAACACTTCCAGTGCGTCGTCGCCCATGCTGAGGGCCTTGAGGATGCGCGAGTAGTCCAGCACCGAGGCCATCGTCGCGCCGGGGAAGATGACCTCCACGTCGATGGGGAGGAGCTCCACCTGGGGGTTCGCGTCGAACCGTCGCAGCTGCGTGGGACGCGGCCCCAACCGCGCCAGCGCTTCCGCCAGGCGGGCCTGGTGTGCCTCCTGCTCCGCGCGGGCCTGTGCGGCCTCGAGCGCGGCGGCCTCGACCTCGAGACGGGCGAGCTCGAGCTGACGCTCCTGGTCGCGGCGCCGCGACTCCTCCACCCGCTTGCGCAGCTCGGCCTGGCGCAGGGCCTCTGCCTCCTCGGCTCGACGCTCGAGGGCCTCGCGCATCAGCCGCACCTCGACGTGCAGGTCCTCGAGCAGGTCCCGCTGGTAGCTGGATTCGGCCTCGGGCGAGGACGCCGCGAGCACCCGCGCCTCGAAGCCGGGGAACCACGCGAGGAAGCGCTCCGCGTCGGGGACGAGGGCGTCGTGTCCCGAGCGCAGGGCCCCGGCCAGCGGCGCCGCGGCGAGGAAGACGGCGTGTGACGTGGAGCGAGGCCACGTGTCCACGCGCGCCTCGGCCGCCGCCCAGATGGAGGGAAGCCTGGCGGACAGCGTGTCCACGGGCGCGTTCTCCACGAGGAAGGACACCAGGTCGGGCAGCCTCTTCTGTGAGTCCACGCGCCACCACGTCTCGAAGATGGCGATGGCGTCCGGCTGTGCCGCGAGCTGACGCTCCCAGAGCTCCTGTCGCCAGGGCTCGAACACGGCCAGCAATTCCGCGCGCTCGACGGGGTGACGCTGGAAGCGCAGCCACACCGCGTCGATGAGCTCCTCGCGTCCGGAGATGCCGCTCCAGGAGCGCACCGCCTTGTTCAAGGGCGCCAGGATCGTCGAGCGCGCGGGGCGCTCCCACGCGGCCATCAGCAGCCGCGCGCACCGCCCCGGAACCGGGCGCTCGCGACGCAGGCGTCCGGGCAGCGACACGAGCAACTCCAGGAGCGGCGCCGCGCACGCCGCGTCCCGCGCCCAGGTGTGCACCAGGGCCAGTTCCTCCACGTCTCCGTGGACGAGGAAGTCCACGAGCGCGCGTGAGTGGAGCAACTCCGCGCGCTCGGATGAAGACGCGGAGGACAGGGCCTGGGCGGCGGCGCGATGGAAGGCTGTCGCGGACGCATCGTCCGGGGCCTCGTCGCCATCGCGCACCCACTCCAGCATCTTCAGCACACGCGCCGCGGGCAACGTCCCCAGGCGGTCATCGGCCCACTGCCGCCAGCGCTCGCGCACCTCGGGCGACAGGTGCGCGAAGGGTGTCTGGCGCGCCCACTGGGACAGCGGCTCGATGAGCCCGTCATCGAATCCAGCGGAGACCGTCAGCAGCGCGTCCACCACCTCCCACGAGGCGGGCGCGGGCCAGCGCCGCATCACCTCGCGCGCGAGCACCGCGCTCCGCGTCTCCCGCAGGACCGTGAGTAATGCGGGGGCACCCATTGATGCCAGCGTCCTCGCCGCCAGCGCGGCCCGGTCCTCGGCATCCGAGTCCTGCGCGGCATTGCCCTCACCGTCCAAGCTCAGCGCGCCCCTCGCCTTGTCGTCCGAGCCACGCGCGGCTCTGGCCTTTTCGTCCGCGCCCTGGACGACTCTGGCCTCATCAGCCGAGCCTTGCGCTGCGCTGGTCTCATCGTCCGCGCCCTGGACGGCTCTGGCCTCAACGGCCGAACCTTGCGCTGCGCTGGCCTTGTCGTCTGAGCCCTGCGCGGCCCTGGCCTCGGCGTCCGAGCGCAGCGCGGCGAGCAGCCCTCTCTCGTCCCCCAACACGAGCGCGCACTCGAAGGCGATGTCCTTGTCCTCGGCGCGCAGGCCCTCGCGCAGCGCGAGCAACAGGTCCACCTCCGGCGCCTTGCCGGTGGCGCGCACCCAGGCCACGGCGGCACGGGCGGCATGCTCCGGATGATTCGCGAACACGTCGCGCGCATGGCGCGCGATGAGCTCCCGCTGCGGCCGGCCCGCCGGCGCGACGAACCAGACCCGCCAGCGCGTCAACGCAAGCGCGGCCTCCAGGCGGGCGAGCCCATCCGCATACAGCGCCCCCTGCGCCGCGGAGTACAGCTCTCGCGACGGCCGCCCCCGGTTCACCGCCGCGAGCGCCGCGAGCTGTCGCACGCCCGGGTCCTCGCTCCGCTGGTAGAGCGCATCCAGCGAGTCATCCGCCTCCGCCGCCGCGTCACGAGAGACCGGCGGCTGGCTCCAAGGAACCACGTCCGCCCAGCGGTCCTCCGCCTCCTCGACGAAGCCCCCGAGCGTCAGGAAGGGCTCGCAGCGCCGCGCGTCCTCGACGATGCGCAACACCCCCGCCCACTGCCCGGAGTACTGGGCCTCCAGCTGTCGGGCCAGCCCAGGCTCCAGCGCCTCCAGTCGCCCCGTCAGCGCGAAGCGGTCCACCCCCGCGTGCAACAGCATGCGCGCCGCGCCGTAGTGCTCGGGCGCCACCGGACCACAGGCGCAGCTCGGACACCGGACACCGGGAGGATTGAAGCGGGTGCAACCCGGACACCGCACCCGCGCGCCGCGAACGGCGCCATTGTCCCAGAAGGGAGCCATGCCCCCTGTCTACAACGTCCCGGGACCTGTTTTCCTCCAGGCGCTCACGGCCCCGGCACAAGGCACCTGCCGTCCGGCCGGAACGGCAGCGTGAAGAGCCGCCGCACCCCCGTCGCATCCTCCGCCGAGAAGAAGACGCTCCACCCCGAGCGCCGGAAGCTCCTCGGCGACGAGCCCCGAGGCCCCGGCGCCAGCTCCGTCAGCGGCACCGTGCCCACGCGAAAGCCGTTGCTCACCCACGGCTCCTGGCCCCGCCCCCGGATGTCCGCGCTGAAGAACAGGTGGTCCTCGACCACCGTCAGCGCCTGCGGAAACGAGCCGCCCGGCCCCAGCTCCAGGTCCCCGAAGATGCGCGTGCGCGCGGCCGTGCCGTCGCTGTCCCAGAGCTCCACGCCGTGGGTGCCGTCGTCCGCGGCGAAGAAGAGCGTGTCCGCGAGCACCGCGAAGTTCTGCGGATTGGAGCCGACGTTGCCCGCGCGCACGTCCTCCACCAGCACCGTGCCCGCCGCCGTGCCGTCGCTGCGCCACAACTCCAGGTTCTCGTCCTCCATGTGCGCCGCGGCGCTGAACACCAGTCGCTCCCCCACCGCCGCCAGCTCCCCCACGCGCGCGAAGGTGCCCAGCATCACCGGCGCCCTTCCCGCCTCCGACACCATCAACCCCACCGCGCCGTGGTGCTGCTGGCTCCTGACGAAGAACAGCTTGCGGCCCACGGGCACCAACGGGAACTGGAAGCCCAGGTCACTGGGCACACGCACCACCTCGGCGGCGTTCGGCCCCACCCCCAGCCGCATCAGCCGCGTGAACAACCCCCGGGACGAGATGACGAAGTACAGCGCGCCGTCCCCACCCCGGGTGAGCTGGTCCGGCGAGGAGTCCTCCACCCCCGGCTCCAGGTCCTCCACCAGCACCGTTCCCGCCGCCGTGCCGTCGCTGCGCCACAGCTCCCGCCCATGCGCCGGGTCTCCCGCCGTGAAGTACAACAGCCCCTGGTACTCGAAGAGCGCGTTCGGGAACGAGCCCACCTCGCCGGGCCAGATGTCCTTCACCCGGGCGGTGCCCTCCGGCGTCCCATCCGAGACGAACAGCTCCCGCCCCGCCGCCGGGTCGTTCGCGGCGAAGAACACCTTCGCGCCCACCCGCGTGAACCAGGTCGGCTCCGAGCCGCCTCCCCCCGGGAACACGTCCTTCAACAGCCGCGTCCCCGCGCCCGGCGCGCCCGAGCTCACCCAGGGCTCGCGGCCGCGCTCCGCGTCCTCCGCGCTGAACACCATGCCGCCCGTGCTCGGCGCCATCGGCGGGGTGTAGGGCCTGTCCTCCACCAGCGTGACCCCCAGCGACACCGCCGTGCGCGAGCAGTACTCCCAGGACTCCAACAAGGGCGAAGCCGCCGCCTCCACCGGCTCCGGCGCTCCCGAGGCCGGGGCACACCCCACGAGCAGACCCACCCACAGCAGCCAACGGCACCTCATCGGGACATCTCCTTCGTCGACACGAATCGAGCCAGACAGAGGACCAAGCCACCTCGCGCCCTCCGCGGACAACGGTCCTCCGGTGGCACGGCTCGTCACCCAGCCGTCAGTGACTTGCGACGGGCGGACAGCTCGCGCCCGCGCGCGACGTCCCTAGGTTCTGGCCCCTCGTCCGCCCGACCCCGCCTGGAGCCCGCCAATGCGCCACCCTCCCCTGCCTCGTCGGTGCGCGGTCCTCGCCGTCCACCTGCTGGGCCTCGTGGTGCTGGGCGCCACCTCGGCCAGGGCACAGGTGCCGTCGCTGACGGGGCGCTGGTCGAGCGTGCTGACCTGGCCCATCTCCGCCACGCACCTGTCGCTGATGCCGGACGGCAAGGTGCTCTTCTTCGGCGAGTTCGACGAGGGCGCGCTGCCACCCCGCCGCTGGGACCCGTCCACCGGGGCGCTCACCACGTATCCGTACGCGGGCTACAACATCTTCTGCAGCGGCCACAGCTTCCTGTCCAACGGCAAGCTGCTGGTGACGGGCGGCCACATCGCCAGCCACGTGGGCCTGCCCGACACCAGCGCGTTCGACTTCAACACCAACACCTGGACCCGGCTGCCGGACATGAACGCCGGGCGCTGGTACCCCACCAACACCACGCTCTCCAACGGCGACGTGGTGGTCATCTCCGGAGAAATCGCCGGAGCGGGCGACATCAACGAGATTCCCCAGCGCTTCATCGCGGGCACCAACACGTGGCGCACGCTGACGGGCGCCCGGCGCAACCTGCCCTTCTATCCGAAGATGTTCCTGGCGCCCAACGGCCAGCTCTTCTACGCGGGCTCGCTGCGCGGCTCGCTCTGGCTGAACCCCAATGGCAACGGCGCCTGGACCACCGGCCCCCTGAGCAACTTCGGCGGACGCAGCTATGGGCCCGCGGTGTTCATCGACGGCAAGGTGACGCTCTTCGGCGGAGGCGAGCCGCCCACCGCCACCGTGGAGCAGATAGACCTCACCGTGGCGGCGCCGAGCTGGCGGTACGTGGCGCCCATGAGCATCCGCCGGCGCCAGCACAACGCGGTGCTGCTGCCGGACGGCACCGTGCTCATCGTCGGCGGCAGCAGCGGCAGCGGCTTCGACGACGCGACCTCGCCCGTCCGCCACGCGGAGCTCTACAACCCCGCCACCAACACCTGGACCTCGCTGGCCAGCCAGGTGCGCTACCGCGGCTATCACTCCACCGCGGCGCTCCTGCCGGACGGGCGCGTGCTGTCGGCCGGCGGCGCGAACGAGCGCACCGCGGAGGTCTTCTCCCCGCCCTACCTCTTCAAGGGCGCGCGCCCCGTCATCACCGCCGCGCCCACCACGTCCCAGCCCGGCGCCACCTTCTCCATCACGACACCCGACGCGGCCCGCATCACCCGCGTGTCGCTCATCGCGCTCAACTCCACCACGCACACCTTCGACATGAACCAGCGGCTGCTCACCCTGGCCTTCACCCGGACCTCCGGCGCCCTCACCGTCACCGCGCCCCCCAACCGCAACCTCGCGCCGCCGGGCTACTACCAGCTCTTCATCGTGAACGACGCGGGCGTGCCCTCGTACGGCCGCAGGCTGCGCATCCCGCCCCCGTGAGCCCCGCGTCGACACCCCCTGCGGGCCCCGGCGGATTCATGGAAGGATGCCCGGGTCATGGAACGCTCCTGCCCCGTCTGCCCGCCCCCCGCGCCCCCGCTGCGCGTCATCGACCTGCGCGGTGTCCCCGTGGACACCTGCGCGCGCTGCCAGGGACACTGGCTGGACGCGGGCGAGCTGGAGCGGCTGGCGCCGGGCTGGAGGACGGAGGCGCTCCAGGCCGCGCTGCCCTCCGCGACCCGGCGCTGCCGCCACGCGCGGCACCATGTTCCGGCCACGCGCGAAGAATGTGGCCTGTGTGGCTCACCCGCCGCGCGCTGTCCGTCCTGCGACGAGACGCTGTCCCAGGTGCGCACGGAGGTCTGCGCGGTGGATGTGTGCTCGCGCTGCCACGGGCTGTGGCTGGACGCGAACGAGCTGAAGCAGCTGATGGACTGGCACCGCCGCTGGAAGCGTCCGCTGGTGGTGGGGCTGACGGCGGCGGGCACCACGGCGGCCGCGGCCGTCGCGCTCTCCCAGGTGGCGGGCGACACCCCGACCCGCACCCGGGTGACGGAAGTCCTTCAGTCCACGATGGAGCAGGCGGCCGAATCGGTGGACGTGGTGGAGCTGGCGGTGGGGGCGGTGGACCTGGCGGGCAGCGCCGCCGAGGGGGTGGGCACGGCCGTCGAAGCCGCGGTGGAGGGGGGCGAGGTCGTCTCCGCGGCCGTGGGCGGGCTGCTCGCGGTGGTGGCGGGGTTGTTCCAGTGACCCACCTGCACGGCGCGTCTGAATCCCCTATGCTCGTGACAGGCCCGTGAGACCCGCCGGATCCTGACGGGGGGAGCGCCGATGATGAACCCAGCAAGTCAGAAGAGCAGCCTGGCGGATGACCGCCGTTCGTTCCCTCGCCTCCAGGCGCCGCTCTATGCGCGCCCGGCGCGACTGAAGTTCGGGGACAAGCAGCGGGTGCTGGATGCGAGCCTCGGCGGCGTGCGCATCTACTCCGACGACGCGTACACCGAGGGCAGCAACCTGGAGGTGGACCTGTTCCTGGGGGACGGCACGACGCTGGAGTGTCGCGCGCGCGTCGCGTGGCTGCGCAAGCTGCCCAAGGACGCGGCGGCCGTCTACGAGGTGGGGCTCGCGTTCATGGACGTCCCCCCGGAGGCGCTCGAGCGCCTCAAGTCGGTGCTCGTCGCCGAGGACTGAAGGCGCGCCGTCATTCGGGCGGGGTCGTCCAGTCGGCCCAGAGGGCGCGCAGCTCCTGCTCCAGTCCCGGCACCGCCACGGAGCGCAGGCTGCCGCCGCCGCGGAAGAGGGACAGGCCCTCGAAGAAGGCCATCAACAGGGCGGCTCGCCGCTCACGGCGCGCGGGCGTGAGCCCGGGGGTCAGCGGCGTGAGCAGCTCGACGAGCCCCTCGCGATAGCCCGCGTAGAAGACCCCGAGCGCCTCGGCCACCATGGTGTCCCTCGCGGCCAGGGCCCACAGCTCGGCGAAGAGCTGGAAGTGCCGGGGGGACTCCTGGTCCTCCAGGATGGCGTCCAGCGCGTGTCGCAGCCGCTGGTCGGGGTGCGTGCCCGCGCCGTCCATGCGCTCGCGGACGTGGCGGATGGCGGCCTCCAGGTAGCGCGACAGGAGCGCGCGCACCACGTCCTGCCTGGTGGGGAAGTAGTACTGGAGGTTGCCCAGGCTCAGCCCCGCGCGCTGGGCCACGCCGCGCAGGGCGAGGCCCGCGGAGCCCTCCTCCACGAGGACGTCCATGGCCGCGTCGAGGATGCGCTCCACGCGCTCGTGGCCCTTCGCGTGGACGGCGGTGCCCGCGCGGGGCCTCGCGGAGGGGAGCGTGCCGGGCGGCTTGCTCGCGCGGCGGGGGCTCACGCGGCCACCATCGACGGGACGGGGGCGGCGCCGACGAGCGACTCGTCGAGGCGCACCTGGACGCCGCACGCGCGCAGCGCCGCGAGGGCGTGCTCGGCGCGGGGCTCGTGCTCGGGGAACCACACGCCGGGGGCGTGCGGCGGCGCGCCGTCGACGCCGAGCAGCCGCTCCACGCCGAGCAGCGCGCCCACGGCCGTCAGGTGGGCCTGGCCCTTGGGGTCGACCACCTCGACCCGGACGCGGCCGCGTTCGCCCACCACGTCCGCGACCCAGGCCGCGTCACCGCCCTTGTTGCTGGTGGCGAGCAGCGCGCGGCGCAGGCGCGTCAGGCGGGGATGCTGAAGCAGCTTGAGCACGCCGAGCCGCTGGAGGACCACCAGGGCCCAGGTGGCGGAGTCCGCGTCGAAGCCCATCCGCGTCGCCACGCCGCGCGCGCCCAGCACCGCGGGCAGCGTGGCCTGCTCGGGCGTGTCCAGGCGGAACACCCGCGTGCTCTTCCCGTCGGAGAAGGTCACCTTCCGTCCATCCGTCAGCGGCAGCACGTGGCGCTCCTGGCCGTCCTCCTTCACCTCGAAGGACAGGGCCAGCCGGTCCATGTACTCGAGGGAGTCCGGTCCCGCCACGTCGGCGAGCGCGAAGCGGATGCCCACGTCCACCTGGGCCAGCGCCCCCACGCGCGCGGCGGCCACGGCGACCAGGCGAGGCACCAGCCCCGCCATCCACGAGGAGCCCAGCAGCACGGGCGCGCGAGGGGGCGTGCCCGACAGGCGCAACATCGCGGAGCGCATGCGCGAGGTCCATCGGGTGATGTCCAACAGCGGCACCCCGGCGCGCGCGGCCCAGACGAGGAGGTGGTCCTCGGGGTCGTTCACCAGGGTGACGACGGCGGCGGGCCTGCCCTTCAGCACGGCCAGCGGGTCCCTGGCGCGGATGTCCATCGCCACGCCCTGGGCCAGCCCGAGCTGGGAGGCGAGCGCGGCGGCCTGCTCCTGCCGGCGTCCGGCGATGACCAGCGGCAGCTTCGGGTGCCGCTCCCTCAAGAGCCGGGCGAGCCGGACTCCCACCACGCCATAGCCACCCACCAGGACGACGCTTCCCTCGGACTCCATGAAGACTCCCGTGCACGGACACGGACCGTCCGTGCCTCACGGGAGGACAATATAGGTCGTTCGACCTAATTTTCACGACAATCGCCCGGGAGCCGGAGGCGGACGGGGCGAAGGTGTTCCGGACAGGGGGATGGCCCATCGCCATCATCGTCTCGGAGGAGAGCAAAGCAGCCTTGGAGCGCATCGGGGCGACCGGAACGAAGGACACGACGCACCTCTCCCCCCGGCCTCGACAAGGAAGCCAGCAACCCGGTACCTGGAGATGACCGCGAGGGGGCGGCTCAGCAGACCTTCGTCACGATGCCGACGCCCACGGTGCGGCCGCCGTCGCGCACCTCGAAGCGCAGCGTCTCCTCCAGCGCGACGGGGTCGGTGAGCTCCACCAGCAGCAGGAGGCTGTCGCCCGGCTTCCCCAACCGCTCCCCCTCCAAGAGCTTCACCGCCCCCATCATGTCCGTCCCATGGAGGCAGAACCGCAGGCGGTCATCGTCGAGCAGCACGCCGTGTCGCCCCCCATCGGCCCGGGGCAGCAGGTAGACCCGCGCGATGAACCGGTGGTGCGCGCGGATGCTGCCGGGCCTGGCCAGCACCTGCCCACGCTTCAGGCTCCAGCTCTCCAGGCCGCGGACCCGCACGTCGACCTTGTCGCCCACCCGGCCTTCACGCAGTGGCTCGTGGAACCGCCCGATGCTCGTCACCACCGTCTTCAGCGTCGGCCCCAGGCCCACCACCTCCACCTCTTCGTGGAGATGGAGCGTGCCGCGCTCCACCCGCCCTCCCACCACCGCGCCGCGACCGATGATGAAGCGCACCCCCTGCACCGGCATCAGGAACGGCTCGCGCGTCGCGCACCTGGGCGGGGTGATGGAGCGGTCCACCACCTCCAGCAGTCGCTGGATGGCCGGCTCCCCCCACGCCCCCGTGTCGCCCGCCAGCGCCCTCTGCGCCGAGCCGATGACGATGGGCGTCTCATCGCCCGGGAAGTCATACGACTTCAGCAGCGTCCGGACATCCTGCTCCACCAGCTCGCGGATCTCCGGGTCGTCCATCAGGCGCCACTTGTTCAGGAAGACCACGATGGACTTGATGCCGGCCTCGCGCGCCAGGCGGATGTACTCGCGCGTCTGGGGCATGGGGCCCTCGTCCGCCGACACGACCAGGATGGCCCCATCCATCGGCGTCGCCCCCGTCAGCAGCCCCTTCACGCAGTCCACATGCGACGGAGGGTCCACGTGCGAGTAGCGCCGATTCGACGTCTGACATTCCATGTGCATCATCGAGAGGGAGATTCCCCGGGCCCGCGTCTGTCTGGCCGTGCCCCACCCCGTCGGCGACCAGACCGGGGCATCACCCGACTTCGCCAGCAGCTTCGTGATGGCCGCCGTCAGGGTCGTCTTGCCGTGGCCCTGGTGGCCCAGCACGCCGATGTTCACTCGGGGCTTGAGAGATTCGAGCTCCGCCTGCACACGCATGACATTCCTCACCGTGACCGGTCCGCCGATGCGCCGGCCCGCGATAAATCCCAGGAAAATCACTGGGAGACACAGGTTGTCTGTCAATTCAGGAGAACTGCATCAACCGGAACGAACGAGGCGTCCGCCATCCCGCAGACTGGACCGACCCTGGGCTTCCCTGCCTGCCGTTTCGCTGCAACACCAGACATCGTGTCTGGGTATCACCCGCATGAGCTCCCCGAGCCCCGGCCCCCGTGTCGCCACGGGAGCCCCGCAGAGAGGTGATGCGGCGGGGGGCTCGGGAGAATGCCTGTCCAAGGGGAGCAACGTCGCGCGACGCCCCTGGAGGTCTGACGCGAGGTGGCCCCTTTCCCTCCGGCGCCAACTGGTCCAGGCTCCAGCCACGTGAGCCAGGTCCCCTCCTCCGAGACACCCCGACGCGCGGGCTTCGCCCGGCTCGCCTTCGAGCGCGCGGGGGGGCGCACCGTGGTGAGCACCGCGCTGGCGCACAGCCCGCTGCGACTGCTCACCCCGCGCAACCACGGCCACGCCGCGTGGGCGTACACCAGCTCGTTCGGCGGCGGGCTGGTGGACGGAGACTCGCTCCGCCTCGACCTCGACGTGGCCCCCGGCGCCACCGCGTGGCTGTCCTCCCAGGGCGCCAACCGCGTCTACCGCTCCCCCTCCGGCTGCACGAGCGACGTGTCCGCCCGCGTGGGCGACGACGCCCTGCTCGCGTGGGTGCCGGACCCCACCGCGTGCTTCTCCGGCGCGCGCTACGCCCAGACACTCGCCTTCCGGCTCGCGCCCACCGCGTCGCTCGTCCTCGCCGACATCGTCACCTCCGGCCGCAGCGCCAGCGGCGAGCGCTGGGCCTTCTCCCACTACGCCTCCACCCTGCGCGTCCACGTGGGCGAGCGCGCCCTCGTCGACGAGCGCTGGCTCTTGGACCCCACCCACGGCCCCCTGCGCGAGCGGCTCGGCCGCTTCGAGGCCATGGCCTCCCTCCTCCTCGTCGGCCCCGCCCTGGCCACCGCCCGCGAGGCCCTGCTCGCCCGCGTCACCGCGCTGCCCGTCACCCCACGCGCCGACCTCGTCCCCTCCGCCAGCCCCCTGGGCCCCCACGGCCTGCTCCTGCGCGCCGCCGCCGTCTCCGTCGAGTCCCTGGTGCGCACCACCCACGACTGGCTGTCCTTCCTCCCCGCCCTCCTCGGGGACGACCCCTGGGCCCGCCGCGTGTGAGCCCCCTCCTGGCGGCGCACCCCGGCCCTGCACTAGTGTTGACGCATCAAGTCATGGCGCCGTCGAACCCCGGGAGTCGCGCGCGTGCACCTGTCCCCTCGAGACGTCGACAAGCTGTTGCTGCATCAGGCGGGCTTCCTGGCCCAGAAGCGGCTCGCCCGAGGCGTCCGGCTGAGCTACCCGGAGGCCGTCGCGCTCATCGCCACGCAGTTGCTGGAGTTCATCCGTGACGGCAGGAGCGTGGCGGAGCTGATGGACCTGGGGCGCAAGCTGCTGGGGCGCGCGCAGGTGATGCGGGGGGTGCCGGAGATGCTCGCGGAGGTGCAGGTGGAGGGCACCTTCCCGGACGGCTCCAAGCTGGTGACGGTGCACCACCCCATCGTCGCCGAGCACGGCGACCTGGAGCTCGCGCTGTACGGCAGCTTCCTGCCGGTGCCCCCACGGGAGCGCTTCACGGCCTCCACCGCGGCGGACGACGGCATCCCCGGCGAGGTGCGCGTGCTGCCCGGCGAGGTGGAGCTCAACGCGGGCCGCGACAGCGTCTTTCTCCGCGTCACGCACCGGGGAGACCGCCCCATCCAGGTGGGCAGCCACTACCCCTTCTTCGAGACGAACCGCGCGCTCGTGTTCGACCGGGAGAAGGCCTACGGCCACCGCCTGGACATCCCCGCGGGGACGGCGGTGCGGTTCGAGCCGGGGGAGACGAAGACGGTGAGCCTGGTCGCCATCGCGGGCGAGCAGGTGGTGCGGGGCGGCAACGCGCTGGGCAGCGGCAAGGTGTCCGCCGAGAACCGTGAGCGCGCGATGGCGCAGGTCCGCGAGCAGGGCTTCGGCCACGAGGAGGAGCGCGAATGAGCCGGAAGATGGACCGTCGCCACTACGCGGACATGTTCGGCCCCACCACCGGGGACAAGGTGCGGCTGGGCGACACGGGCCTGTGGGCCCAGGTGGAGCGCGACGCCACCGTCTACGGGGACGAGTGCAAGTTCGGCGGCGGCAAGGTGCTGCGCGAGGGCATGGGCCAGCGCGCGGGCGTGGGCGACGCGGACGCGCTGGACCTGGTCATCACCAACGCGCTCATCCTCGACTGGACGGGCATCTACAAGGCGGACATCGGCGTCAAGGCGGGCCGCATCGTCGGCATCGGCAAGGCGGGCAACCCGGACATCATGGCCGGCGTGACGCCCGGCATGGTGGTGGGCGTGACGACGGAGGCCCTCTCCGCGGAGGGACACGTCGTCACCGCGGGCGGCCTGGACACGCACATCCACTTCATCTGCCCGCAGCAGGCGGACGAGGCGCTCGCCAGCGGCATCACCACCTGGGTGGGCGGCGGCACCGGCCCCGCCACCGGCACCAAGGCCACCACGTGCACGCCGGGCGCGTGGAACCTGCAGCGGATGCTCCAGGCCACCGACACGCTGCCGCTCAACATCGGCCTGACCGGCAAGGGCAACACGTCCCTGCCCCACGGCCTGGTGGACCAGATTCGCGCGGGCGCCATCGGCCTGAAGCTGCACGAGGACTGGGGCACCACGCCCGCCGCCATCGACACCTGCCTCGCCGTGGCCGAGGACGAGGACGTGCAGGTCACCATCCACACCGACACGCTCAACGAGTCGGGCTACGTGGATGACTCGCTCGCGGCCATCAAGGGCCGCACCATCCACACGTACCACTCGGAGGGCGCGGGCGGCGGCCACGCGCCGGACATCATCCGCGTGTGCGGCGTGGACCACGTGCTGCCCTCGTCCACCAACCCCACGCGCCCGTACACGGTGAACACGCTGGACGAGCACCTGGACATGCTCATGGTCTGCCACCACCTGGACCCGGGCATCCCCGAGGACGTCGCCTTCGCGGAGAGCCGCATCCGGGGCGAGACCATCGCCGCGGAGGACATCCTCCACGACCTGGGCGCCATCAGCATCATGTCCTCGGACAGCCAGGCCATGGGGAGGGTGGGCGAGGTCATCTGTCGCACGTGGCAGACGGCGCACAAGATGCGCGAGCAGCGCGGGCGGCTGTCCGGCGAGCAGGGTGACAACGACAACCTGCGCATCCGCCGCTACGTGGCCAAGTACACCATCAACCCGGCCATCGCCCACGGGCTGTCGCACGAGGTGGGCTCGGTGGAGGTGGGGAAGCTGGCGGACCTGGTGCTGTGGCGCCCGGCCTTCTTCGGCATCCGCCCGGAGCTGGTGCTCAAGGGCGGCTTCATCGCCTGGGGACAGATGGGGGACGCCAACGCGTCCATCCCCACGCCGCAGCCGTTCATGATGCGGCCCATGTTCGGCGCCAGGGGCCGGGCGCTCGGGGCCACCAGCCTCGTGTTCGTCTCACCGCGCGCGCTGGCCGAGGGCACCACGCGCGAGCTGGGCCTGGGCAAGCGCGCCGTCGCGGTGAAGCGGTGCCGGGGACTGGGCAAGCGCGACATGCGGCTCAACGACGCCCTGCCTGTCATCACCGTGGACCCGGAGACCTACGAGGTGCGCGCGGACGGGGAGCTGCTCCGCTGCGAGGCCGCCGTCCGACTGCCGCTGGCGCAGCGCTACTCGCTGTTCTGAAAGGACGGGGACTTCCGCGCATGGGCTCGTCCTGGAAGGTGCTCCAGCTGGCGGACTCGGGCTTTCCCACGGGGGGCTTCGCCCACTCGGGAGGCCTGGAGGCGGCGGTGCAGGCCGGCGAGGTGCGCGGCGCGCCGGAGCTTCGCCGCTTCACGCGGGAGCTGTTGTGGCAGGCGGGGCATGGCGCCCTGCCGCTGTTGAGCGCGGCGCACCGCGAGCCCTCGCGGCTGCCGGAGCTGGACGCGCGGGCGGACGCGTTCCTCACCAGCCATGTCGCGCACCGGGCCAGCCGCACGCAGGGCCGGGCCTTCCTGGACACGTGCGCGCGCATCTTCCCCGGGCCGGTGGGGCCGCTGCGCGAGTCGGCGAGGGCCGCGGGGATTGGCTTCCACCACGCGCCGGTGTTCGGGGCGGTGGTCCGCGCGCTGGAGGTGGAGCTGTCGGAGGCGCAGCGGCTGCACCTGTCGCTCACGCTGCGCGGCGCGCTGTCGGCGGCGGTGCGACTGGGCATCGTCGGCACGCACGAGTCGCACCAGCTCCAGCACCAGGCGACGCCGCTGTTGGACGCGGTGCTGGAGCGCTGCGCGGGGCTGGGGTTGGAGGCGCTCGCGCAGCCCTCGCCATTGTTGGACTTGTTGGGTTCCACGCACGACCGCCTCTATTCGAGGCTCTTCCTGTCCTGAGGTGAAGCGCACATGCACGACGACCACAGGGGCCACGGCCACGACGATGAGCACGACCACACGCATGAGGAGTGGGAGCATCCGGGCCACTTCCACGAGCGCGAGGAGCCGAAGCGGCGTGATTACCAGGCGCGCGCCTTCACCATCGGCATCGGCGGGCCGGTGGGCAGCGGGAAGACGGCGCTGGTGCTGGCGCTGTGCCGCGCGCTGCGTGAGCGCCACCGGCTGGGCGTGGTGACCAACGACATCTTCACCCAGGAGGACGCGGAGTTCCTGGTGCGAAACCACGCGCTCTCACCCGAGCGCATCAAGGCGGTGGAGACGGGAGGCTGCCCGCACGCGGCCATCCGCGAGGACATCAGCCACAACCTGCTGGCGCTCGAGCAGCTCATGGAGGAGCTGACGCCGGAGCTGCTCATCGTGGAGAGCGGCGGCGACAACCTGGCGGCGCAGTACAGCCGGGAGCTGGCGGACTACACCGTGTACGTCATCGACGTGGCGGGCGGGGACAAGGTGCCGCGAAAGGGAGGCCCGGGCATCACCCAGTCCGACTTGCTCATCATCAACAAGACGGACCTGGCGCCCCACGTGGGCGCGGACCTGGGCGTCATGGAGCGCGACGCGAAGAAGATGCGCGGCGACGGCCCCTTCGTCTTCACCCAGGTCACCCAGGGCGTGGGCCTGGACGTCGTCGTCGAGCACCTGCTCACCGCGTGGAAGCAGCGCACCGGGGCCCGGACGGGCTGAGGCCGCGAGGTGCTACGCTCCGCTCCACATGTCCGCGATTCCCACGGGCTACTGGGGCCCGAGCACCTCGACCGTGGATTGGTGCGAGACGAACTACCAGCACTTCTTCCACATCGGCGAGCTGTTCAACTCGGCCTCCAGCCTGGTGCTGGTCCTCGTCGGCGTGCTGGGCGTCGTGCTCCACTGGCGCGTGCTGGAGCGACGGTTCCTGCTCGCCTTCGGGCTGCTCGCGCTGGTGGGCGTGGGCAGCACCGCGTTCCACACCACGCTGCGCCGCGAGCACCAGATGCTGGACGAGCTGCCCATGCTCTATCTGGCCATCGTCATCGTCTACATCCTGCTCGAGGACCGCCCACAGCAGCGCTTCGGGCGCTGGTTCCCGTGGCTGTTGTTCTGTCACGCAGTGTTGGTGACGTACCTGACGGCCTTCACGCGCGGCGCGCTCCAGTTCTTCCTCTTCCAGGTGAGCTTCGCGTCGCTGGAGTTCTTCGCGCTCGGCCGCACCTACGTCCTCCAGCGGCGCAGCCCGGATGCGAGCACGAAGCGGCTGTTCCAGCTCGGCATCGCGTCCTATGCGCTCGCCATCGTGCTGTGGGTCAGCGACATCCAGTTCTGCCCCACGCTCAACGAGACGCTCCCCGCGCACGGCATCCCCAACCCCCAGTTCCATGCGTGGTGGCACGTGCTGGTGGCCTTCGGGTTCAACGCGCTCCTCCTGGTCATCGCGAAGGAGCGACTGCGGACGCTGGGGAAGGACTCACATCTCGGCAGGCTGCTGGGCGTGGTCCCGCGCGTGAAACTGACGCCGCCCGGAACGTGAGGCGTCAGCTCAGGCCCAGCTTGCACTCGGGGAGCGCGAGCCGGAGCCGCTCGAGCTCCTGGGGCGGCAGCGTCGTCGAGTAGAGGTCCAGCGTCCTGAGCCACGGCATCCGGAAGAGGACCGGCGGCACCGTCGTCAGGGGCGTGGACTGGAGGTCGAGGAAGGTCAGGCGACGCAGCCGCTCCAGCGAGTCGGGCAAGGTCGTCACGCCGGTCTGCCGCAGGTTGAGCGACTCGAGTGACTCGAGGTTCCCCAGCTCCGGCGGCAGCTGCGCCAACGCGGGGTTGAAGGACAGGTCCAGCTTCTTGAGCTTCGTGAGTCGCCCCAGCTCCGGTGGGACCTGCTGGATGCCCGTGGTGCGCACCCAGAGGGACTCCAGCTCGGTGAACTCGCCGATGACCGGCGGCAGCTCCCCCAGCTTGCGGCCGTTGAACAGCAGCTCCTTGGAGTCGCGCGGGAACCTGTCGAACAGGACGAAGGCGCCCTTGGCCTTGGACGCGGCCGCCCTCGGGAGGGAGGCCTGCGCGAGGTCCGGCGGCTCCTGGGAGGTGGCGCCCTCCTCCGCGCCCTGGAGTGACTCGGCCATCGAGCCCAGCTCCTCCGCGAGCCAGGCGGAGAACGGCCCCAGTTCGTCCACGGGGAGGCTCTCCTCCACGCTCCA
The DNA here is from genome assembly GCF_020037055.1 of Myxococcus sp. AS-1-15. Classification (NCBI taxonomy): domain Bacteria; kingdom Pseudomonadati; phylum Myxococcota; class Myxococcia; order Myxococcales; family Myxococcaceae; genus Myxococcus; species Myxococcus sp. AS-1-15. The sequence goes on along the minus strand of NZ_JAIQDF010000002.1, from coordinate 863,266 downwards.
GACGACCAGCCCGTCGCCCTGGGTGCCCTGGCCGAAGGCGAAGCCGTTGACGTCCTCCAGGTCGCGAGCGGCGAACATCACGAACGCGTACGTGTGCGTCCCCGCTTCGCGCTCGGCGCGGACTTCGCTCCAGTTCCGGTCGGGGACACCGGTCTGCTGGGACAGGCTCACCCGCCAGCGCGGCGGGAGAAAGCCCAGCGTGGACTCGGAGGTCGACAGCCACCGATAGCCGAGCGCCTCGATGAACTCGACGTACTCGGCGGGCAGCAGCGACGCGATGTCGGGCACGGCCGAGAACGGCACGACGCGCGGCTCCAGGTCCTCCGCGTAGCGCCCCACGGCGCCCCTCCCCAGCACCTGGGTGGCCTGCTTCTCCACCTTCTTCCACTGCGTCGTCGGCGACACGGACTTCTTCGGCATGTCCTGTTCCCTACCCGCATCCGAATCCGTGGGGGAAGCGCGAATTCATCCCGGAGCCCGGCGCGTGACGCCGGCGCGCCCGACCTCCCTGTATTCCAGGCCAGTCCACGCCTCCTCGAAAACATCTGCTCCCACTTCAATCCCACCTCGTTTGCCGCGCCAACGGCAACCATGTTAGGAATTGAGCCCATCCCCGCAATGGCATTCCAGGAGGTTCTCGTGACCCGGAACGTGAAGCGATTGCTGGCTTTCGCCCTGCCGCTGTCCCTTGCCCCGACCAGCGGCCTCGCCGAGCCATCCTGGACAGAGACCTTCGTGCTGCCTGCGCGCCCCTCGACTCCGGGTGCCATGCCCCTGCTGTGCATGGCGTGGCAGGAGTACTACGTCCTGAACCTCACCGGCGTCACGGTCTCGTCATCCGGGACCCTGACCCCTCCCTTCCCGAACTTCGTCGCCGCCGGCGGTTTCGCTTCGGCGGGAGTGTTCACCAACCTTCCGGGAACCCACCAGTACCTCTTCACGACCAACCCCTCGGATCCGTTGGGCGCCGCGAAGACGTGCATCTGGCAATTCTCTGTCACCCGCGACAGCAACGGAGTCTTTTCCGGCGTCATCAACCAGGCCTCCGCCGGCAATCAGGGGGTCCTCTGCACCATCGACCCGACGCAATCCTATTTCGACCCCTCCACCTGCCGGAGCCAGGTCGTCACCTACATCCAATGAGCTGCAACTCCTGACACACCACGCTCAAAACTTTCCTTCGAGCGCCGAGGTAGCGACCGACCCGGTCAGGGTCCGTTTGAACTGACTGGGATAAGGGTCCAGGATTCGCCGCGCCCGAGCGGAGAGCGATTCCCGCGCCGTCGGGCGCTCCCATGAAACGAATTGCGCTCCTTCCTGCCCTGCTCACGCTCATTGCCTGCGCGGCTTGTGGTCCCGCGACCGTGGAGTCACCCCCTCCCGCCACGGACTCTCAGACCGCGGCCCTCGCGACGCCACAATGGCTCCCGACCACCTCGGCGCTGTATGCGCGGGGCAACGCCACCGCCACGCGGCTGGCTACCGGGCAGGTGCTCGTCGTCGGAGGCAGCATCTCCGGCGCCGTGACGACCACCGCGGAGCTGTACAACCCGGCCAACGCCTCGTGGACGTCCACGGGCTCGATGACGGGCGCTCGCAGCGAGCACACCGCCACCCTGCTGGACAACGGCCGCGTGCTGGTGGCGAACGGCTACGGCGGCGGGGGCGCGGGCGTCGTGCTCAACACCGCGGAGATCTACTGGCCGACGACGGGGACCTGGACCGCCGCGGCCGCTTCTCCCTCGACTCGCACGGTGGGGCAGGCCGCGAAGCTCACCACGGGCAAGGTGCTCATCACCGGCGGCTACTCGGGCGCCATCGGCATCCTCTCCAGCGCGGACCTCTATGACCCGTTCACCAACAGCTGGACGGCCACGAGCATGAACGGAGGTCGCTACCGGCACACGCTGACCGCGCTGCCCGGCGGCAAGGCGCTCGTCGCGGGTGGCAGCAGCCGGCTGAGCACGCTGGGCACCGCGGAGCTGTTCGACTCCGCGACGAACAGCTTCACCCATGCCGCCCCGATGAGCCGGGCGCGCCACAGCCACACCGCTACGATGCTGCCCTCCGGCAAGGTGCTCATCGCCGGTGGCAGCGGCACCAACACGGCGGAGCTGTACGACCCGGCCACCAACACCTGGACGCCCACCGGCTCCATGTCCCGCGCCCGCTCCAGCCACCACGCCGCGCTGCTGCCGTCCGGCAAGGTGCTCGTCTTCGACAGCAGCGGCACCAGCGAGCTGTACAACCCCGCCACGGGCACCTGGAGCACCACCGCGCCCCTGCTCTCCAGCCGCACCGGCGGCGTGTCCGCGCTGCTGCGCTCCGGGCAGGTGCTGCTCTCCAGCGGCGCCATCGGCGCCACGCCCACGGCGTCCTCGGAGCTGTATGAGCCAGGACAGCAGTCGTGGAGCGCCACCGGCTCGCTGTGGGTGGGACGCTGCCAGCACACCGCCACGGAGCTGCCCTCGGGGGCGGTGCTCGTGGCGGGCGGCTCGAGCTCCGGCACCCCGCTCGCGAGCGTGGAGTCGTATGACCCGGCCACCAGGACCTGGACGTCGCTGGGCTCGATGACGCAGGCGCGCAGCGGACACGTGGCCGTGCGGCTGCCGTGGGGACAGGTGCTGGTCATCGGCGGCAATGCGTCCACCACGCAGACCACGACGGAGCTGTATGACCCGGACACCCACACGTGGACGGCGCGTGGCAGCCTGAACAACGCGCGCGAGGGCTTCACCGCGACGGTGCTGCCCACCGGGAAGGTGGTCGTGGCCGGTGGACGAATCAACACCATCAACTACCTGACCAGCGCGGAGGTCTACGACCCGGCCACGGGCACCTGGTCGGTCACGGGCAGCCTCAACTTCGGCCGCGCGGACCACAGCGCCGTGCTGCTCCCGGATGGCAAGGTGATGGCGGCGAGCGGCACGTACTTCGCCAACTCCATGACGACGCAGACGCCGACGGTGGAGCTCTATGACCCGACCACGGGGGCGTGGACGTACACCACCAACATCGCCTGGGCCGGGAGGAGCGACTTCACGCTGGACGTGCTGGGCTCCGGGCTGGCGCTCGCCGCGGGCGGACGCACGGGCAACTCGCTCAACTTCGGCGCGTTCTCCGTGAAGGTGGCGGATGTGTACTCGCACACCACGGGCACGTGGACTCCGGTGGGGAGCCTCGCCACCACGCGCCACGAGCACTCGAGCGCCCTGCTCGCGTCGGGCGCGCTCATGGCGGCGGGAGGCCTGTCGCGCGTGGGGGGCGGACAGCCCGTCACCACCACGCTGGCCAGCGCGGAGCTGTTCGACCCGGCGACGAACACCTGGAAGGAGACGGCGGGCATGCGCGTCGCCCGCGCGGGCTTCACGCTGACGCCGCTCTACACCCAGGAGGTGCTCGCGGTGGGCTGCGGGCCCGCCGGTGAGCCCTCGGCGGAGCTGTACACGCCGTAGCGGCGTGTCACGGGGCGACGGCTCTCCTGGCCCGTCGCCCCACGCCATGGCTTCGCGAGGGTGACGATGAGCCCGTCCCCACCGATGACCCGCGTGGGGCGTGCCCGGATTCGTCGGGTGCTTTCGCGGTGAACAGCACTCGACAGGAAAGGTGAAACTGGGGATACGTTGCGCTCCCTCGAATCGAGCGGCACGGATTGCCGTTGAGGTGAAACGCGATGCAGGTGCGCAGCGGGTTGGGGGGCAAGGCACGCTCCTGGGTGGGCCGATACCGGGTGGAGCTGGGGCTCGCCGCCCTGGCGTTGCTCGTCGGCGCGGTCGTCTTCGGCCTGATGCGGTCGACCTGGCCCACGCCGCTCCCTGCCCGTCCGGAGCGGCGGGTCCTCCAGACGAGCGACACGCTGCTCTCGCTCGTCAGCGCCCTCTGCACCTTCTTCCTCGCCTGGTGCTTCACCCGAGGCGCCGGGCGCGTGGACCCCGTGTCGGTGCGCCACCGCTGGCGCTCCTTCCTCGGCCTGTGGGCCCTGTTCGCCGCGGTCTTCCTGCTCTGGTGGGCAGGCGAGTGGCCGGGCCACTACTACAGCGACGCGCTCCAATCGCTGTCTGTCTCCAGCCAGTATCAGGTGGAACCCTGGCTCAGCACCTTCTGGGGCATCTGGGCCCACGGCATCCACCGCGCCACCGGCCAGTTCTCCAGCCTCTCGCTCTTCAATCTCTTTCTCTTCAGCGCGCTGCTCGCGGACTTCTTCTCCCTGCTGCTCAGCCAGGGCCTGTCACGCCGTGTGGGGGGACTCTTCGTCGCGCTGGTCGTGACGTCCATCCCCCTGGGCCTGCTGGCCATCTACCTCTCGCACGACATCATCAATGGCCTGCTGCGCCTGTCCATCGCGCTCATCCTGATGCGCGCCATGGTACGCCGCGCGCTCACCAGCGCCTCCGGCCTCACGCCCGTGACGCTCCCCGCGCTGGTGCTGCTGACGGCCACCGCCACCCTTCTGCGCGGCGACAGCATGGCGCTGGTGCTCTACGTGCCCGCCGTCCTCGTCGCCTCGCGGCAGGTCCGCGTGGGAGTGGCCGTGGCCCTGCTCGTCGGCACGCTGGGCCTCATGCAGGTGTTCCGCCGCGCCGTCGAGCCGCGCATCGCGCCCCCCTCCCCCGAGCGCGGCAACCGCTACGCCTTGTCGCTCATCCTCAACCCGCTGGGCTACCTGGTCACCAACAGGTACTACTCGCCCGACCCGGAGGGAGACCAGGCCGCGATGGACGCGGTGATTGCGTACTCCTGCCTGAGGGACCGCTACAAGGCGGAGGAGTCCCCCTGCTACTGGGACTCCCTGAACCCGCCCATCTCCGACGAGAAGATGGCGGAGCTCAAGAAGCGCTTCCTGCGCATGGTGCGCGACAACCCCGCGCTGATGCTGTCCAACCGCGTCTACACCTTCGCGGGCACGCTGGGCCTGAGCCCGAAGACGCCCCCGCCCTTCCTCTACATGCGGGAGAAGTGGAAGCCCGAGGACCAGTACCCGCCACACGGCGTGCGGCTGCTCGCCGAGCTGAACCTGGACCCGGCGCGGGCGCCTCAATCGCTTGCACGCATCACCCACTGGCTGCGTGACGAGAGCTGGCCGGCTCGGGGCGGCAAGTCCCTGTTCTTCCCCTGGAATGGCGTGCCCGCGCTGCTGCTCGCCCTGTGGCTGGTGTCCCGCTGGCGCACCCTGCCCGCCTCCGCGGTGACGGCGGGCGCCGTCCTCGCGCCCGCCTGCCTGGTGTTCGTCGCCGGCCCCGCCAGCCACCCATCCTACGTCGCCGACCTGTGGATGTTCGGCCACCTCGCCGTGCCGCTGGCCTGGTTCGAGGCCCGAGTGCTGCGCGCCCGCGCCGCCCTGCCGCCGTCAGCGGGAGGGGAAGGCCGGGACGCGGGTGCGCTCGATGTTCCCCCCGCTCACCTGCGCCACAACGGTTGAGGTGTAGGGCCGACCCGGGCGGCTGCTCCAGTCCTTCGCCAGGAAGGCGCCCGGGGACTTCGCGTACTCCAGCGCGATGCGGCCCGTCTGCAACGACTGGCGCACCATGCGCACGTTGCTGACCTGGTCCTCCTCGCGCCAGCTCAGCGGGAAGAAGCCGAAGGACGAGCCCCGGTGGATGCCTGCGAGCAGCAGGTGGATGTTGAACGTGAGGTTGTCCGGGAAGCCCAGGTAGAAGCGCGGCTCCAGGTAGCGCGTCGAGTACAGATTCAGGCCCGAGCCCAGGTCATGGATGCGCCGCCGCGCCGACAGGGAGAACAACAGGTTGAAGACGTGGTTGCCCAGCGTCCGGAAGCGCGAGTAGCCCTGCAGGCGCGACTGGCTCATGAAGCGGCTGCCCAGCAGGGAGTCGCGCTCGCGGTACTCGTCCGCATCCAGGATGGGAATCAGGTCGTTGATGTCCGCCTGGTCATCGCCGTGCAGCACCACCACCCGGTCGAAGCCGTGCGCGAGCGCATACTCGAAGGCCACCTTGTGTGAGCCGCCGAGGTTGTAGTTGTCGTCGTTGACGAGCACCTTGCCCGGCAGGTGCTTCAGCTTCGCCAGGCCCTCGGCGGCGGCCTCCACGCCGTTGTCGCGGCTGCCGTTGTCCACCACGATGATTTCGGCGAAGCGGCGCTGCACGTCCTCCCCGAAGCGGCCGAGCACGCGCGGAATCTGCCGCTCGCAGTTGTACATGGGGATGAAGACGAGGATGCGTTCGGCGGCCACGAGAGGCTCCTTCGCGCGAGGCGCGCGGGTGCTGCGTCGCGGCTCCCCTACCGCGACGCCTCGCGCCATTCAAGGCACCGTGGGGCCCGAGGCCTCGTATTGGCGCAGCTCCTCCGGCGTGCCGAAGGAGGCGTAGCGCGCCGCCTTCGCCGCGCGAACCGTGCCGCCGGACTCCAGCAGGAGGTTGTAGAGCAGGGAGAGATAGTACTCGCGCATGCCCTCCGAAATCGGGCGGTCCATCAGGAGCCGACCCGCGGTGAGGAAGTGGCGCTCGGTGGCGAAGAAGTAGGCGCCCATGATGGCCGCGTCGGAGATGACCACCTTCTCCGCGGTGCGGACCACCCGCGCCCCCTCGCACTTCGCATAGCTGTAGCGCGGCAGCTGCGAGGGGAAGGTGAGCAACCCTCCGGCCAGGGTCGGGTCGTCGCTCGCGAGCGCCTCTCGCACCAGCTCGCGATACGCGGGGCTGTCGAACCACAAGTCGCAGTCCATCACGAGCAGGCCCCGCTCGCCCGTCATCCGCCCGGCGGCGGCGAGCGCCGTCTCCACCGCGCCCCGGGTCATCTCCTCCAGCATCACGACCTGGAGCCCGGGCACGGCCTGTCGCAGCCGAGTGGCCAACTGGAACTGCTCCTCGTGCGGGCGGCGCACCACGGCGGTGTGGACCACCTCCAGACCCCAGTCGGACACGCTGGAGAGGGCCTTGAGCACCATGGCCATGCCATCCACGGGGATGAGCGGCTTGGGGGTGGTGAAGCCCGCGTCGGTGAAGCGCGAGCCGAGGCCCGCCATGGGGAGCAGGATGTGGAGCGGACGCATGGGGAGAGCTTCCGGGGAGGCGCGCTCAAGCCGAGCGCTGGAGGGACGACGGCCCGGTGGACGTCACCGGCGCGTACTGGGCATTGAAGGCGTTGAACAGGCGCACGGCCGTGGCGAAGAAGGCCGGCAGGCTGTCCGGGTTGATGCGGGCCCGGTAGGTGAGCATGCGGCAGTAGTGCACCGCCTCGTGGAAGAGGATGGTGCGGCGCACCTCGGGGGGCAGCGTCGTCTCGAAGCGATGCTGGAGATGGGCATACAGCTCCGCGTAGCGGGAGGAGGTGGCCTCCTCGTACTCCACCACCGCGCCGATGACCCGCGCGCGCGACAGCTGGCAGAGGAACTCGTAGCCGGAGTGCAGGGACTGGCACAGCTTGCCCAGGTCCACCACGGGGTCGCTGATGGCGTTCTCGTTGTTCGGGTCCAACACGAGGAAGTCCGCGTCCTCGCGCCGGACGATGAGGTTGTCCACCGTCAGGTCGCCATGGATGGGGGTGTCGCGCATGCGCGACAGCTCCGCCAGCGCCTGGGGGTTGGCGCGCAGGCGCGCGAGCGCGGGGAGGATGTTCTCGTAGCGCTGACCATTGATGGTGAGCGTGTCGTGCACGAGCAGCTCCGCGAGCACGGGGCTGAGCGCGGCCGCGTCCCGAACCTTGTCCTCGACCTTCTCACGCAGGTAGCGCTCCAGCACCGCGGGCTCGTCGCGCGGCTCCACCGGGGCATAGATGTGGGTCCCCACGAAGTCGAGCACCTGGTCCAGCACCTGCTTGGAGCGCGCCACCTCCTCCGAGTGGATGAACTGGAAGAACGGGACGTACTGCTCGCGGTACTCCAAGTCGAAGGCGTAGGAGCGCTCGTCGCGCAGCTCGCGCAGGATGCGGGGCAGGTGCGGCAGGTGGCGACGCGACTGCAGCCAGTCGTGCTGCACCTTCAGCTTCTCCGCGTGCTGAGGCAGCGTCACCTTGCGCACGCTCAGGGCCTGCTCCACCCACACCAGCAGGGTGCTGGCGTTGGAGCCGCCCTTGAAGGTGCGCACCATGCGGAAGTCCCCGTGCAACTCGCCTGTGGACAGCACATGGCTGAGGGCCTGCCCGGAGAAGTACTCGTCCAGGAAGTGGCTGAACTCGCGGCTGATGTCGGAGTCACGGTGCAGCTTGTTCTTCAGCGGCTCCAGCGCGGGCTCGGCCGCGGTGGCCGAGCGTTCGCGGCGACGCTCCAGCAGGAAGTACAGGCCCACCAGGGAGAACGGTCCGATGAGCACTGCCCAGGATACCAGCGACAGTCCCAGCGGCACGCCGGTGAGGCCGAGCAACCCTCGCGCGATGGTCGAGTAGTAGTAGTGGAAAGTGCCCAGGAAGCCGGGGCCGGAGGGGACGCCCACCGAGAGATAGGCGGCGACGGAGGCGCCCAGCGTGCCCAGCAGGTCGCGGGTGGGGAGGTAGGCCCAGACCAGCACCGCCATGGAGGTCAGGTAGAGCAGCCACATGCTCATGGCGGTGAGCACGAAGCGGCCCAGCCGCGCGGAGCGGAAGATGACGTGCGTGCCATAGATGAGGGACCAGAGCACGAAGCGGCTGCGGTCCCTCAGCCTGTCGTTGAGCAGCGCGGTGAGGCGGCCCAGGGCACTCAGCATGCGCCGGTTCTGCGTGTAGAGCAGCCAGGTGAGCGCCGCGGCCGCCAGGCTCACCGCGCCCACGCCCACCGCGAGCCGGAGCATCAACGCCGCGGCGTCCGGGGCACGCGACCACGTGGCGAGCACCACGCCGAGCGCGCACAGGCCCAACAACAGGCCATCCACCGCGCGCTCGAAGAGGATGGTGAAGAGCACCACCGCGCGGCTGATGCGCATGCGCGTGCCGATGAGGTGCGCGCGCACCAGTTCGCCCAGACGGAACGGGAGCAGGGCGGTGAAGAGGTAGCCGACGGACAGGCCCGAGAAGAGGATGCGCCAGGTGGTGGGGCGCACCACGCGCAGCAGGCGCTGGGCGTTCTTGGTGCGCAGCGAGTGGGCGATTCCCTGACAGAGCACGGCGATGGGGACGGCCCAGAAGGGCACATGCCCGGAGGGCACCCACTGACCGGACTCGCGCGACTCCGTCAGGAAGCGCCCGAGGAAGGCGGCGCTGATGAGCAGCCCCACGGCCACCAGCGCCAGGGGCCACAGGCGCGAGCGCTTCACGTGGGCTCCTGGATGCGCACCACGCGGATGCCCGCGGCCTGGGCGGCGGCGATGCCGCTGGGGCTGTCTTCGAAGGCGAGACACTCGGAGGGGGGGATTTCCGCGAGCGTCGCCGCGCGCAGGTAGCCCTCCGGGTCGGGCTTGGGGCGCGCCACGTCCTCGCCGAAGACGGTGACGTCGAAGAGGGGGGCCAGGTCGAAGTGTCGAAGCAGGGCCCGTGCGTTGGCCGTGGCGGCCGTCGTCACCAGCCCCGTCTTGTGCTGGGCGCGCACCGAGCGCAGGAAGGTGATGAGGGGAACATTGGGGCGCACCTGGTCGAACGACTCGGGATAGTAGCGGGCCTTGGCCTCACGCACGCGCCGTGCGTCCTCCGGACTCAACTCCGCGCCGACCTCCTTCACCATGGCGTCGAAGCGGAGGCCGAAGGCGCGCTGGTAGGCAGCCTGCTCCAGGGTGAAGCCGACGTCGGCGAAGGCGCGGCGATATGAGATGAAGTTCGCCTCTTCCGTGAAGAGCAACGTCCCATCCATGTCGAACAACATGCAGCGGATCATCCGTCCCCCATGAGTGCCCGGATTCCGCAGCACACCAGGTTCGGGCCAGATACTTTGGCGTGTGCCTTGGATGCAAGGTGAGAGAAGGGCGCTGGAGGCGTCGCCTGCCTGGCCCCACATGCCAGGAGTGAAATCTCCAGCCATGACGCCCTGGCGGCCCGCGAGGGGCTCAGTTCGTCTTCAACCCCTTCCCAGGGGGAAACCCCTCCCTCTCCGTTCGCCCATCACCCCTGCGGAGCAAGCGTGGCATTGGACGAGATGTCCGCGGCCTCGTCCTCACCGCCCGCGGCGCCGTCCGCGCCGTAGGAGAGGACGACGGGGCGGCCGCCCTCGTTGAGGTACACGTAGTCGTTCTGCCACGGGTCCTTGGGGAGCTGCTCCAGGACCCGGCTCTCCACGAGTGCGCCGAGCCCCGCGCTCGTGTCCGGGAAGTGTCCTGTCTTCGTGTAGTGGAGCTTGAGGGCGGTCTCGATGTTCTTGATGTCCAACGAGGCCCTGTCTCCCTTCGCTTCTCCCAGCATGGGCATGACGGCGACGCCGACCGCCGCGGCGATGAGCCCGAGGATGGTGATGACCACCATGATTTCAATGAGCGTCATGCCGCGACGGTGACGGCGGTGCTGCCTGGACTTGTTCCGGTTCATGACTGTTCTTCACCTCATGTGACGTTCTGGCAGGGTCGCTTTCGTCGCGTGCGTCGCCATGTCGTTGCAGCGTCTGGCTTCACACGTGGCGCTGACCCGCGGCCCTTCCTCCGACCACCGGAGAGAAGCGCCACGAGGAGGCCAGTGCAGACCTCGTGCCGGCATGAGGTTCACCCTGTCCAGGTCCACTGTCGGCGATGGCCCCCAGGCCGAGATTTCCCACGCAGGGGCTCTGCGACAACTCAGTTCTTCGGCGCGGGCGCCGCCGCGGGCTTCGACGCCTCCGCGATGCGCTTCACCACGTCATCGACGATGTCGTTCGGGATGGGGATGGACAGGTTGTACTGGGCGATCTTCCAGGTGGAGCCGTCCTTCACCAGCACGCCGCTCCCACGGCTGGCCCCCAGGTTCGGCGTGTCGAGCACCTCGTCGAACCAGGCCACCTTGCCGTCCTTGGACACGGTGATGTGGCGCGAGGTGGCCTTGAAGGTCCACGCCTTGCCTTTCGAGAAGTAGGGCCTGGCCCACGCGCGGAACTCGTCGCGCGTCCAGCGCTCGGTGGCGTCGGTGCCCAGGTAGATGGCGTCGGGGGTGAAGTACTTGAAGTAGCGCGCCTCGTCCGCCTGGGCGGCGGCCAGGTGCCAGTCATCCAGCACCGTGGTGATGGCGGCCTTCGGGTCAGCGGCCTTGCCCGTCACGGGGGCGGCGGAGAGCACGAACAACAACAGGGAGACAGTGGACACGCGAAGCGACCTCGTCGATGAGAAGTTCGGGGTATGAAGCGGCACGGCCCACCCCCGGGTCAAGCGCACCCGGGCTGGCCAGAAAGGTGTGAGTCGCGTGGTCCTCGAGAGCTTCCAGGTCGGTGAGGGGGATGTGCCCACGGTGCTGCTGCACGGCTTCCTGGGCACGGGGCGCAACCTGCGCTCGCTGGCGACGGCGTGGAGCGCGGCGGACCCTCGGCGCCGTTTCCTCCTCCCGGACCTCACCGGCCATGGCGCCTCCCCTGTCCCGCCGCCCAGCTCGGACCTCTTCAGCGTGGCGCGCGACGTGGTGGACACCGCGCGGGCCCAGGGCTTCAGCGGCGCGCTCCATTGGGTGGGCCACTCGCTCGGAGGCCGCGTGTCGCTCGCCGCCAGCCTCCACGTCCCGGAGGCGGTCGCCCACGTCTCGCTGCTCGACATCGCGCCGGGCCCCGTGCCGTACGACTTGTCCGACAGCGGCATGGTGCTGGGCATCCTCCTCCAGGCGCCGCCGCGCGCGCCCAACCGCAAGGACATGCGCGCCGAGCTCACCTCGCGTGGGCTGTCCGACCACCTGGCCGACTGGCTCGTGATGAACCTGATGCCGGAGGGAGAAGGGGTGCGCTGGCGCTTCGACCGGCAGGCGCTCGCGGAGCTGCACTCGCGCGTCAACGGCACGGACCTGTGGGTCGCGGTGGAGCGTCCGGACCGTCCGCCCATGCGCGCTGTCCGAGGAGGCCGCTCGCGCTACGTCTCCGACGCCGAGGCCGCGCGCCTGGAGGCCGCTGGTTGCCCGGTGACGACGTTCCCCAACGCCGGCCACTTCGTCCACGTGGACTCGGCCAAGGAACTGCTGGAGTGGCTCCTGCGCGAGTGAGGCCCTGCTCGAAGCCAGGGCCTTGAGGAGGCGACATGTGGAGCACACACCCGGCACTCAACGATGATGCCCGCGCATTGCTGGCGACTCGCCGGGGGATTCTCCATGTGGCTCCGCAGAGCACTACCGCTGCTCGTGATTATGTGTATCCCTGGCTGTGCGACGAGCCGGGTCGTGCGGCTGGAGACGGAGCACGGCTCCGTGACGCTCACCCCGTACGAAGACGTCGGCGGAGAGGTCGAAGAGGCCAGAATCGACGACGCTGAGTTCGAGGAGTCACTGGCGGCGCTGGCCCGGGACGTTCCGCCCTTCCGCCATCCCATGAAGGAGGCACGGGAGCTCTTCGGCGTGCCCACACGCAGCGGTGTGTACCGGTACGAGCGCGGCCCATCACGGCTCATTCCCCAGTCCCAGGAGAATGGAGCGGGCCCCCACCTGCTCGAGTCCTATGCGGACGACGAGCTGACGCGCGCCTATGGCCAGTGGTGCGAACGACGTGACCAGCCTGGAGACTGCTTACGTCTGCTCGATGAAGGCCCTCTATTGGCCAGCGATGGCAAGTACACGCTGGCGCTGGCCATCGCCCTCGGCTCCGTATGGGAAGCGTCGCTGGAGGCCCTCGATGACATGACGGACCCGAGCGCGGTCATGGCCACCCTCACCTCCGCGGTGACCATGTACCTGCTGCTCTGGGCGCTCCCCGAGCCCGTGTCCAAGGGCGTCGCGGCCACGTTGACGGCCCTTGCCATCGCCTACCTCGGCGTGGACACGGTGTGGAGCCTGCTGGATGGATGGCTGACGCTGGTCCGCGCGGTCGACCAGGCCAGGACCTTCGAGCAACTCCACTCGGCCGGCGAGTCCTACGGCGAAGTCCTCGGGGAGAACTCAGCACGCGTCTTCTTGATGTTGGCCACGGCCGCCATCGGCAACACGGCCGGACTCGCGGCGAAGGCCCCTCGACTCCCAGGTTCGGCGCAGGCAGCCCTCGCCGTGGAGACCCAGGCCGGCTTCCAATATGCGGCGGTGGGAAGCGTCCGGTCCATCGCGCTCACTTCGGAGGGATTCACCGTCGCACTCGCGCCGAATGCGCTGGCCATGGCGAACCAGGGCATGGGCAAGCCCCAGAAGCATCACATCGCCACGAACAAGAACGATGTCTCCACGGCGCGAGGAGGACCTTGGACACCACGATTCCGAGAGCTCTTCACCCGCGCCGGGATGGAACTCAAGGACCCGGAGAACATCGTCAAGGTCGCAGGCCATAAAGGCCCCCATCCCATGCGTTATCACAAGCAGATCGACGAGCGACTGAGGCAGGCTTTGTCAGGATGTCGAACCGTGGTGGATTGTCGCAAGGCACTCACCAGCGAGCTGCGCAAACTCGCCCAGGAAGCACAGACGCCCGGGACACGACTCCATAAGCTTCTGACGCAGGGCTAGTGTGATAGCTAGAGCATCCGTCATGCCGAACCCACCGCGCTACTTCAGGCTCAGCGAAGACGTCCAAGGCGGGAACTGGTACCTGGGAGACCCCTCGGGCGAGACGGGTCAGGAGGTCGAGGACATCTGGGCCTTCGCGATGGGACAGCCCATCCCGCCTCCAGGCCGTCTGACGTTTCCCATCAGAGAGCCTGGACGACGATTGGACTTCTGTATGGCAGGCGTCGGGAGCGCGCCCATCGTCCATGTCCGCGTGGCCCACCTCTTCGCGGAGCTGGCGCCCGACGACGTTCAGCTCTTCCCCGTCGATGTCGAAGGCACTCCAGAGCAGTACGTCATGCTCGTGGCCACCAAGCTCATCCGCTGCATCGACGACCAGGCCACCGAAGAGGTCCTCTACTGGAAGCCGGAGGATGAACGTCCGGACAAGCTCGACCAGTACCGCAGTGTCTTCGGCATGCGAATCGACTCGACGAAAGTGGGCGGAGCCAAGGTGTTCCGCACCTGGGGATGGACCATCGCCCTCATCGTCTCCGAGGACCTCAAGGTGGCCCTGGAGCAGGCCAAGGTCACCGGGGCCGCGTTCGAGGAGGTCTGACGCGCGTCAGATGCGCACGCCCAGGAACAGGCCGGGCCACATGCGCGTGCCGGAGGCCCCTCGGCCCGTCTGCCACTGCGGCATCCACGTCACGTCCTGGTCCGGGTCCTCTTCGGGCGGCTTGTAGGCGTTCAGCGACAACCCGCCGAACACCGCGAAGCGCCGCTTGAGCTCCCAGCCGAAGCTCGCGCGCAGCCGATACAGGTTGTTCGGCCTCCCCTCCTCGAACAACTGCGGCGTCCACCCTCCCAGCGAGAGGTCCAGGTCCACGTAGTAGCGGTCCGCCGCCCCCACCGGCAGGTGCACCCCCACGCCCAACGACTTGAAGGTCCGCCACGAATCCTTCCACGGCGACACCCCCGCGCTCGCAATCACATGCACCGTGCGGCTGCCGTACTTCACTCCCACCGACAACGGAGAGACCTCGTCCGCCCAGATTTCGAACGCGATGCGCCCCTTGCGCACCAGGCTCAACAACCCGATGGGCACCGACACGTCGTCCGCGATGTTGATGAGCCCCAGCTGCACCCCCTTCACGTTCCCCGCCACGTTGATGAAGCCCACCTGCGCGCCCGACACACTGCCCGCCAGGTTGAAGAGCCCCACCTGCGCTCCCGTCAGCCGCTCCACCATGTTGACGCCCACCGCGAGCTGCGAGCCCTGCATCTGCTCGTCCGCGCGGTTGCCCACCACCGAGAGCTGCAGCCCGCTGAACGCCCGCTCCGAGTAGTTCACCACCGCCGCCATCTGCGCCCCCGTCGCCCCGCCGAAGGCCAGGTTGCCACCCACCGCCAGCTGGAGCCCCAGCACCTCGCCCCCCGTCACGTTGGCGATGCCCGCCACCTGCGCCCCCTCCATCGTCCCATCCACCCACCCCAACCCTCCCGCCACCCCCACCCCACGCAACTGGAACGAGCGCACCGCCAGCCCCCCCAGCGCCACGTGGTTGAGCCCACCCCCACCCCACAGCGACGTCGTCGACAACGGAGGCACCAGCGACAGGTTCACCGGCACCGACGGCAAATCCTCCCGCGCGCCCGAGGACTCCCGCGCGAGCGGCGCATCCGCCACCGCGCCTCCTCGCGACACCGTGCGCGTCAGCGTCACCGGGACGAAGTCCCCCACCCGCAGCTGCGCACCTCCCTTCACCCCCACCACCAGCTCCGCCTCGAAGCGCTGCGACGGACGCTCCAACGTGACGTGGTAGCGCCCCGGCTCCAACCCCAACGACAGCCTGCGCCCCAACGGCTTCCGCAGCTCGGCCACCAACTGGTTGCCCCAGTCGCGCACGAACAGCCGCCCGTGCACCTCCTCGGCAATCCCCAGACGCGCGCTCGAGCCGCGCAGGTCCGTCATCACCAGGTCCCCACTGCCCGCCAGCTGGATGTCATAGGCCGCGTGCTGCGGCCCACCCTGCGAGCGCTCCGTGCGCGCCAGCGTCTCGTGGAACGCGAACTGATACGCCTCGTGCAGCGTGACGCGCCCATCCCCGGACATGTCCGCCGCCCCGCGCAGCCCCGTCACCAGGAAGTGCGTGAAGAACGACGCGCCGATGGTGTCCGACTCCTGCGCCACTTCATCCGCGGAGCTTGAGGCCAGGTACGCATGCCCCCGCACCTGCGCGGACGCATCCGTGAGGAACGCGGGCCGCCGGAGCCCACCCTTGTAGCGCGTGAGCGCGCCCGAGCCGCACGAGTCCAGGATGGCGATGCGCACGTCCACCGGCACGCGGGACATGAGCTTGCGCAAATCGTCGTAGGAGACGCGCTCGCCGCGCGGCAACAGCCCGTCCGCGTCCGAGTGGCCCGAGTAGTACACCACCAGCTCGCGCCGGAGCCCCGGCACGGCGGCGGCCTCCACCAGCGTCACGAGCCGCTCGAGCGCGGCCAGCAACGCGCCCCTGTCCGCCTCCAGCAACAGCACCTGGTCGGCCGAGGCCACGCCGCCCAGCTCCTGCAGCACCCGCGACATCGCCAGGGCATCCGAGCCCGCGTAGCGCAAGCGCTCGCGCCCCGGGCCGCCCTCGCTGGAGCCCGCGATGAGCGCGAAGCGGCGCAACGTGGCGTCGGGCGCCTCGTCACGACGGGCCGCGTGGGCCTCACGCGTCCACACTCCCAGCACCCACATGGCCAACACGCAGGCCACGCGTCCCCACCGGCGCGCTGTGCTCCCACTCATCATCCGCGTCCCACTTCCGCTCCAGCTCCGGCCCGGCCTCGCGCGAGCACCGGGCATACCCCGGATGGCCGCCCCCTTGCGAGCCATCCGCTACCACGTCACGGCGTCCAGCGCGCCCGACGGACGAGCCAGGAGCTGCCTCCCCGCCCGTCTCGCACCACCGCCCAGAAGGTGACCTCCTGTGCCACCCCGTCCTTCTCCGGCGGCTCCCACTCCGTGCGGTGGCGGCCCGGCTGCCCGTTGAACTCCACGCTCTCCGTCTCCTCCACGGAGAACTTCCCCAACGTCGCGTGCCAGGTGATGGCCCAGGACTCCTTGAGCTGCACCGCCTCCTTGCGGAACCCCGGCACCACGTACGACTCCTCGAGCGCGGAGATGTCATTGGCGCGCACCACGAAAGGCCCCTGCCCCTGGAGCTCGGGCAGCGCCTCCGCGTCCCACGCCGCGTCGTCCAGCGTGAGCCCCTGCAGCCGAGGCTGCTGGTTGGGCGCCATGCCCGGCACCAGCGGACACGTGAAGACCATCAGCTTCTGCGCGTAGACGCCCTCCTCGCCCGCGGTGACGTGCAGCACCAGCGGCATGCGCAGGCCCCCGAAGCCCTGGTACGGGTCCGCCTCGCGCACCGCGTCCAGCAAGAGCGTCCCGTCCGCGAGCTGCGAGGCGCCCGGCCGGATGGGCAGCACCAGCTCGCCCGCCGTCGTGGTGCCCCGCGCCAGCTCCACGCGCTTCGAGGCGTCCTCGCAGAGCGAGTCCTCCGGGTCCGCGCAGGCCGTCAGCGTGTAGGCGATGGAGCGCCCCTGCCCCAACGGGTCCACCAGCAGCGCCCGGTAGGACACCTGCTCGGTGAGCACCTCCAGCGCCTCCGCGGTGGGCTCGCACGTCGGAGCCATCAGCTCCGGACGCTCCACGGCGATACCCAGCACGCGCAGGTCGCGCACGTGGGACGAGTGGTCATCCGGGTCGACGCAGGCCACCGCGCCCAGCGCCATCAACAACAGTCCGCCACACTTGAACCAGGTCCCCATGGTCAGAAGCTCCCTTTCACGCCCAGCACGGGGAGGATGGGGATGCCGGGAATCTCCATCTCCTTGCGGTAGCGGTAGTCGTTGAAGACGAACTCGACGTTCTCCGCGTTGTAGAGGTTCTGGACGTCCAGGTAGAGCGCGAGCGTCCAGTTGTCGAAGCGCCAGCCCTTCTCCACGCGCACGTCGAGCTGATGGAAGCTCGAGGCCCGCCCGGAGAGATAGCGCCCGTACGACGGCGAGTAGTTGTTCGAGTCCGAGTTGTAGATGTCATGCGGGTGCACCAGGGGCGTCACCGGACGGCCGGTGGTGAGGCGGAAGCGCCCGCCCAGCTCCCAGCCGTTGCCAAGCACGTAGTTGGCCACCAGCGTGAGGATGTGGGTCTGGTCCCAGGGGCTGGGGCCGTAGGTCTCCTCGCCCACGCCCGGCAGGCCGTCGCCGCCCAGGGGGCCCTCGGCGCGGGGCTTGGGGCCCGCGCGGCCGTCCTCGGCGTGGCTGAGGGTGTACGACAGCCAGCCGTACCACTTGTCGGTGGCGGAGGCGCGCTCCTTCTTCACCATCAACTCCACGCCGTACGCCTTGCCGATGCCCATGTTGACGAAGCGGTCCTGGACGAAGCTGCCGTTGTCCGAGGGGCGCACGTCACCCGGAGACACCACGTTCTCGAAGCGGCGGTTGAAGAAGCCCGTGACGTCCACGTTCCACACGTCGGTGAGGCGCTGCTCCACGCCGAGGCTGGACTGGAAGGCGCGCTGGTAGCCGAGCAGCGGGTTGCCGTACGGGGCGAAGACGAACTGGAAGGTGTCCGCCGGCTGGCTGTAGAGGCCGAGCGAGCCCTTGAAGGCGGTGCGCTCGCTGAACCCGTAGCGGACCCACAGGCGCGGGTCCAACAGGAAGTTGCGCGTGCCGCCCACCTTCTGGAAGTTGCCGCGCACGCCCGGCGTGACGGTGACGGGGCCGAGCTTCAGGTCCGCCTCCGCGAAGAGCGCGCCGTCGAAGCCGTTGATGGTGCGCTTCTCGTAGATGAGCTCCGAGACGGGCTCCGAGCCCGGGAAGGGCACGTACTCGGCGCCGCCCACGGAGGGGGCCTGCACATCGATCTTCACGTGGTCGAAGTAGACGTCCAGACCCGTGCGCACGGTGAGCAGCGAGGAGACGTCCAGGGCCATCACCTCGCGCGCGCCCAGCGAGTAGATGGTGTCGTCCTCGATGTAGTTGCCGAAGGAGATGTCGAAGTAGTCCACGCCCACGTACGGCGTGAAGACGGAGCTGAAGTTGCCCTTGCGGTACGTCCAGTCGCCCTTCACGCGGTGGAAGCGCGTGTGCGTGTTCAGCTCGATGTCCGCGGAGGACTCCTCGCCGCCGGTGACCAGGCGCAGCTTGTCGTCACTGCCGAAGGCCATGACGTAGCCGGTGCTGCGCGCCGCGCCGGGCTCCGGGGTGGAGCCGCGCGGGGCGCCGAAGTCCAGCCGGAGCTGGTAGTCCCAGTACACCGGGACGATGGAGAGCGTGGTGCCCTCGTCCTTGGGCAGCACCGCGGGGAGGATGGTGTCGATGTACGAGCGCCTGGCGGACGCCGCCACGCTGATGCCGTCGGTGATGGGTGCCTCGAGGAAGAAGCCCGCGTCGAGCAGGTCCACCTTCACCGAGCCGTGCACCGTGTCCGCCGCGCCCTTGCGCGTCGTCACATCCACCACGCCGCCCACCGCGCGGCCGTACTGGCTGCCGTAGCCGCCCGGGAAGAAGTCGAGCGAGTCGATGAACTCCGCGTTCACCACCGACGGGCCGCCGAGCAGGTGGAAGAGGTTGGGGATGCGCACCCCGTCCATCAGCGTCGCCGTCTGGCCCGGGTTGGAGCCGCGCACCAGCAGGTCCCCCGAGATGAACGGCGCGCGCGCGACACCCGGCAGCGTCTGGAGGACGCGGATGGGGTCACCGAAGGTGCCCGGCGTCTTCTGCGCCTCCTCGCGCGTCACCGTGCGGCGGACCACCTCCTTCTTCGGGCGGTCCGAGCGCACCACCGTCTCGAAGGCGCTCCCGGCCGGGGCCAGGTAGAAGTTCACCTCCGTGGTCTCGTTCTCCTTCAGCGTCTCCTTCGTCTGGTAGAGCTGGTAGCCGGAGGCGACGACGCGCACCGCGCACTCACCCGGCGGCACCTCGAGGGTGAAGCGGCCGTCCGCATCCGACACGGCCTCGGCCGCGTCCGCGTCGTCGCCACAGCGCACGGTGGCGCCAGCCACGCGCGAGCGGCTGCCTCGCGAGATGAGCTGACCGGTGAGGACGGCCTTGGGCTGCTCGGGCTCCTCGGTGGCGGCGCTCTCGGCGGGGGCCTTCGCGGTGAGGGTGAAGTGGTAGACGTACTCGACCTGCACGGGCGCAGGCACGCCGTCGACCTCGGCGGGCGAGAAGCGGAACTGGCGCACGGCGGCGAGCGCGGCCTCGTCGAAGCCGTGGCCCGCGGGCTCGGTGGGCTGCACGTCGGAGACGCTGCCGTCCTCGGCGATGGTGATGATGAGGCGCACCGAGGCGGTGAGCCCCTGCGCGAGCGCCTCCGGCGGATACACGGCCTCCACGGGCTGCACCAGCGCGGGCGGCCTGGTGATTTGAGGCTGGGCCGCGGCTTGCGCGCCCGGGGCCGGAGGCGTGGGCGCCTGGGCGAGCACCGGAGTCGCCACCCACAGGGAGGCGGCGGCGAGCGCGGCGCGGGCATTCACATTCGAGGACATAGGTCTTTCAGGAGCGGGGACGTGGAGACGGGTTGTGGGCTCCCGCCGGCAAAGGGACGGAGTGAGGGTGTGCTGGAGGAGTCGGCG
This sequence comes from Myxococcus sp. AS-1-15, assembly GCF_020037055.1. Classification (NCBI taxonomy): domain Bacteria; kingdom Pseudomonadati; phylum Myxococcota; class Myxococcia; order Myxococcales; family Myxococcaceae; genus Myxococcus; species Myxococcus sp. AS-1-15. Next base: position 843,212 of record NZ_JAIQDF010000002.1, on the reverse strand, counting down.
GGCAGTTCCGGGCCGTGGATGTGGATGAGGCCCACCGATGCATCTCCTCGCTCCGGCCCTCTCCCAGCGGGAGCGGGGGTTCAATCGAGCAGGAAGGTATAGGCGTACTTCATCTCCGTGGACACGGCCTCGCCGCCCTTGAAGGCGGGACGGAAGCGGAAGCGGAGGATGGCGTTGCGCGCGGCCTCCTCCAGTCCGTGCCCCGGCCCGTTGAGCACGCGCGCATTCACCACGCGGCCCTCCGGGTCGATGGTGATGGACAGCGTCACCGTGCCCTCGACGCCCAGCCGGCGCGCCTCCTCGGGATAGGGGACCTTCACCTCGCTGGCGAGCTGCGGCTCACGGTCCACCTGGTAGATGGGCGTGTACTTCGGCGCGCTGTAGGTTTTCACCTCTTGCGGCGCCTTGGCCTTGTCGGCGGTGCGACCGTAGAGCGTGTTGCCCACCGGGGCCGCGAAGCCTCCGGCGCTGGTGGTGGAGGACAGGGACATGCCCACCACCAGGGGCGCGGGCTTCGCGCTCGGCGGCGGCGTCTCGTTGGGCGGCGGCGGGGCCTCCGTGGGCGGAGGCGGCAGGGGCCTGGGGGCCTGGGCCACCTTCACCGGCGGGGGCTTCACGCGCACCTTGGGCGGCGGGGGCGGCTCGGGCTTGGGCTCCTCCTTCACCTCGGGCGGCGGAGGCGGCGGCTTCGTCACCTCCACCATCACCAACTCCACGGGCCGCTGCGGCGCGGCGCGCTCGGGAGGACGGGTGTGCAGCACCACCAACCCCAACCCGTGCAGCGCGAGCGAGCCCGCGACGAACCCCACGAACAACCCGTTGCCGCCCCGGCGGGGCAACACGAACTCACTGTCGAGCGCGCTCGTACTCATGGCCTTCACGTCAGCCCCGCGGCGCGGGCGCGGCGTCCTTCTCGATGTTGAGGGCGAACTTGGCGATGCCCTGGCCCTTCACCGTGTCGATGAGGCGCATCACCTGGCCGTACGCGATGGTCTGGTCGGCGCTGATGATGGCGCGCGTGTCCTTGTCCTTGGCCACCGCCTCCGCGACCTTGGCGGACAGCTCCGGCTCGGTGACGAGCGCGCCGTCGAAGTAGAGCTTGCCCTCCTTGTCGAGCACCACGTTGACCAGGCCCTGCACCGTCTCGCCGCCGTTGGCCGCGCGGGGCAGGTCCACCTCCACCGTCTCGCGGACGATGAAGTTCGCCGTCACCATGAAGATGATGAGCAGCACCAGCACCACGTCCACCAGCGGCGTGACGTTGATGCCCGTGATTTCCTCTTCGTTCTCCTGCGCACCTCCGGCCATGGCTAGCGGGCCTCCGCGCGCAGGCTGCCGACCAGGGCGTGGCCCAGGGCGTTGGCGCGACTGGTGAGCGTCTTGAGCTGACGGTTGAAGATGTTGAAGGCGACGACGGCGGGAATCGCGACGGCCAGGCCCACCGCCGTGGCGACGAGCGCCTCCGAGATTCCGCCCATCACCGTCTGCTGGATGGCCGCGCCCTTCACGTTGCTGGCGCCCAAATCATTGAAGGCCTTGATGATGCCGAGCACCGTGCCGAACAGGCCGATGAACGGCGCGTTGTTGCCCAGCGTGCCCAGGAAGGAGAGGAAGCGCTCGTACTGGGGCCGCTCGCGGGCCATGGTGGAGGCGATGACCTGCTCCACGGTGTCGGCGCCTTGCTCGCTGGAGGCCAGGCCCTCGCGGATGATGGCCGCCTCCATGCCGCGCTTGCCCTGGATGGCCACGCGCACCGCCTCGTGCTCGCCGCGCGCCAGCCGCACCGCCAGCGCCTCCGAGTCCGCCAGCCGGTACCGGGCGAAGTACACCGCGCGCTCCAGCATGATGCCGATGGACAGCACCGACAGGCACACCAGGATCCAGAGCACCCACTCGGCGGAGGTGAGCGTGAAGCCGAGCAGCTTGCTGCTGAGCCACCCGAGGTTCTCCGCATGAGCCTGGGCGATGACCGCGATGGACGACATGGTGTTCCTTCCCCTCGTGAAATGCGTTGGCGCGACTGGAACACCGGGGGCGCCAGGAAGTGTCACCCGGTCGATTCACGGAGGATCTGAATCTTCTGTGCGTGGGTGTAGGACCCAGGGCAGGCGACCTCGACGGGCCGTTCCTGCGAGGTGAGAATGCGGGCCATGCAAGGCAAGTGCGTGGTCGTGACGGGTGCCTCCATGGGCATCGGCGAGGAGCTGTCGGTGGCGCTGGCGGCGCGGGGCGCGAACCTGGTGCTGGCGGCCAGGAGCGAGGAGGCGCTCCAGCGGGTGAAGCAGCGGTGCGAGGCGGCGGGGGGCAAGGCCGTGGCGGTGGCCACGGACGTGGGGGACCCGGAGGCGTGCCGGCGGATGGTGGAGAAGGCGGTGGAGGCCTTCGGCGGCGTAGACGTGCTCGTCAACAACGCGGGCATTTCCATGGACGCGAAGTTCGAGGACGTCACGGACCTGGGCATCTTCGAGCGGCTGATGCGCATCAACTACCTGGGCGCGGTGTACTGCACGCACGCGGCGCTGCCCTATCTGAAGGCGCAGCGTGGGTTGTTGGTGGCGATTTCGTCCCTGACGGGGAAGACGGGCGTGCCCACGCGCACGGGCTACGCGGCGAGCAAGCACGCGATGCACGGGTTCTTCGACTCGCTGCGCGTGGAGCTGATGGGCACGGGGGTGGATGTCACGGTGGTGTGTCCCGGCTTCGTGTCCACCAACGTGCGCGCCAACGCGCTGGGCAAGGACGGCAAGCCGCTCCAGGTGAGCGCCCATGACGAGAGCGAGGGCAACAACATGGACGTGGCCACCTGCGTGGCCATCATCCTGCGCGCCATGGACCAGCGCGAGCGCGAGGTGGTGATGACCACCAAGGGCAAGGTGGGTCAGTACCTCAAGCTGTTCACCCCGGGCCTCTTGGACCGCATCGTGTTCAAGACCATCCAGGACCGGCGGCGGTAGGGCGCGCGGGCCCCGGTCCACCGTGACGGCGGTGGACCGGGAGGCCGTCCGTGGCTAGCAGCCGCAGATGCGCTTGCGCGTGGTGGTACAGGCGCCGTTCTCGTCACAACAGGTCGTGGTGAGGATCGCGAACCGGTCGAGCGCTCCCAGCTCGCACCGTCCCACGTTGCACGTGCCCCAGGTCTCCGTGCACGTCACCGCGGCCTGGGACACCTGGCCCTCGGAGAGGTCCTCGGAGAGCGCCTCCTCCTCCGGGACAGGGCCACCACAGCCAACGACAGACAGCGCCACCGCGCACATCAGCCATCGCAGGTTCTTCATCGTGTCTCCCGTGCCGTCCGCATCCGTGCGGACGTCAGACATTACGAACCCATACTCGGGGTATTGCAAGGCGTCCGCGGCCCGGGCATCACAGTCCGGCTGAAGACCTCTGTCCCGTGCGAAATCGCAGGCCGGCTGACGTACTGACTTCCTCTTCAGGCCCGCGATAGAGCGTTCACGTTCACGAGATGAGGCCTGGACCATGAACGCATCACGTCGGGGCCTGTGCGCCCTGTTGCTCTGCTCCCTCGGACTGGCCTGTGGCGAGGCCAACATCATGAAGGACCCGCCCGATGTCGTGGATTCGGGCACACAGCCACCGGACGGGGGCGGGCCTGATGCCGGTCCGGGTGATGCCGGTGCTCCAGACTCGGGGACTCCGGATGCGGGGGTTCCGGACGCGGGCGGGCCCGACTCCGCGCCCATCACGAGCGCCCGGGTCTTCTTCTCCGGACACAGCCTGCTCGACAACCCCATGCCCGACCACTTCGCGGACATCGCCGCGAGCAAGGGCAAGGACTCCAAGTGGAACCAGCAGAATGTGATTGGTTCACCCATCCGGGTGCGGACCTGGGGCAACGGGAGCTGGGAGGGGTATCGCAGCGGGAAGAACCGCGAGGGCTCCGGCATGGACGTGGTGCAGGAGCTCTTGTCCCCCCGGACGCTGGGCACGGGCGAGAAGTACGACACCCTGCTCATCACCGAGCGGCACGACCTGCTGGGCACCATCGAGTGGGAGAACACCATCGGCTATCTGCGGCACTTCCATGACCGGTTGATTGCCGGCAACCCGCGGGCCGTCACGTATTTCTATCACACGTGGTTGGACATCGATAAAGCCAACCCCTCGCGGTGGATTGCCTATGAGAAGAACGCGCAGGTCGCGTGGGAGTGTGTGTCTTCGAAGGTGAACCTCACGCTGCAGGCCGAGGGGCGGGCGGACCGCGTGCGTGCGCTTCCGGGTGGCGCGGCGCTGGTGGACCTGGTGGAGCGGGTCATCGCGGGCGAGGTGCCGGGCATCACGGGGACGACGTCGCAGCGGCTCAACGTGCTCTTCAGCGACAACGTCCACCTGACGAACCTGGGCGCGTACTTCATGGCCGCGGTCCACCATGCCTCCGTGTTCCGGTCCTCGCCCGAGGGGGCTGCGGGGCCCGCGGGTGCGAACGCGGCCACGGTGCAGGCGCTCCAGCGCATCGCGTGGAACTTCGTGAGCGCGTACTACGCGCAGCCGAGCGCGGGCGAGCGGACGATGGCGGACTGCCGCACGCGCATCCCGGCGGAGGTATGTCCGGGCTTCTGGGAGTCTCGGGGGGAGCCGGGGAACACCGCGGGCTGCCAGCGGTACTTCGGCAACGCGAATCCGGGCCAGGGGGGCAATCCGTTCGTCTGGCCGGACCCGAACTGGCAGCCGCTGCCGGCGCCGTAGGCGGGGCGCGGGAGCGTCATCCCGCGAGCTCGGCGCCACGGGTGGCTTCGAGGCGCATCGCGTCCTGCGCCTCGAGCTGCTTCTTGAGCCAGGTGCTCTCCTCGAAGGACTGGCTCTGCATGGAGCGCTCGACGGCCTGCGTCTCCCGGTACTCCCGGGCCTCGGAGGTCATCGTCCACTGGGTCTGCAGGCCCATCTCGTCGACGACCTGTCGGATGTCACGGAGCGCGACCCGGAAGAACTCCTTGCGGGGATTGACCTTGTTGACCTGGGCCCGGACGAAGCGCTTGTGCAGCTCGCGCTCGAGGGAGGGGGCGTCCTCGCTGTGGATGAGGGCGTGCACGTCGAACTCGAAGGGCACGCTCGCATCCCCCAGCTCCCGGATGCGGTCCAGCGGCTCCAGCCGGCGGGTGAGCCCGACCTTGAAGACGTCCTCGCCGAAGGAGCCGATGTTGGAGATGACGTAGACATGGCCTGTCTTCGTCTGCTGGGCCATGGAGAGGGCTCGCTTGTTCTTCTCCTCCGCCTCCTGGAGCTTCAGGGCGAGCTCGGCGAGCTTCTCCTCGTATCTGGCCTTCTGCGCGTCCCCCGCCTTCTCGAACTCGCTCCGGGCCTTCTCCATCGCCTTGCGAAGGACGTCTTCTTCCTTCTCGGCCTCCCGCTGGGCGCGCTCGAATTCCCGCTGGGCCTTCTCCTCCTCGCGGATGCGCTCCTTGATGAGCCGCTGCTCCTCGCGCTCCTTCAGCTTCAGCTCGTTGACCACCACGGCCCACTTGAGCTCATCGAGGCGTACGTTCAGGTAGTCCAGCTGGATTCGTGCCTCCCGGAAGGCCTGCCCGTTGTGGTTCACGACGCTGAAGGCGTCGCGCACCTTCTGTGAGAGCGTGCCGTGGTTGTCGTGGCGGACGTCCGCGAGGATGGAGTCCACCTTGCCATTGAAGGCGTCGAGGACGAACTCGATGGCGGTGGCGCGGCGGTGGGCCTCCGCGTAGTTGCAGGTGGCCGCCTTGCCCGTGCGAATCATCGAGCGCATCTTCTCGCGGGAGGCCTTGAGCCTGGCACCGGCGTCGGTGAAGCCGAACTGCTCTGCCAGTTCGTCGAGCACGCCCTGGGTGGGTTCAAGGTAGCGGTCTCCGTATCCCTCGATGATGTTGCGCATCGCCGTGGCGGTCTGTTCCAGCTGCTTCGATTTCTGGATGGCCGTGAAGGCCTCGCCGGCGATCTCCTGTGCGCGCTTGTTCGCGGACTCGATGAGCCGGCTGGCCTCGCGGCTCGCATCCGCGAGGGAGCCTTCGGCACGCTTGCGAATCTCCGCCGCGTCCACATCGGCACGGCTTCGCAGGGAAGCGGCTTCCGTTGAAGCGCTGGCCAGGACCTCGGCGGCGCTCTTCTCGGCTTCGTCTCGCAGCGTCGCCACGTGGGCTTCCACGTCGATGATGGCCTGGTACTTCTCGAGCACGCGATTGCGCTCACGCAGGGCGGAGAGCTGCCGCTCACCCTCATCCTTCACCGAACGAAGTGTCGCCTCCGCATCCTTCTTCAGCCCGACGAGGACGGAGATCGCGATGAACTCCGCGAACGCCACCGCCAGGAGCAGCAGACACCACCCGGTCATACAGGGGCCCCCTTCCAGCAATGAGTCACGCCAGCATCGAGCGGAGCCTCATCACCAGCCATACCACCCGAGGGGTAGAGACAGAGAGCGGGTGGCAGGTCCTTCGGGGACCTGCTGGAATGAGGACGCCAGGAAGACCTCCTCCATGCCGACTCCCCATCGATACTTCAGGCTCAACGAAGCCGTGCAGGCAGGGAACTGGTACCTGGGGACCCCGTTGGATGAGCGCGGGCACGAGTTGGAAGACCTCCGGGAGTTCACGTCGGGGCGCGCCGCCCATCCGAGGGGCCGACTGACGATTCCTGTGTTGCCCTCATTGTCTCCGAGGACATCAAAACGGCCCTGGAGCGAGCGAACGTCACGGGCGCCGAGTTCGAAGAGGTCTGACCTCGCTCCAGGACCGCCTTCGACTCACGGTCCGTCGAGCACCGCCAGCCTCCGTGGCAGCACGTCGTAGAACGCGTAGTTCCAGCAGCTGAAGTTGTGACCCCCGTCACAGCCGAACGGCTTCTGTCCCGGCAACGGCCAGCCATACATCTCGCAGTGATGCGGCACCCCCGCCGCGTTCAGCGCAGGGTGGAAGCGGTCCGTCGCCTCCCCCGACACGCGCCGCCGTCCCTGTGATTCACAATGCCCAGTCAAATACCAAACCCTGCCCTGAACTTCGCAATCGCCTCGACAAGACTGGCGCACGGCTCCGACCGCTCCTCGGGCGCGCTCTCACTCATGAGCTCGAGAAACTGCCGCTCATGACCGTCCCCTCCTCGCATCCTGTCCGCGCTCTGCACCACGAACCCGCCACCCGGAATCAACTCCAGGCAGCGGTAGACAATCACATCCCCGTCACCCATGCGCTCATACACGTCATGACGCAGATACAGAGACGCCCGCATACTCACCATTGCAGCATCTCAGGAGTCCCCACCCGCGCTCGCGCCGCCCCGTCGGTCCACGCGGGTCAACAGGCCCGCCAGTCCCTCGAAGCTGGCGTTGCCCACCTGATGCAAGCCAAAGCCCCAAAGGAACGCCGTCATCCCCGCGCCAAAGCCTCCCCACGTCGGTGAGAAGACATTGAGCAACTGAAGCCCCAACACCACCGCCACGCCCGTCAGCAACACCAACATCGCCAGCTCCACCAGCCACAGATGGCGCGCCGCCGGCAACGGCATTCCCTCCAGCTCCCCCAGCGACCCACCCGCGTCCTCCGCCCCCACGGGCGCCTCCGGCAACGCGGGCAGGCTGCCTCCCGTGGGCGCGCTCGCCGAGGGCACCTCCGGCACCGACGCCGTCGAGCCCCGCTCCACGAACGACAGCGGAGTCCCCGGTCGCCCCATCCCGACCCCCTGGGAGCTCGGATACCCCTCCAACGCCAGCTGCGCCTTGTCCGCCTTGTACTCCGCGTCCTGCAACGTCTCGGGCGTCAGCGCCAGCTCCGCCTCGTTCAGCAACGCGTTGATGTGCCCCAGCTCATGCAACTGCCCCTCGCCCTCCGCCTCCCCCCGCTTGCGCGACACCTCCGCGCGCAACCCGGCAATCCGCACACGCACCTGTCCCGTCTGCGCACGGTGGAGCGCGTCCCGCGCCTCGCGATACCTCGCCGAGGCCTCGTGCGGCGACTCCGCCGCCAGCGCCAACATCGCCTCGCGCAGCTTCGCCTCCGCCGCGTCCAGGTCCGTCTTCTGCGCCTCCATCGCCACGCTCCGCGCCTCCTCCACCGCGCCGCGAAGCTCCAACAACAACCGCCGCACGTAGTGCGCGTACGCCCCCTGGTACAGCCGGAAGCCCTCGTCCACGTTGACGTCCGCGCGCGCTCGCGCCTGCTTCAGCCGCTCCTTCACGTCCGACGTCAGCTCCCGCCACTCCTCCAACGAGAAGCCTCGGGGATTGCGCGGCGAAGCCACCGCCTGCGACAGCTCCGCGCACAGCACATCGAAGTAGGAGCGACGCGCCATCTCGAACTGCTGCCGCGCCGTCGCCACATCCCCCTGCCCGAGCCGCGCCCTCACGTCCTGCAGCAACGGCAACAACTCGTACGTCAGCCGGAACCCCAGGCTGTCCTCCCCCAGCTTCTGCGCCAGCGCTCGCGCCTGCGCCTCCAACTCCTCCAGCTTCGCCTTCAGCCCCGCCCGCGCCAGCTCCTGCACGTTCTGCCCGCGCAGCACCTTGAGCTGCTCCTCCAGCCGCTCCGCCGGCACCGTGCCCAGCCGCAGCGACGTCTCCGCCTCCTCCAGCGCCGCGCTCGCCGACTCGGGGCGCATCTCCGGCGGAAGCGCCCGCAGCTCGCGCGAACAGCCGCGCCACGCCTCGTACAGCCGCAGCTCGGACTCCACTCGCGCAAGCTCCCCGTCCGCCACCCGACCACCCCTCACCGGCGAGCGGATGCGCGAGATGAGCGCGTCGATGCGCCCGCGCACCTCCAGCCCCACCTTGCGCGCGTCCTCCTCCTGCCCCTCCAACAGCACGCTCATCCGCCGCCGCAGCACGCGCGCCCGCTGGAGCTGCTGCGCCCTCGGCCGGATGCTCTGCGTGTACAGCCGCACGCCATACGACGACACCGCGCCCGCCGCGATGAGCAGCGCGCCCCACAGCCACGGCGTCCTCACCCACACCGTGAACGGCTGCTCCACCGCCACCCCCTGCGGCACCGCCATGCGCACCGTGCCCGTGTACTCGCCCGGCCCGTCCAGCCCCCTCAGCCGCATCAGCAGCGTGCCGCTGCCATTCGCCGCCACCGTGACGCCCTCCACCGTGGCCAGGTCCAAGTCCGCCCCGTCCTTGCCCCCACCCTCCAACCAGAAGTCCGCGCCACCGAAGCGCGGCTGCACCAGCGTGGCCCCCAGGTCCGGCGCCTTGTGCGAGAGCTGGAGCAGCCTCGGCACCGACACCTTCCCCGTCACCCCCGCCGTCTCCTTGAACGGCAGGCGCACCGTCGCGTCCACCGCGCCGAAGCCCCACCCCGGCGCCGCCACCGCGGGCGACGTCGCCACGAACTGCACCGCCGGCACCGCCTGCACCCGCGTGACGAGCAGCGACGTCGTCTCGCGCCCGCCCTCGTGCACCAACACCACCTGCCCCGTGTAGTCTCCCGCCGCCGGCAGCTTCCCGGACACCTCCACGTGCAGCGGCGAGCGCGGGGACAACGGCGCCACGCCCGCGTCAGCCGAGGCCGTCTCGCGCACCACCGCCGCCAGCGCCACCTGCGAGCCGTCGCTCGCCTGCAGCGGGTCCACCAGCACCGTCACGCCGCCGGGCAGCCCGTCCTGCACGCCCGCGTCCGCGGAGGGAGGCGACAGCAGGTCCACCCGCAGCACCGCGCGGAAGTCCTCCGACGTCGTGCGCAGCTTCACCTCGTTGCTGGCCGTGGCGCCGGCCACGCGCAGCCGCGACTGGGCGCTCGCGCCACGCCACGGCGCGACGAACAACACGAGCAGGGCCAGGACGCAGAAGCCCCGACCACGGAGGAAGCGGGCATCGAGGACGAACATCCACCGACGATAGCAGGCGCGCCCCCCGCCTCCAGTTCACACCCGCCCTCACGTCCAGCCGAGCAGCGCCTTCACCTCCGGGGACAGCCCATGGCGGATGGTGTCCGTGGGGATGCCCTCGTTGTGACCAGTAGCGGACGGCATGCGCGGCCCACCGCTGTGATGCAGCGCGACGAGCCGCAGCTCCTGCGTGAAGCAGGGCGCCCCCGAGGAGCCCGGGCTCGTGGACGTCCGATAGGACACCCGCGTGCGCGAGGCGTTGACGCCCAGGAACTCGTCCAGCGCCACGCTCATCGGCTGCCCCTCCGGGTGCTGGACGATGAGCGCCAGCTGGCCAGGGATGATGGGCGTCGGCTCCTCGGGCAACTCCAACCAGCCCCGCGGCGCGTCCTCCACCTGCTCGTCACCGGGCGAGCCCTCCACCTGGAGGAAGGCGTAGTCGAGCTCGCTCACCATCGCCTCCCTCGGGCGCGGGTGCATCAGGTCCGCGGGGCTGTACGGACTGCGCGCGATGCAGCGCTTCACCACGTACTGCCTGCCCGGCTGCAGGAGCGTCCGGTCCGGCAGCACCTTGTGGTCGAAGCGCACGCGCAAGGACTCCAACAGCCGGTTCTCGATGACATGGAAGTTGGTGAGCACCACGTCGCGCGACACCAGGAAGCCCGTGCCCAGCGAGGCCCCCACCACGGGCTCCACCCGACACACGCGCCGCTCGATGGCGGACAGGCGCTTGCGCCACCCGTCCGCGGCGCCCTGCTCCCACGTCGGGCCGACGATGCGCTCCAGGCTGCGACGCGGGACGCTGCGCTGCACCGACGCGAGGTAGCCCTGCATGAAGCGATTCAGACGGGGATGGCGCGGCTGGGCGCCGTGCATGCCCGTCACCAGCTCGCGCGTCCACCCCTCCGACTCCGCGCGGAGGATGAGCCCCGACGCCCGCTCCCTCGGGCCTCCCCTGGGCACGAGCAACTCCAAGTCCCGGTGACAGACATTGGCCACCACCCGACGCAGCTCCTCCACCGAGGGGAAGGCCCCCAGCAGCGCCAGCAGCAACTCGTCTCTCTCCGCGCCGTCGAGCTCCATGGTGCCACCCGTGAAGAACCGCTGACGAGGCCTGCCCCGGCCCGCCGCCGCCGCCGTGACGCTTCCGTATTCTCCGCACGGCGCGACGGGATTCCCAGTGGAAGCAGCCCGCATGCCCTGACGTGCAGGGCCCCACCGGCTGGCAGGACACCCCACCCCCCAGCCCCAGCCCCTGGGGCCCGGGGCCGGGAGTCCACGCGGACACCGGTCTCAGCGCACCGCCCAGGTGGCGGGAGGTACGTAGGAGACCAGGTCCGGCCGAGCCTCCACGCGCAGCGACGACGCGCCCGTCTGGAGCGTGCCCCCCAGCGTGGGGATGACACGGAAGCGCGCCTGGAAGGGTGCCCCCGGACCGCGCGGCGGCAGCTTCAACATCACCGCGCCGTCCTCGGACGTCCACGAGGACACGCTGCCAGAGGCCACCAGGGCATCCAGGCTCGCCGCGTCCACCTGCGCCCCCGCCGGCAGGCCGTGCCGCAGCTCCAGCGCGAGCCCCGAGGGCGTGGTCGCCTGCACCGTCACCTCCACCGGCTGGCCCACCTTCGCCTCCTGGGGCGAGGCCACCGCCAGCTCCAGCCCTCGCGCGTCCTCCTTCGCCCACGGCACCGCGGCGGACAGCGCCAGCGCGAAGCCCAGCCCCGGCACCGCTGGCTCCGCGCGCACCGTCCACGCGTGCGCTCCGGCCGAGCCCGTCGCCGGGGCCTCCATCACCAGCACCTCGCGCAGCGCCTTCGCGTCGTAGGTGCCCTCCGTCACCGCCTGGCCGTCGCGCTCCAGCACCACCCTCACCCGCGCGGGCAGCGGCTCCTTGAAGAGCGCCACCACGGCCCGCAGCGCCAGCCGGTTCGCGCGGCCGCTGCCCCAGCCCGTCGACGGCGCGTAGCCGGACAGCAGCGACGCGCCCAGGTCCGCCAGGGGCGCCTGGGGGTCTCCTTCCAGGCCCAGCACCGCGAGCGCCGTGGCCTCCGCCTCGGTGGGGGACTGGCCGTTGGCCGCCACCACGCCGGACTCCACCGGCAGGTACACGGCGCCGTCCTCGCGCTTCTTCAGCGCGTCGCGCACCTGCGCCCGCAGGGCCTCCCGCAGCGAGCCCTTCACGACGCCGCTCGACAGCAGCGCCGCCGCCGTGTAGCCGTCCTTCACGTGCGCCCGGTTGCGCTCCAGCGCGCCCTCCGCCAGCGCCGTGAAGCGCGAGGCGCGCCGCTGTCCCGCGGGGCTCCCCGACGCCGCCACCACCGCGCGAGCGCAGTCCGCCGTGGCCACCAGCAGCCGCTGCAGCGTCCAGCCATCACCGCCCTGGCACGTGCCGTCCGGCCGCTGCGCCTGCGCCACCCAGCCCGCGAGCCGCTCGCCCAGCCGCGCCAGCACCGGGTTGTCCGGATGCGCGAGCGCGCCCTCCACCAGCAGCGTCCCCGTCGCCACGTCCGGCGTGCGCGACATCCTCAACGCGCGCTGCGTGGCCCGCGCCACCAGGACACGAATCGACTCCGCGTCCACCAGCCCTCCCGAGGACTCCGGAGGCATCGCCACCCGGCCCTGGCTCGGCGAGAGCGCGGAGCGCACCACCTTCGCCGCGTCGGGCTCGCCCAGCGCCGTGAGCAGCTCGGGCGCCTTGCCCGCGAGCAGCAGCGCGTGCGCCACGTCCTCCACGCTCTCGCGCGCGCCCGCCGACGACAGCTCCGAGCGCAGCACGCCGAGGCCGCCCGGGTACACCTGCAGCCGCACGCGCTCACTGCCCTCCTGCGCGTCCGCGGGGCCGGTGAGCGACAGGGTGCGCGGCGTGGCCAGCGTGCCGCTGCGCGTCTGCACCACCGGCCGCCCCGTGGGCCAGACCTCCAGCGGCCGCTCGACGCTGTCCGCGTCCCCCAGCGACGCGCGCACCGCGACGGGCCCGGGGCCCGAGACGCGCACCGTCACGTACTCCACCACGCTGCCCCGGGCCGGCACGCGCACGGTGCGAAGGCCGCCCTCCACCACCGCGCCCGTCGCGGCCACCTTCAGCGGCGCCTCCACGGCGGACTCCGTGGTGTTCACCACCTGCACCGGCACCCGCGCGGTGTCCCCCGCGCGCAGGAAGGCCGGCACCACCGGGTCCACGTACGTGGGCAGCGTGCCCGCGAAGCTCGTCACCGCGCCGGCCTGCGCGCCCGAGCGAGAGTGCGCCAGCGCCAGCACCCGCCAGCGGGTGAGCCGGTCCGGCACGCGCACCGGCAGCGTCGCGGCGCCGGAGTCGTCCGTCAGCACCAGCGGCTCGAAGAGGAACGTCTCGGGGAACCACGCGCGGCTCGGCGCGCCCTCGGCCTGGGGCGAGGCCTCATCCTTCATCGGGCCCCCTCGCGAGGCGCCCTTCTTCTTCGCGCCGAAGGCATCGTCCAGGCCGCCGACGGCCACGGCGCCCGGGGCACCGCCCTCCACCTCCTCCATCACCGGCTCGGCCAACGCCTCCATGGGCGCCGGGGCGGCCTGGGCCTTCATCGGCGACTGAAGCCTCACCATCATCTCCGGCTCGGCCGAGCCGCTCAGCGCGTCCGCCGACATGCCCATCAGCGGCCGCGCGGCGAAGAGCGCCCCGAACACCGCCACCACGCCCGCGATGAAGCACACCACTCCGACGATGACCGTGCGCTTCATGGCGCCTCCCGGGCAACCCACGCGTTCCAGTTCTCCACGTCCTCCGGCAGCCGCGTCCCGCGCGACACCACCGCGCGCGGGTCCGTCAGCTCCAGCAGCGCCTGGGGCAGCCGCGACAACCGCAGCCGCTGGCCATACGTATCCGTCACCTTCTCCCCGCGCGCCTCGCACGCCGACAGCGCCTGGGCCCACAGCTTCGCCAGGCCCTCGGGCGCCAGCGTCTCGCCCTCGGGCGCCTTCTCCTCCCACTCACGCACCCGCGCGTGCAGCTCCCCGAGCACCGTGTAGAAGGGCTCGGTCAGCTCCACGTCCGGGTCGAACTCGCCCACCTGCAGGCCCCGCACCCGCGTCTCCGTGTCCACCAGCGTGGGCACCGAGCTGACCCGCAGCAGCGCCGCGGCGGCCGCGTTGGAGCCGCGGATGCGGCCCTGCGCCAGCGCCACGCCATCCAGCACCCCGAAGGCGGGCGAGGACACCGCCGGCGCGGGACGCAGGCTCGCCAGCGCGTCGCCCCCCGGCAGCGGCACCAACTGCCCCAGCGTCTCGTCCACGCCGACCAGGCCCACCGCCGCCGGGCCGTCCTTGCCATCCACCCGCGTGCGCACCAGCAGCCGCGCCAGGTCCCCGGGCGCATACGCCGGCTTCTCCGGCGACACCTCCACGGACAGCCGCGCGCGCGGCGCCACGTACACCCGCGCCCGCGTCCCCGCCCACTCGGCCTCCGCCCAGCCCTCGAAGTCGTCCGGCAGCCGGAAGCGCGCCGAGGTGGCGCCCTTCTCCAGCTTCGTCACCAGCGTCTGCTTGCCGGCCTGGAGCCGCAGCTCCTCGGGCAGCTTCCCCTGGAAGGACGGACCGCGCATCAGGTCGATGCGCACCTCGTCGCCACCGCGCGCCAGCACCGGCGTCGCGCGCAGGCGGAAGGGCGGCAGGCGCGCGGGGCGCAGCAGCCACTTCGTGTCACCCACCGGCTTGCCCTCCACCGTCGCGACCACCTTCAGCTCGTAGCCCAGGAAGGTGGTGGCCTGTCCCTCGCCGTCGTCCTCCCCCTCACCTCCGGCGGGGTGGACGGTGAGCTCGGCGATGCCCATCGCCTCCAGCCCCGCGTCCTCACCGGAGCCGAAGGCGGACGCGGAGGCCTTCAGCCGCGAGAAGCGCTCCTGGATGCACGCCACCGTGGACGCCCCCAGCTCGCTCTTCACCCACGGCCGCGAGGACCAGGACGTCGTCAGCGCGCCCTTCGCGCCCAACCTCCAGGTGAGCGACATCGGGAAGAGGCTGCTCGTGGACTGCGTCGAGGACACACAGGCGCGCGCATCCCGGGCCGCCGTGCCCAGCGAGTCCATCAACGCCGTCGCGGTGCCGAAGGCCGGATGCACCGCCAGCTCCACCCACGGCAGCCCCGGGTCCTGCACCTCGAGGCTCAGGGCCAGCATCCGCTCACGCCCCGCCGGCAGCGCACGCGTGCGCACCGCCTGGGCCAGACACCGGGACAGCGCGTCGTTCGCGCCCACCACGTCCACCACCGCGCCGCCCGTGCCCACGCGCACGGCCAGCGGCACCTCGCGCACCGGGTCCTCCGGCAGCACGAAGCGCGCGCACGGCAAGAGCGCGGGCAGCCAGGCCTCCACCGCGACGCGGTCCTGGAGCGACTCCTCGCCGTCCTCCTCCAGGAGGCTGCGCACCTCCGTCAGCGTCACCGACGGCGCCGGCGGCGGGCGGCGCACCGGCATCGGCGGCACCACCACGTTGACGGGCGGGCCCGGGTCCAGCTGGAACGCGGCCACGCCGTCCTCGTCCGTCACGCCCCGGACGCCCTCGTCCTGGGGGTCCCACGCGCGCGTCACCGTCAGCTCCGCGCCCGGCAGCACCCGCCCGTCCGGCGTGGTGGCTCGCAGGTACACGCGGTTGCTGAAGCCCTCCACCAGCCCGTCCTCCAGCTCCGTCACCGACGACACCGCGAGCGCGTCCTCGGACAGCAGCAACGACACGCCGCTCGCGACGCGGTCCCCCGCCGCGTCCTTGGCCACCACGCTCGCGGACAGCCGCGCCTGGCCCCGCAGGTCCTCCGGCACGCGCGGCAGCGTCACCTGGAAGCGGCCCGCCTTGTCCGTACGCGCCTGGCCTGGCAGCCCGCCCGTGCCCCACTCGGGGGGCGGCGGCCACGCGCCCGAGACGTCCCACGACAGCTCCACCTCCGCGTCCGCCACCGGCGCGCCGGACGCGTACACCACCTGTCCCTCCACCTGGGGCACGTCGCCCGCGCGCCAGTAGGGGCGGGGGCTCTGCGCCTCCACGCGGAAGCGCGGCAGGGTGAACGGCTTCACCGTGAACTGCGCGCGGGCCACCGTCTCGCCGCTCGCCCACTCCACCGTCCACGCTCCCGTGGGCGCGCCCCGGTCCAGCGGGAAGCCTCCCGCGACGACGCCCCACGGCCCCGCGGGGGCACGCTCCTCGAGCACCACCTCACCCGAGGGGTCCTTCAAGAACCACGTCCCGGGCCGCCCATCCAGCGGCGCCAGGTCCTTCGCGCGCAGCGCCACCGCGCGGAAACGCACCTCGTTGCCGGGCTCGTACAGCGGCCGGTCCGTCAGCACGTGCGCCACCGCGGGCGCATAGAGCGGCAGCGGTATCTCCACCGTGTCCTCGCCCAATGGCGTGGAGAGCCGGGCGCTCAGCCGGTAGTCACCATCCGGCACGTCGGGCAGCTTCACCGTGGCCCGCGACACCTCGCCGCCGTCGCGCTTCCAGGGGCCGTCCTTCTCGGGCGTCAGCGGCGTCTCTTTGCCCTCGGCATCCACCAGGAACAGCGACACCGAGCCGCGCCGCACCCGCGCCGTCATCCGCTCGCCCCGCGAGTCGATGCCGTGCGCATCCGCCCACGCGAAGACCTCGCCAGGGAGGTTCCGACCGAGTCCCTGCGCACCCAGGCTCACCGTCTGACGCAGCGTCCCCACCGGACAGCGCGCGAGCTTCACGCCTCGCAGCATCCACGTGGACACGCACACGTCCCACGCCGTGAAGGCCCACAGGCCCACCAGCAGGAACGCCACCAGGCCCCCCGTCAGCCATGGACGGCGTCGCAACCGCTCTGTCATGCATCCTCCCCGAGTCCCTACTGTACGCCGGGAAACCCCCAAACCGTTCCCAGCGTCCGTTTTCGCGTACACGGCACCCATGCGGTAGCGTCGAGCGCTCCATGCCCGTGTCGCCACCCAAGCCCCGCGCGCCCCGTGTTCCCCAGGATGCCCTGCCCTCCCGCCTGGAGGCGCTGCTGCATTCGCTCACGGACCGACACCTGGCGGACCGGCTGGAGCGCGTGCACCGCGCGGCGGCGGTGGCCATCGACCGGCTGGGGCACCTGAGCATCGCGAAGTACGAGCCCACCACGGTGGAGCCCGAGGGCGGCGCGGACCTGGCCCTGTGGGAGACGATGGCGCCCGCCATCGGCGACACGCTGGTGGGCGTCAACCAGCTCGTCACCGCCATCCACCACGAGTTCCCCCCGCCGCCCACGCGAGGCGCCTCGGACGGCGGCTGGGCACCTCCCCCGGCCAGCTCCGACGAGCGGCTGGCGCAGGAGGTGGAGACGGTGCTGCATGCCATCGCGGAGCGGCTGTCCAAGCGCGTGTCGGAGCTGGGCCAGCAGATGCGGCGACCCGAGGTGGTCAGCGACCAGTGGACGCTGATGGCGAAGCTGCAGGCCTTCCGCGCGGACTTCCGCGTGCGCATCGGCGACCTCGTCTACCTGACGGCCGCGGCCTTCGAGGACGTGCGGCGCGAGGACGTGGTGCCCGGCTACGTGCACCAGGTGGGCGCCCGCGCGGCCCTGCGCGCGGCGGCGGCGGACCTGCGCCGCTCGCTGCAGGGGAGACTGGAGCGCGCGGCCAAGGCGGAGGCGCCGTCACGGCCCACCTTGGCGAGGCAGGCGGCCGAGAGCCTGTCCGCGTTCATCACCCTGCCCGCCTCGGTGGCGCTGCGCACGCCGCAGAAGCAGCACGTGCTGACGCTGCGCGCGCGCATCCAGGAGGCCGCGGGCAGGAGCGAGCTTCCCGCGGAGGCGCTGCCGGAGCTGGTCGAACCGTTCCTCGGCTTCCTCGACGAGGCGATGGACGAGGTGACGCGCACGTGGCTCACCGTGCATGACCGCGAGCTGTGGGCGTCGTGCGGGGCGAAGCTGGAGCAGGCGGAGATGCACCTGACGCTCGGCTCGCAGGGCGCGGCGCGCGTGCTGGCGGACGCGGTGGACACGGCGGCGGCGCTCTACGGCCGCTCGACGCCCTTCGACGGCTTCCTGCGCAAGGCGCGTCAGGAGGCCGCCGAGGGGCTGGACGAGGCGGGCTCATGGGGCCTGCTCGAGCGCTTCCGCGAGCGCCTGGCGGCCCTGCCCTTCAGCTGACTACTTCGGCTGCGTGTCGGCGGGCAGCGCGGGCGCCTCGGGCTTCGGCGGCAGCACGCGCAGCTCGTTGAAGCGCTCCGCCAGCGTCTGCGGCGTCAGCTCCTCCTGCCACTGCTTGGGGCTGGTGTTCCAGCCGAAGTCCGCCGGCACCTTGCCGCCACCCTGGCTGCGGTAGCCAATCATGTCCGGAAACTGCGTGCTCCAGCGGCCCGCGGGGTCCGGCTCCTGGGTGATGTGCTCCCGGTTCGGGCGGTGGAGGAAGTTCTTGCTCGCGTCGCTCATGGCACAAGCCTCTCCGAAACCCGGCCCCAAGGGTAGTGGGAAGCCACGGTGCCCGGCTCCCCACGCCCGGGCACGAGGGTTCCTCAGGCGGCCTTCCGGGCCTTCCCCCGTCGCACGGGCGGCCACACCCGGGGGCCGAGCTCGAAGATGGCCGCGAAGTAGCGCGCCTGCGCCTCGCTCGCGTACCGGTAGCGCCTCACCTCGCCGTCCGAGGTGACGACCTCGACGCCCCACCCCTTCTTCTCCTCGCGCACATCCACACGCTCCACACCACCCATGCCCTCCCCCTCTCGTGTTCCCGGCGCGGGGCAGATCAATCCACGTGCCAGTCGCGCCACGTCGGAGCCGGGGGTTGCGATGTCGTCAGGACGTCACTCGCGTCCGAGCCCGTAAGGAATGCAGGTGCGCTCGCCTGTCCGCCTGCCTCTTGCGGGGGGAGGGCCAGGAGGATGCGGGTGGCCTGGTGCGGTCTGCTTGTGCCGCGCGATTCCTGCGTTACTTGTGGGACATGACCGAAATCGAGAGCAACCTCGGCGAGCGATTCGCCGAATTCGTCCTTCCCGACGGCTGCGTGCTCTGCGGCGGAGCGGTGAGCGTGCGCGCCACTCCCTCCGGCGCGAACAGCTACTGCGCGCACTGCCACTGGTTGTCCAAGCCGCGCATGCGCGTGAAGGACAACGGCGTGGAGCTGTCCTTCGGCGCGACCGCCACCGCCTGAAGTCTTTCTTTCGCGTCGAGCCCGAGAGCGGGCTCGACGCATCCACCTGCCGACGACTCAGGACGCGCTACACGCCCACTGGCCCGTCGGCATGCAGTAGCAGTTGCCCGCGCGGCGGTTGATGCAGCACGAGCGCGTGCCGCCCACCGGTGAGCAGGTGCGTCCCGCCAGGTACGAGCAAGCGCTGTTGGGCGACAGGCAGACGCTGGGAATCGTGGGGAGGCAGATGTTGTGCAGCCCGTCGCACTCCACCGACTCCCCCGGGTAGGTGTTGCACGTCGTGCCCTCGCACGTCACCGTCGAGCCGTTCGGACACGTCGTCGAACAGACGACCGCGCTCGAAACCTGCCCCAGCGTCTCCTCCTCCGGCTCCACGGCTCCGGTGCCACCGCAGGCCAAGAGGCCGGACACGACGAGGGCCGACAACACACCCAGGCACAGCTTCATGGTGGGACTCCTTCTTCCGCCAGGGATGGGCCCGCATGCCCATCCACGCGCCGACGTGCGCGAGCGGAAGTCAGGGATTGAAGCACGGGCCGCGCGGAGACTCCCGCGAGTGCCACGTGACTCACCATGACGGATGCATCTGGATTGCACGATTCCGCGCGGAGCGGCTCGACCGGCCCGCACCGGGCCCACCTCAACGCCGAGGTGTCTCGTTCAGGCCAGGCCCCTCCAGCGTGCGCCCGGTGTTCGCGGGCGCCTCGCGCGGCGGGGCGGGTGGCAGGCCCTTCGCGGAGAGCAGCAGCGACAGGAGCGCGGCCTGCTCCGCGGTGTCGAGCGCGAGCACCGTCTCCGGCAGGCTCAGCGTGACGGCGGTCGGCTCGCCCTCCAGGTCCGGCTGACAGGTGCGCCACCCGGTGTAGCGGCCCCCCGCCACCGTCAGCGAGTAGCTGCACCCGCCCACGTCCCCGGAGATGCCCACGGGCGAGAAGACGAGCGAGGTGGGCCAGTTCGACAGCTCACCGTCCACGCGCATGCCCTGCTCGGAGGAGAAGCGCGACAGCTCCAGGCGCGTGTCCTCCACGCCCACGCGCCCCACGATGGGGCCCCGTCGCCAGCCCAGCTCCACGTCGCCGCCGCGAAGCTGGCCACGGAAGGACGCACCCGTGCGGCGCAGGTCGAAGCCGCCACCGCTCAGGCGCTCCTTGCCCAGGGAGATGGCGAGGGACTGGTCGCCCACCTGCAGGCGGATGGGCCCCGAGCGCTGGGAGGTGGCGAGCTGCGCGCTCGCGGGCGCGACGACGCCGAGGGACAGCAGCACCGCGCCGAAGCGGCCGAGCGCGCGTCGGGGTCCTGACGGGGAACGGGCCACGGGACACCTGCCTTGTTCGCGAAGGGACACTGGAAGCAAGGTAGGGCCGTGAGCCCGGAAGGCACATGGGCCCACGACTCGGGGGCTCGCACGGTGGGACGTGGAGCCCCCCGAGTGAGGGCGCTCAGTGGGGCCCGTGCAGGCCCGGCGCCTCGCCGCTCGCGACGGAGTCCGCCTCGCGCTGACGCTCCTCCCTGTCCCAGCTGTGCCCGTCCTGGAAGCCCCACTCGTCCACGTCCACCTGGTAGCTGACCTTGGACAGGATGCGCCCCCGGCAGATGCGCTCCTGCCAGTTGCCGGCGTCCACGGAGCCGTTCGCGCGCGAGAGCAGCTCGCGCATCAACCACTCCGGCACGGTGGCGCGGTCGGACGGGTAGGCGAAGCGGAAGAAGAGCAGGTGCGAGAGCAGCACCTCCCAGTACCGGTCGAAGCGGCGCAGCAGGCGCTGCCAGTCGAACGTGGGCCCCGCCTTGAGCAGCAGGTGGGTGAGCTCATGGCCGTCGAAGCGCTCGCGCTCGAGGACGAAGGCCTTGCTCCAGAAGATC
The DNA here is from genome assembly GCF_020037055.1 of Myxococcus sp. AS-1-15. Taxonomy (NCBI): domain Bacteria; kingdom Pseudomonadati; phylum Myxococcota; class Myxococcia; order Myxococcales; family Myxococcaceae; genus Myxococcus; species Myxococcus sp. AS-1-15. Next base: position 822,438 of record NZ_JAIQDF010000002.1, on the reverse strand, counting down.
TCCTCCGCGGGCGGGACACGGCACGGACAGCCCAGCACCTGGGCCGGCACCGCGTGCTCGAACCACGCGTCATCCACGGCGGTGAAGCCGTTGCCGGAGCCGTAGATGAGGTCGACGAGGAAGTCCTCCCAGAAGGCCTTGTGCAGCCAGCCGTGGACCTCGCTCTCGGTGCGCCACTCGTGGCGCGCGAGCATCTCCACGGCGCGGTCCCCGTCCTTGCGATGCAGGAAGAGGTCCAGGTCCTTCGTGTCGCGGTAGAGGCCCGTGTAGTGGGCGAAGGCGTAGGCCCCACCCACGAGGAACGGGATGCCTGCGTCGGTGAGAAGTTGGATGGCGTAGGTGCGCGCGCCCAGCTCCGCCACGGAGCGCCGCACTTCCATCCGCCTCGGGTCTCCTCCGGGTGCCCCGGAAGCCTTCGGTGGTTGCTCGGCCATGACGGAAGATAGGGGAGCTGCGGCTACACGTCAGTGAGCCGTCCGCGCACCCGCCCGCAGAGCAGGCGGGCAGACCAGACGCCCGCTCACCTCCCCCCGAGGATGACTCAGCGCACCAGCCACAGCATCACTGGCGCGGTGACGAAGGACAGGGGGATGCCCACGCCGACCATCAACACCGCCAGCTCCGGGTCCAGCCGGTGCTCGGCGGCCAGAATCGCCGCGCTCACCATGGGCGCCATCGCCGCCTGGAGCACCGTGGCCTGCACCACCATGGGCGACAGGCCGGGCAGGGCCCACAGGCCCAGCATCACCACGCCCGGCACCAGCACCAGCTTGTAGAGCAGGCCCAGGGACAGCGCCGGCAGCCGCGCCTTCACGCCCGACAGTCGGAGCTGCAGGCCCACGGAGAACAGCGCCAGCGGAGTGAGCAGCGCGCCCAGCCGCTCCAGCACGGAGTCCACCCAGACGGGGTAGCCCACGGGGCGCAGGAGCAGCGCCAGCACCAGCGCCACGAACGGTGGGAAGGTCGCCACCTTCTTCGCGAGCGCGCCCAGGGGCAGCGCCACCTCCGCGCTCGCCCTCGCCGCCGCCAGCGTCGCGAGCGTGGACAGCACCAGGAACGAGCCGAGCTGATCCACCACCACCGCCACGGCAAGCCCCTCCGAGCCGAGCAGGGCCTCCGCCATCGGCAGGCCCACGAAGGCCGTGTTGCCCAGGCCGCCCGTCAGCACCAGCGCGGCCACGGACTCCTTGGACAGCCCCAGCTTCGGCCCCAGCCACCGGAAGAACGGCCCCGCCGCGAGGTAGTACAGCCAGGGCACCACCGCGGCCACCAGCAGCGACGGCACGAACTCCAGCCGGTGCATCACGCGCAGCACCAGCGCGGGCAGCGCCACGTACAGCACGAAGGTGTTGAACGGCCCCGCGGAGCCCTCCGGGAACTTCCCGCTCCGGCGGGCCAGCACACCCAATACCAGACACGTGCCCAGCAACCCGATGACCTGACTCATGACGCCCACGCCCTCCGGCTTCGCCACCGTCCCACCCCTGCCTCGCGGGCGATGACGTCCCGCGCTGATAGCGCGCAGGGCGGGCCCACGCCAGCGCCCTCGCGACCCAACGGCGCCAGCGCCACCATGGGCCCACGCCACCGCGCTCACTCACAGGCTCCGGCAAGTTCAGCCGCGCCAGTGTCCGCGAGGCCCGCGCCCCCCGCGCTCACTCATAGGCTCCGGCAAGTTCAGCCGCGCCAGTGTCCGCGAGGCCCGCGCCACCCCGCGCTCACTCATAGGCCCCGGCAAGTCAGCCTCGCCAGTGTCCGCGAGGCCCACGCCACCCCGCGCTCACTCATAGGCCCCGGCAAGTTCAGCCGCGCCAGTGTCCGCGAGGCCCACGCCACCGCGCTCACTCACAGGCTCCGGCAAGTTCAGCCGTCAGTGTCCGCGAGGCCCACGCCACCCCGCGCTCACTCATAGGCCCCGGCAAGTCAACCGCGCCAGCGCCCCGGCAAGCGGCCCGCGCCACCTCACTCAAGGCGAGCAACCCTCGCCAGCGCCCCAACGAGGCCCGCGCACCACACCCACTCGGGAGCCCAGCACACCCCGTGGACTCGGTTCGCCCCTGCCTCCGTCAGGGCCTCATCGAGAGGTCGTCCCCGAAGCCTCTAGCCCAGCGCGAAGCCCCCTACTCCCACCGCCCTCCCGCCCATGCCCGACCTCCCCCATCCGCCCCACCTGAACTCCTCGGAGCACCAAGCAGCACCACGTTCCACGGGCTCCCGCGGCCGCTCGTGCAAGGGCGTTCGCGCTGACACATGCTGCGTGCGCACATGAGTTCGCGATGGACGACGAGCGCGCTGGGCAGGGCCGTGCATGAGATGGCCGGCGGCCTGCCGCGCACCTACTGGGTGCTGTGGGTGGGCACCCTGGTCAATCGACTGGGCAGCTTCGTGGTGCCCTTCCTCGCGCTGTACCTCACGCGCGAGCGGGGCTTCAGCGTGGAGCAGGCGGGCCTCACCGTGTCGCTCTACGGCGTGGGCGCGGTCATCGCGAGCCCCCTGGGCGGCATGCTCGCGGACCGCGTGGGCCGGCGCCTGACGCTGGCGGGCGGCCTGTGGCTCGGCTCGGTGGGCATGCTCCTGCTCGGCTTCGCGCGCGAGCCCTCCTCCATCGCGCTCGCCGCCTTCTGCCTGGGCATCCTCGGAGAGCTCTACCGTCCCGCCGTGTCCGCCGCGGTCGCGGACGTCGTCACGCCCGAGGACCGGCAGCGCGCCTTCGGCCTGCTCTACTGGGTCATCAACGTGGGCTTCGCCGTGGCGCTGCCGCTCGCGGGGCTGATGGTCCGCTTCGGCTACGTGACGCTGTTCGTGGCCGACGCCATCACCACGTTCACCTACGGGTGCTGCATCTGGTTGCTCCTGCCGGAGACGCGCCCCGCCCGCACCGCGTCGGAGGACGCCCAGGCCCCCGGCGCCCTGCGCTCGCTCCTGACGCCCTTCCTGGACCCGACCTTCGTCGCCTTCGCGCTGCCCATCCTCGGCGTGGCCATCATCTTCCATCAGAGCCAGGTGTCGCTCCCGCTCGACCTGAGCGCGCGCGGCCTGAGCGAGGCGCAGTTCGGCGCGGTGCTGTCCGTCAACGGCCTGCTCATCGTCGCGCTCCAGCCCTTGTCCCACCGGGCGCTCAAGCACCTGCGCCGCGCGCACTCGCTCGCGCTGGCGGCGGCCCTCACCGGCCTGGGCTTCGGCCTGCACGCGCTGACGGGCAACGTCGCGCTCGCGGCGCTCGCGGTGGCCATCTGGACGCTCGGCGAGATGGCCCAGGCCCCCGTCGCGCCCTCCGTCGTCGCGGACCTGGCGCCCACGCGGCTGCGCGGCAGCTACCAGGGCGCGTACCACATGCTCTGGGGCCTGGCCTCCAGCGCCGCGCCCGCGCTCGGAGGGCGGGTGCTGGGGCGCGCGGGCACGTCCGCGCTGTGGCTCGGGTGTCTGGTGCTGGGGCTCGTCTGCGCCGTGTGGCAGCTCGTCATCGCCCCGGCCCGCCGGCGCCGCCTGGATGCCCGGCGCGCGGTGGGCGCGCAGCTGAGCCCGCTCATCGACTGAAAAGACCACGGGCGGCCTCCCCGACTCGGGAAGACCGCCCGTGCTTCACTCCCGGGTGTCGGGAGCGTGGACTACGGCTTGGTGTAGCTGATGGCCAGGTTGTACGTGCCCGCCGTGTAGCCGCGGACCTGGACGTACGCGCTCGTCTGGCCGGCGGGCACCGTCAGCTCGCACGTCTCGGCGGCGCCCGTCTGGTACGGGCGGCAGTTGTACGCCGTGGTGGTGGGCGCGGAGCCGAAGCGGACGTAGAGGTCCGGGTCACCCGAGCCCGTCATCACGACCTTGAACGTGCTGCCCGCGACCACGGTGTACGCGGGGAAGTCGGTGACGCTGCCCGAGGCCACCGAGCCCGACTTCGTGTCCGTCGCGGGCGTGCCACCCGCGTCCGGACGGGTGTAGTTGATGGTCAGCGTGAAGGTGGCGGCCGTGTAGCCACGCACCATGACGTACGCCGTCGTCACGCCCGCGGGCACCGTCAGGTTGCAGGACTCCGACGCGCCGCTGAGGTACGGGCGGCAGTTGTACGTCGTCGTGGTGGGGGCCGCGCCGAAGCGCACGTACAGGTCCGGGTCACCCGTGCCCGTCATCGTCACGTTGAAGGCCGTGCCGGGCACCACGTTGATGGCCGGGAAGGCGTTGTTGGTGCTCGCCGCCACGGAGCCCGTGAGCGTCGTCGTCGTCGGGGTGCCCGTGCCAGGACCCGGCGGCTCCGGGTCCGTGCCGCCCGGCGCGCCGTAGAGCGCCACGGCGCCCTGCGCGTCAAGCGCGGTGATGACCAGGTCCCCGTTCTGGGTGCCGTTGCACTGCGGATAGTGCATGACGGACGCGGAGTCGTACGCCGTCAGCTGACGCCAGTTGTTGTCCTCGAAGCACGTGCCGGCCTGGGGACGGGTGTGCTCGTGGCGGAAGCCCAGCGTGTGGCCCAGCTCGTGGCGCAGGATGCCCTCGAGCGTCCACGGCGGGATGCTGCCGAAGGCCGACGTGTCGATGAGCACGTTGCGGTTGGCGCGCGTGTCGTTCGGGAAGAACGCGCGGGCCAGGTACTGGTTGCCCGAGTTCACGATGCGCACGTCGAAGACGACGTTGCCGTTGCTCGCGGTGCAGTTGCCGTCCTGCGCCACCACGTGCACGAAGTCCACGTTGGCCACGGCCTCCCAGGCCTCGGCCGCGCTCTTCATGGCCGCCACCGCGGTGTTGTACCGGGTGCCGAACGACGAGGAGCTCACGCAGTAGGTGATGTTCTTCTTCTGCGTCGCGTTCCAGGCCGCGTCCACGCCGCCCGCGGTGTGGACGATGAGCTGCCCGTTGCGCACGTTGTTCTCATAGAACTCGCGCAGGTGCTTCTCGCTGGCGAACGGCGTGTCACCATCCGCGATGAAGATGCCGGTGTCGGGCTCCTGGTACACGCCCGCGAGGAACTCCTCCCACGACATTCCCTGGCTGACCTCCTCGGAGGGGGGAGGGGTGGTGTTTTCGCCGCCGCAACCGGCCAGCAGCGCCAGGCCCGCGAGGGCACCGACAATCTTGGACTGGGACATGAACATCCTTCTTCGCAGAGGAATGAGGCTCCCGGACTCCCACAGCCCGGGGACCCCTGCCCTGAGCAGGTGTCATGCCATCCAGGTAACTAGCGGATTTCCCTTAGCTTCCCACTAAAACACCCGGTATCCACGGAGCGCCTGGACTCCACGCCTCGGGGACCACGGCGTAAAGACTCATGACACTTTGAAGTCCGTGTCCTTTGATTCCAAATGGTTACAACCCCGTAACCAAAGTGTCCTGGGACAGGACACCTGAGTCGAAAGGTGTCGCGGGTCCGTACGGACTCTGGTTACAGGGGCAGCGGCGACTTACAGGCCCAGCAGCGTCTCGGGGCGGTTGAGGCCGCGCGCGCGGGCCAGGGGCTGGAGGACATCCGCGGGGGGCGCGTCCGCGGTGAGCAGCAGCGCGCGCACGGCGGTCTCCACCACGTCCTCGGCGCCCGGGCGCACCATGCCCCGGCGCGCGTCCTCCACGCGCTTGCCCCGGTACGCATCGAAGCGCTCCTTCACCCGGCGGGCCAGGTCCGACACGGCCTTGTCGCCCACCTCCACGCGCAGCTCCAGCTCGTTGCGCAGCTGCACCGGGTCCGCCAGCACGCCGTACCGGTCGTAGCCCTTGTGCGCCAGGTCCTCGTGCATCACGGAGAAGTCATCCGTGTGCGGCGCGGGCACCTGGGACTTGAGCAGGTCCCGCATCACCGCGGTGACGGAGGCCGTCACGGTGAGCCGGTGGAGCTGCACGTCGTAGACGAAGTCCGAGTACATCGGCTCCTCCACCGTGACGGGCTCGCGGAACGTGGTGTCGCGGTGGCGCTGCACCTCGATGCGCTGCGTCTCCGACTTCTCCAGCGCGGCCTCCAGGCTGGCCTCCTTGACCTTCACCGCCGCCAGCAGCAGCGCCAGCGCCTGCTCCTCCTTCGCGCAGGAGCTGGAGGCGCAGCGGGCGGGGCTGCACTCCCCGGGCAGCGTGCCGGGCTTCTCCGCCTCGCGCGCGGCCTCGCCGCACTCCTTCAGCGCCTCCAGGCACTCGCGGCGCTCGCGCTCGCGGCAGCGCTCCGTCCCCGCGCGCAGCAGGTTGAGCTCCGTCTGCAGGCGCAGGTACTCGCGCAGGGCCTGGGCCTGCTTGCGGTCCACCTCCTCCTGGGTGCGCTCGGCCTGCAGCAGCTTCGTCTCGAAGCCGGCGCGGCGGGGATTGGGCACGGACGTCTTGCCCGCGAGGTAGCGGTGCGAGCGCTGCGAGTCCTCCACCGCCTTGAGCGGCAGCACGCGCTCCAGCGACAGGTCCAGCTTCACGCCCTCGCGCCCCTCGGGGGCCTCGGTCACCACGCGCAGGGGCAGGTGCGTGGGCAGCATGGCCGCCAGCCGCCCCGCCGCCAGCCGCTGCGCCACGTCGGGCGCGCCCGCGCGGTCCTCCACCGGCGTCGCCACGACCAGGAAGGCCACCTCGTCGCGCAGCTTCTGGCGCACCGCCTCCGCCCGCTCGCGCGCCGCGGTGGCGCCCACGCGCTCCTGGTCCGCGCGCACGTAGGCGACGAGCGCGTTGCCCAGCTTGCCCGCCTTCTCCAGCCCGTCCCCGGTGTTGAACCAGCGCTTCGCCCACGCCACCTGCACCGCGTCCAGGGCCTTCTTGGCGCCCGCGTGGTCCGGGGCCACCGCCAGCACCGCGTCCAGCTCCGCGCGCGCCTCCTGGAGCTTGTCCGCCTTGAGCGCGGTGAGCGCCACGGCCACCCGCTCGTCCAGCGTCACGTTGAGCAGCTCCCTGGCCGCCACGTTCTCCGCGTCCAGCTCCAGGGCGCGCACCAGCCGCTTCATGGCGCCGTCCAGGTCGCCCGCGTCATGGACGCTCCGGGCCTCCTCCAGCACCACCTGGCTCCAGGCGCGGCGCACCTCGCGCAGCTTCACCGTCACCTCGGAGGCCTCCGGGTCCGCGGCGAGCGCGCGCAGGTAGGCCGCCTCCGCCTCCGCCCACTTCTGCTGCTGGCTGGCGGTGTCGCCCTCCTTCACGGCGCGGGAGAAGGCCGAGCAGGCCGTCAGGGCCAGCAGCGCGGCCAGGGCGAAGGCGCCGAGCGCGCCGCGGGACGACGAGGGAGCCGGACGAGGGGGACGGAGGGGGGCGGACACGCCCGCATCTTCCGGGAAAGGCGCCACCGGGTGAAGTGTTCGGATGAAGCCAGCCCTCCCCGCCCGTGCCCGTCAGGCCCCTCCCACACGCCTGGCACCTCGCCCCTCGAACGGACGACCCCGCGGGTTGGCAACCCTTGCTGCTGGCCCTTATCAGGTGCACCTCGTGGTGCCCGCGCTCCGGACTCGCAGATGGGAATGACGCGTCGCACCAGCCGGTAAACGGTTCATCGCACCCACGAGGGGGGCAAGAGAGTCATCATGTCCTGTCCACAGCCACGTCCCACCGAGTTCCGCCTGCCCATGCGCGCGGAGTCCTTCTCCATCGAGGAGCACCGCAACGTGCACTGCCGCTTCTATGGCGGCTGCATCGACGTGGCGGTGCGCCAGGATTGGGACAGCTTCACCTGCTCCAGGTGCCCCCTGTTCCAGCAGGACACCGCGCCCGGCGCGGACCAGTACGCCTTCAACCAGCCCGCGGAGAACGGCAGGCCCTAGGCCGCCCGTCCGGACTCCGCTGGACCGGCCCTCCCTCCAGGTGCGGGAGGAGGGCCGGGGGCCTCCGGGGTTCTTGTCCTTCGCAAGGCGGTGGGAGCGCCGGACCCACGCGCCGCTCGTTGGATGTCTCCTTCCGGCCGCTGTGAGCCCGAGCGCATGACCTACCGTCCCGTCGTCGTCCTGGCCGAGGATGATGGCCTCCTTCGAGAGGCGGTGGCCGAGGCCATGGAGATGGAGGGCTACCGCGTCGTGCCGTGCGACAGCGGCTTCTCGGCCCTCAAGGCCTTCTTCGCCGAGCCCCGCGTGGACGTGCTGGTGCTCGACTGGCTCCTGCCCGACATCGAGGGCCGGGACCTCATCCGGCTCCTGCACGCGCAGCGTGAGCTGTCGGACCTGCCGGTGGTGCTCACCACGGGGCTGGAGCTGGAGCTGCCCAGCTTCGAGGGCGCGGTGTGCCTGTTGCGCAAGCCCTTCGATTCGACCGAGCTGTCGCGCATCCTCCACCGGCTCACCCACCCGACGCGTTCCACGACGCCGGCCCGGTCCTTCGCGCCCACCGACTCGCGCGTCGTCTGACGCGCGGCTTCCCAAGCAGCCCCTCGCGCCGCATCTTGAAGGCCGTGTGTCCCCTGTCGTGGGGACACGGGCCTTCGCATGCAAGAGCACCGGGTCAGCTCATGGCTGGAGCTCCAGGAGGCGCTGTTCGCGGACTCCTGGAACGAGGCGCTGGGCCGCCACCGCGCCAGCTACGTGTTCCGCGGCATGCCCCACGCCGAGCACGACCTGTCCACCGCGCTCAACCGCCGGGGCCTGTTCGTCCGCAAGGAGAAGGACCTGCTGCGCGCCTTCCGCAAGTACGCGCGCGGCACGCCCCGTGAGCCCCTGGACTCCGTCTGGGATTGGCTCGCCCTGGCGCAGCACCACGGCCTGCCCACGCGCATGCTGGACTGGACGTTCAGCCCCTACGTCGCGCTGCACTTCCTCACCGAGGACTCGGACCTGGCGCACGAGGACGGCGTGGTGTGGTGCGTGGACTACCGGGAGACGAACCGGCTGCTGCCCCGCCCGCTCAAGACGCTGCTCAAGCGCGAGGGCGCGGACGTGTTCTCCGGGGAGATGCTGGCGGAGGTGGCGCCGTCCATCTCTGATTTGGACCGGCTGGCGCGCCACCCGTTCGTGCTCTTCTTCGAGCCGCCGTCGTTGGACGCGCGCATCGTCAACCAGTTCGCGCTCTTCTCGGTGATGAACGGGCCGGACGCGCGCCTGGACAGCTTCCTGGAGCGGCGCAAGCAGGGCGTGCGCCGGCTCATCATCCCCGCGGACCTCAAGTGGGAGGTGCGCGACAAGCTGGACCAGGCGAACCTCACCGAGCGGGTGCTCTTCCCCGGCCTGGACGGGCTGAGCCGCTGGCTGCGTCGCTACTACAGCCCGCGGCCCAGGTAGGCCGCCGCCTCAGGCGTGCGCGTGCACGTGGGGGCCGGGGTGGTGGTGCTCATCGTCCTGGTCGTTCATCGTCACGTCACCGACGATGCCGCGCGCCCGCTGGTTTTCAGTCACCTCGCGGATGTCCTTCTCCCACTTGTTGCCGGCCGCGCCGAAGAGGATGACGGCGAAGATGATGAGGCCGAAGAGGAGCGTTCCAATGAGCGCCGCGCCGAGAATGGTCATCGCTGGACCTCGAGGTTGGGGGCCGCCACCCGAAGAGCGCCGGCCAGGTTGAACGCACCCAAGAAGGGTGTGTCCTCCTTCTTCCCGCCGCGACCCGTGCCGCGCGCCCGCCCGGCCCGCCCCTCGAGTCAGCGGGCGGGCGGCCAGGGGGTTGCCGGGGTGTCCCTTCACTCCTCGGTGACGAACTGCCGCGGCAGGCTCAGCCAGAAGGCCGTCCCCTCCTGGGCGGAGGACGACACGCCCAAGAGGCCCCCGTGGGCCCGGACGATTTCGTGGGTGATGTAGAGCCCCAGGCCCAGGCCGTTGCGCTGCGCGCTGCGCTTGTCCTGCGCGCGACCGAAGGGGTCGAAGATGGAGCCCAGGCGCTCGGCCGGGATGGGCAGGCCCCAGTTGTGGACCTCCACCCGCACGCCGCCCTCCGCGTCCGCCACCGTCACGCGCACCACGGTGTCCTCCGGGGAGTACTGCACGGCGTTGCCCACCAGGTTCGACGCCGCCTGCGCGATGCGGTCCCCGTCCCAGTCCCCCCAGCCGTTGCCCGTGAGCGACAGCTCGAACTGGCGGCGCGGGTGCGCCACCTCCAGCTCCTCCACCACCTGCCGCAGCACCTCGTGCAGGTTCATCCGCGCCCGCTCCAGCACGTACCCCGCGCCCAGCCGCGTGCGCGTGAAGTCGAGCAAGTCATTGATCATCCGCGCCATGCGGTCCGCGGAGATGGAGATGCGGTTGATGGCCTTGCGCTGCGGCTCGCTCAAGCCCCCGTGACGCAGCAGCAGTGACGCGTTGCCGGCGATGGCCTGCAGGGGGTTTCGCAAGTCATGGCCGAGGATGCCCAGGAACTGCTCGCGGAACGTGGCCGTGCGCCGCGCGGCCTCCTCGCGCTTGAGCCCCTCCTCCACCCGCTTGCGCTCGATGGCGTACCTGAGCGCGCGCACCAGCAGCGGCCCCGACACCTGGCCCTTCACCAGGTAGTCCTGCGCGCCCTCGTGCACCGCGCGCACCGCCAGGCGCTCGTCGTCCGTGCCGGTGAGCACCACCAGCGGCACCGACGGCGCGGCCTGGAGCAGCGGCGGGATGTTGCCCAGCCCGTGCCCGTCCGGCAGCGACAGGTCCAGGAGCACCGCGTCCACCGGCGGCCCCTCGCTCACCACGCGCACCGCGTCCGCCAGGCGCTCGACGTGGAGCACCTCGAAGCGCGTGGCGGTGACCTCGCGCAGCTCCTCCTGGAGCAGGAGCGCGTCGCCCGGGTTGTCCTCCACCAGCAACAGCCGCAGCGGGCGCTCCTCGGTGCCGATGTCACTCATGACGACACCTCGGAAGACGCGGGCACCGACGGCGCCAGCGGCAGGGTGAACCAGAACGTGCTGCCCTCGCCCACCTTGGACTCCACGCCGATGCGACCTCCCAGACGCTCCACGATTTTCTTGCAGATGGCCAGCCCGATGCCCGTCCCGGCGAACGACTCCTTGCCGTGCAGGCGCTGGAAGATGACGAAGATGCGCTCGAAGTCCTGCGCGTCGATGCCGATGCCCCAGTCCCTCACCGTGAAGCGCGCCTCCGCGCCCTTCACCTCGGCGGCCACCTCCACCCTGGGCGGCGCGGCCCCGTGGAACTTGAGCGCGTTGCCGATGAGGTTCTGGAACAGCTGCACCAGCTGCGTCTCGTCCGCGAGCACCATCGGCAGCGGGCCTGTCTCGAGCTGGGCGCCCGACTCCTGCAGCGCCACCTGGAGGTTGGCCCGCGCCCGCTCCACCGCGCGCCCCGCGTCCACCGCGCGCGGCTCGCGGCCCTGCGTGCCCACGCGCGAGTACGTCAGCAGGTCCTGGATGAGCCGCTGCATGCGCGTGACGCCGTCCACCGCGTAGTGGATGAAGGTGTCCGCCTCCGCGTCCAGCTTGCCCTGGTAGCGCCGCGCGAGCAGCTGCGTGTAGCCGGCCACCATGCGCAGCGGCTCCTGCAGGTCGTGCGAGGCCACGTAGGCGAACTGCTGGAGCTCCTCGTTGGAGCGGGCCAGCTCCTTGGCGCGCAGCCGCAGCGAGTCCTCCGCGCGCCTGCGCTCCAGCCCCTGCGCGAGCGCGTCCGCCACCGCCGCCAGCGCCGCCACCTTGTCCTCGCCCAGCACCGTCCTGCTGTAGAGCCCCATCACGCCCACCAGCTGCCCGCGCACCAGCAAGGGGATGCCCGCGAACGAGCGCAGCCCCGTCTCGCGAATCCACGTCGGGTCCAGCACCCGGGCGTCGTGCTCCATCTTGTCCACCCAGACCTGCTCGCGCGTGCGGGCCACCTCCGCCACCAGGCTGCCGCCGTGCACCGCCACGCGCGCCCACTTCTCGCGCGGCGGCGCGAACACGCCCGCGTTGCCCACCAGCTCCAACATGGCGGAGCTGCGCGAGTACAGCCACAGCCGGGCCACCTGCGCGTCCAGGTGGCGCACCAGCGCCTCCGCGCAGCCCTGGAGGATGTCGGAGACGGAGCCCTCCTTCGCCAGGGCGCCGCTCATCTCCGCGCGCAGCGCCTCCAGCCTGCGGGCCACCTGCTCACGGTCCAACCGGCGCAGGCCCTCCTCCACGCGGCGCTGGGCCGTCATGTCCGTGTTGGTGCCAATCCACTCGCGCAGCTTGCCGTCCGAGTGCAGCACCGGCACCGCGCGCGCCAGCGTGGGCGAGTACGTCCCGTCCGGGCGGCGCAGCCGGTATTCGACCTCGTACGGCTTCACGTCCGTCACCGCCGCCGTCCAGGCGCGGCTGGCCGCCTCCCGGTCCTCGGGGTGGACGGCGTCCAGCCAGCCGGTGCCCTTCCATTCGTCGTACGACTGGCCGGTGTACTCGCGCCAGGAGGGGCTGTCCTCCTCGATGAACCCATCCGGCCGCGTCACCCACACGGCCTGCGCGGTGGCGGTGACCAGGGAGCGGAAGCGCTCCTCGGCCCGGCGCGCGTCGCGGAACAGGCGCGCGTTGTCCAGCGCCACCGCGGCCTGGGACGCCACGCCCTCCACCAGCCGCGCGTGCTCCTCGCCAAAGCGCCCCGGCTCCGCGTGCCCGAAGAACAGCCCGCCGAGAATCTCCCCGGAGCGGCTCTTCACGGACACCGCCAGGTAGCTCCTCACCGGCAGGTGCCCCTGGGGCATGCCGTGGTACGGGGCGCTCCCGCCGTAGTCGGGCTGGCGCGTCACGTCGTCGTACAGCCGCGAGCCCTCGCCCCGGAAGGTGGGGCCGAAGATGGCGGTGTTGCGCGGCATGGGCAGGTGGGCGAAGGACTCCCGGGGCGCGCCCGACAGCGTGTAGAGCAGGTAGGACTCGCCGCGCTCGTCCACGCGGTTCTCGAAGAAGGCGCCGAAGCCCGCGCCGGTGAGGGCCACCGTCTCGTCGGTGATGCGCTGGACGAGCACGCCCGGGTCCAGCTCCGACGACAGCGTCTCGCCGATGCGCAGCAGCGTCTGGGCGGTGCGCCGCTCCTCCTGGCTGCGGCGCAGCGAGGCCTGGGCCTCGCGGTACAGGCGCGCGGTGTCCACCGACAGCGCGGCGCGCGAGGCGAGCTGCTCGCCCAAGGCCAGGTCCGCCCGTCCGAAGCGCCGGCTGGACTCGGCCGTCACCAGCGTGAGCGCGCCCAGGGTGCGGCCGCGCGCCTTCAGGGGGATGAGCATGGCCGAGCGCAGGCCCAGCGCCGTGAGGAAGCGCAGGTGCTCCCGGTCCCGCGCCGCCAGGGCCAGCACGTCGTCGGACACGGACTCCAGCAACACGGGCCTGCCCGTGCGGATGACGGCCAGCACGCCGTTCGGGTCGTCCTCGCGGGGCGGGTAGCGCACCCGCACCTCCTCGGCCAGCCGCACCCGGCTGGGGTCCACGTGCGCCACCGCCACCTGGCGCGTGCCGCCGTCCTCCTCCATCAGCTCCACCGCGCACCAGTCCGCCAGCTGAGGCACCGCCAGCTTCGCCAGCAGCGCCAGCGTGTCGTCCAGGTCGAGCGCGGACGAGGACAGGAGCGCCCCCGCCTCCGCCAGGAAGCGCATGGACTCCGAGGCGCGCTTGGGCTCCTCGATGTCCGTGGTGGTGCCGAACCACTGGAGGATGTCGCCCTTGGCATCGCGCAGGGGGCTGGCGCGGCCGAGCATCCACCGCCAGGCGCCATCATGGCGCCGGCAGCGGAACTCCACCTCGTAGGGCTCCCCCGTCGCGAGCGAGTGGGCCCAGCGCCTGCCGGCCTCCTGCGCGTCCTCCGGGTGGAAGATGCGCCACCAGCCGTCGCCCAGCGCCTGCTCGGGCGTCAGGCCGGTGTACTCGTACCAGCGGCGGTTGAAGTAGACGTGGTGCCCGTCGGGGCGGGTCATCCAGACGAGCTGGGGGAGGCTCTCCAGGACCTGGAGGGACAGCGCGCCCGGGGACAGGTCCACGGTGGGGACCGGCGCCTCCGGGGGGGAGTGGGGAGGGGACATGGAGCGCACGTGACCTTAACAGTCCGCACAGGGACCGCCCTTTCGGCACCCCTGGGTTTTCCACCATCCGACAATCGTCCCCAGGGACAAGGCCCCGGCGGCTCCCTCCCCGGGAGGGACGGCTGCGACCCGCTGGGAATCCCTCGCTCCATACCTGATACCAGACACGCGACCTGTCATTTCATTGCGCCCCAATGCCTGACATCTCCAGCACGGCACGCGCCTCCAGCGAGTCTGGGTTCAACCGGCCGGAGGGCCACGAACTCGAATGACAGACGCGGGATTGCCGGGAGGCAGTCCGGACAGGCCGCCGTGGAGACCGCCATCGTCGTGCCGATGAGGGTCTTCAGGGTGCTGGGCATCATCCAACTGGAGACGCTCGCCGGCAGGACACTGGAGGTGAGCGAGTACTCCTACTCCGGCGGCATCACCGCCGGGTGGTCCGCCTCCGTGCCCAGCCTCGGGCTGGTGCGGATGAGCGGAGAGAGTCCCTTCCAGCTCGTGGACTCCGGCGTGGGCGGAGACCCGTGGAAGAAGCGTGCGGTCCCCGCGCCCGCCGCCCGGAAGTGAGCGTCAGCGAGAGGACGGCCCCAGCACCAACCCCTGAACTGAAGATACGTCACCACCCGCGCGCGGGCGGACAGCAGCGTCGCGCGACCCAGAGCCCCCTCACGGTGCTCAAGGACAACAGCACCTGCGCGCCCGAGGCCACGGCCACCGCGAACCCCATCATCGCCCGACGTCCGCCGAGCAGCAGGGACTCCTGGACGAGCCACGCCGCGCAGGCCCCGAAGAACCCCAGGGCCACGACATGGAACAGGACGGTGGACACGGGCAGCGTGAAGGCTTTCATGACCAGCCCGGAGCGCATCACACCTGCCAGGCTTTGGGGAAGCCCCCAGGCCCCTCAGCGCTTGCGCCGGGACACGGCGGTGCCAGGGACGGACTCGACGAGCTGCCGGTACTCGCGGGGACTCAGGCCCGTCACCTGCTTGAACTGGCGTGACAGGGCGCTCTGGTCGCAGAAGCCCACGGACAGCGCGATGGCGGCGATGGGCTCGCGCACGTCCTCCACCAGTCGCTCCGCCGCGGCGTCGATGCGCGTCTTCATGATGAACTGCCCCGCGGAGAGCTGGAAGATGCGCCGCATCCGCCGCTCGAACTGCGCCGCGGACATGCCCGCGCGCCGCGCCAGCGAGTCGATGCGCAGCCGCTCCCCGTAGTTCGCCTGGATGAAGTCGATGGTCGCCGCGAAGCGCTCGTCCACCAGCCCCGCGCGCCCCGGCTCGTGGATGTCCTTTGACAGACACGCCAGCCCCATCACGTCGCCCGTGGCGTCGAACAGCGGCACCTTGCTCGTCAGACACCAGCCCGGCTCGCGGTTGTTGAACAGCGTCAGGTCCAGGTTGTCCACCAGCGGGCGCCCCGTGCGGAACACCTTCTCGTCCTGCCGCACGTACCGGTCCGCCATGTGCTGGGGGAACAGCTCGTGCGCCGTGCGCCCCACCGCCGCCGCCTTGCTCTTCAGCCCGCAGCGCTCCGCGCACGCCTCGCTGATGCACACGTACCGGCCCTGGATGTCCTTCACCGAGAAGACGATGTCCGGCACCCGGTCGAACAGCGCCTCCGCGAACAGCGGGTTCGTCACCCGCCCCATGAACTCCACCCGCCAGTGCTCCAACGCCTCTCGCCCTTTGGTCGTTTCCATTCATCCCCGCGTGGGAAAGACACAAGAACAGCGCACCGGCCCAGGAATACCTTGAACACCGCGTGAAACCCACGTCGGCGTCGTCCAGTCCTGTCGACACCGTGCGGCAAAGCCCCCACCCCGAGGAGCACGAGCATGCGCAGTCCAATCACGGATTGGTGTCGCTGTCACATCGTCCTCGCCCTCTGTATCGGAGTCTTCGCCCCTGGAGCGGACGCCCGCCCCGGGGCTCCCCCGCCGACCGGGTCCGCCCAGCGCCTTCACGGGCTGGAGCATGCCCATCAGCGCATCCTGCCCGAAGAGCGCTCGCCCGACGTCGCGCCGGAGCAACTCCGTCAGGAGCTCGCCCCACCGCCTCCCGCCCGGGCGTTGCTGGCCGCCTGTGACACGGCGGCCTTCGGCTCGGCCAGCGGCGCGGCGCTCGTCACCCTGGTGAAGGGCTCCACGGAGGCGTGCGTCAACACGCTGTTCGGTGTCACCGGCACGCTGGCGCGGCAGGTGTTCATCGAGAGCAAGATGGTCACCATCGCCAACGCGCTCACCACCAGCGCACAGGGCTACGTGGGGGACAACAGCGGGCAGACGCTCCAGCTCATCCTGTTCCTCCGGGCCGGGTACTACGTGCAGTTCTACAGCCCGGACGTGGTGGGGGCGTACGGCACGGCGCTCGGCAACGCCATCCGTCCGGCGCTGGCGGCCTTCGTCGCCAACAGCCACTTCCGGGACGTCAACGACGCGCACGGCGCGGTGCTGCGGGAGTTCGTCACGCTCATCGACAGCGCGGGGGAGAGCGCGCGGCACCTGGCGACGTTCAAGGGGCTCCTGGACCGCTTCAACACCACCGCCGAGACGTTCTGGTACATGCGCGCCGCCACCAACAACGTCTTCGTCGGCCTGTTCCGGGGACACTACGACGCGGCCTTCATCGCGGCCGTGCAGCAGGACAGCGCCATCATCGACGCGCTGGAGTCCTTCGGCCTGCGCACCGAGCACCTGCTGGGCACGGACAACCAGTACCTCACGGTCAACGCCGCGCGCGAGCTGGCGCGCTTCCTCCAGTACCCGGGCGCGCTCCAGGACAAGTCGCGTCCCAAGGTGCGGGCGCTCATCGCGAACCACCAGATGACGGGGCCCACGGCGGGCGTCTGGGTGGGCGCCGCGGAGATGGCGGACTACTACGACGGCGCGAACTGCGCGTACTACGGCATCTGTGACTTCCGTCGCACGCTGGAGCAGGCGGTGTTGCGCGTGACGTACAACTGCGGCGCGACGTTGCGCATGCGCGCGCAGGACATGACTTCTTCACAGTTCAGCCAGAGCTGCGCCAAGCTCGCCGCGCAGGAGACGTACTTCCACGACATGCTGAAGACGGGGCGCGTGCCGGTGGCCGGGGACAACAACACCGCGCTGGAGATGGTCATCTTCGACAGCAGCCTGGACTATCAGACATACGCGGGCGCGCTGTTCGGCATCGACACGAACAACGGTGGAATGTACCTGGAGGGAGACCCTTCCGCGTCGGGCAACCAGGCGCGGTTCATCGCCTACGAGGCGGAGTGGGTGCGGCCCACGTTCCAGATATGGAACCTGGAGCACGAGTACGTGCACTACCTGGATGGCCGCTTCGACATGAAGGGCGACTTCGGCGCCAGCGTGAGCCAGCCCACCATCTGGTGGATTGAGGGCCTGGCCGAGTACATCTCGAAGAAGAGCGACAACGCGAGCGCGGTGGCGGTGGGGGCCGGCAAGGCGTTCCAGCTCAGCCAGATTCTGCGCAACGACTACAACAGCGGCACGGAGCGCGTGTACACGTGGGGCTACCTCGCGGTGCGCTTCATGTTCGAGCGGCACGCGGACCAGGTGGGCACGTTCCTGGGACAGTTCCGGGCGGGGAGCTACGCCGCGTATCGCCAGTCACTCGACGCGCTGGGCACGGCGAACGACCCGGAGTTCCACGAGTGGTTGACGTGCGTGGCCACCGCGAGCGACCCGAGCACCTGTGTGAATCCGGGTCCGGGGCCAGGGACGGGGACACCGTGCACGGGCTCCGACTCCAGGATGCTGGGCAATGGCTGCTACCGCGGGCCGCTGTCCGCGACGAGCGGGTTGCAGTACTTCTACCTGTGGGTGCCCAATGGCGCGCGCAACCTGCGCTTCCAGATGAGCGGCGGCACGGGCAACGCGGACCTGTACGTGCGCGCCTCGACGTGGCCCAGCCTCACGACGTACGACCACCGGCCCTACCTGTCAGGCAATGACGAGACAGTGGACATCCCGTCACCGCCGACCGGCAGCTACATCTACCTGATGCTCAACGCCCGGACGCCGTACTCGGGCGTGAAGCTGGAGGCCCGCTTCGACACGGGGCCGTAAGACGAGGGACGACTCCCGGGTGGACGTGGCGCCACCTGGGAGTCGAGTCACTCCCGCTTCAGCACGCCATCCACCGTGCGCCACAGGCCCAGCGGGTTCGACTCGCGCAGTTCGACCGGCAACAGCGCGTCCGGCACGTCCTGGTAGCACACGGGCCGCACGAAGCGGCGGATGGCCCCGGTGCCCACCGCGGTGAAACGCCCATCCGAGCTGGCCGGGAAGGGCCCGCCGTGCACCATCGCCGGACAGACCTCCACGCCCGTGGGCACCCCGTTCACCAGCACGCGCCCCACGCGGTCCGTCAGCACGGGGAACAGCTCCGCCGCCACCGCCGTGTCCCCCGCGTCCATCAACACCGTCGCCGTGAGCTGTCCCTCCAGCCCGGACGCCACGCGCACCAGCTCCGCCGCGTCCTTCGCCGGCGTCAGCACCGCACAGCTGCCGAACACCTCCTCGGTCAGCGCGTGCTCCGCGAGCACCACCGTGGCCGGCGCCTCGAACAGCGCCGCGGCCCCGAGCGCCGCCCGAGACTCACCCCGCACACAGGTCCGGGTGTCCGTGCGCGCCGCGAGCCGGCCGACGCCCTCACGGAAGCGCTCGGCGATGTTCGGCGTCAGCATGGGCGCGGGCGACGCCGCCCCGAGCTTCTCCGCCAGCCGCGCGCGGAAGGCCTCGTACCCCGGACCCTCCACCGCCACGACCAGGCCGGGCGAGGTGCAGAACTGTCCCGCCCCCTGGAGAATCGACGCGGCCAGCGAGTCCGCCATCGCCTCGGGTCGCGCGGCTAGGGCCTCCGGCAACACGAAGATGGGATTGATGGAGCCCATCTCCGCGAAGACGGGAATGGGCAGGGGACGGGAGGCCGCCAGCGCCATCAACGCCTGTCCTCCCTGCCGCGAGCCCGTGAAGCCCACCGAGCGGATGGCCGGGTGACGCACGAGCGCCGCGCCCACCTCCGTGCCCGCGTCGAACAGGAGCGAGAACACACCTTCGTGCAGGCCACACGCGGACACGGCGGCGCGGATGGCCAGAGCCGCGCGCTCCGAGGTCGCCGGGTGCGCGGGGTGGGCCTTGGCCACGACGGGACAGCCCGCGGCCAGCGCGGACGCGGTGTCACCTCCGGCCACGGAGAACGCGAGCGGGAAGTTGCTCGCGCCGAACACCGCCACCGGTCCCACCGGGCGCAGCATCGAGCGCAGGTCCGCGCGCGGCAGGGGCTTCCTGTCGGGCAGCGCGTGGTCGATGCGCGCGTCCACCCAGCTGCCCTCCTCCAGCAGTCGCGCGAACTGGCGGAACTGTCCCGCCGCGCGGCCCAGCTCCCCCTGGATGCGCGCGGGAGGCAGGCCCGTCTCCTTCGGCGTCACCGCGAGGAAGTCCGCCTCCGCCGCGAGGAGCGCCTCGGCGATGTGCTCCAGGAACACCGCGCGCTGCCGCGAGGACAGGGCCGCGAGCGACGGCGCCGCCTCCGCCGCGAGCGAGCACGCCCGCTCCACCTCATGCGGCCGCGCGGCGTGGAAGCGCACCTCCAGCGCCACGCCCTCCGCCGGGTTCCATCCGGTGAACGTCGCGCCACCGGGCTCGCCGCGCCCGGCGCCAATCAACGACAATCCCATCCAGCTCATGCCACTACCTCACGTCGGGGAGGGACACGGCCGTGCCCCTCGAAGCTTCGACCTCGGCTACGTCACACCACGACTCGCCCCTACAGCGCGGGGCGGTTCGCCAACGCCTCGCGCAGCACGCGCAGGCACTCCTCACGCTCGGCGCCCACCAGCTCCATCCGGGGCCCGCGCACCCGCTCGTGGCCCCAGCCCATCTCCTGCTGCACCAGCTTGATGAGCTGGACGAACTTGGGGACGGTGTCCAGGCGCAACAGCGGCAGGAACCACCGGTACAGCGCGAACGCAGCGTCCTTCTTGCCGGCCAGGGACAGCTCGAGCAGGCGCACCGACTCGGCGGGGAAGGCATTCACCAGCCCGGCCACCCAGAAGCGCGCGCCCGCCTCCACGCCCTCGACGAGGCAGTCATCCACGCCCACGCCCAGGGTCAGCCGGTCACCCAGCAGGGCGCGGATGCCGGTGACTCGGCGGGCATCGGTGGAGGACTCCTTCACGGCGACCGCGTTGTCGTGCTCGGCGGCCAGCTCCGCCAGCTGCGCGGGCGTGAAGTCCGTCTTGTAGGCCACCGGGTTGTTGTAGAGCAGGCACGGCAGCTTCGTGGCGCGGAGGACCGTGGACATGTGCGCCTTCATCTCGCGCCAGTCGCTCGAATAGACATACGGCGGCAGCACCATGAGGCCGGCGCACCCGGCCTCCTCGGCGGCGCGGGCCAGCCGCACGGCCTCGGCGGTGGACAGTGCGGCGATGCCGGGGATGACGGGCGCCTTCACCGCGGACACGCACGTGCGCATCAGCGAGGCCTTCTCCTCGGAGGTCAGCGTCGCGCCCTCGCCCAGCGAGCCGCAGGGGATGATGCCCGTGCAGCCCTGGGAGATGAGCCACTGCACGTGCGAGCGCACCGCGCCGTGGTCGACGGACAGGTCCGCGTTGAAGGGGGTGGTGATGGCGGGGAGGACACCGGACCAGAGGCTCATGACTTGCTCGTGTGGGAAGGGGAAACGTCGGGAGGAGGAAGGCGCAGGCTGCCGATGCGCGCGGGGAGACAGGGCGGGCGCACGTCCTCGCCCGACCAACCAAAGAGCGTCTGCGCCGCGGGGCCGCAGGTGCGCCCCTGACACGCGCCCATGCCCAGCCGGGCGTACAGGCGCGCCTCGCGCAGATTCGTGCAGCCCTCCAGCGCGGACAGGGGCACGTCTTCGCAGCGGCACAGCAGGGTGTCGGGCCGGGCCAGTCGGCGCAGCTCCTCGCGGGGTGCGTCGTGCCGCGCGAGGTGGACGGAGAAGTCGCGCACGCCTCGCCAGGCACGGGTGAGAGACTCGGGGACGGGACGGTCCGCGGCGACGAGGCCCGCGAGCTCGCCGGTGACGAGCGCCTGGTCCACACCGCCGATGCCGAGCAGCTCGCCCACGGCGTGCACGCGAGGGACGCGGGTCTCCAGTCGGTCGTCCACGAGGACCGCGCCGTGGGAGACCTCGCAGCCCAGCAGCCGGGGCAGCTCCAGGTTGGGCACGAGGCCATAGGACGCGCCCAGGTAGTCGCAGCGCAGGTGCTCCTCGTGGCCTCGCACGGACAGGCGCACGGACTCCAGGCGGTCCGTGCCCTCGGCGGCGAGCACCCACGCGTCCGTGGACGTGGGGACGCTGATGAGCTTCGCGGTCATCACCGCGCCCTGGAGCAGCTTCGAGGGATGGCGCCAGAGCTGGAGCGCGAAGCGCCAGTGGTCCGCGGCGGGAGCCTGCTCGGCGATGGAGAGGACCTCACCGCCGTGGGACTGAATCGTCGCGGCGGCGGCGAGGAGCAGCGGCCCGGTGCCCGCGAGGACCACGCGCTTGCCGCGAATCGGCAGGCCGTCCTTCACGAGCACCTGGAGACCGCTGACACCGAGCACACCGGGGAGCGTCCAGCCGGGGAACGGGAGGAAGCGCTCACGTGCACCCGTGGCCAGGATGGCGCGGCCATGGTGCACGGTGAACGAAGAGGCGCCCTCCTCCACCAGGAGCACACCGGGCTCGGGCGAGGCGATGACCCGCGCGCCAGGACGGAAGCGAGCACCCGAGGCCGCGAAGCGCGTGAGCCACTTGCGCGCGAGCGGGTTCTTCCCCGTCCGTGCCTCACCGCGCCAGATCTGCCCACCGGGCTCGGGCTGCGCATCGAGGACCAGGACCTTCAATCCCGCCTCAGCCGCATGACAGGCGGCGGCGAGCCCACCGGGTCCCGCGCCGACGATGACGACGTCACACGTCTCACGCATCGGGGCCCTCCTGTTCGGACACACAGCGGGCCGTGACGCACAGGAGACGGCGAGCCTCGCACCCACTCGGCAACGAGGAGGAGACACGCGCAACTCCGGGCATGAATCCCTCACCCATCGGTCACCACCTCCAGGTCGTCACGACACGGCGTCAGGCACGTGAGGACCTCGGACACGCCGTCGACGGTGGCCCGACACTCGAAGCACACGCCCATGCCGCACAGCGGGCCCCTAGGACGTCCACCCAGGTCCGCGCGGCTGACGAACCGCTCCGTCATCGCGAGCGCCGCGGCCACGGAGGTGCCCGAGGGAACGGTGACGGCTTGCCCGTTGATACGCAGCGTGACGGAGGCAGGTGCCTTGCGCGACGGCTCACCCATGGGGCACCTCGCGACGACGCGGCCTCCAGGAGCCTTGCGACTCCTGCTCATGCATCAGCCCACCGGCGGCGTAGAGCGACGAAGCGCCCATCCATGGGCGGCGCACGTCCGTCGAGGCGCCCTGCGGCACCCACTCACGCATGCGCCACCTCGCGAGTCGCCCCACCCAGGAAGCGAGAGGGCGAGTACGCCGACACATCGATGGCGCTCTTACGCCCGAGCATCTGGTCCGCGACCAGCCGCGCGCTCCCCGTGGCGGTGGTGATGCCCAATCCCTCATGCCCACAAGCCAGCCACAGCCACGGCTTCTCCGGATGCGCTCCCAAGAGCGGCAGTCCATCCGGGCTCGCCGGACGCAGTCCCGTCCACACGCGCAGCGCCTGCAAGCCATCGAGTCCCGGGAGGAACATCGCCGCGCGCTTCAGCATGCGCTCCAGGATGACGGCTTCCACCTCACGGCTCGCCTCCCCGGGCTGCCGCGACGACCCGAGCAGCAACTGCCCGGTGACCCGGGGCTGCGCATTGAACGCGACCGACGCCCCATCCGTGCCATGCGCGCTCTTCAGGTACCCCAGCTCCACGAGCTGGTGATGCACCACGGGAGCACCGCGCCGCGTGATGAGCAGGTGTCCCTTGCGCGGGGAGATGGGCAGCTCCGGACAGAGCGAGGGACTCGCCACGCCCGCCGCGAGCACCACCCGCCCGGCCTTCAGTACCTCCCCGTTCGTCAGGAAGACGCCCTCGGGCCGCAGCTCCCGGACCGGACATCCCGTCATCACCTTCGCCCCACGCGCCTGCGCCCTCTGCGCGAAGGTCCGCGCGGCCACCGGCGGATACAACACGGCGTCATCCGGCACCCGCAGCGCACCGACGAGCCCGGGGGCCAACGCAGGCTCCGCCTCGTACAACGCGGCCGCATCCAACACCTCGGCCCGAACACCCGCGGCGCGATAATTGGCGACCTTCGCGGAGACAGCCGCCATCTCCTCGTCATCCGCCGCCAGCCACAAGGTGCCGCACGCGTCGTACTCCACGGTGCGCGGCAGTCCCTGCGCGAGCTGCCGCCAGAGCGACACGGAGTACGCGGTCAACGCGAGCTCCGCCGCGTTGTCATCCATCGCGACCAGGTGTCCCATCCCGCACGCGGTGGTCGCGGTGCCGATGGAGCGCGCCTCGACGAGCGCCACGGACATCCCCTCGGTGGACAGTGCCTCCGCGAGCGCCGCGCCGACGATGCCACCGCCGACGATGACGCAGTCGAAGGCGCTCATCCGATGCCCCACGCGAACGGGTCCTTCGGGTCCACCAGCAGCGTGGCCTCCGCGTTGACAGAAGCCGTGCCCGTAATCGTGGGCAGGACACGCTCGCCATCACGCACGTAGCGCGCCTGGAAGCGGCTGCCGATGATGCTCTCCTGCACCCACGTGTCGCCCTCGGCGAGCGCGCCCTCCGCGGCCAGACACGCCACCTTCGCGCTCGTCCCCGTGCCACACGGAGAACGGTCATACGCGAGCCCCGGGCACAGCACGAAGTTGCGCGCATCCACGCCCGGCGTCGGCGACGGCGCATACAGCTCCACGTGGTCGACCTCCGCGCCCCCCTCCCCCGTGATGCCCTGGTCCGCGAGCGCCTGCTTGATGGCGGACGTGTACGCGAGCAGCGCCGGCACCCGCGCCAGCTCCAGCGGCGGGTTCGTCGCGCGCGAGAGGAAGAACCAGTTGCCGCCCCACGCGATGTCGCCGTGCACCTCGCCATGCCCGGGCACGTCCACCTTCACGTCGTGCGCCCAGCGGTAGCTGGGCACGTTGGCGATGCTGACGCTCCCGTCCGGGTGCAGGGTGGCCTTCACCACGCCCACGGGCGTCTCCAGCGCGTGCACGCCGGGGCCGATGCGGCCCAGGTGCTCCAGCGTCTTCACCACGCCGATGGTCCCATGGCCACACATGCCCAGGTAGCCGACGTTGTTGAAGAAGATGATGCCCGCGACGCTCGAGGCGCTGACGGGCGGGCACAACAGCGCGCCCACCATGACGTCCGAGCCCCGGGGCTCACAGACGATGGCCTTGCGGAAGTCGTCGAAGCGCTCCCGGAACCGCTCGCGCAAGCTCGCCAGGTCGCCCGTGCCCAGCTCCGGGCCCCCCTCCGTCACCACCCGCGTGGGCTCACCCCCTGTATGACTGTCGATGACTCGAATGCGCCGCATGCGGACCAAGCCCTCCACCCGGACCTCCCGGATGCAACCCTAGGAGTCCTGGAGCGCGGTTTCTTGCGCGATTCGACCACACCCGCGTGGCAAACACGCAAATGCGCCGGGAGCGAGGAGCCCCCCTTTCCCGCCCCGCGGCGCCATGGCCTCGGCACCGGGTGACGCACCCGGCCACGGCGCCCGCCTCACGGCCCTGGCCGCGTGTCAGCCCTTCGGGCGAGGCTGTGCCTCCTCACGCAAAGGGAGCACGCAATGAACCTTCGGAAGCGAAGTGGAGTTGTCGTGGTGGCCTTCTTCCTGACGGCCTGTGGTCCGGACTCCGATGCCGGGAGTCCCCAGGCCCGGGACACGTCCACTCACCAGCGCATCTCGGACCCGTGGACGTGTGACCCCGCGGACTGGTGCCGGGTCGACTCACACACCCTCGACTGCCCTCCCGGCGCCCCCGAGACGGTCGCCTACGCCTGGCCCACCCAGGGGGGTGGATTCTGCACCCAGCGCTTCGCGTGTGGCCCCTTCCACCCGCTCTGCGCCGGCCCCATCGAGCCGTAAGCCGGATGGCATCCGTCATGGAATAGCATCTGTTCCTCACCCCTCAAGGAGCACGACATGCATCCACGCAACTTCCTGGGAGTCATGCTGACGGCCGCGGTCCTCACGGGCTGTGGAGTCGCTCACGACGGCGAGGAGCAGGTCCAGGACGGGACGTCCCGGAGCGCCAGCGACGTCTGCGACGGCACGACGGCCTGGGAGTACTACTACTACGCGGACCCCTCGATGAGCGGTGAGCCCACCGGCGTGGTCATCTGCAAGTGCCGCGGCGTCATCCAGACCTGGGGCGACACCACGCCCACGCCCTATTACTACTACTGGAGTGGCCTGTGCGGCGGCGGTGAAGCCGCCCACTGAGGCCGCGTCCTCCCTCTCGTCCACGCCGCGAGGAGCGTGGACGAGACGCACTCCCTCAGCTGCCCAGCGTGCCGGACTCGAGCGCCTTGCGCGCCGAGCCGGCCATGCTCTGCGCCAGCGTCTGCACCGAGCGCGTCACGTTGCGCGTCTCCTCGACGACCCGCAGCGTCTGCTGCATCTGCTCCGACATGTCCTGGATGGCCACGGCGATCTGCGACGTGCCCGCGTCCTGCTGTGACACGGCCGCCGAGATCTGCCGCACGCTGTTGCTCGTGTCGCCGATGATGCCCGCGAGCTTGCGCAGCTGCGTGCCGGAGACGCGCACCGCCTCCACGCTCACCCGGACGCGCTGCTCGCCCTGCTCGCTCATCTTCGCCGCCTCGCGCATGCTGCTGCTCACACCCTCCAGCACCTCGCGGATGCGCTGGGTGGCCAGGATGGACTGGTCCGCGAGGCTGCGCACCTCGCGAGACACCACGCTGAAGCCCCGGCCGTGCTCGCCGCTGCGCGCCGCCTCGATGGCCGCGTTCACCGCGAGCATGTTGGACTGGTCCGCCAGGCCCTTCACCGTGTCGACGATGCCCGCGATCTCCCGCGTCCGCTCATCGAGCGCGAGGATGCGCCGCGCCATCTCCGACACCTCCTCGCGGATGGCCTCCAGGTTCGTCAGCGTCTTGTCCAGCGCCGCGCCGCCGTCGCGCCCCGCCTCCTCCGCGGCGACGATGGACTCGGCCAGCACACGCGCCTTGTCCGCCGTCACCAGCGAGCCCTGGCGAATCTCCTGCACCGTCTGCTCCAGCTCCTTGAGCGCCGTCGCCTGACGTCCGATGCCGTCCGTCTGCTCCTCGCTCGAGGTGCGCAGCTGCTGCGCCACCGTGGCCAGCTCCCCGGCGCCGGTGCCCATGCCCTCGGCCAGCTCGCGCACGTCCTTGCGCCGCGCCTCCAGCTGGCTCGCGTGCGACGACAGCGAGCGCACCACATGCGAGGAGCGCCGCGCCACGATTCCCACCAGCGACGCGGTGAAGGCGAGGAAGCCCCAGTGGATGAACATCCCCTCCATCTTCACCCAGCCCAACAGCGGCAGCATCGCCGCCACCAGGACCAGGGTGAGCACCCCCAGGCCCGCGCTGAAGATGCGCGCGTCGACGTTGCCCCGGAGCGCGGCCACCACCGCGACGATGACGTACGTCAGCAGGACCGGGATGGAGTACAGCATGAGCACCTGGAACAGCCGGCTCGCCGTCCCCAGGTCCACCATGGCCACCACGGCCTGCAGCGCGGCGAGCACCGTCACCGTCCACACCACCGCGCTGAACCAGCGCGCGCGCCCCTCCAGGATGCCCTCCTGGATGAACCAGCCCAGCCCCGGCAGCACGCAGTAGGCCGCGAGGAACGTGGCGCGCCACAGCGACAGCTCCACGCCCCACACCGCGCTCACCACCCCGCTCATGCCCACGAGCAGCACGCCCGCGCCGCCGGAGAACACGCCGAGCGCCAACAACATGCGCCGCTGCCGCCCCAGCAGCGACATGCCCAGCGCCACCTGCGCGATGACCAGCAGCAGGTTGCCGGTGACGAGACAGCCCAGCCCCGTGCGCACCACCCGCGCCAGCAGCTCGTGGCGAGGCCCCACCCGCGCGTGCTGGCTCACGCCCATGGCCGCCGTGCTGCTCTGGATGCGCAGCAGCACCCGCGAGCCCTGCGCGGAGGCGGGCAGCGGAATCAGCTGCGCCCAGATGGACTCGCGCACCTCGGTCCCCGACGGGTTCAGCTTCCCGTTCGCGTAGACACGCTGGCCGTCGACATAGACCTCGTACGCGTTGGTCACCGAGCCCAGCATCAGCGCGGGCTCACCCCATCCACCTCGAGGCACGGGGATGCTCACCCACAACATCGTGTGCGCTTCCCGACCCGGCGGGACCTTCAGCGCCTCCATCGACTTCCAGTCGACCTTGTCGGGCTCCTTCGCCCACGTGGGCACGCCGTCCGGCCCCAGCGGTGAGTCTCCCCAGTGATGGAGCCACCCGTCCTTCAACTCCATGACGCTCGCGGCGCGTGTCTGCGCCTGGGCCGCGGAGCTCCACGCCAGCACCAGCATCCAGCACAGCACCACCAGCCAACGCGTGGATTGCGACACGCGGTGACGCCCTCTGCAAACAGCAGGACCGCGACGCGAGACACGACACGACGACGACACGCGCTGCGAGACAGGAGACCAAGACATGTATGGCGATGCTCGTGTGTTCGAGACATCGCTGTAAACGGGTCCACCCCACCCCGCCCGTCTGCTCCTTCCCCGCGTGTGAGCAGGCTCGAGACGGACGTCGACACTTGGAACACTGCTCCACTGTCTTCATGGAACAAACTCGCGTCACGCGAGCCAATCACGAACAAACCGCGAGCTGTGTCATGCATGTATTCATGTCGACACGCTGTATCGGGGCGCCGGCCCCGAAGAGGCCCTCCGCCGAGCGGGTCAACGGTCCGGGCCGCCTCCCCACCTGCCCGGGTGGGATTGTTGCCCGGTGAGGGTTACTTCCGGCCGCTCAAGGATTTCCGGCTAATCCGTCGTTAAGAAGGAGCACGGAGATGGTTCCGGGGGCGGTCCAGGTAGGACCGAGGGGGATACATGAGCACGGCGGAGCTGGCGGAGTTGCTGGAAGGGGCGCGGGAAGAGGACTCGGGCGCTCGGGATGCGCTGATGGCGGCGGCCTGTCGGGAGCTCCAGTGGAGGCTCTCGCCGGAGGTGTCCGAGCTCACGCCCCAGTACCCCGTGCGGCTGGTGGAGGAGGCCTGGGCGCGGCTGTTCGCGGCGGGCGTCCCCCTGGAGTCCCGTCCCCGCTTCCTGTGCGCCGCGTCGCGCGCCATGCGCAAGGTCCTGGTGGACCGGGCCCGGGCGCCGCTCCTCCTGCGTCGCGCGGCGAGGCGCGAGCGGGTGAGCCTGCGTCACCTGGGAGACGAAGCGCCGGCGGGCGCCGAGCTGGAGGTGCTCCAGCTGGAGGAGGCCCTGTCGGAGCTGGAGTCCTTCCAGCCCCGGCTCGCGCGGCTGGTGGAGCTGCGCTACTTCGCGGGCCTGAGCCTGCCCGACACGGCCGGGGTGCTCGAGGTGTCCCAGGCGACGGCGCGCCGGGACTGGTCCTACGTGCGCGTCTGGCTGACCGAGCGCTTGAGCCACTGAGGCTCAGCGCCGCTTCGCCGAAGGCGGCCGGGGCAGCGCCGCGTCCGCGAGGCCCGCCAGGAGCAGGATGGGCGCCAGCAGCACGGCGCCGAACCACGTGAGCGCGTACAGGAGCCCGAAGACGAGCTCGGGCGCGCCCCCCACGCGGGTGCCCGACAGCACGCCGACATACTGCCGGCCTCCCGCCAGGTGCAGCAGCAGGAAGACGGCGACCCACACCAGCGCCATGAGGACCCTGGGCGCGCGCGACATCCGGGTGAGCATCATCGGTGGGCCTCCAGCGTTCGCGGTGACAGCGCTCGCCGCCACAGCGGACCTTGCGTCAGGGAGTACAGCAACACGGCATCGGCCAGCGGATTGCCCGCCGCGAAGCGCAGGCCGCCGTCCTCCAGGATGGGGAACGCGGCGAAGCGCAGGCTGGTGGACAGCCCCATGAGCAGCGCCTCGTCGCCGAAGGCCGAGGCCGCCACCAGCGCCAATCCGCTCGAGCCCGCGTTCGCGTTCACCAGCGGAATCGTGGGACCGGAGTCGATGTCGTCCGCGCGCGCATCCGCCGCGGGCCACTCCGCCGCCCAGGCGAAGCCCAGGCGCTCGCCGATGAGCAGCGCCCGGGCGCGCTCGAACTGCTCGCGCGCGAAGTCGGCATCGACCAGCTGGAGCATGTGCGCGGCGAGCCACAGCGATGAGCCCTCGGGTCCGTCCCGCGTCGCGCCCTCGTGGGTGAAGCTGGAGACGAGCAGCCCGGTGCGCGCGTCCAGCAGGTGCTCGCGCGCCGAGCGCACCCACCGCTCGCGCAGCGAGGCGTGGCTGCGGCCATCCACCGCGTCGGACAGGCGCAGCGCGGCGAGCGCCACGGTGTTGCAGAAGATCCAGCCCTCGTCGGGATAGCTCTCCGCCGAGAGCAGCGGGGCCCGCTCCAGCTGCGCGGCCATGCGGTCCACCCGCTCGCGCAGCGGCCACGCCCACGCCTCGCGCGGCTCCACCAGCTGCCGGGCCGCGAGCATCAACGCCACCTCGCCCTCGATGAAGAGGCTGCGCCCCGAGGCGTCCCTGAACGGCGCGGCGTGCACGTACGGCAGGAGGAACGTGTCCACCCCTCCCCGCTCGTCCTCCAGCGTGCGCGTGATGAGCGTGTCGACGACGGCCAGGTGCTCCGCCCTGCGCTCCGGCTCGTGGAGCGCCAGGTTCGCGAAGGCGAGCACGCAGAAGGTGCGCGCCATCAGGTCCCACTCCGGATTGGACCGACGCAGCACGTCGCGCTCGGGGCTTTCCGCCACCAGGGCCAGGGCCCGCTGCCGCGCGGCGAGCGCCGGCACCCAGTCCCGGGGATTGTCGGGACGAAACCCCAGTTGCAGGGAGGGAACCCACACCGCCATCGCCAGCAGCAGCAGGAGCATGCGTCGCATGCCCCGGGTTATCCGCCAGCGGACAGTGCCTCCGTGGACGACGCCGGTGAACGGTCAACGCGGACAGCTGAGCGGTCGTTCGAGGCCGGGGGCCGAGCGGACGGGCGCTCGGTCTCCGTGTCGTCCAGCCGGCGGCCGGCGAGGGGGCGAGCGCTCCCCACATGGCACGGACCGGAGGGCAGACCCAAGTTGAGGAGTCGTACGTGCAAGCAGCAGCGGGTGCCTCCCGGAGCAGGAGCGTGTCATGTGGAGCACAACATCTTCGAACTGGGATTCGGGCCCGGCGCGGCGACGCCTCCTGGGGCGCCTGCGTCGCCCCATGCGCCTGGAAGGCCTGGGTGAAGCGGCGATGACGTCCGGCCTGCTGGAGGTCCTGGGCGAGCGGCACCAGACGCCTCGCGGTCCCGGCAAGCGGTGGCGCCGTTCCGCACTGCGAACCCACGCGCCTCGCGACGACGACGAGGAGGCCGTGGACTTCGACGAGGCCATCGCCTCCTGGTAGCGCTCCTGCTAACAACGCGGGCATGAGCGCGCCCCGCCCCAATCCGCTGCTGTCGGACCGCGACGTGGACTTCCAGCTCGACGAGGTGATTCACGTCGAGCATCTCTGCACGCTTCCCGCCTTCGCCGAGCACTCGCGCGAGACCTTCGGCCTGCTGCTCGACAGCGCCCGCCGCTTCGCGCGCGAGGTGCTCTACCCCACGTACCGCACGCTGGATTTGGAGCCCCCGTCCTTCCAGGGCGGCCGCGTGAAGGTCCACCCGCTGATGCGCGAGCTGTACCCGCGGCTCGTCGAGCTGGGCATGCTCACCGCCACCCGGCCTCCGGACGTGGGCGGACAACAGCTTCCGATGACGGTGCACGCGCTGGCCAGCGCGTACCTCATGGCCGCCAACCTCAGCGCGTACGCGTACCTGGGGCTGACGCACGGCGCGGCCCACCTCTTGGAGGTCTTCGGCTCGCCGGAGGTGAAGCAGGCCTTCATGGAGCCGCTGTACCGGGGCGAGTGGACCGGCACCATGGCCCTCACCGAGCCGCAGGCGGGCAGCAGCCTCGCGGACGTGCGCACGCGCGCGACGCCCGCGGGGGACGGCACGTGGCGCATCCAGGGCTCCAAGATCTTCATCAGCGGCGGCGACCAGGACTTCACCGAGAACGTCGTGCACCTCACGCTCGCGCGCACCGAGGGCCCCGAGAGCGGCACGCGGGGCATCTCCCTGTTCGCGGTGCCGGCGCGGCGGCGCGAGGGCGACGCGTTGGTGGACAACGACGTCCGCGTGGCGGGCGTCATCCACAAGATTGGCTGGAAGGGCATCCCCAGCCTCGCGCTCAACTACGGCGAGGCGGGTGACTGTCGCGGCTGGATGGTGGGCCCGCCGGGCCGGGGGCTCGCGTGCATGTTCCAGATGATGAACGAGGCGCGCATCATGGTGGGCCTCAACGGCGTGGCCACCGCGTCGGCGGCGTACCACGAGGCGGTGGCGTACGCGCGCGAGCGGCCCCAGGGTCGGCCCGCCGGGGCGAAGGACGCCACCCGGCCGCAGTCGCCCATCATCGAGCACGCGGACGTGCGGCGCATGCTGCTGAGACAGAAGGCCATCGTGGAGGGCGGCCTGTCGCTGCTGGTGACGGCGGCGTACCAGGCGGACCTCGCGTCACACGCCGCGGACGAGGACACGCGCCGGAGCGCGGGGCTGCTGGTGGACCTGCTCACGCCGGTGGCGAAGAGCTTCCCGGCCGAGCGCGGCTTCGAGGCGAACGCGCTCGCGGTGCAGGTGCACGGCGGCTACGGCTACTCCAGCGAGTACCTGCCGGAGGCGTGGCTCCGGGACCAGAAGCTCAACAGCATCCACGAGGGCACCACGGGCATCCAGGGCCTCGACCTGCTCGGCCGCAAGGTGGTGGCGGGCGGCGGCGCGGCGCTGGCGACCTTCGCGCGGGAGGTGGGCCGCACGGTGGCGCGCGCGAAGACGGCGGGCGTGGACGCTGGGTGGGGTGACGCGCTCGAGCGGACGTGTGGCGAGGTGGCGGAGCTCGTCTCGGAGCTCGGCGCCAAGGGCATGGCGGGCGAGGTGGAGCTGATGCTGCGCCACAGCGCGGACTTCCTGGAGCTGTTCAGCATCCTCGCGGTGGCGTGGCGCTGGCTGGAGCAGGCCGCCGCGGCGAAGGAGGGCCTGGCGCGCGGCCAGGGCGACTCGGACTTCTACGAGGGGAAGCTCGCCGCCGCGCAGTACTGGTTCGCGGTGGAGCTGCCCCGCGTGCCCCTGCTCGTCGACTTGTGCCGCACCGGCGAGGACTCCTACGCCCGGATGCGCCCCGAGTGGTTCTGAACCCACCCCACTCGGGCTTCACACTCCGACGCCCGGCCGCCTGCTCGGAGTGTGTGAAACGACTGCTCGCTCGCTACGTTTCGGCTGCATTAATCGTTGGTGCTCGTAAGATGTGAAGGGTGTCTGTCTCTTTCCACCTCTGCCAGCCCGGTGGGGGCGCCTCGTGTGGCGCCTGCTGTGGCCTCTACAACTTCAGGGACCACTCGCGCGGGGCGCTGATGGAGCAGCTCGCGATGCAGACCGAGCGGCTGCGTCGGGTGCCGTACGAGGCGTCTGCCTGGAGCGCGGCGGCGAAGGAGCTGGTGGACGCGCGCCGAGCGGCGCCGATGTTCCCGGCGGTCAGGGTGTGTCCGCTGCTGGGGTTCCTGGACAAGGACCGCAAGCAGGTGGGGTGCCTGGGGCATCCGCTGACGACGGGTGGGACGGACCTGCGGGACTGCGGCGTGTATCGCGCGTCGGTGTGTGAAACGTTCACGTGTCCGTCGTTCGGGTGGCTGACGGATGGGCAGGCGCGCCTGGTCCAGGCGGCGTGCGCGGACTGGTATCTGTATGGGTTGGTCATCACGGATGTGGAGTACGTGCGTGGCTGCCTGCGGCTGTTGGAGTGGGAGCTGGGTGGACCGGCTCGGCCGGAGCAGATGGTGGAGCAGCCCGGGGTGCTCGCGGCGGTGCGGAAGTTGTTCGCGCTGAAGGAGACGGCGCCGCGCAGGGACTCGAAGGCGGGCGTCTTCGGTCGCTTCACGAAGGACACGGAGGGCGAGCCCGTGCCTCGAATGCTCGACTACATGAAGCTCGGTGTGCGCGCTTCGCCCGAGGACGACGTGGTGCTGTGTCTGGGCTACACGCCCGACAACGCCACGGACCTGATGGCGTCGCGCGAGCTGGTGCGAACCCACGTGAAGGCCGTGGCGCGCGCGATGGCGAGCCCTCGCTGAGCGACGTCGGGGCCGGACGCATCGAGGGCTGGCAGGCGAGCAGACGCCGTCAGGGACTGACGAGGGCACGGGCCCCCGGGCTGGTTGGCTGGAGCACGGCGTTTGCACGGACCTCCTCGCAGGTCACTCCGAATGAGAACGCGAGGTGCGCGGATGGGTAGTCGATGGGCGTGGGTGGGAATGTTGGGTCTCTGCGCGTGCGTCACGGGCTGTGCCGAGCGCCAGGGACACGAAGGTGGAAGGGCGGCTCGCGCCACGAGTGGACAGTCCGAGCAGGTCGAGTCTCCCGAGTTGGCGGGCCTCGTCGGGACTCCGACGGGTACTGAGCAGAACACCGGCACGAGCACGGTCGGCGACACGCGAGGCAACCCTGTAACGGGTACAGCCCCGGGCAACACCGCGGCGGGCTCGCGGACTCCTGGCACCGCGCAAGGCAACGCTGCCACGAGTGTGAGGAACACCGGCTCCGCGCAGGGCAACGCCGCGAGCACGGGCAATGCGACCACGGGCGCGCGGAACTCCGGCACCGCGCAGGGCAACGCCGTGAGCACGGGCACCGCCAGCACGGGCGCGCGGAACTCCGGCACCACGCAGGGCAACGCCGCGAGCACGGGCCCCGCGCAGGGCAACGCCACCGCGAGCACGGGGACCGGTGGCGCGGGTCGCATCATGATTGGCACCGAGGCGGTGCAGGCGAGCGAGGACGAGGACTGGTTCAAGGGAGCCGCGCGAGCGGCGCAGGCCGCGCTCCCCGAGGACACGTCGAACCGCTCCCTCGAGGACGTGGTCATCGCCTCCAGCGCCGTGAGCGGCCGGGTCAAGCGCGTGGGCCGCGACACCATCACCGTGCGAGACCGCGAGGGCAACGACTACGTGCTCACGCTCGACGAGCGCAGCCAGGGCATGCGCCAGGGCCGGCGCGTGTCGTTGCGTCAGCTCCAGGAGGGCACGCCGGTGCGAGCGGGGTTCGTCCTCATGGGAGGCCGCAGCGTCGCGCGCGACGTGCGCATCCGCCGCTGACAGGCAGTTGCTGACGAGAGCGACCGTCCACTTCTCGCCGAGCCGAGACGACGACCACGCCACGAGGACACGCCCGAGCCATCGGGATTCGTCGTCATGGAAGGCCGCGGTGCCCCGCGCGCCGCGCGCCCCCCACGGATAAGCAGGCGCAGACAATCACGCCACGAGGACACGCCCGAGCCATCGGGCTTCGCCATCCTGGAGTCGTCACCACGTCGCACGCGAGGTGCGACCCACCCGCGCTCCCGTGCGAACACATTCCGCCTCCTCCTGAGCCAAGGTAGGATGACGCCCCGAGTCACGGACTGAATGCCTCCGCGGTCCCGCCGTCGACGAGCACGGCGGCGGGAGGAAGTCGCCGTACGGGCTGTTCCACCGTCCGACATCGGTGGAGCGGTGTGCCGCATCTCGGAGGCGCGCGGATGGATGACCCAGGCCCAGGTGGAACCGGAACGCGACGCCGCGGAGCTCAGCGCGTCGCCTGGGCCCTGCTGTGTCTCGTCGCCGCCTGCGCCCCCCGAGGCGCGGGCACGCCCGAGCCCACCGTCCCGCCCCCTCCCAGGCTCTCCGTCCAGCAGGTCACCCGCCTCATCCCCACGCACGTGAAGGAGAAGGAGGGCTGGGCCCGCGACGTGCTCGCCGCGCTGGAGGCGGAGGACGTGCCGCCTTCTCCCGTCGCGGTGTGCTCCGTGCTCGCCATCATCGAGCAGGAGTCCGGCTACAAGGCGGACCCCGCCGTGCCGAACCTCTCGCGCATGGTGCGCGCGAAGCTGGAGGAGCACGCGGACACGCTGGGCCCGCTCGGTCACAAGGCCCTGGCCTCCGTGCTCTCCGGCAAGGCGCCCGGCCAGAAGCGCACGTTCGACGAGCGGCTGCGCGCCGTGCAGACCGAGCGGGACCTCGACAAGCTCTTCCGCGACATGCTCGCGTTCTACGAGGCCGAGTACCCCACCACTTACGCCACGATGAACCTGGCCAGCGCCCTGTTCTCCTCGCGGCGACTGGAGGACTTGAACCCCGTCACCACCGCGGGCTCCATGCAGGTGAGCGTCCGCTACGCGGTGGAGAAGGCGGGCGAGGACGCGGACCCGGTGAAGGTGCGCGACGCGCTGTACACCCGCGCGGGCGGCGTGCGCTACGGCACCGCGAGACTGCTCGGCTTCGAGGCCGCCTACCCCCAGCCCCTCTTCCGCTTCGCGGACTACAACGCCGGGGTCTACGCCTCGCGCAACGCCGCGCTCCAGGCCCAGGTCAGCCAGCTCACCGGCGTGTCGCTGGTGCTCGACGGAGACCTCCAGCTCTACGACAAGAACGGCGAGCCCAAGAGCCAGGACAGCAAGTCGCTGACGGCGCTGCTCACCTTCCGTCGCACGCTCGCCCCGGACCTCAGCGAGCGTCAGGTCCGCCGCGACGTGAAGAAGGAGAAGGAGGAGTCCTTCGAGTCCACGGAGACCTTCCGCGCGGTGAAGCGCGTCTTCGCGAACCAGACGGGCCAGTCCCCCGTCTACGCGCAGCTGCCGCAGGTGACGCTCCAGAGCCCGAAGCTGAAGGGCGAGCGCACCACGGCCTGGTTCGCCCGCTCCGTCGACGCGCGCTTCCAGAAGTGCCAGGGCCGCTACCGCGACTCGACGAAGCCGCCACCTCGCGCCCGGGACATCCAGGGCGCGAAGTGACCCGTCCACCGGGAGCCCCATGCACGCAGGGCTCCCGGCGTGCTCACCCGCCGCGCGTCACGGCGTGGTGAAGTACGAACTCGTGGTGGCGAACGAGCGATACGGCAGTCGATCCAACGTCCGGAAGGGGTAGGTGTGGATGTTGGAGTTCGGGCTGTCGATGGCGCTCACCGTGGCGATGTAGCTGGTCGCGGGCTCCAGGGTATCCGGTGGCAGGCGCACCTGGGTGACGGAGCCGGGCATGTAGAGCACCCGCCAGGTGAACACGAAGCCGAAGTCCGGATCGAACCGCTGGATGCTGACGCGATAGGCGCTGGGCGTGCCGACCAGCGGCGGCGTCCACGCGAGCACCGGGCTGACGGTCCCCACCCTGCGCGGAATCGTGGCGGACACACCATCGATGGTGAAGGCGAGCGGAGGCGACAGCTTGGGCACCAGGGGCCCGGCGATGAGATTGTCGACCGCGTCCCACTCCGTATAGCCCCCGGTGATGCTGCCCAGCCGGCCCGAGCCATCCGGCATGCGCTCCTGGTTGCGGAACGAATAGGACACCACGCCGATGACGCCCCAGTTCGACGGATAGGGATTGCCGAACCGCAGACGCGCCGTGAGGTCATACGCGGTGCCACGCGGCAGGCTCAGGCTGAGCAGCTCTCCGGTATAGCCAATCCACCCCTCCTGCAATCCGTGAGGACCGGGCACCAGGTCCAGCCGCGGTATCCCCGGCTGCGCATTGGGGTGGACCTGCGAGGCGAAGCGCGCGAAGTCAGGCAGCCGCCACTCGATGGGGAACTCCCGCATCCGCGCCGGCTGGAGCAGCCCGGTGACAGGCATGGGCGTGAAGCCATCCGGCAGGAAGTCGAAGGCCCCCACCTGCGCGGAGCGCTCCACGGCGGTGTAGGCCAGCGGCCGTCCATCCGGCAGGGAGCCCGCGCTGAACTCGCTGAGCTGGTTGACGTAGAGCCGGTCTCCCTTGTCCGCCTCGAAGACCGGCAGGTTGCCCAGGCCCGAGTCCATCACGGCGTTGGACGTGACGATGGACGTCGCGCCATCCGGGATGAAGTCGAAGACGCTCGCGGTGGAGTACAGGTCCACCTGCGACGAGGTGAGCTGGAGGCTGGAGCCGGGCTGCGTGCCGCTCTCCCAGTTCTGCCATGGCGCCAGGTTCAGCAGGTTGACCTGGAGCGGCGAGGACGACACGTCCACGTATTGCGCGTCGGAGCGGCCCAGGCGGTTGCGGCCGACGTCCACGTATCTCGAGTTCGTGACGAGGAAGGTTGACCCCGTGCGCACGTAGTACGGCCCCTGGCGGATGCCGGTGAACCTCCAGCCGCCCTCCGGGCCCGGCGAGCCCTGATGGAGCTCGAACGTCGAGCCGGTGGGCACGAGGATTTCGGGCGGATTGGCGGACAGGTCCTCCTGGCGCTCGGCGATGCCGACAGAGGTGTGGAAGCGGGTGGTGCTCATCACCTGGACCACGCCCCAGGGCACTCCCGCGTCAGCCGAGGGCACGCCCCCGTCGACGGAGGGCACGCCGCCATCCGTGGGCACGCCGCCATCCGGCTCGCAGCCCTCGGCGATGGGCTCCCCCATCCACGTCCCATCCCCGGTCGAGTCCGTGTCCGTATCGACGGAAGCCAGCCCGGCGCCGAGTCCGCTCGACTCGGGCGCACCACTTCCACATCCCGCCAGCCACGCGACGCACGTCGCGCCCAGCAGGAAAGACCATCGCGGCGATTTCATGAGAGCCCCCTTCGGAAGAAAGCCCCGGCACGCTAGCCGAGGCCCTCCAGCCGGCCCAGGGGGCGCTCGCGATGAATCACATCCAGCAAGCATCCGTGCGAGGTTTGCGCAATCCAGGCCCGTCAGGTGTTGCGGGCCATTTCCTCGCAAGGATGTCTGTCCATGGGCCGGACGCACCGCGCCCCCCGGCGCCGACGTGGTGTCGGCGGACCCGGAGGGCGCGATGGGACCGCCTGGGATTCAGAGCTTGGCGGGCGCGGCCGCCGGGGCGAAGCGCTTGTCGGAGATCTTCATCTCCGTGACGGGGCCGTACTTGCGGGCCATCTCCCGGATGGCGGAGGCCTTGCCGATGAAGACGAAGGTCAGGTTCTCCGGCGCGGGCAGCGTGCGCTGGAGGACGGCGCCCACGGACTCGCGGGTGGCGGCGGACACGGCGGTGGCGAAGCCATCCACGTCGCTCGCGTCCAGGTTGTAGAAGGCCAGCTCCGACAGCTTGTTGGCCACCTGGCCGCCCGTCTCCAGCCGGGGCGGGAACTGGCCCAGCACGTAGGACTTGGCGGACGCGAGCATGGCGTCATCCATGCCCGTCTTGCGGTAGCGGCTGTACACCTCCAGCGCCATGTCGATGGCCTTGTCCGTCTTCTCCGTCTGGGTGAAGGAGAAGATGGCGAAGGTGCCCGGGTGGGCGCTCGGAGCGAAGTAGGCGCGGGCGCCGTAGGTGAGGCCGGACTTCACGCGCAGCTCGGTGTTGAGCAGCGAGGTGAAGCGTCCGCCGAGCACCGTCTCCACCAGGTTGGCGGTGACGCGGTCCGCGTCGTTGCGCGCGATGCCCGTGTTGCCGATGGTGAAGTAGGTCTGCGTGGCGTCGGGCTTGTCGACGAGCAGGACGCGGCGGCCCTGGGAGACGGTGGTGGCGGGCACCTGGGGCGCGGGGCTCGCCGCCTTGGCCCAACCACCGAGCGCGGCCTCCAGCTTCGCCGCGAGCGCCTTGCTGTCGAAGTCACCGACGACGGAGAGGATGAGCCTGTCACCGCCGAGCTGGTTCTTGGCGTAGGCGAGCACGTCCTCGCGGCTGAGCGTGGGCAGCGAGGCCTCGGTGCCGCCCACGGGGGTGCCGTAGGGGTGGCCTGAGAACTGGTACGCCTCGAAGTAGGTGTTGATGAGGCCGCGCGGGTCACCGTCCTTGGCGGCGGTGATTTCGGAGGCCATGCGCTCGCGCGTCTTCTCCAGCTCATCCTGGGCGAAGCGCGGGCGGGTGAGCAGGTCCGCGAGCAGCTCCACCATCAGCGCGCTGTCGCGGGACATGAACTGGCCGTTGACGACCAGGTTCTCCAGGTCGGCGCGGGTGTCGAGCATCGCGCCGACGCCGTCCACCGCCTCGGCGAACTGGCGGGCATCGCGGGCGCCGGCGCCCTTCTGGAGCAGCTCCGCGGTGAGGGCGGCCAGGCCCTCCTTGCCGGACGGGTCGGCGAGCGCTCCGCCGCGCAGCCACGCGCTGAAGGCGATGAGGGGCACCTCCTTGCGCTCGACGAGGAGCAGCTTCGCGCCGTTCTTGAGCGTGACGGTGGTGGGCTTGGGCAGCTTGACGCCCTGGGTGGCGGCGGGCGCGGCGGTCGGGGTGGGCTTGGACGGCGCGGCGCCTTGGGCGGCGGCGGTGCCCGAGGAGAGCAGGACGGCGGCGAGGACCGTCTTCCAGGTGAGGGGGGCGATCATCGCGTGGCGTCCTTGCGAGCGGCGGGGGTGGCGACTTCGGCGGCGTCAGTGGGGACGAGCCAGCCGACGGTGCGGCGCTGGGTGACGAAGATGCGGGCGGCGACCTTGCGGACGTCCTCGCGGGTGACGCGCTCGTAGCGGGCGGGGGCGTCGAAGACCTTGCGGTAGTCGCCGCGGAAGACCTCGGAGGCGCCGAGCGTGTATGCGCGGCCGCTGATGGTCTCCAGCGAGCGCCAGTGGTTGGCGAGGGTGATGTTGCGCGCCTTGCGCAGCTCGGCCTCGGTGACGCCGTCCTTGGCGACGCGGGTGACCTCCTCGGTGAGGAGGGCCTCGGCGCGGGCGAGGTCGCCGCCGGCGGGCAGGTCCGCGGTGAGCCAGACGAGGCCGGGGTCGAAGCCGGGCGAGTACATGGTGCCGGCGCGGATGGCGACGCGCTCCTCCTCCACGAGGCGGCGGTGGAGCCGGGACGAGTCACCGTCTCCGAGGATGTTGAGCAGCAGGGTGAGGGCCTCGGCGTCCGCGTCGTTGCCGGCGATGCCGTGGTAGGCGAGCTGGAGCAGCGGCGACTGGGAGACCTTCTTCACGACGACGCGGCGCTCGCCTTGCTGTTCGGGCTCCTGGGTACGGACGGGCTCGGGGGCGGGCTGCGAGGGGATGGGCTCGAGGTACTTCTCGACGAGGGCGAAGATTTCGGCGGGGGTGACGGCGCCGGTGACGATGAGGGTGCCGTTGTTGGGGGCGTAGTAGGTTTTGAAGTAGCGCTGGAGGTCTTCGATGCGCCACGACTCGATGTCGGACGGCCAGCCGATGACGGGGAACTGGTAGGGGTGGGCGACGAAGGCGGTGGCCTGGACCTGTTCGGCGAGGGCGCCCATGTTGTTGTTGTCCACGCTGGAGCGGCGCTCCGAGTAGACGACGCCGCGCTCGGACTCGATGACCTTGGGGTCGAAGGACAGGTGTTGGAGCCGGTCGGCCTCGAGCTGGAAGATGATGTCGAGGGCGGAGCGGGGGAACCAGTCCTGGTAGACGGTGACGTCTTCGGAGGTGAAGGCGTTGTTGGAGCCGCCGTTGGCCTCCATGACGCGGTCGAACTCACCGGGGCCGAACTTCTTGGCGCCGTTGAACATCATGTGTTCGAAGAAGTGGGACAGGCCGGTGATGCCGGGGTACTCGTTGCGGCTGCCGACGCGGAACCAGTTGAAGAGGGCGACGTTGGGGATGTCGTGGTCCGGCCAGACGACGACCTTGAGGCCGTTCTTGAAGGTGCGCGTCTCGACGTTGGCGCCGAGCTTCTGGGAGGACGCGGCGGCGGGCTTGGGGGCCTTGGCCTGTGCCTGGGCGCCGGCGACAGGAGCCGCCAGCAGCGCCAGGCACGACGTCCAGAGGAGGGACTGACGGAACATCCGTGCTCCTGAGGTGGAGGAAGACGCCCGGGAACGGGCGGCGGGGCACGATATTCCGTTTTCGGGCGGGGGGCCTACCGAGCGGGGAGGATGACGCGCTCAGGCGCCGAGCACGCCGCGCAGCACGTCCTGGAAGTAGTTGATGCTTCCGACGTGCGTCTGGTGGTGCCTGGCGGACTGGTGCAGGCGGAGGACGACGGCCTCGAACTCGGCCTTGCTCACGTCGCGCAGGGACATGTAGAGGCGCGCGGCGCCCTGCAGGTACGAGAACAGGGGGTTGCGGTCCGTGCCATCCGGGCGGCGCGCGAGGTGGCGATAGAGCCGCTCGAACTCCTGGTCCGTCTCCGTGTTGCGCACGGCGCGGCAGTAGCCGGCGGCCGTGGCCTCGAGGAGCATGAAGAACGGGTGATACTCGGGAGGCGGAGTCTTGGTGAAGTCGGGGGGGACCTTGTCACCGGTCCACAGCTTGGAGATGGGCTGGAGCGTGACGTGCGCGAGCTTTTCGCCATCACGCACCAGGGCGAGGGAGCCCACGGGGACCACGTGCTTCTGGTCTGCGTCCCACTCCACGGCGACAAACAGCCGGTCCGGCGCATCCGCCTTCACGCCCGCCTTCTCCAGCTCCGCCACTGCGTTCGCGTCCATCTCGAGTCACTCCTCCGAGCCCTCTCTCTACCCTGCCCCAGGCGTCCTGTGCACCCGGCTTCGCACGAGGTCGTCTGCTCGCCGCCACCTCGCTCGACGATGGGCCCACCACGCCGCGCGGGATAACCTGCACACATCATGACGAGCCCACGCTTCCAGGGACCCGACTGGACGGCCGCACTCCATCATCTCGAGCACGGGCCGCTGTTCGCGTTCTCGGACTGGCCCGACCGCACCCTGCCGAGCATCGCCGCGGGCGTGTACTCCATCTGGAGAGACCAGCAGCTCGTCTACGTGGGAATGGCAGGCAGAGGTCCGCTCGTGGAAGAGCCCTCCTCCACCAAACCCAGGGGACTGGCGGACCGACTCAGGAGCCACGCCAGCGGACGGCGCAGCGGAGACAAGTTCTGTGTCTATGTTTGCGACCGGCTGGTGCTCCCCACCTTGTCACCCGAGGACATCCAGCAAGTCTCGAGCGGAGCCCTGTCACTGGATGAGCGGACCCAGGCGTTCATCCACGCGCACCTCGGCTACCGGTTCGTTCAGGTCCCGGACGGCGCCTCCGCCCTGAGCCTGGAGAACCAGGTGAAGGGTGGCGCCCTCTCCTGCGGCCCGCCCCTGCTCAATCCGCACACCCGCCGGAAAAACAAAGGGCCCTGAACCAGAGAGGTCCAGGGCCCTGAAGTCTTCAACGTGTGCCCAGGGGCGGAATCGAACCACCGACACGGGGATTTTCAGTCCCCTGCTCTACCGACTGAGCTACCTGGGCGTACGGGTCACCGCGAGAAGCCGCGCTCTCATATCGAGCCCGTCCCCAGGCCGTCAAGCACCCATTTGACGGCCCTTCACCTCCACGTCACGCCGCCCGCGGCATCGCCTCCGCGTCCCAGGTCGTCAGACTGGCCGTGAGCCTCTTCTTCAGCTTCGCCCTCAGCCCCTGCTCGATCTGCCGGATGCGCACCGCCGTCACCCCGAAGCGCTGGGCCAGGAACTCCGCGCTCACCCCCTCCTCCACCATCATCCGCTCCTCCACCAACGCCCGCTCCCGCGCGTCCAGCTCCGGCCAGGCCGCCTCCACGCTCGCCCGCAGCCTCGCCGCCCACTGCGCCCGGTCCACCGAGTCCTCCTGCGACTCGAAGTCCCCCTCCAACACCTCCAGCCGCGTCACGTCCCCGTCCTGCGTCACCGGCGCGTCCAGCGACAAATCGCGCGTCAGCGACTCCGCCGCCCGGGCCACGTCCTCCTCCTTCTTGCCCAGCGCGTCCGCCAGCCGCCGCACCACCTCCGGATGCCCCTCCCCCCACCGGGCCTCCAGCCGCGCCCGCTCCCGCCGCAGCTGGAACACCACCCAGGGCGCCCGCCCACCCGCCATGCTCCAGTTGCGCCCCACGTACGCCCGGATGCGCGCCCGAATCCACTGACTCGCGTACGCCCCGAACGGAACCCCCCGCTCCTCGAACCGCCCCGCCGCCTCCATCAACCCGACGTTGCCCTCCGCCACCAGCTCGTCCTGCGGCAGCCCCGTCCAGCGGTACTTCCATGCCAACCGCTCCACCAGATTCAGGTGCTCTCGTACCCGCGCCTCGACCACCGCGCCCGGCACCTCAAGCTCAGGGGACTCGCAGAACTCGCTCACCTTGATGGCTTCCATGGACCTCCTCCGGGTCATTCGCGGCGAACCAATCGCCGCGAACGCCCCAAGAGATAAGCCACCGCCATCCTTAAAAAAATTAGGTAGTTTGAACTGAATCCATAGGTTATTTCTAAGCTCATGAGCTGGCTCAACTACCACCATCTCCTGTATTTCTGGACGGTTGCGCGGGCGGGCAGCATCGCCAAGGCGGGCGAGGAATTGCATCTCGCCCAGCCGACCATCAGCAGCCAGCTCAAGCTGCTGGAGGAGTCGCTGGGCCACAAGCTCTTCGAGCGCCAGGGCCGCAAGCTGGTCCTCACGGACGTGGGCCGCACCGTGATGCGGTACGCGGACGAAATCTTCCGCCTGGGCAACGAGCTGAAGAACGTGGTCGCGGGCCTCCCCCCGGGTCAGCAGCTGCGGCTCAACGTGGGCATCCTCGACGTCATCCCGAAGCTGGTGGCCGAGCAGCTCCTCAAGCCCGCGCTCGAGGCGGGGCCCTCCTTGCGCATCATCTGCCGCGAGGGCCCGCTGCCCCAGCTGCTCGCCTCCCTGGCGCTGCATGAGCTGGACGTGGTGCTCGCCGATGCCCCCAGCTCCGAGCCGGTCAGCGTCCGCTCCTTCAATCACTTGCTGGGCAAGTGCGGTGTGTCCTTCTTCGCGGCCAACAACCTGCGCCACCTGAAGAAGGACTTCCCCCGCTCGCTCGACGGCGCGCCCGTGCTGCTCCCCTCGGACGAGTCCTCCGTGCGCCGCTCGCTGGACCTCTGGTTCGAGCGACAGAACCTGCGCCCGCTCATCGCCGGCGACTTCGACGACAGCGCGCTGCTCCAGGCCTTCGGGCAGAGCGGGCACGGCGTGTTCGCCATGCCCTCCGTCATCGAGTCGCAGATGGAGCGCGCCTTCAACTGCTCCGTCATCGGGCGCACCGACGAAATCGAGACCTGCTTCTACGCCATCACCGTCGAGCGACGCCTGCGCCACCCCGCCGTCGTCGCCATCGCCGAGGCGGCGCGCTCGCAGATCTTCAGCGTGTGAGCGGCAGTCACGGCGACTCGCGGAACACCTCCACGCCCGCCACCACCGTCGCGAGGACTCGCGCGTCCACCAGGCCCCTCGCGGCGCCCTCCACCGGGTCCACGGACAGGGCCACGAAGTCCGCGTCCTGTCCGGGCGCCAGTCGTCCGCGCCGTGCCTCCTCGAACGACGCCCACGCGGGGCCGAGCGTGAAGCCCTCCAGGGCCTCCTGTCCGGTCAGGACTTCTTCCGACCTCCAGCCGCCCTCGGGCCTGCCCGTGGCGTCCTGCCGAGTACGCGCCGCGTACAGGCCCGCCAGCACGTCCGGGTTCTCGATGGGGAAGTCGCTGCCCAGCGCGAGGTTCGCTCCCGCATCCTTCAGGCTGCGCCACGCGTAGGCTCCGCGCAGCCGCTCGCGGCCCAGCCGCGTCTCCGCCCAGGGCATGTCGCTGGTCGCATGCGTGGGTTGCACACTCGCCACGAGCTTCGCCGCGCCCAGGCGCGTGATGTCCTCGCGTCGGAGAATCTGCGCGTGCTCGACACGGTGTCGCAGCGCCTGCGTCCCCGTCGCCTCGGAGGCTCGCAGCAGCACGTCCACGACCAAGGTATTGGCACGGTCTCCAATGGCGTGGATGCAGACCTGGAAGCCCCTCGCCATGAACGCGCGCGTCCTCGCCTCCAGTTCCTCGGGGGACATCAACAACAGCCCGCGCTGGCCGGGCTCGTCGCTGTAGTCCTCGTGGAGCGCGGCGCCTCGGCTCCCCAACGCGCCATCCGCGAGGAACTTCACCGCGCGCATCGTCAGCATCCGCCCCTGCCAGGGACCCTGCTCCAGGTACGCGTGCCGCTCGTCGCCCTGCCCTGCCGCCATCGCGTAGACTCGCAGGGGCAGCGTGCCCTGTGCGTCCCATTGCTGGAGG
Source organism: Myxococcus sp. AS-1-15 (assembly GCF_020037055.1). Classification (NCBI taxonomy): domain Bacteria; kingdom Pseudomonadati; phylum Myxococcota; class Myxococcia; order Myxococcales; family Myxococcaceae; genus Myxococcus; species Myxococcus sp. AS-1-15. The sequence goes on along the minus strand of NZ_JAIQDF010000002.1, from coordinate 777,579 downwards.
ACGCGGAAGGCCTCCAGGTCCATGCCCGCGTCGTGAATGCCTGTCAGGCCCACCCGGGCACAGCGCTCCAATGCCGCGCGCAGTCGCGTCTCGAGTTGGTCCTTCGTGGGCGGAGGCATCGCCGCGGCGACCACGTCCATCGCGTTGTCCACGAGCACTCCCGTGGGCGCTCCCCGCGCATCCCTCAAGATGCGGCCGCCTTCCGGGTCCTGGGTGTCTCGGGTGATGCCCGCGCGTCGGAGCGCCTCGCCGTTCACCCACGCCGCGTGGTGGTCCACTCGCGTGAGGAACACGGGCGTCGACGGGAAGCGTGCATCCAGCTCTTCGCGCCCTGGGAAGGCTCCGCCGGGCCACTCGTTCTGGTCCCAGCCACGTCCCAGCAACCAGTCTCCCTGGAAGCTGGAGGCGGGCCCCTGCGCCAGGCGACGCACCACCTCGTCCACCGAGGGCGCCTTCTCCAGGCGCACCGTGGTGAGGCTCCGGCCCAGCCCGTGGATGTGCGCGTGCGCATCCACCAGACCGGGGACCACCGTGGCGTCACCCAGGTCCACCTCTCGCGCGCCAGGAGCCGCGGCTCGCACGTCGTCCGGTGAGCCCACGGCCAGCACGCGGCCATCGCGCACGGCCAGGGCTCGGGCCCGTGGATGCTCGGCATCCAGTGTCCAGATTCGCTCCGCCAGATAGACCGTGGTCGCCACCGTGCGCCTCCGTGGGTGCTTGCCTGTGCCCGCGCACTGTGCGCGAGCCTCGGCGTGCTGTCACGGGCCGCATCCAGATGGCTCGGCACGGACGTCCCTCACGGAGGCATCCGTGCCGCTCGAATCATGATGGCTGCGTAAGACGAGGGTCCGCCATGCGCTCGCCGCTACGGCGTCTGCGTCGTGCCCGCGTCCGCCTCGGCGGGCATGGGCGTGGCGGGACCTGGCGGTTCGTTCGGCACCGTCTGCACAGGCTCTCTCACCTGATCGGGTCCCTGTATCGGCGCCTGCGTCTCAGTCCCGGGCGGCTGCGTGGTCTTACAGGCGAACGCTGCGGTGGCACCCAAGCCCAGGGCTGCGATGAGAACGACACGGCGCATGAATCCTCCTCGTCCAAGATGATGGGACTGCCTGTGGCGGCCCATGCCGCGCGAACCTCCTGAACCCAATCTGGGCATGACGCCGGGTCCCACCAGCCGTTGAGCGGCCTGGCAGGCGGGCGCCCGCTCACGATGCCGGATACCGGACATGCGGAGCGCCCTGGAGGAAGAGGCCGTCGGCCATGAGCACCGTTGTGTCGGGAGGGCCTCACCCCTGGGAGCTTCACGGCCATGCGGGATGTCGTCGATGCCGGCAAGCGAGCACCCGCCATTCATCGTGGCGTCGCGCTCGACGTGCTTCCGCGCCGCGCCGCGCTCCTGCGTGGAGGCCGCGCTGAGCCGCTGAGCGGAGTGCTTGGTGACAGCTACGTCGCGGCCATCCTGCGCGCCCTGGAGTCACGCGGCTCCGTCCATTGCCTCGAGACTGACTGGGAGGGTTTCCACGGTGATGGAGTGTCCGCTCTGCGCCTCGGCAACTTCCTCCTTCGGAGGTCGCGCGACATCGACCGGTGCGTCGAAGCCGCGTGGAGGCCGAGGTCGTGCGGCAACAGCACCGGCTCCGAGGCGGATTGGCGGCGGCGCAGCAACGTCTGTCCGCGACGGCTCGACGCCCCGCGGGGCGCCCTCCAGGGCTCGCTCCAGTTCCAGGAGGTGTGACGTGTGGCCCTCTCGTTCCATGGGAGCCTCGACACTCCAGCACACGCGGCGACTCGGAGCGATGGGGCTCCTGCTGTCACTGTCACTGGGGTTGCTCGCGGCGACACCGCCGACAGAGGTTCCTCACGACACGGTGGCTCGCTGTGAGCTGGATGGCGTGGTCGACTCCGGCTCGGGCGCATATCTGGTCGACTGCGTTCGGCGCGCGGAGCTGGGTGGGCACTCGGCGCTGCTGGTCCGATTGGATACGCCGGGTGGCTCGCTGGAGGCCACGCACGCCGTCGTGCGCGCCTTCCTGGGCTCGTCCGTGCCCGTGCTCGTCTGGGTGGGCCCTTCTGGTGCGCATGCGGGCAGCGCAGGTGTGTTCATCACCCTCGCCTCGAATGTGGCCTCCATGGCTCCGGGCACCCGAATCGGCGCCGCACATCCCGTGGTGGGACTCACCGGCGAGGACCCGGAGGCGGCGGGAGGCTCGCAGCTCGCGCGGAAGGTAGAGAACGACACCGTCGCCTTCGCGGAGAGCATCGCGAAGCAGCGCGGGCGCAATGCCTCCTGGGCCGCCTCCGCCGTGCGCGACAGCGTCGCCGTCAGCGCGGACCAGGCCCGTGAGCTGCGCGTGGTGGAGTACCTGTCCTCGAGTGAAGAGGGGTTCCTCGACCAGGTGCATGGACGCGCGGTCCAGGTGGCCAGCGGGGACACCGTGCACCTGGACACCCGCGATGCGCGGTTCGTGGAGCTGACGCCCGGTCTGTCACAGAGACTGGTCCATGCTCTCGCGCATCCCTCGCTCGTCTACCTGTTGTTCCTCATGGCCGCGCTCGGGCTCGTCGTCGAGCTGACCCATCCGGGCGGCATCGCTCCAGGGCTCCTCGGCGCGGTGGCGCTGGTGCTCGCGCTCATGGCGTCCTCCGCGCTGCCCGTTCGCACGGGGGCGCTGCTGCTGTTGCTGCTCGGCGTGGCGCTCATCGTCGCGGAGCTGTTCGTCACCAGTGGACTGCTCGGGGCCTCGGGCGTGGTGTTGTTGGGATTGGGTGGACTGTTCCTCGTGGACCGGTTCGACCCGGGCTGGTTCGTGGACCCGTCCTTCCGCGTGACGTGGGCCTGGTTGATTCCCACCACGCTGGTGCTCGCGGGGGCCACGGCCTACATCGCGTGGCGAGGCGCGCAGACGCGCAAGTTGCCGCAGCTCGGCGGTGACGCGGGGCTCGTCGGCGAGGAGGGCACCACGCTCTCGCCCACTTCGCCCGAGAACGGCGAGGTCTTCGTCCACGGTGAGCGCTGGCGCGCCACCTCTCCCAAGCCCCTCCGCCAGGGCACCCACGTGGTGGTCCGTCGTGTGGACGGGCTCACCCTCTTCGTCGACGAGGTGAAGCCATGACCGACGTATTCGGACTGCTCGGGTTCCTCATCCCCCTGGGCGCCGTCTTCCTGCTGTTCCTCTCCGGCGTGCGCATCGTCACCGAGTACCAGAACGGCGTGGTGTTCCGGCTGGGACGCTACGTGGGACTGAAGCGCGCGGGCTTCCGCTGGCTCATCCCCTTCGTGGAGCGCATGGTCATCATCGATCTGCGCACCGTGGCTCGGGACGTGCCGCCCCAGGACGTCATCACGCGGGACAACGTGAGCGTGAAGGTCAACGCCGTCGTCTACTTCCGCGTCATCCAGGCGGACAAGGCCGTGCTCCAGGTGGAGGACTATCTCTATGCCACCAGTCAGCTCGCGCAGACCACGCTGCGCGCGATCCTGGGGCAGGTGGAGCTGGACCAGTTGCTCACGGAGCGCGAGCGCATCAACCGCGAAATCCAGCAGGTGCTCGACTCGCACACGGACCCGTGGGGCATCAAGGTCTCCAACGTGGAGGTGAAGCACATCGACCTGCCGCTGGAGATGCAGCGCGCCATCGCGCGACAGGCCGAGGCGGAGCGCGAGCGCCGCGCGAAGATCATCGCCGCCGAGGGCGAGCATCAGGCCGCGGAGAAGCTCTCCATGGCGGCGGACGTGCTCAGCCGCAACCCGGCCACGCTCCAGCTTCGTTATCTCCAGACGCTGGTGGAGATCACGACGGGCGGAAACCACACCATCCTCCCCATCCCGCTCGACATCCTGCGCGCCGTCGGCGCCGCGGCGGCCCGGAGCGGCTTCGGCTCGCGTGACGACTCACGCCATGGACTCGATGACGATGAGGAGAGCCCTCCCGCGGGCGGACTCACCTAACTCGACCGCGGCCTGCGCTTGCTCCCGAAGAGCTCCTCGCGCTCCAGTTGGATGGCCAGCCGGCTCAGCCGCAGCGAGGCCAGCGCCAGCACCGCCACCGCGCCCAGGAGCAACACGCCCAACGCGAACGCCACCACCGGCAACGGCTCCGGGATGTCGAGCTGACGCTTCGTCAGATACAAGAGCGACGTCACCACGAACGACAACAGCGCCGTGTACGTGAGCGCGATGGCCCTCGCCAGGATCGCGTGCCGCCGGTCCAGGATGTCCACCTCCTGCCGCAACACCTCCCGCCGCGTGTGCCCCTCCGGCAACAGCCGCACCTCCCTCAACATCTCCCGCATCCGCGTCGTCATCCGCGCAATCTGATTGTCCAACCCCGTCGCCACGATGCCGCACGCCGACACCATCACCGCCGGCGTCACCGCCGTCCCAATCAACCGTATCGACGAGACGTCCAACCCTTCCGCACCGTTCATCCCCCCTCTGTTCCACCCCCTCCCCACCCCACGCAACCCATCCGCCCCATCTCGACACCAGCACTGTCCAATCCGACACCAACACACCCTACATCTCGACACTCCCCTCGCGACAATTCGACACTGTCGACTTGACAGCAATCGTGTCGAGTCCTACTGTTCGTGTCGTGAACACGCGGAAGACACAGAGCGAGTGGAAGCTGGCGGAGCTGGCCGAGGAGGCGGGCGTCTCGCCCCGCACGGTGCGCTACTACGTCCAGCGGGGACTGCTCCCCGCGCCTCCCTTCAAGGGACCGGACACCGTGTATGGCGAGGAGCACCTCATCCGGCTCAAGGCCATCCGGGTCCTCCAGGCACGGTTCCTCCCCCTGGACGCCATCCAGGCGGAGCTGCTCCGGCTGACGCCCGACGAGCTGCGAAAGCTCGCCGAGTCGGACCCCACCCCCACGCCGCCCACGTACGGGCCGGCGACCTCGCCTGAGCCACAAAACGTGGCACCGGCGCCGCCCGTCCGGCGTCCCAACGGAGCGTCGAATTACCAGCGGTGGGAGCTGGCTCCCGGGCTGGAGCTGCACGTGTCGGATTCAGCGGAAGCCAAGACTCGCGCGCTCGCCGAGCGGGTGCGCGCCCTCATCGAAGAGTTCCAGGACAAGGAGAAGCCATGACGAAGGAGCAAGCTGGGCTGTTCACGCGCGAAGGCAAGCAGGTGCCGCTGCAGGGCGTCGAAGTCACCGGTGAGTTGCTCGGCGGTCATGCGCGCGTGCGCGTGCGCCAGCGCTACCTCAACGACGAGAAGCGCCCCGTCGAGGCCGTCTACACCTTCCCCCTTCCTTCCGATGGCACCCTGTCCGCCTTCTCCATGACGTGCGCGGGCCGCCGCATCGACGGCGTCGTCAAGGAGCGCGAGGAGGCCTTCCGCACCTACGACGACGCCGTCACCGCCGGCCACGGCGCGGCGCTGCTCGACGAGGAGCGCTCCAACGTCTTCACCGCGCAGGTGGGCAACCTGCTGCCCGGCGAGGAGACCGTCATCGAGGTGGAGTTCCTCCAGGCCGTCACCGCCGAGGAGGGCAGCGTGCGCTGGATGCTGCCCACGCTCGTCGCCCCGCGCTACATCCCCGGCGCACCCTCCGGCGACCGCACCGGCCACGGCGCCGCCGAGCCCACCGCCCGCGTCCCCGACGCGGACCGCATCAGCCCTCCCATCGGCCAGGTGAAGTACGGCCTGCGCCTGGACCTGCTCGTCGACCTGGGCCGCGAAGTGGTGGTCGAGAGCCCCTCGCACGCCATCACCTTCACCCGCGAGAGCAGCACCCGGGGCCGCGTGAGCTTCGCGCGCGGCGAGGTGGCCCTGGACCGCGACCTGGTCCTCACCCTGCGCAGCCCCGACACCAGCGCGGTCTTCGTGCCGCTCGTCACCCACCGCAAGGGTGACAACCCCGGCACCTTCGCGCTCACCGTGGTGCCCGACCTGCTCGCGATGGCGTCCACGCCGCCCAAGCAGGAGGTCATCTTCCTGGTGGACGTCTCCGGCTCCATGGACGGCGACAGCCTGCCCCAGGCCCAGGCCGCGCTCCGGCTGTGCCTGCGCCACCTGCGCGAGGGTGACCGCTTCAACGTCATCGCCTTCGAGAGCAGCTTCCGCTCCTTCCAGCCGCAGCCCGTGCCCTTCACCCAGCGCATGCTGGAGGACGCGGACCGGTGGGTTGCCGCGCTGCGCGCCGACGGTGGCACCGAGCTGCTCGGGCCCATGCAGGCCGCCGCGCGCACCGCGCCGGATGGCGTGCTCGTGCTGCTCACCGACGGCCAGGTGGGCAACGAGGACGAAATCCTCCGCGCCGTGCTCGCCGAGCGCAAGACGGCGCGCGTGTACTCGTTCGGCATCGGCACCAACGTGAGCGACGCGCTGCTGCGCGACCTGGCCCGCCAGACGGGCGGCGACGTGGAGTTCATCCACCCCGGCGAGCGCATCGACGACAAGGTCGTGGCCCAGTTCGCCCGCGCGCTCGCGCCCCGCGTCACCGAGCTGCAGGCGACGTTCGAGGGCGTGGAGGGCACGGAGCTGGCGCCCGCGGAGCTGCCGACGATGGTGGACGGCGTGCCCTGGACGCTGCTCGGCCGCTACACCACGCCGGGCTCGGGCAAGCTGACCTTGCGTGGACGCTCGGGCAAGGAGCCCTTCGCGCTCACCGTGAGCGTGAGCTTCCCCGCCGAGTCGGACCGTCCCGCGGTGGAGAAGCTGTGGGCCGCCGAGCGCATCAAGGGCTGGGAGTCCACAGGCCTCATCGGCCGGCGCGCCGAGTCGATGAAGAAGCGCATCATCGAGCTCGCCGTCGCCCATCAAATCGTCACGCGCTACACGTCCTTCGTCGTCGTCGAGGAGCGCACGGGCGACCGCCGCGCCTCGGGCCAGCCGGAGACGCGCGTCGTCCCGGTGAACACGCCCGCGGGCTGGGCCATGTTCGGCAAGGACAAGCAGGAGGAGGCCGCCGAGGGCGGTGGCAACGTCGTGCAGCGCCCCGGGGCGCGCAGCCGTGGCGGCTCGGCGCAGATTCCGCCGCCGCCCCCGCCCATGCGCATCCCCGCGCCCGCCGCCGCGGCGCCCATGGCGCCTCCGCCTGCGTCCCCCATGATGCCCAGCGGCAGCGCCGTCGGCGAGATGGCGAAGAGCGCGGGCGGACTGCTCGGCGGCATCTTCGGCGGAGGCGGGATGAAGAAGTCCCGCAAGCAGGCGAAGGAGATGGAGCGCGCGGAGATGGCGCCCATGGACTCGTACGACGACTCGCTGGCGGAGGACGCGGTGATGCGCGAGTCGCGCGACCTGGCCCCCATGGCCGAGGAGCGCGAGGAGGGCGGCGTGGAGGCGCTGCTGGGCCGCCAGCTGGCCAACGGCCTCTGGGATGGCACCGGCACGGGTCCCGAGCCCGTGCGGCAGGCCCGCGGCACGGCGCTCGCCCTGCTGGAGCTCCTGCGCGAGGGCATCACCAGCGGCCACGCGCTGCACGGCGCCCAGGTGAAGAAGGCGGTGGAGGCGCTGCTCAACCTCGCCAGCCAGCTCACCGGCGCGCCCGAGGTGGCCGAGCTGGCGCTGGGCGTGGCCTGGCTCGTGGCGGCGGGGCCCCGCACCCGCGGCCGCATCGAGCAGGCCGCGAAGCCCCTGTCCGGGCTCGCCGCCCGGCTGGGCAATGACGTCGAGCTGCGTCAGCACGTGGACACGCTCGCCACGCGCTGACCCCGGGTCGTCTGGCTCGACGCTGCAAGTCATCGGCGACCTCGGCCCCTCCCCTCGTGGACGGGCCGGGGTCGTCGCGTAAAGTGGCGGGTGCACATGACGCTCGCCACCTTCCTGCTCGTCGCTCTCGGTGCCGCCCAGGTCTCACCCTCCCACGACGAAGCCCCTGTCCGCCCGTCGGACACGCTCACGGCGCCGCCGCTGATGGCCACGCCGGACGCGTGTCCTCCCGAGTCGGAGACGCTCTACAAGGAAGGCTTCGACGCGCTCAGCAAGGGCGACGACGAGCAGGCCGCGGAGCGCTTCCGCCAGGTCCTGGAGTTGTGTCCGCAGCACTCGCATGCGCCCGAGCTGGAGCGGCTGGCCCGCGCGCGGCTCAAGCCCGGCGCGAAGCTGGCGCAGGCCGCGGTGTTCGAGAACACGGAGCGCCCGACACGAGGCGCGGCGGCCTCGCTCACGGTGATTCAGACGATGCATGGCGCGGTCCAGGGGCTGCTGCTGTGTGCCATCGCGGAGTGCGCGGACCGGGCCTATCCGGCCTCCGCGCTGCTCGGCGCGGGCCTGGGCACGCTCAGCACGCTGCTGCTGGTCCAGGACGGAGTCACCCCGGGGCAGGCCTCGGTCATCAACTCCGGCACGATGTGGGGGCTCTATTTCGGTGTCGCCTCGCTCATCGCGCTCGACCTGGAGGAGGACGAGGCGTTCGGCTCGGTGGCGCTGGGCGGCGCGGCCTTCACCGGCATCGGCATCGTGCTCGCCACCACCCTGAAGCCCACCGCGGGGCAGGTGTCGATGGCGAATTCGGGTGGCCTGTGGGCCGGCGTGCTGACGACGCTGTTCCTGGGGACCGTCGACGGAGAGAGCACGGAGACGTTGTTCGGCGCGCAGATGGCGTCGGCGTCCGCGGGCATCATCGCCTTCTCGCTGCTGTCGCGGAACCTGCCGGTGAGCCGGGGCCGCATGCTCATCATCGACGCGGGCGGCATCATCGGCGGGTTGATGGGCGCGAGCTCCATGTTGCTGCTCACGGGCAACAACGACGAGGACCCCATCCTCATCGGCACGGGCATCGGCGTCATGGGCGGCCTGGCGCTGACGGCCTACCTGACGCGCAACTTCGATGCCCGCCGCCTGCCTCCGGTGGCGGTGACGCCCACGCTGATGGGTCGCAACGGCGCGGGCCTCGCCATGGGTGGTCAGTTCTGACGACGTCGCACCGTGCTCAGCGGCGCTTCAGGCCGAACATGGACATCAGGAGGCCCTCGAAGGTCCTCGCGGGCAGCAGCGTCTTCGCCACCACCGCGGCGCGCTGGGAGAGCTTCCCCACCGAGTACCTCACGTCGGGCTCCCTGGCCTCCATCACCTCGAGCACCTTGCGCGCCACCGCTTCCGCGGGCACGCCCTCGCGCTCCTCCTTCTGGATGATGGCCAGCACCTTCTCGAAGGGCTCGCGGTACGCGGACCCGTCACGCGAGCCCTCGGCGCGGACGCGGTTGTCCGTCAGCCGCGTGCGCACGTCACCGGGCTCCACCAGCGAGGCCTGGATGCCGAACGCCTCCACCTCCTGGCGCAGGCTCTCCGTCAGCCCCTCCAGCGCGAACTTGCTGGCGCTGTAGAGCCCCTGGAACGGCAGCCCCACCACGCCGCCCAGCGAGCCGATGTTGATGATGAGGCCCGAGCGCCGCTCACGCATGTGCGGCAGCACCGCCTTGCACACGCGCAGCACGCCCAGCACGTTGGTGTCGAGCTGGCGCCACGCCTCCTCCACGGAGGTGTCCTCCAGGGCTCCGGCCAACGCGTGGCCCGCGTTGTTCACCACCACGTCGATGCGGCCCTCGCGCTCGAGGAGTTCCGCCACCGCGCGGCGCACCGAGTCCTCCTGGGTGACGTCCAGCGCCAGCATCCGGTAGCCCACCGTCGGCGTCTCCGGAGGACGACGGCTGGTGCCGTAGACGACGTGCTTGCGCACCGAGAGCAGCTCCGCGCACGCCTCGCCGATACCCGAGGAGGCTCCCGTGACGAGGACCACCTTGCTTCCCTGGGACGTGTCCATGCACGCCCATGATTCCGCGTCCCTTCCGCGCGCACCACGGGAACTCGCGGACGCGCGGCGTCACATTCCTGGGACAGTGCTGGAGCCGGGGATTCCCGGCGGAACCTTCCCGCTCAGACGTGCTTGCGGACGGTGGGCGGCACGCGCTCGTGTCCCTCCTGGTCGCGAGGCACACCGTCCCAGGGCTGCTCGGGTCGGTAGCGCTGCACCTCGCGCATCATGAAGAGCGCCGCCGCGGACAGCACGCCCAGGTCGTCCATCCAGCCCAGCACGGGGATGACGTCCGGCACCGCATCCACGGGCGATACGAAGTAGACCACCGCCAGCACTCCGGCCAGCTTGCGCCAGAGCGACACGCGAGGGTCTCTCACGTACCGGAAGAAGCGGGTGCCCATGCCACGAAGACCTGCGATGTTCATACCCACCTCTACGCACGGAGAGCCCGGGTGATTGCACCCGGGGGACACCGACAGCGTATGCCGTCCGCACGCTCGGAGGACAGCCGAGCTAGTCGGGACTGTCCTCCAGCACGCCCGCTCGGCCGACCACTTCCAGACGCGCCCGGTCACCGGCCCGCAGGGGCAGCTCCGGCGCGCCGCGCACCACCAGCTCCATGCCGCCACAGGCGATGGTGAACTCGGCGCTGGGGCCCTGGAACTCGCGCGACAAAACCTCCGCGCGCAGGGCGCCTCCCACCGCCACGGTGTCCGTGTCCGGCGTAAGGCGCAGCGACTCGGGGCGCAGCGACAGGAGCACCTTGCCGCGCGCCTGCCCCACCACCGGCAGGTTGCCGAGCACCGTGCGCGCCGCGCCGCCGAAGCCCATCCCGGGCAGCAGGTTGGTGCCCCCCAGGAAGTACGCGACGAAGGCCGTGCGCGGCGTCGAGTAGACGGCCTCCGGCGTGCCCACCTGCTCCACCTGCCCCGAGCGCATGACCGCCATCCGGTCCGCGAAGGCCATGGCCTCCGCCTGGTCATGCGTGACGAGCAGCACCGTGACACCCAGCGACTTGAGCACGCGCCGCAGCTCCACCCGCGTGGAGGCGCGCAGCGCGCTGTCCAGACTGGAGAAGGGCTCGTCCAACAGCAGCACCCGAGGCCCCGGCGCCAAGGCCCGCGCGAGCGCCACGCGCTGCTGCTGTCCACCGGAGAGCGCGTGCGGCATCCGCGCGCCGAACTCCCCCAGGCCCAGCAGCGTCAGCATCGCGCGGGCCTTCTTCTCGGCCTCCGCGCGCGGCATTCTCGACAGGCCGAACGTCACGTTCTCCAGCACGGACAGGTGCGGGAACAGGGCGTAGTCCTGGAACACCATGCCCACGCTGCGCTGCTCGGGCGCGACGAACGTCCCGGGGCCCGCGAGCACGCGGCCGTCCAGGGTGATGGTGCCCGCGCCGGGGCGCTCGAAGCCCGCCACCAGGCGCAGCGTCGTCGTCTTGCCACAGCCGGAGGGGCCCAGCAGGGCCACCACCTCACCGGGCTCCATCGACAGCGACAGGCCATCCACCGCGGCGGTGCCGCTGGCGGAGTAGCGAAGGGACAGGGCTTCGAGCGAGAGCAGGGGCATGGCGAAAGCGCCACGCACCCTACCGCGTTCCGCCGTTACTTCCAGGGCGGCCGAGCGGCCACCAGCTTCTCCCCGTCCACCTTCACCTCTCCGTCCTCGTCGAGGGAGGTGATGCCGTCCACCAGGACCTTGGGCAGTTCGGCCTTGTGGGCCCGGTCCCGGGCGTCGAAGGTGTCCGGCCCCCAGGCGCCCCCCTGGGACGGGCGCAGCTTCGCCGTCTTCGGCTTGCCGTAGATGAGGTGGTCGTCGCTCACGATGAGGCCCGCGGTGATGGGGCCGAGCACCTCCACCGAGTCATCGTTGTAGCGGCCATACAGCGCGTGCTCCACCGTCAGCCCGCCGATGATGGTCACCCAGCCCGAGGTGTGCATCGCGCGGCAGCGCACCTGCCCCACCACCACCAGCTTCGTGTGCTCGCCATCGTGCAGCACGCCGTCCACCGTGAGGTCGCCCACGACGACGAGCGACTTCTCCAGCGTCAGGTCCCCCTGGACGTGCAAATCCCCCACATGCCCCGTGGGCTCGGTGACGATGAAGGGCCCCGCCAGCGTGGCGGCCGTGCGCGGCGCGTCCTTGTAGACGGAGGCCACGAACGCGAGCGTGGAGCTGCCCGCGGACCCCAGCGCCTTCACCGCGCCGTCGAACGTGGTGGGCTTCTTCTCCTCGAGCACGGACTGGACGTGCCGCGCGGAGTACGGCGGGCCACAGGGCAGCTCACCGAGAGCATTCTCCGTGGTGGCGAAAGCGTCGGCGGCGAGCGGAGGAAGGACAGACTCTGGCAGGGACATGAAGCCCGACGTGATACCGCCTGCAAAGGGGGAGGCCAAGCCACATGAAGCACCTCTCAGTGTCTCGGATTCCGAGGCCGTGTCTCAGCCCCGAGGTGCGTCACCCTCCTGCGATACAAGCAACCCCACACCGAGCGCGGAGACAGCCATCAATACCAGCGCGGGCAGCGCGGCCTCGGCGAAGCGGCCCTCGGCGGTGGCGCCCCACACGCGCGTGGCCAGCGTCTCGTAGCCGATGGGTGCGAGCAGCAGCGTCGCCGGCAATTCCTTCATCGCCGTGAGGAAGACGAGCGCCGCTCCCGCCAGCAATCCCGGACGCAGCAGCGGCGCGGTGACGCGGCGGAACACCCCCGCCGGGGCCTCGCCGAGGGACGCGGCGGCCTCCGCGAGGTGCGGGTTGAGCTGCAGCAGCGCCGAGCGCACCGTGCCCACCGCCTGCGGCAGGAAGCGCACCACGTACGCGAGCACCAGCATCACCAACGTCCCGTAGAGGAACGGCAGCGCCTGCACGCCCAGGAAGACGAGCGACAACGCCAGGACGATGGGCGGCAGCGCGTAGCCCACGTAGGACACGCGCTCCATCGCCAGGGTGAGCCGGCTCGGGTAGCGCACCGCGAGGAACGCGAGCGGCAGCGCGCCCAGCACCGACGCCACCGCGCCCAGCACCGACGCGAGCAGCGAGCCCAGCGCGGGCTGCATCAGCGACGCCTCGTCCTGCGCCAGCCCTCGCGCGCCCCAGTACAGGAGCACGCCCACCGGCAGCACCACGCCCGCCAGCACCACCGCGCCACAGAACAGCAGCGCGGGCACCCGCCAGCGCCCCAGCGTCACCGGGGCCGAGGCCCGCGCGGCGCCCTTGGAGCTGCGGTGATAGCCGGCACGTCCGCGCAGCCGCACCTCCAGCACCAGCACCACCACCGTCACCGCCACCAGCGCCAGCCCGAGCAGCGCGGCGTAGGCGCGGTCATACGCGCCCTCGTACTGCACATAGATGGCGCGCGAGAAGGCGTCGTACTGGACCAGCGCCACCGCGCCGAAGTCCGACAACACATACAAGCCGACGAGCAGCGCGCCGGACACGAAGGCCGGACGCAACAGCGGCGCCGTCACCTTCCAGAAGGCCCGCGTCGGACTCATCCCCAGGCTGCGCGCGCCCTCCAGCCACGCGGGGTCCTGCGCGAGCAGTCCCGCCCGGAGCGCGAGGAAGAAGTACGGATACGTGGACACCGTCAGCGCCACGAGCGCGCCGGGAAAGCCATACACCGGCGGCACCGGCAGCCCCCAGCGCGTCAGCACCTCCTCCAGCACTCCGCCGATGCCGAAGGCGGCCAGCAGCACATAGCCGCTGACGAAGGTGGGCACCGCGAGCGGCACGCACAACAGCACCGTCCACAGGCGACGGCCCGGCAAATCACTGCGCGTGGTGAGCCACGCGAGCGGCAGGGACACCGCGGCGGCGAGCACCGTCACCGCCGCGGCGAGCCCCAAGGTCCGCCACAGCAGGCCCCACGTGCGCTCCCGGAAGAGCAGCCCCCAGGCGCTCGCGTCGGCCTCCGCCGCGCGAACCCCCAGGTACACGGCGGGCAGCACCGCGAGCGCCGCCACCAGCCCGCCCGATATCAACAACCACCGCGGAGCCCGCCGTGTCACGAAGCCCGCTCCTTCTAGAGGACGCCGGTGTCCTGCAGCAGCTTCACCGTGCCGCGCAGGTCATCCAGCTTCGACAGGTCCAGGTCCGGCGAGCCGACCTTGGACAGCGCCGGCAGGTCCTGCGCCGTCTTCACGCCGGCCACCAGCGGGTACTCGTGCGTCTGCTGGGAGAAGTACGTCTGCGCGTCGTTCTCCAGGAGCCACGCGGAGAACTTGCGCGCCGCGTCCACCTTCTTCGAGCCCTTCAGGATGGCCACGCCCGCCACGTTCACCAGCGCGCCCGGGTCGCCCGGCGCGGAGAAGTCATTGGCCACCGGCAGCTGTGCGTTGTTCTTCTTCGCGGCGTACAGGTAGTAGTGGTTGACGAAGCCCGCGTCGATTTCACCGCGGCCCAGCGCCTCGATGATGGCGGCGTTGTTCTTGTAGACGCGCGCGCCGTTGGCCTGGATGCCCTGGAGCCACTGCTTCGCCGCGTCCTCGCCCTTGAGCAGCCGCAGCGCGGTGACGAAGGCCTGGAAGGACGCGTTGGTGGGCGCCCAGCCCAGCCGGCCCTTCCACTTCGCATCCGTGTAACCCAGGATGCTGTCGGGCAGGTCCGCCGCCTTCACCTTCTGGGTGTTGTACGCCACCACGCGCGCGCGGCCGCTGACGCCCACCCACTGGCCCGTCGGCGAGCGGAAGCGCGCGTCTACCTTGTCGAGCGTGGCCTTGGGCAGCGCCTGCAGGCGGCCCGCGTTGCTCAGCGCGCCGAGCGCCCCCGCGTCCTGCGCGAAGAACACGTCCGCGGGCGTCTTGTCGCCCTCCTCCAGCAGCGTGGCGGCCAGCTGCGGCGTCTCGCCGTAGCGCACCTTCACCTCGATGCCGGTCTTCTCCGTGAACTTCTTGAGGAGCGGCCCCACGAGCTTCTCGTTGCGGCCGGAGTAGACGGTGAGCGTCTCCGCCGCCATCGCGGTGGAGGACACGGACAACAACAGGGTCAGCAGGAGTCGTCGCATCATGGCGGGGCACCCTAACGGACGGGCCCTCACCGTGCCACCCGGAGCCCGGGCTTTTGCGCCGTGCGTCGAGTGTCGAAGCGCGAACACACACGCCCGCTTCGAACCGCGTCAGACATTCCCCGGACGTCAGGGTAACGTGCCGCGCGGTGCTTCCTCGACGTCTGGAGGTCCATCCCATGCCCCGCTTCATCACCGCGGTCCCCGTCGTCGTCCTGCTGAGCTGCGCCTCCGCCCTCGCGCAGTCAGAGAAGCCGCCGCCCGTCGCGCCCAAGCCGCCCGCCGCGCCCAGCCCGATGAAGCTCGCGGCGGAGCGCACCCAGGCGGCGCTCCAGCAACATCCTCCCGGGCGTCCGGAGGACGTGAAGACGCAGGAGGCGCTGCTGGCCGCGCTCTATGACGTCATCAGCGGCCCCGCGGGCAAGGCGCGTGACTGGCAGCGCTTCCGCTCGCTGTTCTATCCGGGCGCGCAGATGGCGTCCGTCCATCGCGCGAAGCCCGGCGGGCTCCCGGGTGTGTCCCCCATCACCCCGGATGATTACGTGGCCTGGGGCGAGACGTTCTTCAAGACGCACGGCTTCTTCGAGAAGGAGACGCACCGTCAGGTGTATGGCTATGGCGACCTGGTCAACGTGCTGAGCGCGTACGAGGCCCGCGAGGCGCCGGAGGGCGCGGTGCTCACGAAGGGCGTCAACAACATCCAGCTCGTCTTCGACGGTCAGCGCTGGTGGGTGCTGCACATCTCCTGGACGGACGAGAAGGCCGCCGGCGCGCCCGTGCCCGCGACCTTCACGCGCAAGTAGCCGCCCGTGGCGGGACGCTCCTCGTGCGACGTGCTGGTGGTGGGCAACTACTGCCATGACGTGCTGCCCTCGGTCGGAGGTGGGGAGGTGCACACGCTCGGCGGCTCGGCGGCGTACATCTCCTCGGTGTTTGACGCCACCGGGGTGGACCACGCGGTGGTGGCCGTGGCGGGCGAGGACTTCGCCTACGCGGACCGCGTCCGGTACCCACCGCGCATCGTCCCGGGGACTCGCACCACGCGGTTCCTCGCGGACTTCAGCCGGGAGGAGCGCGTGCTCCGTGTCGACGCGCGCTCGGCGAGCATTGCTCCCGAGGACATCCTCTTCGATGCGCGCGTGGCGCTCGCCTGCGGGGTGATGGGCGAGGTGTCCCCGGAGACGCTCGTCCGGATGTCGCAGCGGGCCCGGCATGTCCTCGCCGACGCGCAGGGCCTCTTGCGCGCGCTGGATGACGAAGGACGCGTGTGGAACCAGCGGCTGGAGGACACGCCCTACGCGGAGTTGCTGGGACACCTGCGCGTGCTCAAGGCGAGCGAGGAGGAGGCGCGCGCGCTGGACCTCGACGCCGTGCGCACGAGGACGTGTGTGGTCATCACCCGGGGCAAGCGCGGGTGCACGCTGCTCACGGCGAAGGACTCGCTCGAGCTTCCTGCGAGCCCCGTCGAGGAGGTGGACCCGACGGGCGCGGGGGACTGCTTCCTGGCGGGCTTCACCCTGGGCCTGCTGCGGGGCTGGCCGATGACGAAGTGCGCGGAGCTGGCGAACTGGTTCGGCGCGCAGGCGGTGACACAGGTCGGTGTCCCGCGCGTGGAGGTCTCGAAGCTGCCGGCCCCCTTGCGCTGAGCCTGGACGCCTGTACTGGAGTCCAAGACGTTTGAGCCGTCTCGAACAGCGCTTCGCGCCGTGACTGGCACGCGCCAAACCGAGACAACTATAGCCAATGCCTCACATCCAGGAGGCCATCATGCGTCACCCATCATGGGGCACGGTCGTGGTGTTCATGCTGACAGGAAGTGTCCTCACCGCTTGCGGAGGGCTCGAGGAGAGTGCCGCGCCACAACCCATCGAGGAGCCCGCGACGGCGGAGCAGGGCCTGGTGACGCTCGTCTCCTGCCCCATCGGCTCGACGGTGCTCGACTACTCCCCGCCCTTGAAGAACACCTCCCAGGCAGTGACGACCACGGGCACGACGACCTACTCCAACTGCTACTCCTTGTTCGGCGGGGTGACCTCCGGCAACACCCCCCTCAACGTCTTCCGGCCCAGCTTCGCCTGCTCCGACTTGCTGGACATCGGCACGACGAACTCGGTCGTCACCTGGAACACCCTCGAGACTTCCACCCTGACCCTGACGCGGCTCGGCGCGCGGGTGGAGGGGCTCTCCGTCGTCTTCACGCATGTGGGCTCGGTGGTCTCGGGCAAGTTCGAGGGCGCCACAGCGATTCGGACCACCACCGTGCTCAACACCGACCTGGACGCCTGCTCCTCGCCAGAGGGCCTCGCCCGGCACAGCGGCACGGCGACCCTCTCGTTGCTCGGGCTGCTCTAGACACCGTATGCGGGCGGTGGTGCGGGGCGGCGTTTCCGCAGGGATGTCTCGAAGCGCTTGGACGTCCTGCCCTCGACCTGACCGTTCCTCCTCCCGGAGTGGACGAAGGTCCAACCCCTGAGCCCACGCGCGAACGGTGCGTGTGGGTCCCACGTCGCCCACGTCGAAAGTCCTCCCTATCCCTGCGGCCTCTTTGCACTCCGTGGAGGTTCACTCATGCGTCGAGGGTCCAGGCTCGCCCTGCTGCTGTCAGGTTTCATGGGAAGCGTCTTGTCGGGCTGCGGTGGGGAAGCTCCCGCGCCCGTGCCAACCGAGGACATCGCGCAGGGGCAGCAGTTGCCGACGGTGATGAGCTGTCCGGTGGGCTCGACGATGAATCGCTTTTCACCGCCCCTCTCGGTGGTCCCTCGAGACACGACCGTCACCGGGACGTCGACGTTCTCCAACTGCGTCTCACTGTCCGGTGAGGTGACGTCCGGCGAGCTCTCTGTTCACGTCGAGCTGCCCGGCTTTGCCTGTCAGGACCTGCTGGAGGTGGGCTCGGCACGCGCGGACATCACCTGGAACACGGGCGAGTCCTCCACCCTGCTTCAGACGCGAGGCTCCGTCCAGGTCAGCAACGCCACCGTCGCCATCACCTACGTGGGCACGGTCGAGTCCGGGAAGTTCCAGGGAGCGACCGCCATCCGGACCCTGACGTACTTCGATGTGAACCTGTTCGACTGCTTCTCGTCTCGTGGCGTCCCGGGCATGTCCGGTGTGACGACGCTGACACTGCTGGGGCTGCCATGAGCACGCGCATGAAACACCTGCTGCGATGCATCACCATCTCCCTGCTCGTCAGTGGAGCACTGATGTCCTGCGGATCTCCTCCCGAGCCCCGGGACAACGAAGGCACTCCAGCGGAGGCGCCCGCGCGAGCGGAGCAGGCGTTGCTGACACTCGCGAGCTGCCCGGTGGGCTCGGGAGACCTCCACTACGCACCGCCGCTTCGCAACGAGCGCCAGGACGTGGGCATCTCAGGCACGTCGGTCTTCAGCAACTGCCTGGCCCTGCTCGACCCCACCCTGACGTCCGCCACGTACACCGTGGGCAACCTGGGGGCCTCGCCCTTCTCCTGTCTCGACTTGCTGGAGGTCGGACGGGCTCGTGGGACGCTCGTCTGGAACACCGGCGAGACCTCCACGCTCGTGCAGACCCGCGTCGCCGCTCGCGTCGAGGGCCTCCTGCTCACGCTGACCCACGTCGGCTCGGTGGAGGCCGGCAAGTTCCAGGGCGCCACCGTGCTGCGCACCACCACGTTCCTCTCCACGGACCTGGACGCGTGCAGCGGCCCGGAGGGACTGCGGCGCTTGAGCGGCCCCTCCACCATCACCTTCCTCGGACTTCTCTAACCTCACGCCCACCAAGACGAAGCCCCTCTCCCCACGCACGGGGAAGAGGGGCCTCGGTGTTTCAAATCACGGTCCGACTCAGGCCTGCGGCTCCTCGGAGCCACCGCCCTCGGTCGGCGTCTCGGAGGCAGGAGCCTCCTCGGCGGCGGGAGCGACCTCGGCCTCGGTGGCCACGGCCTCCGCGACCACACCCTCCGGAGCGCCCTCGGCGGGCGTCGCCGTCTCCGACTCCTCCTCGGACTCCTCGCCCTCGGGGAGCTTGGAGAGGGCCATCACCTTCTCCTGGTCGTTCTCCAGCGCAATCAGGCGCACGCCCTGCGTGTTGCGGCCGATGACGGAGATCTCCTTCACCTTCATGCGGATGAGCATCCCGCCGTTGGTGACGAGCATCACCTCATCCGACTCCTTCACCTGCACCACGCTCACCACCTTGCCATTCCGCTCGGTGGTCTTGATGTCGATGATGCCCTTGCCGCCGCGGCCCTGCTGCCGGTACTCGGCCTCCTCGGTGCGCTTGCCGTAGCCGTTCTCCGTCACCGTGAGGATGGCGGACTCGTTCTCCACCACCACGGCGCCCACCACCTCGTCGCCCTCCTCCAGCGTGATTCCCTTCACGCCAAAGGCCTGACGACCCATGGAGCGGACCTCCGACTCCGGGAAGCGGATGCTCATGCCGCTGGCCGTCGACAGGAGGATGTCCTTCGAGCCGTCGGTGATCATCACCGCCACCAGCTCGTCGCCCTCGTCGATGCCCAGCGCGATGATGCCGCTGGAGCGGACGTTCTCGAACGCGCTCAGGTCCGTGCGCTTCACCACGCCCTTCTTCGTGACGAAGAAGACGTAGCGGCTCTCCGGGAAGTCCCTCGTCACCAGCACCTGGGCCAGCTTCTCGCCCTCGCCGAACTGCACCAGGTTCACCATCGCCTTGCCGCGCGACGTGCGGCTGGCGGCCGGAATCTGGTGCACCTTGAGCGAGTACAGCTTGCCCTTGGTCGTAATCGGCATCAGGTACGCGTGGGTGCTCGCCACGAAGAGCTTGCTGACGAAGTCATCTTCCTTCGTCGCCGCGCCCGTCTTGCCGCGTCCACCGCGCTTCTGCGCCCGGTACTCCGACAGCGGCGAGCGCTTGACGTAGCCGGTGTGAGACAGCGTGACCACCATCGTCTCCTCGGCGATGAGGTCCTCGCTGGTGATGTCGTCCACGGCGCCGATGATCTCGGTGCGGCGCTTGTCGCCGTAGCGCTCGCGAATCTCCATCAGCTCCGTCTTGATGACGTTGAGCAGGCTCTTCTCGTTGGCGAGGATGTCCTGCAGGCGCGCCACGTCGCGCACCAGGCCGATGAGCTCGCGGAACAGCTCCTCGCGCTGCAGGCCGGTGAGCCGCTGCAGGCGCATCTCGAGGATGTTCTGCGCCTGCTCCTGGCTGAAGCCCGCGCCCTCGTACTTGTGCGCCAGCCCCCGGTACTGCGGCTCCTCGTTGCGCGCGCGCGAGACGAGCAGCTCCATCTGCGCCTTCGCCTTGTCGTAGTCGATGCGCTGCAGGTTCGCGAAGCGCTCGTGCTCGTACAGCGTGGGCGACAGGATGTTCATCAGGCCCCAGCGCGCCTCGTCCGGATCCCTGGACGCGCGGATGAGGCTGACGACGAGGTCGATGAGGTCCTGCGCGACGAGCAGACCTTCCACGATGTGCATGCGCGCCAGCGCCTTGCGCAGCTCGTAGCGCGTGCGGCGCGTCACCACGTCGCGGCGGTGGGCGATGAAGCGGTCCAGCAGCTCCTTGAGGTTCAGCGTGCGCGGCTGGCCACCGTCGATGGCCAGCATCACCGCGCCGAACGTCGTCTCCAGCGCCGTGGACTGGTACAGGTTGTTGAGCACCACCTGCGAAATCGCGTCGCGCTTGAGCTCGATGACGATGCGCATGCCCTGACGGTCGCTCTCGTCACGGATGTCGCTGATGCCCTCGAGCTTCTTCTCCCGCACCAGCTCGGCGATCTTCTCGATGAGCCGCGCCTTGTTCACCTGGTACGGAATCTCCGTGAAGATGATGGACTCGCGGTCCCCCTTCTTCGACGTCTCGATCTCCGACCGGGCGCGCACCGTGATTTGCCCGCGGCCCGTCTCGTAGGCGCGGTGGATTCCCTCGCGGCCGGTGATGAACGCGCCGGTGGGGAAGTCCGGGCCGGTGATGAACTCCATCAGGTCCCGCACGGTGCACGTGGGGTTCTCGATGAGGTGCAGCGTCCCGTTGATGACCTCCGTCATGTTGTGCGGCGGGATGTTGGTGGTCATGCCCACCGCGATGCCGCTGCTGCCGTTGACGAGCAGGTTGGGGAAGCGCGCCGGCAACACGAGCGGCTCCTCGAGGGAGTCGTCGTAGTTGGGGCCGAAGTCGACGGTCTCCTTGTCGATGTCCGCCAGCAGCTCCTCGGCCAGGCGGTCCATGCGCGCTTCGGTGTAGCGCATGGCGGCGGGCATATCGCCGTCCACCGAGCCGAAGTTGCCCTGACCGTCGACCAGCAGGTAGCGCAGGCTCCACGGCTGCGCGAGGCGCACCATGGCGTCGTACACGGAGGAGTCGCCGTGCGGGTGGTACTTACCGATGACGTCACCCACCACGCGCGCGCTCTTCTTGTAGGGACGGTTGTGGTAGTTCGCCAGGTCGTTCATCGCGAACAGCACGCGGCGATGCACGGGCTTGAGGCCGTCGCGTACGTCAGGCAGCGCGCGACCGATGATGACGGACATCGAGTAGTCGAGATACGAGCGGCGCATCTCGTCTTCGATGTTCACGGGAATGAGCTCTCCAGCGCCGTCCGGAGGAGGAGGCGGGGAGGGCGGGGCCGGCTTGTCGGTGGTGTCGTCAGCCATGGGCTCTGGGAGTGTCGCGGAGGGACCCCGTGAAGGGCCGCCGTCCAGTGAGGGAGCGTTCGTAACCCCTGGATTTCCCTACGTCAACAAGGGAAACGAGGGGGTGGACACCCCACATGCGATGGGGTCCGGAATCAAGTCAACGGAGCGCTGGAAAACGCCCCCTACTGAACGCTCGAACACCCCGTTTTCAGCCCGCTTCCGACGAAGAAAAACGGGCCTCCCGAGCCGCCCGGGACGGACGCTAGACGGGCGAGGGACGGAGGGGCGCGGCCAGGCGTTCGGCCTCGGTGCCGACAGGGCCCTCGGGGTCCTTCTCCTTGGCCTTCTCGAAGGCCGCGAGCGCCCCTGGCTTGTCGCCCTTGAGCTTGAGCGCCACGCCCACGTTGAGGTGTGCGGGCGCGGAGTCGCGGTCCATGGCGACGGCCTCGCGGAACAGGGCCAGGGCCTGGTCCACGTCGCCCGACAGCAGGGCCTCCTTGCCGGCCTGGACGCGCTTCTCCGCGTCGTTCACCAGCTCCACCTGGAACACGCTGCCGCCCACCACGTTGGCGATGAGCACGCGCAGGATGCCGCCCCAGTAGAACGTGAGCCCCTCCGCCGCCACGACGGCGGCGAGCGGCAGGTCCGGCAAGAGCTGCTTGCCCCGGAACTTGAAGCGCACGCGGGTGTAGCGGCCCTTGTTGGCCCAGTGCACCACCTCGCCCTGGAGCTTGCGCAGGCCTTCCTCCATGCGCTTGGGGTCGATTTCGAAGGGGAGCACGCGGCCTGAGCCCTCCTCGCCCGCGGGCAGGGCCTTGGGGGTGTCCTCCAGCGTGGGCTCCTCGGGGAAGACGGGCTCGGCCTCGAGGACGATGGGCGGCGGCTCGGGGGGCCGGGCGGGCCGCTTCGCCTGGCTCTTCCGGGGAGCGGCGGCACGGGGGGCGGCGGGCTTCTTCACCTTCACCTTCGCCTTCGCGGCGGACTTGCGAGAGGAGCTCTTGGCCATGGTCATCACCTTAAACGAGCGACGGCGGTGGCGCTTGCGCTCGCGGTTTTCTCCGGTTTGCCCGGGCATTTCTTCATGACGACGCGACAGGGCTTCACACGGGGGCCGTGCCGGGAGCGGACGAGGTCGGGGATGATGGCGGCGCCTTCTCCCGAAAGGATTCCCGAAGCATGAAGCGCGTCCGGTCCGCTCTCGTCACCGCCCTGCTCCTCGCCGCCCCCCTGGCGAGCGCGGCGGGCAAGGACTCCATCGTCTCTGGCGACCCGTGGCCGCGCATCCGCAAGGAGCGCATCCAGAAGCTGCTGCCGCAGGCCATGGCGCGCGCCAACGTGGACGCCTGGGTGGTGCTCTGCCGGGAGAACGACAACGACCCGCTGGCGATCCACGTCGGCGGGGAGAACGCGGGCGGCACCGCGGCGTTCCTGTTCCTGCGGCAGGGGGACACGGTGCGCTCGCTCGCGCTGTCGCCGGTGAGCGAGGCCACGGCGCTGCGCGAGGTGGCGCCGCTGGACGAGGTCATCTCGGTGGAGCGCGGGCAGGACCTCTATGCGCAGGTGGCCGCGCGGCTGGCGGCGGCGAAGCCCGCGCGCATCGCCATCAACGCGTCCACGTCCGTCACGGTGGCGGACGGGCTGTCGTCCTCGCAGCGCGCGGCGCTGGAGAAGGCGCTGTCGCCCGCGCTGCGCAAGAAGCTGGTGTCGTCCGAGGACGTCGTCTCCGAGTGGCTGTCCGTGAAGCTGCCCGAGGAGGTGGACATCCTGCGCAAGGCCGCGGCGCTCACGGCGCAGTTGCAAGTCGAGGCGTACGCCACGGTGGTGCCGGGCAAGACGCGGGACTCGGACGTCGCTCGTTTCCTCAAGAAGCGCATGGCGGAGCTGGGCGTGGGGGACGCGTGGGCGCCGGACCAGAACCCGGCGGTCAACAGCGGGCCTCTGAGGGGCCACTCGCATGCGACGGAGAAGGTGATTCAGCCCGGGGACTTCATCCAGACGGACTTCGGCATCCGCGTGGGCCACTTGTGGGTCACGGACATCCAGCGCTTCGCCTACGTGCTCGCGCCGGGGCAGACCCAGGTGCCGCAGGACGCGCTGGAGAAGTGGGAGAAGGGCCGGCAGGGCAACCGCGTGGCGCTGGCGGCGCTCAAGCCGGGCGCCAGCGGCTGGGACGTGGACAAGGCGCAGCGCGTGTGGATGAAGGAGGCGGGCTCGGAGCCGATGAACATGTTCGGCACCGGCCACCCGGTGGGCTACTGGGCGCATGACGTGGGGCCCGCGCTCTCCGGCGGGGCGAAGGACAAGCCCAAGCAGGGCCAGTCCACGCGCATCATCCGGACGGGGCAGGTGTTCGCCTTCGACGGGTTCTTCGCGTGGAAGGAGGGCCCGGACGCGATGCGGGTCCTCTCCGTGGAGGAGATGGCCGTCGTCACCGAGACGGGCGCCGAGTACCTGATTCCGCCGCAGGAGGACCTGGTGCTCATCCCGTCGCCGGGCACCCCGGGTCAGCCGAGCCCCGTGGCTCCCGCACCGCGCTGACGGAATGCGTTGCTCGCCCTACTCTCCTGGCTGGCCCGACTCGTAGGATGAGACAGGCTTGCCGGGAGAGCGCGCGATGCAGACCGTGCTGGTGATTGACGATGACCTGTTCGTGCTCTCGCTGGTGACGGACATCCTGCAGAGCGCCGGCTTCCAGGTGCGCACGGTGCAGTCACCCGAGAGCGCGTTCCAGGAGGAGCTGGGGAACATCTCCGCCATCCTCTGCGACTACAACATGCCATCGATGAACGGCGCGGACGTGCTCATCGCCATGCGCGAGCTGAAGGAGTGCAACGCGCCCTTCATCTTCCTCACCGGCCACGAGCAGCTCGACGACCTCATCCCCGTCGCCATCCGCTACGGCGCGGAGCTGCTGCCCAAGCCCATCCACCCCGTGGAGCTGATTCGACTGCTCATGAAGCAGCTCGCCAACGTGGCGGCGTGAACGCCGAGCGCCCCATGCGGTGAAACCAGCCACCCGCGACAGCGCTCGACACATGTTTCACGGGCGGATGCGGTGCCACCTCACGCGGCGGGTCGATGGCCACGCGCATGAGCGGAGCGCCAGATGCATCAATGCGCTCGGATGGCGGCCACGCGCGACGCAGGTCAGAGACATCGACACACATCCGTGCGGCGGGTCGATGGCCATGCGCACGAGCGGAGCGCCAGATGCATCGATGCGCTCGGACGGCGGCCACGCGCGACGCAGGCCAGAGACATCGACACACACCCGTGCGGCGGGTCGATGGCCACGCACGCGAGCGCAGCGCCAGATGCATCAATGCGCTCGGACGGCGGCCACGCGCGACGCAGGCCAGAGACATCGACACACACCCGTGCGGCGGCCTGGCGCGGCTGTCGCGCCGTGGCGGGAACCGCACCGCGTGCCGCGACGCCACCGGACGGGCGCCCGTGAGCGCCCGTCCGTCACCTCAGCTCAGGAGGCCAGGGCCTTGATGAGCCGCTCGGCCTGCTCGCGCCACTCGGGGTCCAGGCGCTCCAGCTTCAAGAGCGACTGAGCCAGCCGCGTCGCCCGCTGCTTGTCGCCCAGGCGCGCGCTCACGAGCGCCAGGTTGAGCTGCGGCTCGGGACGCTCCGGCGCGCGGCGGTGCGCCTCCTCCAGCGCCTCGAGCGCCTGCTGGCCCGCGCCCGGGAGCTCGTCCTCGGGGATGCGCATCAGCAGGTTGCCCAGGTTGTTGGCGGGGGCCCAGTCGTCCGGGTCCAGCTTCATGGCCTCGCGCCACGCCGTCAGCGCGGCGGGGATGTCCACCGGCTCGATGGCCTCCAGCGCCATGCCCTCGACCATGCGGCTCTGCGAGGTGGCCTGTCCGCGCGACGCCAGCTTCCTGCACAGCTCCAGCGCGTCGGTCAGCCGCCCCTGCGCCAGCCGCAGCCGCGCCAGGTTCGCCTGCGCCGCGGGAGCGTCCGGCTCCACGCGCGCCAGCGTCTCCGCCGTGGCCACCGCGCCGCTCAGGTTGCCGCGCGCCAGCTGCACGTTGCACAGCGCGTTGAGCAGGTACGGGTCGCCGTCGAGCGCCTTGATGCCCGTGGTCAGCAGCTCCTCGGCCGCGCCCAGCTCACCGCCCGCCTGGAGCGCCACCGCGAGCACCAGGTAGCTGGGCCCGTGCCTCGGGTTGAGGCGCAGCGACTCCTGGAGGTGGTGGAAGCCGTCCTTCAGGTTCTCCTGGGCGAAGAGCACGCGCCCCAGGTGGAAGTGATGGATGGCCGTGCCCGGCGACAGCTTCACCGCCTGCTCGAGCGCGGTGCGGGCGCCGGCGTTGTCGCCCTGCTCCGCCAGGAGGTAGCCCTGGCCGAACCAGGCCTCGGCCTTCTGGGGGCGCGCCTTCGCCACCTTCCGGTAGAGCGCCAGGGCGCCCGCCGCGTCACCTCGCCGGGTGAGCAGCGCGGCCCGGACCAGCTGCACGTCCGGCTCCTCCGCGCTCACGCCCGCGAGCCATGACTCGGCCTGGGCCTCGTTGCCATCGAATGCCGCGAGCCGGGCGAGCGCGACCCGGGCCGACAGGTCCGAGGCATCGCGCTTGAGCGCGGCCTCGGCCTCCCGACGTGCCTGGTCCAGCTCCCCGGCTGCGAGAAGTGCGTCGTACCTGGCGGTCTCCGCCATCAGCCAAACAGCCCCTTGAAGAAGTTCCCGACGGACTTCACCACATCCTTGACCACTTCGACCGGCTTCTCGACGACGCTCTTCACCGCGTCGGCGATCTTCCCGAAGTTGATGTCCACGTCGAAGCCGAGCTTGAAGCCCACGCCCAGGGCCGCGCCGAAGTCCACGCGGGCCTTGAAGCGGCCGTTGTCCCAGCTGGCCTCGGCACGGGCGGAGACACCCACACCGGCCCAGGCCTCCGCACGGCCCGTGACGCCGCCGTAGTCGCCCAGCTTCACCGTGCCCGTGGCACCGGCGCGGGCGCCGATGAACGCGTCACCACCGACGCGGGCCGCGTACTTGCCGTTGATGGGGTCCACCGTCACTTCACCGTGGAGACCCGCCTTCGCGCCCACCCACGCCTTGCCCTGCAGCTCCGCCTGGATGGGGCCGACACCCGCGCGCAGCGTGCCCTCGGCGTCCACCAGCGTGGCCTTCGCGTCCAGGTCGCCGCGGGCGAACAGCTTGCCGCCCTCGATGCCCACCTCGCCGGAGCCCTTGAGCTCGGCCTCGAGCAGGCTCACCTTGCCGTAGCCCTGGGCCACGCTGTTGGCGTCGCCGAAGCCGCCCTCGAACTTCTTGACCGCCGCGCCCTTGGTGAACTGGCCGTCGATGCCGACCTTCGGGATGGCGCCCAGCAGGCTCGCCATGGCGCCCGTCACGCGGCCCGTGGACTCGTGCTGGGACTCGTGGCTGTAGCTGGTGTTCCAGTTCTGCGTGGTGCTCTTCTCACGCTCGAAGTGGCTCTGGAGCCGGCCGTTCTCGAAGGTGGTCTGGACACCCGTGTTGGTGTCCTTGACGACCTTGTCCGTGGTCGTGTTCTTCACCACCGCGGCGTTCTGCGGCGTCTGGGTGGTGCGAACCGGGTTCTGCTGACCGCGACGGATGGAGGAGCGATCGCTCATGGCGGACCTCGGCCGGGGACTGGCCGGGAAAGAATGTGAAGGGATTGTCGCGGGGGACGTGGATCAGTTGCGTCCAGGACGGAGATTTTCCTACAGGCGCGCCGCGAACCAGCGCGCCACCAGCGGGATGCAGGCGCCGAGCGCCACCAGCCCCAGCCCCACGCCCAGCCGCACGAAGCTGGGCGCGTGCGCGCCGGGCTCCAGCACCGCGTCGGTGGGGTCCGCCGGGTTGTAGGCGACCCGGACGGCCTGTCCCGGGGGATAGCGCCGGAGGACGGACTGGGCGTGCTCCGGGTTGGTGTACGCGGCGGGGTCCACGCGCAGGGTGGAGGTGCCGACCAGGACGCGGCCCACGGTGTACTCGTACTGGATGACGGCCTCGTAGTGGATGCGGGGCTCGGCCGGGCCGGCGACGGGGAGGCGGCGCTCGAACTCCTCTGCGGAGCGGATGGTGCCGGGCGCGGTGGGCCAGCTCAGGGTGCGCCGGGCGCGCTGGACGTCCTTGAGACCGGCGACCACGAAGAGGACACCCACCGCGGCGAGCAGCGCGGCGATGGCGGTGACGACGACCCAGAGCACTTGCACGCCGCCGACACTACCAGATGGCGGGACTTCAGCCGCCCATCACCACGAAGAGCTGGCGGCACTGGGCCAGCAGCACGCCGTCCTCGGTCCACAGCTGCTGGTAGTCGTCCGCGTAGCCCTCGCCCGCCTGACGCGAGCGCCCGGTGCGCAGGAAGTGGGCGTCCGGCTTCAGCCCGGGCCTGGGCAGCGGGTGGAAGAAGTGCACGGTGAAGTCCACCGTGGCCGCCGGGCGGAAGCCCTCCACGCGGGAGAGGGCCGCCGGGGGGTAGGCGTCCATCAACCCCACCAACAGGGGCGCGTCCAGCACCGTGGGCTGACGGGGGCGGAGCCAGCCGCCCGTCTCGGCCACGTCCGAGCCCGAGTACGGCGCCGAGCCCAGGCAGAAGCGGAACTCGAAGTGGCGGCAGAAGTCCGGCATGGGCACGTCGTCGGGCGTCGCCGGCACGTCCAGCGGGGGCGGCACCTTGGGGGGCGTCAGGTCCAGGTACTCCAGGGCCCCGCCGCGCGAGGCGCCGAACGTCGCGCTGCCCACGGCCACCACGCCCGCGTCGTTCTCCACGCGCACCGTGGCGTGGGTGACGAGCTTCCCGGCGCGCTCGATGCGCGTCAGCACCCGCGCCTCGCCCTCCACCGCGGGAGAGCAGAAGTGCATAGTGAAGGAGCGCACCGGCCGGGCCGCGTCCGCCAGCGTGTGCTCCAGCGCGCGCAGCGCCGTGCCCGCCACCACGCCGCCATAGGCCCCCCTCCCCTGGTACCAGTCCGCGTGGAAGCGGGTGCGGTAGACGTTGGGTTCCAGCAGCTCGGGCGTGGAGGCGGCGACGAAGGCGGCGGTCATGTCGCGACGCACCGTATCAAGCCTCGTCCCGGAGGCACGGCCTTCGTGCCCGGACGCGCGGTGCGGCCCGCCGCTTCACCGGGACAGGCGCCAGTCGACCGGGGGCCGGCCCTTGGACTCCAGGGCCTGGTTCACCTTGCTGAAGGGCTTGCTGCCGAAGAAGCCGCTGCTGGCCGACAGGGGCGAGGGGTGGGTGCCCTCGATGACGACGTGGCGCTTCGCATCGATGAGCTTCTTCTTCTTCTGGGCGTACTTGCCCCAGAGGAGGAAGACGACGGCGTCCTGCTTGGCGCTCACCGCGCGGATGACGGCGTCGGTGAAGTCCTCCCAGCCGTGGCCCGCATGGCTGTTGGGCTGGGCCTGGCGCACGGTGAGCACGGCGTTGAGCAGGAGCACGCCCTGCTCGGCCCAGGGGATGAGCGAGCCCGTCTTGGGACGGGGCTCCTGCACGTCCGCCTCCAGCTCCTTGAAGATGTTCACCAGCGAGGGCGGCGAGGGCACGCCGGGCTTCACGGAGAACGCCAGCCCGTGTGCCTGCCCGGGCCCGTGGTACGGGTCCTGGCCCAAAAGCAGCACGCGCACGTCCGCGTAGGGCGTCAGCCGGAAGGCGGAGAAGAGGTCCTCCTCCGAGGGGAAGACGGTGGCCGCCTCGCGCTCCCGGGCGACGAAGCGCTCCAGCTCCTGGAACGAGGGTGAATCGAGCGCGGACTTCAGCTCCCGCTTCCAGTCCTCCGGCAACCCGTCCTTCAACATGGCGTGACTCCCCGTCCGACCTGCGAGGTCGGGCATTGAAGCACCGCCCGCGCGGGGGGCCCATCGCTTTCGTCCCGGCGTCCAGGGGGTGACAGCCGCACTGGAAGCGACCGGGCGGGCGGGACGGGTTCTTGGGGGGAAGGCCCCGGGCGCGCTAGCCTGCGAGGCGCCATGACGATGTACACCGAGTCACTCCGCGCCTTCCTCAAGCCCGTCCTGCCCTATCTGGACGACGAGTCGGTGTCGGAGATCATGATCAACGGCCCCACCGACGTGTGGATCGAGAAGAAGGGCCGACTGACGAAGACGGACGCGGCCTTCACCGAGGAAGGCCTCATCGGCGCCGCGCGCAACATGGCCCAGTTCGTCGGCCGCATGCTCACCGAGGAGCGCCCGCGCCTGGACGCGCGCCTTCCGGACGGCAGCCGCATCCATGTGGTGATTCCGCCGATTGCCCGCCGCGGCACCACCATCTCCATCCGCAAGTTCTTCAAGGAGAAGCTGACCGTCCAGTCGCTCCTGAAGTTCGGCTCGCTGACGCCGCAGATGGCGCGGCTCATCGAGGCGGGCATCGCCACCAAGCTCAACATGCTGGTGGCCGGCGGCACGGGCTCCGGCAAGACGACGCTGCTCAACATCGTCTCCTCGCTCATCCCCGACGAGGAGCGCATCCTCACCATCGAGGACTCGGCCGAGCTCCAGCTCAACCAGACACACGTGGTCGCCTTCGAGAGCCGTCCGCCGGACAAGTTCGGCAAGGGCGGCGTGGACATGGGAGACCTGCTGCACTCGGCGCTGCGTCTGCGTCCGGACCGAATCGTCGTCGGCGAGGTGCGCGGCGGCGAGGCGTTCCACCTGATGCAGGCGATGAACACGGGCCACGGCGGCTCGCTGGCCACCACGCACGCCAACACGCCCACGGACACGCTGCGCCGCATCGAGTCCCTGTGCCTCATGTCCGGCGTGGAGCTGCCCATGGTGGCCGTGCGCGCCCAGGTGGCCAGCGCCATCAACTTCGTCATCTGCTGCGAGCGTCTGCACGACGGCAGCCGCAAGACGATTGCCCTGTCGGAGGTGCTGCCGCTCAACGAGAAGGGCGACTACCGCACGCAGGACATCTTCGTCTTCACGCCGGTGGCCAAGGACGAGGACGACCACATCCTCGGCTACCACGCGCCCACGGGCATCATCCCCAACTTCGTCGCCAAGGCGAAGGCGTACGGCTTCAGCGATTTGGAGGACTCGTTCTTCGACCCGGCCACCTATGGCCTGCCGCCTCCGCCCACGTTCCACGCCGGTGAGTCCTACACCGTGCGGTGGGCGCCCTCGCTGAAGCACCGCGAGGAGGGACAGCCGGACCCCGCGCACTACAAGCAGGAGTGGTCCGCGTTCGAGGAGAAGCTCAAGCAGAGCGCGCGCGAGGCCAAGGCCGCCAAGGCCGGTGGAGCGCCCGCGCCCGCCGCCGCGCCCGTGCAGGTGCAGGTGCCCGCGAACCTGCCCACCTCGAAGCCCGCCACGACGGCCGCGCCTCCCAGGGTGGCCAGCGCCACGCCGCCCGCGGGACAGGCCGCCGCCCGGCCTCCCGCCGCGCGCCCGCCGCCTCCTCCCGAGAGCGACGACGACAAGACGCCGCCGCCCACCCGCAGCCCCTTCGCCAGCGGCATGGACCACGCCGCCGAGGCCAAGGTGGAGGTGGACGAGGAGCTGCTCACCGACGCGGGCCGGCCTCCCCCGCCGCGTCGCCCGGGCACGCCGCCGCCCAGGCCTCCGCCTCCCGGGGCCCGCCCCGCGCTCGCCGCGCGCAGGCCCCCGCCGGCCATGCCCGCCCACGTGGACGACGAGGACGAGGACACGGGCGCGACGGCCGAGCCCCAGGGCGGCGCCGAGAAGACGCAGATCCGCCCCGCTCCGTCGGAGCGGCCTCGGCGCTGAGGCCACGGGTCACGACTCCGCCGCCCTACCCGGGTGGTGGAGTCTCCCGTCACCGCACGCACCGCCCGCGAGCGTGACGCCACCCGAGGTGGGTCGCCCCTGATTCCCCTTCTTGCGAGGAGGTCGTGTCGGGGGGAAAGTGCTCACGTGTTGATCTCCCTCGTCGCCGTCTTCACCGTGGTCGCCGCCCAGGCGCCCGCGCTCCCCGCCCCGCAGGGGCCCCTGAGCGTGTTGGTCGCGCCCCCGGACGCGACGGGAACTCCCACTCACGTCGTGGATTTCGCGCGCGAGCACATCACGGAGCAGCTCGAGTCGCGAGGCGTGCGCGTCATCCGGATGGACAACGTCACCCGCAGGCTGCCCGCCACGAAGCGGCGCGCGCTCCTGCGCTGCAAGCGCACCGAGGCGCCCTGCATCCAATGGCTGGGCACCACCAGCCAGGCGGAGGTCGTGCTCGTCACGGAGCTGGTGCGAAAGCCCCAGGGGTACCGCGCGGGAATGAAGCTCCACGCGGCGAAGGACGGCGCGCTCATCGCCGAGCACTTCGTCTCCGACGTGCTCGAGGACGGCCTGCTGGACGCGCTCACGCAGACGCTGGACGTGGTGCTGCCCGCGACGCTGCGCGCGCTGCGGCCACCGCCTCCCCCGCCGCGCATCGACGACGTTCCCCCGCCCACGCGAGTGACCCGGCCTGGCACCTCCGACCCCGGCTCCCAGCCGACGCCCGTGCCGCCAGAGCCCGCCCTCGCGCAGACCTCCTCCTCCGCGCGGCGCTGGGCCTGGCTGCCCGCGGCGGGCGGCGTGGTGCTCGCGGGCGTGGGGACGGTGTTCTACCTGAAGGCGAAGGACCGCTACGACACGCTGGAGACCGGCGGCGCGGACATCCCCTTGCGTGACTCGGACGCGCTGGTGTCCCAGGGCAAGAGCGCGCAGACGGTGAGCCGCGTGGCCTTCGGGGTGGGCGCGGCGGGGCTCGTCGCCGGCGCGGTGATGTTCCTGTGGCCGGAGGACGACCCTCCCGCGAAGGTCGTCCCCTCCGCCGCCGTGACGTCGGGTGGCGCCATGGTGGGCCTGTCCGGGACGTGGCCATGACCTCGAGAGGACCCATGCGGAAGACCTGGACGCTCGGCGCCCTGGGCGCGGCGCTCGGCGCGGTGCTCGCCGCCGGCGGTTGCTACGACTTCGACGCCGCGCGGAAGCGCTGCCTCGACGAAGGCCGGTGCGAGCAGGTGCCCGACGCCGGGCGCTGCATCCCCAACACCGCCATCGACGACACCCCGGACGACACCTTCGAGGACTCCGACTGCGACGGCGTGGACGGCCGCGCCAGCGAGGGCCTGTTCGTCGACCCCGTGACGGGCGACGACGTCAACGGCACCGGCACGCGCGACGCGCCGCTGCGCACGCTCGGCCACGCGCTGTCGCTCGTGCGCCAGTGGGACGGCGGCGCGCCCACGCGGGTGTACCTGGCGGGCGGGGAGTACCAGGAGGGTGAGCTGACGCTGGACGTGCCCGTGTCGCTCCACGGCGGCTACGCGGGACGCGATGGCGGCTGGCGCCGCGCCGGCACCCAGGTGGCCCGGTTGGAGGCCGGCCCCACCGCGCTCACCGTTCGCGGACTGTCGGACGCCGGCATCGTGCTGGAGTACCTGCGCGTGCGCTCCGCGGATGGACAGGCGCCGGGACAGCCCTCCATCGCCTTGCGCGTCATCGGCTCGGACGTGCGGCTGCGCCACACCGTGCTCACGGCGGGACACGGCGCCGCGGGACAGGATGGCGCGAACGGTGACGCCGGAGCACCGGGCCCCGACGGCGGCGAGGGCACCAAGACCCTCCAAGAAAGCCCGACCGTGCCGGGTGAGGGTGGCGCGGGCGGCATCAACCTGGCGTGCCCCGGCGAGGAGGGCTCGCGCTCAGGCGGAGACGGCGCCCCCGGAGTCCACAAGACCGTGGGCAACGACGGAGCCCCCGGGCAGCCCCAGGCGGGAGGTCCTCCGACGGGAGGGACGGGCGGCGCGGGTGGCGCCCTGGACACGAAGGACTGCCGGGCCTCCCCCTCCTCCTGCAGCTGTACCGCTGGCGACGGCTTCGCGGGAGACGCGGGCGTCGCGGGCATCCCCGGGGACGCGGGCGCGTTCGGCGCGGGAATGGGGACCTTGTCGGAGGTCGACGGGACGTGGACGGTGGGCGCGGGCCAGAACGGCGGCGCGGGTGAGCCGGGGACGTCCGGTACGGGTGGTGGCGGCGGCGGCAGCGGTGGCAGCTGCCTCATCCAGTCGAGCCCCCAGATCACCGAGCCCGCCAGCCCCGGAGGCAGCGGCGGCGGCGCGGGCGGCTGCGGCGGCCAGGGCGGCGCGGGTGGCGGTGGCGGCGGTGCGTCCATCGGCCTGCTGGTGTTCGACTCGAACGTGGCGTTGGAGACGGCCACGTCCATCGAGACGCTCGGCGGCGGCGCGGGTGGCCGGGGAGGCACGGGTGGACGCGGGGGGGCCGGCGGGGAGGGAGGCCTGACCGTGGGGCGCACCAACCTCGAGGACATGACCTACAAGAGTGGCGCCGGCGGCCCTGGCGGAAAGGGCGGCAACGGAGGCGCGGGCGGGCCTGGCGGCGGTGGTGGCGGCGGCCCCTCGGTGGGCATCTGGTGCACACGCTCGCAGGTGACGCAGGACGACGCGGGGACGACCATCACCCAGGGTCCGGGCGGCGATGGTGGACCGAGCACGGGCCTTGCGGGCGAACCCGGCGCGTCGGTGCCGACGTTGGGCTGCCCGACCTCACCGTGAGGGACATCCGTCGGCTGACCGACGCTGGAGGGGCGTCGGGGACACTTGGGGTGTGCGTCGCCTGAACGCTCGCCCTGCACCCAGGTCCGAAGCCCATCGCGCCCCCCTCCCGGTCTTGCTACGCTGGCCTTTCTTCCCGAGATGGCTTCCGAGCTGAACTGCGAAACCTGTGGTCTCCCCGTCCCCGCCGACACCGGTGTGTGCCCGCGGGATGGCACCGTGGCACTCGCTGCGTTCCACGTCCCACCGCCGGCACCGGCATCGCCGGAGGCCGACGAGCCGAAGGTCATCGTGCAGAGCACCCTGGAGGCCTCGGCGGAGTCCCTGCGGGACCCGCTCATCGGCCTGAAGCTTGGTGAGTACGAGCTGCGCGCTCGGGTGGGCGTGGGCGGAATGGGGCTGGTGTACGAGGGCATCCAGCCGCTCATCGGCAAGCGCGTGGCGGTGAAGGTGCTGCGCCCGGAGCTGGCGCACTCCACCGAGCAGGTGGAGCGGCTGCTCGCCGAGGCGCGCGCGGTGAACGCCATCCGCCACCGCGGCATCATCGACATCTTCGGCTTCGGCCAGGTCCCTGACGGCCGGCAGTACATCGTCATGGAGTACCTGGAGGGCCAGCCGCTGGACGCGGTGCTCTCGGAGCGGACGCGGCTGCCCGTGCTGGAGGCGCTGCCCATCCTGGACGAGGTGCTGGCGGCGCTGGCCGCGGCGCACGGCGCGGGCGTGGTGCACCGGGATTTGAAGCCGAGCAACATCTTCATGGTCCACCAGCCGGACGGCTCGCGGTACGTGAAGGTGCTGGACTTCGGCCTCGCCAAGCGGGGCCAGGGCCCCACCGGCCGCACCGCGCAGACGCGCACGGACATGGTGGTGGGCACGCCGGAGTACATGGCTCCGGAGCAGGCGCGAGGCCAGGAGGTGGGTCCGATGACCGACCTCTACGCGCTGGGCGTCGTCACCTTCGAGATGGTGACGGGGCGGCTGCCCTTCATCGGCAGCTCGCCGGTGGACCTGCTGATGAAGCACGTGGAGGCGCGTCCGCCCCGGCCGTCGGAGTTCGTGCCCGACCTGCCGCCCGCGCTGGATGCGTTCATCCTGCAGATGCTGACCAAGGACCCGGAGGCGCGCCCCAACTCGGCGGACGCGCTCCGGCAGCAGCTCCACAAGCTGCGCCGCTCCCTGCGCTCCACCACGCACTCCAACGCGAGCGCGCTCGCCCCCACCCAGCCGAAGCCGTCCGTCCCGGACGACGCCGCCTCGCGCAGGCCCACCGCGCCCGTGCCCGCGCCGACGGAGCTGGGCGCGGAGCGGAGCCTGCGGCCGACGGCCGTGCTGGATGCGCCCGCGCGCAAGCACCTGCCCGTGGCCGTGGCGGTGGGGACGGCCGCGCTGCTGCTCGTCGGCGCCGCGGCGTTGATACTGCGCGAGCCGGCCCGCGCCGTGCCGCTCACGCCGCAGCGCGAGGTGGACGCTCGCGCCGACCGGCTCGCCGCGGAGGTTCGGGACGAAGCCCACGCCGCGGCGGCGGAGAACGAAGCTCCCGCCGAGCGTCTCGCAGCGGAGGCTCGGGACGAAGCCCACGCCGAGGCGGCGGGGAACGAGGCTGGGTCTGCGCAGCTCGCCGGGGCGGCTCGGAACGAGGCTGGCACCGCGCAGCTCGCCGCGCTTCCCCGGGATGAAACCCGCGCCGGGCAGCAGGTCCCTGGGGTGGGTGGCGCCGTCGGAACCTCGGCCGTCGGTGATGGCCAGAATCCCGCGGGCTCCACCGCACAGCAGGCTCCCACCGTCGCGAGCGCGCCCGTCGCAGCCCCGTCCGAGTCCGAAGCAGGGTCCGAGGGCTCGGCAACCGCCACGAGGAAATCACTGGCCCTCGCGAAGTCCACGCGAGAGACGAGTTCCACCACCGACGAGCCGGAGACACTGGCCCGTGCCGGACGGCCCTCGAGCGCGAGCAAGCCCACCACCACCCCCTTGGACCCGCAGTCGCGCGCCAAGGTGCTCAAGCGCATCGAATCGTTGGAGGAAGCCCTGCCCGAGCTCCTGGCTCAGAAGCGGGTGACGAGCCCGGGCGCCATGTTGAATCGGCTGGACAACCTCCGCATCGCCGCCAAGGACGCCGGCGACGCCGAGTCCCTCCGCAATGTCCAGCAGGGCATCGACCTGCTGGAGAGGATGTTCATCAAGAAGTGAGGCCCGGGCGGACCGACGCGCGCCCGAGCGTCCCGCTCACTCCATGCAGCCCAGCTTCTGGGACGTCGCGTTGCGCGCGCGGTCCTCGCTCACCAGCTTCCACCCGGCCAGGTCCCCCAGCAGCGTGTCGCGGTCCTGCCGCAGCACCGTGGGGTTCTTGCACTGGCGGATGTCCCAGTAGCGGTAGAACGGCGGCAGCGCGAGCTGGAGCTCGGCGAACTCCGCCAGCTGCAGCTCGTTGAGCTCCTTCTTGAAGAGCCGGAAGGCCGCGTCCTCCACGCCGACGATGCCTCGCTCGAAGTAGAGGATGGCCAGGTCGTACGCGATGAGCTGGTCCTTCTGCATGAAGGTGTGCAGCCGGTGCGCTGCGACCGTCAGCTCCAGCTTGCCGGAGATGCCCAGCGACTGGGCGATGCGCATGGCCAGCAGCCGCTCACAGGCGCCCTCACCCGGCGGGGACGAGCCCATCGTGGCGCCCACGAACAGGCGCCAGGCCCAGGCCGCGCCGTCCTCGCGCGGCGTCTGGAAGTAGCGCGGGCAGTCCATGTGGCGGATGTAGAGCGCCACCAGGTCCTTGGGCAGCCGGGAGAAGTCAGGCCGGTTGAAGGTGATGGGGCGCGGGTTGCGCTCGAACTGGCCCGCGCGCAGGCTCATCCGCTCGCCCTCGATGCTGTGCTTGAGCAGCTTCTCGACGTCGAACTCGCTCTCGAGCTGGGGCAGCTTGCTGGCCGTATAGAGATACGTCAGCGGAATGAGCACGCCGGCCAGGCCGAGCATGAACAGGATTATCCACAAGAGACTCTTCACCGCCCCAGGCTACCAGGGGCAGCACGCGCCCGACACACGGGTTAGAACCGCACTCACCATGCCCGACTGGCATCCGGCCACCGTCACCGCCCGCACCCCCGCAGCCGATGGGCTCACCGACCTCGTGCTCGACATCCAGGGCACACCCCTGGTGGGAACCCACGCGCACCCCGGCCAGTACGTCCGGATGTGCCTGCCCGGGCTGCAGCCGGGGATGTTCGCCATCGCCTCCCCGCCCGAGGCCCAGGGGCTTCGCTGGGAGTTCCTGCTCAAGGACGGCAGCCCGCTGCCCGACGCGCTCATCCGTCTGCCGCTCGGCGCGCCGGTGCAGGTGTCCGCGCCCGAGGGCAAGGGCTTCCCCGTGGAGCGAGCGCGCGGGCACGACGTGCTGCTGTTCGCCACCGGCTCCGGCATCTCCGCCATCCGGCCCGTCATCGCCACCGTGCGAAGGGACCGCTCGCACTTCGGCCGCGTGAAGCTCTACTTCGGCGCGCGCACGCCCGGGGCCTTCGCGTACCAGGGCGAGCTGCACACGTGGGAGGAAGGCGGCGTCCAGGTGGTGCGCACCGTCAGCCAGCCCGGCGCCAGCGGCTGGCAGGGGCTCACCGGCTACGTGCAGACGCACCTGGGCGAGGAGGCCGTCGCGGATGCCCGCGCCTTCGTCTGCGGACAGCCCGGCATGTCCCAGGGCGTCATCGAGGCACTGCGTGAGCGCGGCGTGCCCCGCGAGCACATCTTCTTCAACTATTGAGCGACGGGCGCCCCTGGAGGAACCACGGTGGCGCCGTCGACGTAGCCCACGTCGAGCAGCACCGCGGACGGGTCGCTCTCCCCGGAGCTGCTGGCCACCTGCGGCGTCCACGCGGCCACGCCCACCATGCGCCCATCCGGGCTGAAGCGCACGCGGCGCACGGACCAATCGAAGCCGTACGAGCCCCGCGCGGCCTCCTGTCCCTCGGTGAAGAGGTGCACCTGCTTGTCCCAGCCCCCGGACACGAGCGAGCGCCCATCCGGAGAAATCGCCGCCGTGGACACCACGCCCCGGTGCACCGGCCACTTGTGCAGCACCTTCCCCGTCGCCGCGTCCACCAGCGCGCCCGCGTTGAAGTCGCCCCGAGGCTCCTCGACGCCCTTGCGCTCGCGCTCGTACACGGCGCGGTCCCTCTCCGGCTTCTGCTCCGACAACCCCACGCCCAGCCGGGCGCCCCGCGCGTCCACCGTGACGTCGCTGACGTACGCGGGGAACGTGAAGTCCGAGCGCCGCGCGAGCACCAGCGTGTCCACCACCGCCGCGCCCGCCTGGACACCGCCCTTCAGCGCGAGGCGCGCCTCCAGCGTCTGCTCGTCGAAGGCCACGTCCACCTTGTCGGAGAACGGCGCGCCCAGCACGCCCTGGAAGCCCTGCGGCACGCACGCGTCGCACACCGCCACGTCCACGTCGCGCACCTCCAGCGACTTGAAGCGCAGCGACTGTCCCCGCGCCACCCGCGCCTGCGTCGTGCCCAGCGCGCCCGGCACGTCCACCGTGTCCTTCAGCTGCGACAGGTCGATGCCCGCCTGCGTCGCGGCCTCGCGGGTGATGACCACCTGGGGCACGCGCGCATCCAGCGTGAAGCCCACCGGCGTCTTGCCATTGAGCGCGCCCACGACGAGGGCCGAGCCCCCGCGCCGCTCGAAACGCACGCGCGCCTCCCGCGGTGACAGCGACTGGACCTCGGTGGTCCACGCGCGCACGTGCTTGTCCCAGCCGCCCGAGTACAGCGTCCCGTCCGGCGCGAAGGCCACGCCGCTCACCGGCCCCTCGTGCCCGCGCTCCTCGGACACATAGGCCAGGTCCGGCACGGCCAGCACCGTGAGCAGGCCCTTCACGCCGCCCGCCACCAGCCACAGGCCCTCGGGGTGGAAGGCCACGACGGACAGCGGCTCCTCGGTGGCTCGCACGCCCTTGGGCTCGCCCGTGGCCGCGTCGAACAGGCGCACCGCGCCGTCACGACCCGCGGTGGCGACCAGGCTGCCGTCCGGCGAGAAGGCCACGCCCTCCACGTCGAACTCGTACGGGTTGATGGCCGGGTCGCCCAGCTTCCGGGGCGGCGTCTCCAGCGCCCACAGCGTCAGGAAGTAGGAGCGCGAGCCCAGCCGCGTGTACGCCACGCGCCGCTGCCGGGGCGAGAAGTCCAGGCCCCAGATGAAGTCCGTCCGGTTGAGGACCGCGCCC
This sequence comes from Myxococcus sp. AS-1-15, assembly GCF_020037055.1. Classification (NCBI taxonomy): domain Bacteria; kingdom Pseudomonadati; phylum Myxococcota; class Myxococcia; order Myxococcales; family Myxococcaceae; genus Myxococcus; species Myxococcus sp. AS-1-15. The sequence continues at coordinate 738,570 of NZ_JAIQDF010000002.1, read as the reverse complement.
TTGCCCAGCCCCGCCGTCGCGCCCGTGACATAGGCGCCCGGCGTCTCGTCCAGCCGGGACACCACGTCCGGAGGCAGCGTCGCGACACCATGCGCGCACCCACCACCGCCCGCCGCCAGCAGCGCCGCCGCCAGCAGCCCCACCCCACCCCTCATGAACCCGAGCCTCCCGTCGCGGAGGCCGCCTTCTCGCGCTCCTTGTCCACGTTGATTTCGGTGACGCCCTTGTTGTCGATGGACAGGAGGAAGAGCTGCTTGACGGCCTCGCGCTTGTCGTTGAACGAGGTGCGGCCCGTGGCGCCGTCGAAGTCCTTCAGGTTGGCGAGCGACTCACGCATCTGCGCGCGCGTGCGCGGAGCGCCCTCCTTCTTCTCCACCAGCTGGCGGAGCATGCGGCCGGAGTCGTAGCCGATGGCCTCCAGCAGGCCCGGGTCCTTGCCCGTCTCCTGCTTGTACGACTCGCGGTACTTGCGCACGAAGTTGCGCGTGGCCGGCCGCTGCGAGTCCACGAAGAAGCCGTCCACGTACACCGAGCAGGTGACGAACTTGCCGCCGCGCTCGATGAGCTCCGGCAGGCCCGAGCGCCCCTTGGGGCTGCTCCACTGGTTGGCGCCGAAGAGCGTCACCGTCTTCAGCTCCTTCTTGCCCGTCGTCTTGCGGATGCGCTCCAGGTCGCGCGGGTCGCACGCGTTGGTGACGATGTCCTCCACCGCCAGCGCCGGGGCCACCAGGCTCACCCGCCGCCAGTCGTCCGGCATGAAGATGGCCTCGAAGTCGATGATGGGCTCGACGTTGCTCTTCACCTTCTCCAGCGCCTTGCGGCGGCGGAACGCGTCCAGGTTCTCGCCCTGCAAATCCCTCACGCCCTCGACGTAGTCGCCGCGGTCCTCCAGGTAGTAGCGGCCCACCAGCTTCTTGGCCTCCTGGGTGAACGTCGTCTGGTCGTGCGAGTAGCGCTCCGCGCCCCGCACCACGCCGCCCTGGTCCACCACCTGGTCCCAGAACTCGTTCGCCAGCTCCACGCCGTAGGGGATGTTCGGGTACAGCAGGGCGAACTTCTTGTAGCCCTTCACGTTGATGGCGTAGTCCGCGACGGCGTTGGCCTGCGCGGCGTTCGTCAGCATGTTGCGGAAGACGTACGCGCCCAGGTCCGTGACGCCATCCTGCCGCGTCATGGTCAGCAGCGGCACCTGGAGCTCCTCGGCCACCAGCGCCGCGCGCTTGGAGTCCTCCGCGAGCACCGGCCCCAAGACAGCGATGGCGCCGTCGTCGAACGCGAGCTGCTCCATCGCCTGGCCCGTCTTGTTCACGTCGCCCTGCGTGTCCTTCACCACCAGCTCGATGTCGCTGCCCTCCAGGCCCAGCTGGATGCCGCGCAGCACCGCCTCGCCGATGGGCTGGTAGCGGCCCGTCATGGGCAGCAGCACGCCCACCGTGCGGGGCTTGGCCTCCACGCGCCGCGTGGCGCGCGCGAGCAGCTCCCGGGCCTGGGGCGCGAACGGACTGCCAGGCGCCTCCGCGAGGAAGCGGTTGAGCGTCTCCTCCAGCCGGTTCCACTCGCGCAGGTGGTAGTAGACGCGCGCCAGCTTGAAGGTGAGCACGGGCCAGGCCGGGTTGGACGGCGACAGCCCGTCCGCCACGCGCGCGATGTCCACGAAGTCCGCGCGGCCCTCCACCAGCGCCTCCACCCGGGCCACCGCGGCGTCACGCTCCGCCTGCGTCTTGGCCTGCCCCGCCTCCTCCACCGCCATCGTCAGCGACTGGCCGTACAGGCCCGCGCCCTCGGCGGCGCGCGCCGCGTCACGCAGCAGCTGCTCCTTCTCGGCGCCCTCGGCGCGCTCGGCCAGGCTGGACAGCGTCTGGTACGCGTCCCGGTACGCGCCCACCTCCATGGCGGACAGCGCCAGCTTGCGCTTGGCGTCCTCGGCCTGGGTGTAGAGCGGGTTCTCGAAGAGCAGCTCGTTGAAGGACTTGCGCGCGTTGACGTAGTCCTTCGACTCGAAGAACAGGACACCCGCCTGATAGAGCGCGTCCTGGCCCGCCGTCGTCGCCGGGTACGCCTTGCGCACGGACAGGTAGGCCTCCGCGGCCCGCTTCTTGTCCGGCGTGGCCTGGGCCGTCTGCCGCGCCTGGGCGAGCGCCGCGTCCGCGGACGCGTCCTTGCGCACCTCGATGGCGGGCTTCTTCGGGAACGGGTCCCCCGTGGGCACGTCCTCGCCCGTGGTGCCACCGGACGGGATGCGGGAGGAACGAGGACAGGCCGTCAGCAGCAGGGCCAGCGCGACGATGAGCGAGCGGCGCAAGGTAGGCAGGACTTCCATGGCAGTGGGGTGCATAGCAGCGGCGACGCGCCTCCGTCGACAACGGAGCGGGGAGAAGATTCCTCGCGGAACCCCTCCCCTGCTGCACCCTTCATGCCCATGCGGCCGCTTGCCCCAGGCCGCGTTGACTTCCTCACGTTGGCGCGGCACCCGGACCACGCCCGCGCGGCCCTGGGGCCACGCTCCATGGATTCCCGGGCCTCCACGTGGGGCGGCCGGCCGGACACGGCAGGTCCGGCCTCACACGCCTCAGCCGAACAGCTCCTTCACCTTGGCGAAGAAGCTCTTCGACTGGGGATGGGACTCCTCGCCCGACAGCTCCGCGAGCCTCTCGAGCAGCTCGCGCTGCTTGGAGGACAGCTCCGTGGGCGTCTCCACCACCACGCGCACGTGCTGGTCTCCGCGCTGCTGGCTGTGCAGATGGGGGATGCCCTTGCCCTTGAGCCTGAAGACTTTTCCGGACTGGGTGCCGGCGGGGATGGTCATCTTCACCTTCCCGTCGAGCGTGGGGACGTCGATCTTCGCGCCCAGCGCCGCGTGCGTGAAGGAGATGGGCACCTCGCAGAAGACCTCGTACTCCTCGCGCTGGAAGAGCGGGTGCTCCTTGACGATGACGGTGACGTAGAGGTCGCCGGCGGGGCCGCCCCGGTCGCCGGGCTCGCCCATGCCGGTCAGCCGCACGCGGGTGCCGTTGTCCACGCCCGCGGGGATGGCCACCTCGATGACCTCTTCGGACGGCGTCTTGCCCGAGCCCTTGCAGCGCGCGCACGGGTCCGGCACCACCGCGCCCGTGCCGCCGCAGTCACCGCACGGCCGCGACACCGCGAAGAAGCCCTGGGTGTAGCGCAGCTCGCCGTTGCCGCCGCAGGTGCCGCAGGGCCGCGGACCCGCGCCGCTCTTGCTGCCCGAGCCGCTGCACGTCTCGCACTTCTTCGGCCGGGGAATCGTCACCTTGGGCCGGCTGCCGAACGCGGCCTCCTCGAAGGTGATCTCCAGGTTGTAGCGCAGGTCCGCGCCACGCGAGCTGGTGCGACGTCCGCCACCCCGGCCGCCGCCGAAGATGTCGCCGAAGATCTCGCCGAAGATGTCGTTGATGTTGACGCCCTGGAACCCGCCGCCCGCGCCGCCGAAGCCCTCGAAGGGGTTGCCCGAGTGCCCGAAGCGGTCGTACTTCGCCCGCCGGTCGGGGTCGCTCAGCACCTCATAGGCTTCCGAGGCCTCCTTGAACTTCTCCTCGGCCTCGTTGTTCCCCGGGTTGCGATCCGGGTGGTACTGGAGCGCCACCTTGCGAAACGCGCTCTTGAGCTCCTGCGCGGAGACGGTCTTGGCCACACCCAAGACCTCGTAGTAGTCGCGTTTCTGTCCCGCCGCCGCTGGCATTCGCTTCAACCCCTGGAATTTGCTGGACTTTTTGACTCAGCGAAAAACTCTGAGTCACTATAACGCAGCCGAACGCGCCAGCAATCCAGGGGGCGGAAACGAGGGCCGCCCGGGGGCCGTGGGGCCCGCCGGGCGGTCGAAGAGGGCGTCGAGCCTCGGTTGGGGCGGGTGGGCCTAGACGGTCCACACGCGGTTGGCGGTCAGCTCCATGCGGGCGAGGCGACGCTTGAGCGTCGGGTCCACGGCGCCGGTGGAGGCCCACTTGGGCACCACGAAGTGCAGCTCCGCGTTGTAGAGCTTGGCGGCGCTGGCGAGCAGGCTCCAGCGGTTCTCCGCGGTCGGCTCCTCGACCATGCTCGGGGTGACGATCTCCAGGATGATGGGTGTGCGCGCCGAGTCGGACTGGCGGCAGGTGAAGTCGGGACGCGCATCCTCGATGGTGCCCGACAGGATGGGAGGCGGCATGAAGCCGGGGAGACGGGCCTTGATGTCCGTGTATCCGATGGTGCGGAAGTACTCGGCCATGAGCCACAGGAGCCGGCGGCGCTCCTCGTCTTCAACCACCGGCTCGCAGCCCGGATTGAAAAGGACCTCTTTTTCGTTATTGGTGTCCATGGCTCCCCTGAAGCTGTCCGCAGGGATGGAGGGGGGCAATGGAATGGGCCTGCCTGCCAGTGACGGTTGGTGGCAGGGCAGGCGACGGGGCACGACGCTCCGGTCGCCCCTGGACGTGGACCTGCTGACGACTCAGTGACAGAGTCCGCCGCCGAACAGTGGCTCCTCGTCCTTCCGCACACGTCTACCGCCGACTCCTCGGCTATCTGCGTCCCTACCGCCCGTTGCTCGCGGCGGGCGTGGGCGCGTCCCTGGTGGCCGCGATGGCCACGTCCGCGTACGCGTGGGTCGTCGGCCCCCTGTTGCGCGCGGTGCTGACGAGTCAGCCCGTCACGGTGGCGGGCGTGTCGCTGCCGGGTGATGCGTTGTTGCGACGACTGCCGCTGGTGGTCATCGCGCTCGCGCTGGTGAAGGCCGCGGCCCAGTTCCTCCAGGGCGGGCTGATGCAGCGGCTGGGCCAGCGGGTGATGGCGGATTTGAGAGGCTTCCTCTACGGGCGCCTGCTCGGACAGCCGCCCGCGTTCTTCGAGCGGCGTCACTCGGGAGAGCTGCTCGCGCGCTTCACGTCGGACGTGCCGTTGGTGGAGTTCTCCATCACGCAGGCGCTGTCATCGTACGTGAAGGACGGGCTGCAGGCGTTGGCCCTGTTGACGACGTGCTTCCTCATCGACGCGAAGCTTTTCCTCTTCACGTTCATCGTGGTGCCGGTGACCGTGCTGCCCATCAATCGCTTCGCCCGCTCGCTGAAGAAGGTCGCCGCCCGCTCGCTGCAGAGCCTGGGCGTGCAGACGTCGCTGATGGCCGAGCAGCTCCAGAACCTGCCGGTCGTGCAGGCCTACGGCGGGCAGGCGCGCGCGCTCGAGGCCTTCGACGTGGAGGCGGACAAGTACCTGGGCGAGATGCGCCGCTCGCTGTTCCTGCGCGGCGCGGTGAGCCCCACGGTGGAGCTGCTGGGCATCGCGGGCGTGGCCATGGCGGTGGCGTGGGGCGCGCGCGCGGTGTCGGCGGATCCGGAGCTGGCCGGGCGGCTGCTGTCGTTCCTGGCCGCGGCGCTGCTGTTGTACCAGCCGGTGAAGTCGCTGAGCGGCACGCTGTCGCAGGTGCTCACGGGCCTGGCCGCGGCGGAGCGGCTGTTCGCCATCGCGGACGAGCCCTCGCCTCCAGACACGGGGGACGACGCGCGGCCGCTGTCGAGGGCGCTGGTGCTCAAGGACGTGAGGGCCACGTACCAGGACGGGCGCGAGGCGCTGCGCGGCGTGGACCTGGTGGTGCCCGCGGGCAAGCGCGTGGCGCTGGTGGGGCCATCGGGCGCGGGGAAGACGACGCTGTTCTCCGTGCTGCTGGGCTTCCTGCCGACGTCGGGCGGACAGGTGTTGTGGGATGACACGCCGCTGTCGTCGCTCAAGCCGTCGAGCGTGCGCGGACAGCTCGCGTGGGTGCCGCAGGAGCCGGTGCTGTTCTCGGGGACGGTGCGACACAACCTGCGGCTGGGACGGCCGGAGGCGACGGACGCGGAGCTGTGGGAGGCGCTGAAGCTGGCGCACGCGGAGGACTTCGTGCGCGCGCTGCCGGGGGGACTGGACGAGTCCGTGGGCGAGCGCGGCGCGAGGCTTTCGGGTGGACAGCGGCAGCGGCTGGCGCTGGCCCGCGCGTTCCTGTGCAAGCCGTCGGTGTTGCTGCTGGACGAGCCGACGAGCGCGCTGGACGCGGCGAGCGAGGCCGCGGTGGGCGCGGGGCTGGAGACGCTGATGCGCGGGCGCACGGTGCTGGTGATTGCGCACCGGTTGTCCACCGTGCGCGACGCGGACGTCATCGCCGTGGTGGAAGAAGGCCGCATCGTCGAGGCGGGCACCCACGCGGAGCTGCTCGCGCTGCGCGGCCGGTACACGCGACTGCTGGGTGAGGGCGCGGTCGCAGCGTAAGGCCTCCTGCCGGACACCCGCGCGCGCGGTGCTTGCCTCCGGGCACCTGCTCTGCCAGCGTCCCGAGCGCGTCATGCGTCACCGGGAGCCCCTGTCCCTCAACGCGTTGCTCCTGGTGCCCTCCCTGGCACTCGCCGCCCTCGCGTGCGTGGCGGTGTCCGCGCGCCAGGGGGTGCTCGCCGCCGCCACCACCAGCACCCTCGTCCTGGTCCCCGTCGTCTTCCGATTGTGGACCCGCACCTGGTACCGCGGGCTCGTCGTGCGGGGCCTGGGCATCTTCTTCATCGGCATGCACGTGCCGCTCCTGCTCGCCGGCGCCCTCGCCTACGGCCGCATCGGCTGCGCCGAGGGCGGGTGCCCGCAGCTCTACCTGCTGGGTGTGCTCGCCTCCCCCATCGCCGGCGCGCTCTCCACCGTCGTGTACTGGCTCATCGGTCGTCCCCCAGTCTGAATTCCAAGAATTACCTGGAGAGACTAGTCTATCCGGGAATGCTTGTTACTCTGCGGCCCCGTCTCGCCCCTGCACTCTGCGTCGCCTCGGCCGTGCCGGTCACTGTCGTCGTGTGGTGCTTCACGCTCGCACCGCTGATGAACGGCCCGGAGGCGTTGGCGGAGGTGGTGGACGCAGCGGGTCCTTTCGCCGCGATGGTGGCCCTGTCGTTGCTGGTGGAGCTGCCGCTGTTGTCGCTGGCCCTGGCGAGCACCGGGCTGGGTCGTCGCGTACCGCTGGCGGTGATGCTGGGCATGGCCACGCTGCCGTGGATGGTGGGGCTGCTCGGCACCGAGGTGCTGGTGGGCCGCGCGATGTCCAGCCTGACTCGGCTGTCCACACAGGACACCGCGCTGGATGTCGCCCTGAGCACCGGCCAGGCCATGGCGCCCCGACTGTTGGGCGCGTGGACGAGCACCGCGCTGTTGCTCGGGCTCTCACTGGGGCTGGCGCTGGCGCGCTTCGGTCCTGCGTGCGCGGACGAGGCCGGGGGCGCGCGGCGTGCCCGGGGGCTGCTGCTGGCCAGCGGGGTGACGGCGGCGCTGGCGTCCGTGGCGGCGGTGGGCGCGCTGGAGGCGCGTCACTTCCTGGAGATGCTCACCGGTTTGGGAGAGGTGCCCCATGCCGGGCGCGAGGAGTGGGTGTCCTTCGGCATGGAGTCCGCCGTGCGGCTGCGCGAGCTGCGGTGGATGTGCACGTCGGTGCTGGTGGTGCTGGGCATCATGCTGCTGGCGCGCGGCCTCAGCCGCCAGGACCCCTCCCACCGCAGGCCGCGCTGGGTCCCCAGGCTGGTGCCCGCGGCCGCCGTGACGGCGCTGCTGGTGATGGACCTACACCCGGTGCGCTCGGTGGCGCGCACCACCCACGTCACCCTGCCCCGAGACACGGTGCCCACCACGCTGGACATGCTGCGACTGCTCGGCCTGGAAATCGCCCCCGCTCAGAGCAGCCAGATGAGCAACAGGAGGCCCACCACCACCCCCACGCCGAACACGGCGAGCATCACCATGCCCTCGGAGCCGCGCGACACCGGCGGCGCCACCTCGTGAGGATGCGGCGCGCCGAACACGTACTGGACCTGATCCTCCTGCGACGACGGCTCGGGCGTGACGGGCGGGGACACGGGCGCGGACTCCAGTGAGGGCAACGTGGGCTCGGACGGGCGCTGGGACTCGCGGACGATGACGCCCGCGCCGGCCATCTCCAGGCCCTCGCGGGCGAGCGCCAGCACGCGCTGCATGTGGAGGATGTAGCGGTCCTGGCCGGTGTACGTGCCCATCGCCTGGGCGGCGCGCACGAGCCGGTGGGGGACCAGCTGAGGGTCCGCCTTCACCACGGGCACCGTGGGGCCGCCGTGGGCCTCCACGCGGCCGGTGCGCACGCCCTCGCCGCTGGCCCACATGTAGTGGTCCTCCAGCAGCGTCAGCTCCTGCCTGCGCACGCGCCCGTCGGAGTCCACCTGGGACATCAGCTCCGCGCCGTCGGTCCCCATGTGCCAGACGGTGCGCAGCCCGTTCTCTCCCGGCGGACCCTCCACCGCGTGGACGCGGGAGAGGGCCAGCACCGCGGTCTTCAACGTCTCCGGCGAGGACTCGGCCATTCGGGATGGGAGACTAGGTGCGCCGGCTCCGAAACGGAAGGCGGCCATGCCCCCGCCCGCCCGCCCCCAAAGGCTCCCGCGGCCGCGGCCGCCTGCCCACGTTGAAGGGGTGACGGGCGCGTGCGCCAGCCAACACCTGGCGCGCCCGACGCCTGCGCAGCGAGGTCCGCCATGCCCATCCTCATCCCCAAAGAACCCCTGGAGACGCCCTTCACGCTGCCCGACGAGCGCGCGCCCATCACGGGGGAGCCCGACGAGCACTTCCTCACCGGACAGGTGAGCTGGGACGGCACGCGCCAGCACGGCGGCGGCCACGTCCCGGAGGACTTCGAGTGGACGTCCAACCCGAAGGAGCGCCAGGACGACCTGATGGGCGAGTGGCCCCAGGACTCCTGATGCCGCGTGCGCTCGGCAGCCCGCCGGGGTAAGCGTCCCGCCGCCATGAGCCGCTCCAAGGACCGAGGCAGTGACTTCCAGCGCCAGTTCGAGGGCGCGTCGATGCTGGATGGATTGCTGGAGCTGTCCGGCAGCCCGTACGACACCGCGGAGGTGTTCGCCCGCATGCAGGCGGCGCACGCCAGGGGCCGCCCCCAGGGCGACGTCATCCCGGGGCTCTTCGAGGGCGAGCCGCGCTTCCCGTCGCCGGACATCGCGCGCAAGCTCTACCAGAACCTCTTGGGGCTCTGGGACCTGGTGGTGGAGGGGCGCGGGGTGCGCCTGGAGGACGGGGAGCGGCCGCCCCGGCCGAAGAAGAGCCGGCCCGTCGCGCCTGCGGACTTCCACCCGGGCGAGCCCTCGAGCGAATTCATCGAGACGGCCTGGCGTTATCTGGAGGATGACGAGAAGGCGCGCACGCGGCTGATGCACGCCTTCGAGAACCGACAGGATGCCCTGCTGGGCGCGCTTGACGCCGCGGGGCTCACGGACGAAGGATACGGGGTCGCCCGCCACCTGCTCTTCGAGCTGTACGCCATGCTGGAGCTGGGTTGGTCGCCGGGAGTCGCTTCGGTGCGCCCGGCGGCGCTGGTGGCGGACACGACGGCTCCACCGGTGCCCGAGTCGCTGCGGACGTACGCGGCCGAGGCGCTCTTCGAGGCGGAGCAGGACGAGGAGCAGCCCCTGACCGCACAGGAGCTGGAGGTGGTGCGCACCCTCGTCCAACGCGGACTCGCGGCGCTCTGGGGCGCACGCAAGGGGAGATGAAGGATGGCCAAGGACAACGACGACGGCGGCGGCTTCTCCGGGAAGCGCAACAAGACGTGGCGCGAAATCGACGCGGGCCGCGCCAAGGGCAGCAAGTACCACTCGCGCCAGGATGACCCCGCGCAGCAGAAGATTGAACGCAGCGCGAGCTACCAGAAGTACAAGGCCGCCGCGGACGCGCTCTTCACGGGCGGCGAGCTGCCCGAGGGCCTGGCGAAGACGTTCGACCCGGAGGGCAAGCGCAAGGCCCAGAAGCAGGCCATGCAGAAGGTGACGGAGTCCGAGACGCGCGCCGACTGGGTGAAGGCCGTGGTGGACTACCTGGAGAAGTACCCGGAGCTGCCCGAGGACGCGTACTTCCTCGACAGCCTGCTGGACCACCCGCGCGAGCGCATCGTCGACAAGGCGCTGGCCCGGCTGGAGGTGCTGGTGGAGGAAGGCAAGCTGCAGAAGAAGCCGCAGAGCCTGGACCAGCGGCTGAAGTCGGTGGAGCTGACCAGCATGGACCCGGACATGCAGGGCCGCGCCAAGGCGCTGCGCGAGAAGCTGCGCACCTGAGTCGCAAGGGTGGTGTCCGACGGGACGTGGCGCGACGACACGCGCCTCAAGGCCCGCGAAGTCGACCCCGGTGCACGAGCACCACGGAGCGCAGCCCCTTCTCGGCGGGCGCCTGGATGATGCGCAGCTCCTCACCGGGACGGGTGTAGACGGACGTCTCCCCGTCGGCGAGCCGCCAGCCGTCGCGCCCCAGCGCCTGGGCGTAGAAGGTGCGCACCTCGGCCTCGGACATGGGGACCTGGAAGGACAGCGTCCTGGAGCTCTCGTCGCTCACGCGCATCACGCCGTGCGCGCCGGGAGGGAGCGTGGCGACGTCACCGGCGATGCTCGGCTCGCGGGCCAGGGCGTGGTTGGCCTCGCCCAGGTACACGAGCGTGACGCCGCCCTCCTGAGGCTGGAGGATGACGGTGTAGGTGAGCCCCCGGTACATGTCGACGCCGGTGAGCATGGCCGCGCCGCTGGCGAGCTGGGGCTGCTCGGAGCCTGGAGGGACGTGGAGGCCGCCCGCGCGGAAGGCATCCGCGAAGCGCTGCACCAGGTCCTGCGCGGAGTCCTTCACCACCACGGCGCGGAGCACCACGGGTACGCCGTTGGCGTCGAGCACCTCGCTGGCATCCACCTGTTCGAGCACGCGCAGCGACGGCCACGCGAAGCGCGGGCCGGTGTCCGCGGAGGGGCTTGCGCCGGACTTCGCGGCGTCGCCCGCGCTTGTGGCACGAGACGCGTTCGATGACGTGGGGCCCGACTTCGCTGCGGGCGTGCCCGCGCGACCTGCGCGTGATGCGCTCGATGGCGCAGTGCTCGATTTCGCGGTGGCAGTGCTCGCGCCCACGACGCTCGGAGTGCCCGATGGCGCGGTGTTCGAACTCGCACCAGGGCGCGGCGGGTTTGAATCAGGCCGCGCCAGGTCGCTCGCCCGGGCCGCGCGCCGAGACTTCGGCTCCGAGATGCCCGTGCTCGGCGAGCCTCGCTTCACGGGCTCCTGCTCGCCCCCTGGCGTGCTCGACGGGACAGGCGCCGTGCCCAGCAGGCACAGGACGGCGAGCACGGACCTCACCGCACCCGCACTCCACCCAGCCACCGGTTCTCCCGGGGAACGTCGTACCGGCGCGCCAGGTTCGAGGCCCGGAACGGCGTCGTCTCCCAGACGGACTGGCCGCCCGCGTGCGTGGCGCCGATGTTCTCCTCGTAGCGGTCCTCCTCCCCCCGGAAGCTCATGAAGAACTGGTCCTCGTTGACCGACTCCGCGCCCACCAGGCCCGCCAGCGCCGAGCCCGCGTTCCCGCCACCACCGTTGCGCCGGTACACCCGCTCCGCCCAGAGGTAGTAGTCCGGGTTGCCACACACCCTGCCGCTGTTGATGCTCAGCGCGCAGGCCCGTCCCTCCGCCACCGTCGACAGACCCCAGTCGTCCAGGAACACCCCGAACCGCCCCCGGCACTCGCCCGCCGTCGCGCGCCCCGCCGCGCACACGCGGAACGTCGCCGCCGCCGCGCGCTGCGAGGTCTGGAAGAAGCTCGGCTCCATGAAGCGGCCGATGCGCTCGGCGCGAAGCCGCGTGGACGCCGTGCAGCGCATGCCCGGCGACGCCACCCGCATCGTCGCCAGCGGCCCTCCCGCATGCTGCGGCTCCAGCGTGGGGACTCCCGCCGGGAGCTCCGGCTCGCAGTCCACCTGGATGGGCTGCGCGCGAGCGACGGCGAGCTGCACCGGCACCCCACCCGCTCCGTCCATGCGGCTGCGCCCGTCGTAATCCACGTAGCGCCCGTTCGCCTCCGCCAGCGCGCCCGTCACCGCGGAGGGCCGCTGCCACTCCCCCGCCGCCGGGTCGTGCATCACGCGCCCCGTGGCGTTCCAGAGCGCGAAGTTGGCGGCCTCCTGCACCTTCAGCGTCAGCGCGCCCACCTCCGCGAAGTAGATGCCGAACAGGAGGATGGTGACGAACACCATCAACCCCAGCGCCGTCTCGATGAGCGACTGACCTCGTCGTGCCGCGCGTCGCGAGCGCATGTCAGTACCCCGCTCCCCGCCGGCTGCCGCCGCGGTAACCCGCCTCTTCCAGCTCCCGCAGCGTCCGGCCGTGCTCCGCGAACCCCGCCGTCTCCAGGCTCTGCGCCGGCCTGTCGTCCACCGCGCCCTCGGCGCTCACCAGCGTGGCGCGCCAGAAGGGGTTGAGGAAGTTGGGCGGCTCGCGCCAGCCTCCCCCCTGCGCCGCCGCGCGCGGCCGGTGGTAGTAGACGATGCCCGCCGACAGCGCGACCTGGTTGCGCTGCACGCTCTCACGCCCCGTCGGACGCGAGCGCCCCAGCGGAATCGAGAGGTCGAACTCCGTCGTGTTCTCCTCCGAGAACTTGAAGCGGAAGAACAGGTTCCACGGGTCCGGGTTCCTGCGGCGCGCGTCACTGCCGTAATCGCGATGCAGCACCGAGTACAGCTTCGGCTGCGCGTAGTGGTTGCTCGGCCCGCGCCACATCTCGTCCACGTTGTAGCTCATGGCGAACGGCCAGATGCCCGGGCACGTCACGCACGCGCCCAGCGTGTGCCGCTCGTAGAGGGGCTCCCCCGCCTCGGGCGCCTGCCCCGGCGGCAGGCGCAGGCCGTAGACGTGCTGGTCCTGCGGCGTCTGCTGCTCGTCGGACATCACCCACGCGTCCGTCACCGGCACCGGCGCGGGCGGCGCGTTGCTCGCGCACTGCGTGGGGACGATGGCCGTCCCGTGGTCATGGCCCGTGGCGTTGCGCCCCGACACCGTGTTGTAGGTCGAAGGGTCCATCTCCGCGGCGGAGCCGTAGCGACGGAAGGCCGTGGAGCGCGCCGCGCCGCCCGTGCCGAACCCCGCGCTGCCGGTGGGCCGGTTGTGCACCCACGTCCAGCCCAGGCTGCCCATGGTGGCGTTCAGGTGCGCGCGCGAGGCGCCGCCCACCGGGCACACCGCGCCGCCGCCACAGGCGCCGCCGCCTCGCCGCACGGCGTCCATCAGCGGTCCGTGGCGAGGCACGTCCTCGGAGCCGTTGAGCTCCAGGAAGCTCTTGGCCGCGCCGTCCGCCGTCGCCTCCAGCTCCGGGTTGGCGCCCCGGGCGATGCGCACCGCGAGCTTCTGTCCGGCGATGTGCTCGGTGAGCAGGTGCGCGTAGATTTCCAGCCCCGCGCGGTACAGGTTGCCCGCCTTGCCCTGGGCCAGCTTCGTCTGCGTGGCGGCGTCCTTGTCCCGCGCCTCCCACTCCGTCACGGTGTACTTGGGCGCGCAGACCATGTGGGCCGCGTACACCTGGCTGCTGCGGCTGATGAGCGCCTGGGTGCCGGCCATGGCCACCATGTGCGCCACCTGCGCGCGGTTCATCACGGAGATGGCGTTGAACGTGCGCGCCGCGGCCACCGCCTGGCTGTAGGCCGCCGCGTCCGCCGCCATCTGGATTTCGACGCGCTCCTTGGCGCGCATGCCGAAGCCCAGCGTCATCAGCACCATCAACGCGAGGAGCAGCAGCGTCAGCGCGAAGAGGACGAGCGCCTGACCGCGCGGAGCACTCAGAAGCCGGTGACGGGACATTCGGCGCCTCGCGGGAAGTTCTGGGCCATCACCGGCGTCATCATCCGCATCGCCGCGTGGACCTGGATGGGGAACACGAAGTGGCCCTGCCGGCTCCACGCCACCATGCGCTCGTCGAGCGCGCCACCGGGCCAGTCATCCGGCCCCAGGGGCGGCGCCTCGTCGTTCCACCAGTCCGACTGCTTCTGCGCCGGCATCAGCGGGTTGGTGGCGGTGTAGCGACGCAGACCGAAGTGGGCCAGGAACATCCGGCTCATCACCCAGTTCGCGAAGGGGATGCGCATGTAGTACCAGGCCACCATGCGGATCTCCAACGTGCGGTTGTCGAGCGCCGCGTCGCTGTCCGTGGACTGGTCGAACAGCAGGTCCTCGTTGAAGGCGAGCGACTGCACCCACGCGACGTCCGGCGAGTCGCGGACGATCTCCACCATGGGGCCCCGGAACAGGTTCCCGTAGGAGCTGGTCACCCGGTACTCGTTGTCCCGCCGCACCCGGAACGCGTCCGCCAGCGCGCGCGGGCTGTCCGTGCGCACCACCGACGGCAGCATCGTCACCATCGCCGCGTGCATCATCGGCAGGCAGTCCGCGTGGTTGAGGCTGCCAGCCCGCACCGCCCGGTACACCGCCACCTGCGCCAGGATTCGCGCCTGCAGCATCATGAACAGCTGCAGCGTCCCCAACACCAGGAACACCACCAGCGGGAGCGTCAGCGCCGCTTCCACCGCTGCCTGTCCGGACTGCCTGGATGTGGGTGAAATGGCGCGGGGAAGCATACACCTTCCAATTCCCTGAATCTTGTTGATTGAGGAATCGGTCAACTGGACCGTAGCCAAATTCGGTACCCAGCCCCACTGTCCACGACACAGTGGGACTGTCCGCGCGAGCCTCCGACACCTCGCGTCACGGGCGCAACACCCCGCCCTGCCCCGCACGTCTCAGCGGTTGAGAATGAAACCGCAAGCCGAGTCGAGTGTCACCTTCGCGTCACGCAGTGCGTGGAGCAGACGCTCGTAGTGCGCATGCTCGGCGCCCAGCTGGGTGGCGAGGGCGTCATCCGACAGGCCCTGGTGGTCCAGGGACAGGCGCAGGCGCTCCAGGCCGGCGTCGCGCTCGGCCTCGATGGCCTCGCGGGCGGCGGTGGTGAGCTTCTTCAGCGCGGCCTCGGCGGCCTTCTGGCCCACGGGCACCGCGGCGTCGAGGAAGGCGTCGAAGCCCGGGAAGGCGCGCGACACCTCGTCGCCCTTGAGCGTCTTGCCCTCGGCCTCCAGCGCGGGGAGCACCGCGTCGTCGGCCCTGGGGCCGGACGCGCCGCCATCCACCACGGCCACGTGGACCAGGGTGCGCTCCAGGAAGCGCGCCAGCTGACGGCTGGGCACGCGCGCGCCGGGCGAGGTGTCCTCCGGCTCCGGCAGCTGCAGGTGGTAGAGCAGCTCCACGCCGCGCGCCTTCTGGGGCCCGCGCTTCTCGATGAAGCGGAACGCGCTGCGACCATAGGGACCGTCGCGCAGGAAGCCGAACAGCGCCTCCACCAGCGGGTGGCCGGTGGCGAAGTACTCCAGCTCCTCGGCCTCCACCGCGGTGTCGCGCCAGAAGGTGCCCAGCTGCGTGCGGTCCTCCAGCACGTCCAGCCCCGGCAGGCCGTCCACCTTCAGCGCGTGGCCGAACTGGAACGCCACCTGGAAGGCCTCCACCTGCTCGTCCGTGTCCACGCCGATGCCCACCCGGCGCGCCAACTCCGTGACGGTCTCCTCCAGCCGCTCGTCCAGGTCCCGCGCGACGCCCCACAGGCCGTCCTCCAGCCCGAGCGCCTCGCCGTCGTCGCCGTCCTCGTCGGACTCGATGCCCATGCGCTCCTGGGCCTTCTTCACCAGGCGCTCCACCGCGGGGCGGTCGAAGCTGCGCACGTCCAGGAGCGGATCATACGCGCGCTTCACCTGCTCGCGCGCCGACTCCACCTTGGCCTTGAGCTCGCCCGCATAGGCCACGCGCGCCTCGCGCGGCAGCAGCGCCAGCTCCGCCAGCCGGTCCTCCACCTCCTCCAGCACCGCGTCCAGGCCGCCCACCGTCTCGCCGAACACGCCCACCGCGTCCGCCAGCAGCGTCAGCACGTCCGACGCCAGCGTGCCCGCCACGTCGAAGACGTGGATCTCCACCGGGTGCGTCTGGCCGATGCGGTCCAGCCGGCCGATGCGCTGCTCCACCGTCGCCGGGCTCCAGGGCAAATCGTAGTGCACCAGGTGGTGGGCAAACTGGAAGTTGCGGCCCTCGCCGCCCACCTCCGTGCAGAGCAGCACCTTGGGGCCCTCCGGGTCCCGGAAGCGCGCCACCTGCCTGTCCCGCTCCACCAGCGGCAAATCTCCGTGGTAGCCCAAGGCCTCCACGTTCTCGCGCGACAGCTCCGACTGGAGCATCTCCAGCGTGTCGCGGCTCTCGGTGAAGACAAGCACCTTCGCGGAGGGCTCCGCCTTCCACACGCCGCGCAGCACGCCCACGAAGGCGCTGAACTTCGCGTCGCGCGACGGCAGCTTCAGCACGTCCGCCTTCGCCTTGAGCACCGGGTTGGACTTCACCGCGCCGGAGAACGCCGCGGAGCTGGACTCCAGCCGGCGCAGCACGTTGCCCAGGGGCGCGCCCCTCAGCGTGCCCTGCGCCAGCACCTCCAAGGCCGCGTCGCGGACCTTCAGCTCCTCGGCGGGCAGCGCCACCGGGTGCCGGTGCAGCCTGCGCGTGGAGAAACCACCCACCACCGCACGGCGGTTACGCACCAGCGTGTCGCTGAGACTGTACGTCTCCGCCAGGTGCTGCAGGAGCGCCTCCGGTTCCTTCAGCGTCTTGAGCCGCGCGTCCTCGGGGAAGCGCTGGGCCAGGGCCTTCACCGCCGCCGTGGCCTGGGCCTTGCCGCCCTCGCGCAGCGCGCGCACCGCGGTGGACAGCTCCTCCTGGCGCGCGAGCCGCTCCTCGAAGCCCTTCACGGACGGGGCCGTGGCCGCGTCGATGAGGGTGAGCAGCCCGTGGTACTCGGCCGGGTCCAGCTGCATGGGCGTCGCGGTGAGCAGCAAGAGGCCCCAGGAGTTCTTCGCCAGCACGGAGGCGGCCTCGAAGGCGCGCTCGCCCTTCAGGTGGTGCGCCTCGTCGATGATGACCAGGTCCCAGAACGCGTCCTCGCCCGCGAGCTCCTGGCGGTGCTCCTCGCTGCGCGACAGCAGCTCCAGGCTGGTCACCACCAGCGGGAAGCGCGCCCAGGGCGACACGCCCGGGGCCTCCTTGAGGGACTGCGCGTAGCGGTCCGAGTCCATCAGCGTGAAGAGCTGGTTGAACTTGTGGAACAGCTCCACCAGCCACTGCACGGTGAGGTGGCTGGGGGCCACCACCAGACAGCGCCGCACCAGGCCCGACAGCCGCAGCGCGCTGAACACCATGCCCGCTTCAATCGTCTTGCCCAGGCCCACCTCGTCGGCGAGCACGAAGCGCGGACGCCGGGCGGACAACACCCGCTGCACCACGCCCACCTGGTGGGGTTTCACCATGACGCGGCTGGCGAGCAGCGCGCCCAGCGCGTCACACCGCCGCTCGTCGTCCAGCACCAGCGCCTGCTTGCGCAGCGTGAAGGCGCGCGCGTCCCCCACCCGACCCTCGCGAAGTGTCGACAACAGGTCCGAGCGCGGCGGCAGCGCGCGCACCTCCGACTCCGGCAGCTCGTCCTCCTCGCCCGTGTCCGCGTACCTCAGCACGTAGCGCCGCAGGCCCCGCGCTCCCGGCTCCTCGGCCACCACCAGGGCCAGCCGCCCCTTGTACGTCACCACCGGCTCTCCCGGAGGCAGCGGGTAGGACACCAGGGCGCCGCCCTTGGTGGACACCAGCACCGGGGCGTCCTCCCGTGCGGGGAAGACGACGAGCGCCTTGGCTCCGTCCTCCTGGAGGGACAGCAGGTGACCCACACCCCATTCGGGCTGGGGGAGATAGCGGACCTTCAGACCTTCGACGAGAGACATAGGCGGTGTGGACAGACGCGAGACGAATGAGGGGGGGCACGCCTCATAACCCCGCGCCCTGGCGATGGCCATTCCAGATGGGGAGTCCTTCCACCCAGGGAGTGTCAGCAACCTCCCTGGGGTGACTCAGACTTTGTCCAACCGGGCAATTTTCCGCTGTCCTCGCATCGGGGATGCTGTCCATCACCTTCCTGATGCGGGCCGGTTGCGGGCTTTCGCCAGGAGCGGGGGGAGCCTCACATGATGCGACGTTGGACGTTCGCCCAGCGGGTGGGTGCGGGGGTGTCCGCCTGCATGCTCGCCGGCCTGTTGTTGTTCGCGACGCTCCTGTCCGTCGTGCACGGACTGTTCACCCATGAGGAGGTCTCGCGCCTGGCCTTGCGACAGGCGCTGCTCGCGGGCTTCGTGGGGCTGGCCGGCGTGGGCGCGCTGGGGCTGGTGCTGAGCCACCTGCTGGCGCCGCTGCACGCGCGCCACGAGCACAGCGAGCAGCGCCTGGGCCTGCTCATGGAGGCGGTGACGGACTACGCCTTGTGCTTCCTGGATTCGCGCGGCCGGGTGACGGCCTGGAACGCCGGCGCGCAGCGGCTGACGGGCTGGGCCGCCGAGGACGTGGCGGGCTGTGCCTTGGAGCGGCTGCACCCCGAGGACGCCGTGGCCGCGGGCCTGCCTCGCGCCCAGCTGGAGCGCGCCCGACGCGAGGGGCGCCTGTTGTCCGAGGGCTGGCGCGTGCGGCGCGACGGCACGCGCTTCTGGGCGGAGACGCTGCTCACCGCGCTGTCGGACTCGCGCGGGCGGCTGTGCGGCTTCGCGGAGGTGACGCGCGACATCACCGAGCGGCGCCGCATGGAGCGGGCCCAGGCGCTCTTCGCCGAGGCGGGCCGCGTGCTGCAGCCCTTGTCCGGCGCGCGCGAGGTGGGCGAGGCCCTCACGCGCCTGTGCGTGCCCGAGGTCGCCGACGCGTGCATCCTCTTCCTCCCCTCCGCCGACGGCCGCGTGCGGCCCCAGGCCGTGGCGTGCGCGGACGACCAGGCCGCCAGCCGCCTGTGGGAGCCGCTCCTGCGCTGCCCCGACGCGGACGAGGTGGGCCCCCGCCACGTGGTGTGCACCGGCCGCGCGGAACTCCTCTCGGAGGTGGAAGCGGAGCACCTGCCCGTGGCGCTCGAGGGCAGCGCCCACGGCGAGCTCTTGCGCGTGCTGGGCGTCACCTCCTCGCTCACCGTGCCGCTGGCGGTGGGCTCGCGCGTGCTGGGCGCGCTGTGCCTGCTGTCCACCGGCGCGCGGCGCTACGGCGAGGTGGACCGCGCCTTCATGGAGGAGCTGGCCGCCCGGGCCGCGCTCGCGCTGGACAACGCGCGCCTGCTCACCGAGGCGCAGGGCGCGCTCGAACTCATCGGCGTGGCCGCGCATGACCTGGGCAACCCGCTGTCCTCGCTCCAGCTGCGCCTCAGGCGCCTTCGCCTGCTGGAGGTGAACGCGCACGAGCCCCGGCTGCGCGAGGGCCTGGTGGGCGTGGAGGGCGAGGCCCGGCGCATGGGCCGGCTGCTCCACAACCTGCTGGACCTGTCGAGCCTGTCCGCGGGCCCCATGACGCTGGACCGCGAGCAGATGGACCTGGCCGCGCTGACCAGGGAGGTGGCCGAGCGCCACGCGGAGCAGGCCGCCGCCGCCGGCTGCGCGCTCACCGTGCGCGTCCAGGAGCAGGACACCACCGGCTCGTGGGACCGGCTGCGCCTGGACCGCGTCCTCACCAACCTGATCAACAACGCCCTCAAGTTCGGCCACGGCCACCCCGTGGAAATCAGTGTCCACGCCGACGCCTCCCACGCGCGCGTCACCGTGAAGGACGCGGGCCTGGGCATCGCCCCCGGCGACCAGCAGCGCCTGTTCCACCGCTTCGAGCGCGTCCACGGCGACGGCCGCCGCCACCCCGGCACCGGCCTGGGCCTCTACATCGTCCAACAGCTGGTCCAGGCCCACGGCGGCTCCATCCACGTCCGGAGCCGAATCGGGGAAGGCGCGGAATTCACTGTTGAACTTCCCCGTGCCCTGCAGGGCAGGGCTCACATCCCCCTGCAAGCGACCGCTTGAGTCGGTTCAGCCCGCAGCGTATTGAGGAAATCCGAACAGTTGGAGGCTTCCGGGATTTAAAGAGGGCGGATTATTTTCCCAGAAGTTGAAGGCGTCTGTTCAGTCCAGATATTCTTCGTACGGCTAAAAAGGCTCGAACCGGGGAAACCCGGAAACGGGAGAGATCCGGCCCCCCTCGCCCCCTGCGGGCGAAGGGCTACAGGGTCCGCTGGCCGGGGTGCCAATGGTGGTGCCCTCAACCACATGTACGAGGAGAGTCACCCATGGGTGGACTTGGAGCACCCTGGTCCCAGCGCGAAGCGTGTACGCACCGCTCGCTCGGTTACCCCACGGCCCGCCAGACGTTGGCGTGGGCCCTGGTGACGGGGTTGCTGGTGGCCTGCGGCGGACCAGAAGACGCGTCACTGGACGAGGCGGCGCTGGCGCCGGAGGCCGGAGAGACCGCGTCGGAGTCCCAGGAGCTGTTCGGCTGGCCGTGGCCGCCTGCGCCCAAGCCGGTGGGGCTGGCGCTCGAGGTGGACAACGGCAAGGGGCAGCTCTTGCGCGTGCGCGCGGGCTCGAGCTTCTACATCAACCAGATCGACCTGCGCGCCTCGGTGCTGTCCAACCGCGACACGGGGCTCGCCGCGCTGAAGACGCAGAGCGACTTCGCGGGGCTGGGCTGGTCGGGCCTCAAGGCCGTGGACGAGGAGCCGGTGCTGCTGGGCAGCCCGGGTGCCTTCACCCGCCGGCGCTTCTACCGGGGCGCGGCGTGGATGGACGTGCCCAGCATCTTCACGGTGGAGCCCGTGGACTCGCGCGGCCGGCTCACGGGCCTGCCCGTGGTGCTCAACATCGGCTCGGAGGACTCGCGACGCGAGCGCACCGACGACTTCTTCATCCGCCGGCTGCGCGCCATCCAGTCCATCACCGACTGCCAGTCCCCCACCAACTGCACGGGCGCCCGGAAGTTCGAGGAGGAGGCGCTGGTGGAGGTGCGCAACGCGTACGAGCACGCCAAGGCGAAGGCCTTCACGCTCACCACCACCACCACCGCGCTGCGGCTGCGCTGGAGCCTGCGCCCCTTCACGCCCTACATCATCCCCGTGGAGCAGGTGCGCGACGCCGACTACGCCTATGGCTTCGGCATCGACGTGAAGGCGCTCACCCCGCCGCGCCGCGATGGCACGTATGCCCCAGGGTCCGAAATCACCTTCCAGGTCGCCCTGAAGGACGGGGCGGGCAACAGACTGCACCCCGAAGGCAGTCTGCCGTCCTACAATGAGGTCGCGCCGGACGGAAACGCGGCGGGCATCCAGTACTATCGGGCCTTCTTCGATGCGACGACGACGTACTACCGGCGCAAGCACCGGGAGCGGATGTTGATGTCCCAAATCATCGGGCCCGCGCAGAACATCCAGCCCATCCGCAGCGTCATCGCGCTGGAGGCCTTCCTGGACCCGGAGGTGGACGAGCAGGTGGTCGCCACCGAGGCGCGCGACGGCGTGTACTCGCAGTTCGCCATCCTCCCGTTCGCCAACATCGTCTTCCGCGGCGCCTTCTTCCCGGAGGAGGGCCTGTGGGACCGGCCCAACACGGACAAGTGGCAGTACAAGATTCCCGCCGACGCCACGCCCGGCACCTACCTGGTGACGGTGAAGGGTCGCCGCGTGTACCTGGGCGAGGACCTGCCCGGCTCGCGGACGATTGAAATCCAGGTGGGCACCCCGCGCCGCACCGAGGCGAGGCTCACCACGGGCCCGTGCAACAGCTGCCACAGCGAGGGCGGAGAGCTGTCCCAGGTGCTCCACGGCAACGACAACCGCGCCGCGTGCTCGGGCTGCCACGCGCCCCTGGGCTTCGAGCTGGAGGGGCCCATCTTCGTGCGCACGCACTTCATCCACTCGCGCTCCAACCGCTTCGACAAGCCGCTGGAGCAGTGCTCCTCCTGCCACCTGACGAAGGAGAGCATCCAGCGCACGAGCAAGGCCGCGTGCCTGTCGTGCCACAAGAGCTACCCGAAGAGCCACGAGGCCCAGTTCGGGAAGATTGAAAGCATGTACGTCGGCGGAGGACCCGAGTCCTTCCAGCAGTGCACCGGCGCCTGTCATACCCAGCACCCGCGCAGCGGCCTGTAGCCGCCGCCAGACACCTCGGAGGTCCTCCATGGCCCAAGTGAAGATGCAGACGGCTCGAACCACGCTGACGGAGCCGGCCGCGGCCGCGGAGGACCTCTTGAGCCAGCTGGGCAACGTCAAGCCCGTGCTGGTGACGATGTTCGCCTCGCGCAACCGGGACCAGCATGCGTTGAACCGCGCGGTGCGCGAGCGGCTCCCCCCGGGCACGCGCCTCATCGGCGCGACGACGGCGGGCGAGCTGGACAACACCGGCATCCACGAGGGCAGCGTGGTGCTGTCCGCGCTCTCCGGCGACGTGGAGGTGGGCCTGGGGCTGGGCACGCAGCTGTCGGTGGACGCCATCACCGCCGGGCAGAACGCCATCAAGCGCGCGTGCGAGGATTTGGGCGTGCGCCAGCAGGACCTGGACCCCAGGCGGTACGTGGGCCTCGTCATCGACGACGGCTTTCGTTACAAGAAAGAAGAGCTGCTGCTGGGCATCCTGGAGCGCAGCCAGACGCTGGTGCTGGTGGGCGGCGGGGCCAGCGACGACAACCGCGACCCGGCCAAGCAGTCCGCGCTGGTGCACGTGGACGGCGAGGTGGCCACCGACGCGGTGCTGGTGGCGCTGTTCCGCACCAGCGCGCCCTGGGCGGCCCTGCGCTCGCACTGGTACGTGCCCACCGGGGAGAAGCTCACCATCACCAAGGTGGACGAGAGCCACACCCGCGCGCTGGAAATCGACGGGCACCCGGCCGCCAGGCGCTACGCTGAAATCCTGGGCGTCAAGGACGTGAAGGATTTGGAGTTCGGCACGCCCGAGGGCTTCGCGGTGCGCCCCACCGCGCTGCGCGTGGGCCGCGAGTACTTCATCCGCGCCGCGTGGCGGCCCCAGGAGGACGGCTCCATCCTCTTCGCCAACCTGCTGGAGGAGGGCACGGAGCTGGAGCTGATGAAGCTGGGGGACATGGCGGGCATGACGCGCGGCTTCTTCACCGACGAGATGCCCCGCCGGGTGCAGAACCCCCAGGCCGCTCTCCTGTTCCACTGCGGCGGGCGCATGTGGTACGCGCATGCGACCAACAGCGTGGCCCAGCTCGCGGAGACCCTGAAGGCCGCACCCACCGCCGCTGGGATGAACGTGCACTTCGAAATCTATTCAGGGTTCCACATCAACACCACGTTGACCGCGCTGGTGTTCGGGGCGAACTGAGTCATGGCCACCTCCCTCCCCCCTTCCGTCCCCGTGGCGGACGCCACGTCCCTGCTGCTCGTCGCCAGTGAGCGCGAGTGTCAGCGCGTGGAAGAGGCGCTCGGGCACGCGGGTGTCATCGCCCACGTCGAGCGCGCCACCAGCGCCCCCGCCCTGGAGGCCGCGCTCGCCCGCCCCTGGTCGCTCGTCGTGTGCGGCTCGGAGCTGCCCGGCCTGGGCTTCGCCGAGGCGCAAGCCCTGTGGCGCAAGCATTCGCGTGAGCTGCCGTTCGTCGTCCTGTCGCGCGAGTGGAGCGACGAGCTGTTGGAGGCGAGCACCCGCGCGGGCGCTCGCGACTACGTCAGCGAGGACCGCTTCAACCGGCTGGGGCACGTGCTGCGGCGCGAGCTGCCCCTGGCCGGGGACCGGCTGCGCCATGACGCCACCCAGGAGCAGCTGCATCACGCCAACTGGATATTGGGCAACATCATCGACGCCCTGCCCTTCGTCCTCTTCGTGAAGGACGCGGCGACGCGGCGGCTGGTGGTGGCGAACAAGACGTTCGCGGACGCGTTCGGCGTCACCAAGGAGTGGCTGCTCGGCAAGCTGGACCACGACTACTTCCCGAAGGAGCAGGCCGACTCGTTCATCGCCATCGACTCGGACATCCTCGCGTCCAAGAAGATGCGCTCGTTCGAGGAGGTGGCGCGCGCCGGCGGCGTGGACCGCATCTTCGCCACGCGCAAGCTGCCGCTGCTCGACGCCTCCGGCGAGGCCCGCTACGTGCTGGGCGTCACCGAGGACATCACCGAGCGCAAGCAGAACGAGGAGATGCTGCGCGCCTCCAAGGCGGAGCTGGAGGCGGCCAACAAGCAGCTGGCCGCGAGCCTGGAGGAGATCAAGCGCACGCGCGCGGTGTCCGCCCGCTCGCTGGCGTCCTATCAGCAGCGCGCGCTGCAGATGGAGATCATCCGCCAGCAGAACGAGGACCTGGACCGGCTGGCCCAGGAGCTGGCGGTGGCCAAGCGCAACGAGGAGGAGCGCGCCCGCGAGGCCGAGGCCGCCGCCCGCCTCAAGAGCGAGTTCCTGGCCAACTTCAGCCATGAGATCCGCACGCCGCTCAACGGCATCATCGGCTACTGCGACCTGCTGATGCGCGAGGAGGGCTCGCGGCTGACGGCCCACGGCCGGCGCGACCTCAACGTCGTCAAGACGAACGCCAAGACGCTGCTGGCGCTCATCAACGACATCCTGGACCTGTCCAAGATCGAGTCGGGCAAGGTGGACGTCGTCACCGAGCCCGTGGACGTGCGCGAGCTGGCCGAGGAGTGCATGGCCACCGTGAAGGAGTACCTCAAGGGCAAGGACGTGGCGCTCACGGTGCACGTGGACGCGGCGGTCGAGACCCTGCGCACCGACGCGCTGAAGCTGCGGCAGATCATGCTCAACCTGCTGAGCAACGCCGCCAAGTTCACCGAGACGGGCGAGGTGGCGCTGAGCCTGGTCCCCAACGGGGACGAGGTGGTGATGATTGTCGAGGACACCGGCGTGGGCATCCCCGCCGACCAGCTCCCCTTCATCTTCGAGAAGTTCCGCCAGGTGGACGGCTCCACCACGCGCAAGGTGGGCGGCACGGGCCTGGGGCTCGCCATCGTGCGCGAGCTGTCGCGCGTGCTGGGCGGCACCGTCTCCGTGACGTCCACGCTGGGCCGCGGCACCACCTTCACGGTGCGCCTGCCCAACACCCCGGACGCGGCGCCGACGAGCGCGCAGGCCTCACAGCACGCCGAGCGCGGCGTGCCCGTGGCGGAGGTGGCCAGCCACGTGGGCGCGCTCGCGCAGCCGGGCAGCACCGTGCTGGTGGTGGATGATGATCCGCTCATCCAGCAGCTGGTGACGGGCCAGCTGGAGCCCGTGGGCTTCAAGGTGGTGGTGGCCGAGGACGGCATCATCGCGCTCAAGCGGGCGCGGGAGCTCAAGCCCCAGGCCATCCTGCTGGACATCCACCTGCCCAAGCTGGACGGGTGGAGCGTGCTCAGCCAGCTCAAGAGCGAGCCGGCGCTCGCGGGCATCCCCGTCATCCTCATCTCCGTGGAGGAGCAGCGCTCGCGCGGCTTCTCGCTGGGCGCGTGCGAGTACCTCGTCAAGCCCGTGGAGCCCGAGCGGCTGGTGGAGGTGGTGCAGCGCAGCCTGGCCCAGTCGCTGGGCTCGTCCGCCGGGGTGGGCGAAGTGCTGGTGGTGGACGACGACTCCGCCACGCGCGAGCTGGTCAGCCGCAACCTGCGCCGCGCGGGCTTCAGCACCGCCGAGGCCCGGAGCGGCGAGGACGCGCTGCTCAAGGCGCGCGTGTCCCCGCCGTCGCTCGTCGTGTTGGATTTGATGATGCCCAACCTGGACGGCTTCGAGGTGCTGCGGCGCCTGCGCGCCGAGAAGCTCCAGGTGCCCGTGGTGGTGCTCACCGGCAAGTCGCTCACCCACGAGGAGGAGGCGCTGCTGCGCGACGGCTTCGCCGGCTTCGTGAAGAAGGGCGGCCACGCGCTCGAGGACGTCATCGCCCAGGCCAAGGGCCTGCTGCTCTCCCAGCGCGCCGCGTCCGCGGGGCGGCTGCCGCGCATCCTGTACGTGGAGGACAGTGCCCAGAATCGGGACATCGTCCGGCGCTACCTGGGCGGACTGTTCGAAGTCATCGAAGCGGAGGACGGAGAGCACGGCCTGGAGCGCGCCACGCGCGACAACCCGGACCTCATCCTGATGGACCTGTCCCTACCGCGGTTGGATGGTTGGGAGGCAACACGTCGCTTGCGTGCGGTACCCTCCGTGGCCAACGTGCCCGTCATCGCGGTGACGGCTCACGCGGGGCGTGAATATCAGGACAAGGCGCACGCGGCCGGTTGCACCGCGTACCTCACCAAGCCCCTTGATCGTGACCAGTTGCTCGAGATGATCCGCAAGCATCTAGGGAGAAGCCATGGCTGAAGAAAAAGCACGCGTCCTGGTGGTGGACGATGACCCGGACCTGCTCGACCTCGTGCAGCGCTCGCTGAGCGCGTATGGCTTCGAGGTGCTCACACACACCTCGGCGTTGGGTGTGTCCAACCTGGTGAGCCAGTCGGAGCCGGACTTCGTGCTCATCGACGTGAACTTCCCCGCCCTCAAGGGCGACAAGGTCGTCAACCTGGCGCGCCAGTACGCGTCCGCCAAGACGAAGTTCATCCTCTACTCGGCCTCCGACGAGTCGAAGCTGCGCTCGCTCGCGCTGGCGTCCGGCGCGGACGGCTACATCTCCAAGAGCGTCCAGGGGGAGGAGCTGGCGAACCGGCTGCGCACCTTCCGCCTCAAGCCGCGCCCGCCTTCACCCTGAAGCCCTCACCGCCGCGCCTCGTGCCCGAAAGGGCCTTGGCGCGGCTTCCACCTGCAGCAGCAGCACCGTCGTCGTCGCGAGCCTCTGGCCGTCACCGTCGGGCACGTCTGCTTCGCTCTCCGCCCCTGAATGCCCATTTCTCCCCTCCGGAGGGGTCCATGCACACGTTCAATGATTACAGTCCTGCGGAAAAGTTACGGCAAGAACTGGATGCACCGCTGTTCAACCCCCTGTTGAAGAAGTGGGTGGGGAAGGGGGAGCTGGACTACGAGGTCTATCTGAAGACGCAGCAGCTGTTGTCGCTGCAGGCGTCGGAGGAGGAGCGCGTCTCGCACGACGAGCTGATGTTCCAGGTGGTGCACCAGGCGCAGGAGCTGTGGCTGAAGCTGGGCTCGCGCGAGGCGGTGGAGGTGGTGGCGGAGCTGGACCGGGACGCCCTGTGGGCCGCGTCCGCCAGGCTGGAGCGGCTGGTGCGAATCCTCCGGAGCCTGGAGGCGGAGCTGGGGGTGATGGAGACGATGACGCCGGACACCTATCAGGTCATCCGCCGCAGCCTGGGCAACGGCAGCGGCCAGGAGTCCCCGGGCTACAACATGCTGCGCAAGGCGTCGGAGGGACTGGAGGCCGCGCTGGAGCGGCTGCTCGCGCGGCGCTCGCGCACGCTCCTGGAGGTGTACTCGGGCGGCGGGCCGGACGACTTGAAGCGGCTGTGCGAGCAGTTCGTGGACGTGGACGAGGCCTTCCAGGGCTGGCTGTACCGACACTTCCAGCTGGTGCGGCGCACCATCGGCGTGGACCGCTCGGTGAAGGCGCTGGACGGGCTGCCCACGCAGGTGCTCGCGGGGCGGATGACGCTGCCGCTGTTCCGTCAGCTCTGGGACGTGCGCGTGGAGCTGACGGCCGGCTGGCGCCGGGAGGGGGGCCATTCCCCGGGCGCGCGCCGTGACGGCTGCATGGAGGGCGCGATGAGCGCGGCGGCCTACGCGGCGCCCGCCAGGACGGGCGGCGGGTGCCCGGTGGCGCACGCGGGCTTCACGCCCACCCGGGGCGAGTCGTGACGTCGAGGGCGGGCGGAGTGGAGCGCTCGCCTCGCGCGCTGCTGCACCTGCTCTACAACGGCGCCAAGGCGGTGGACGTGCTGACGGCGTCGCTGGAGCTGGGGCTGCTCGAGTCGCTGGAGGGCCCCGAGCCCATCACCCTGGCCCAGCTGGCCGCGAGGCATGGCCTGGTGCCGGGCCGGCTCTACAAGCTGCTCGACTGTCTGGAGAGCCTGGGCCTGGTGACGCGCGAGCAGGACACGGACGCGCTCGCGTCCGCGCGCTACCACGCGGTGGAGGGCCTGCGCGACGCGGCCCTCGCGGTGCTGGGGCCCGACGGCCGGGAGACGGACCGCGAGAAGTTCGCCTGGCGCACCCTGCACGGCCGGCTGCCGGAGGTGCTGCGCGGGCACCACTCCATCGCCCCCGCGGACTTCGACTGGCCCCTGCGCACCCCCGAACAGCTGGAGGGCTTCGAGACGAGCATGGCGGCGGGGCTGCCGCCCATCCTCGAGGCGCTGCGCCTGCACGCGCCCGCGCTGTGGAGGGACGGCCAGCGCGTGCTCGACGTGGGCGGCGGCGACGGCAGCCTCGCGGCGCACCTGTCGCAAGAGCACCCGGGCTTGAAGGTGGATGTCTTCAACCTGCCGGCGACGCTCGCGCTGGTGGAGCGCACGCGCGAGCGCTTCGGCCTGTCCGCCTCGCGCCTGGGCTTCGTGGCCGGGGACTTCCTGAAGGAGCCGCTGCCCGAGGGCTACGACGTGATGAGCTTCGTGCGCGTGCTGCACGACTGGGCGCCGCAGACGGCGCAGGCGCTCTTGCAGGCGGCGTGGGCGGCGCTGCCCCCGGGCGGGCGCGTCATCATCTGCGAGGAGTTCCGCACCCCGGAGCGCCTGGCCGCGCAGTTCTTCTGGACCTACTTCCTCATCGGCGTGGACTCGTGCGTCAGCCGGCTGCGCGAGGTGGAGCTCTACGAGCGGATGCTCGCGCAGGCGGGCTTCCACCACGTGCGCGTGCTGCCCGGCGGCCCCTTCGAGCTGGTGACGGCCCAGAAGCCCTGACGCCGTGCGGCGTCGACAGTGAACGGGCCAGGGCAGCCGCTGCGTTCGGAGCTGCCCTGGCCCGCCGGGGACGGTGACGCGAAGACCCGCGCGCGGGGGTTTTCGGGAGTGGAGCGCCACGGGTCCACCCACCCTCTCATGCGCCCGCGCCCGCGCCCATTGCCTGCAAGTGCTGGCGCACCGCGGTCTCAGATGCCTGCCGGGCGCTGAACGCCCAGCTGCAGCGCGAGCACCGCCAGCTGCGTGCGGTTCTCCGAGCCAATCTTCTTGTAGATGCTGGTGATGTGCGCCTTCACCGTGCGCTCGGTGATGCTCAGGCACGCGGCAATCTTGAGGTTGTCCGCGCCCGCGGCCACATACCCCAGCACCTCGCGCTCGCGCGGCGTGAGCAGCCCCAGCTCCGCGCCGCCCGTCGGCACCTCGTGCTGCAGCATGAAGCCCGGCAGCGACGGCACCCACGACAGCCCGGGCGGCATCAGCCGCTCCCCGCGCGCCACGCGCGTCACCGCCTCCACCACCTCCGCGCAGCCCACGTTGTGCTTCCACAGGTAGCCCGCGGCGCCCGCCTGCAGGCACTGCTCCACCACCTCCGGCTCGTGGTGGCTCGACAACACCAGCGACCTCACCGACGGATAGAAGTCATGCAGGCACTGCAGCGCCGTCATCCCCGTCGCCGTCCCATCCTGGTCCGGCGGCTCCAGCTTCAGGTCCAACACCGCCACGTGCGGCATCTGCTCACGCACCCGCGCCAGGAAGGGCGGCGTCTGGGAGCAGCGCGCCACCACGTCCATGCCCGCACTCTCGAGGACCAATACCAGACTCTCCCTGAAGACCTGCTGGTCCTCCAGGAGCGCCACCCGGATTCTCTCATTGGAAATGTCTGTCGTCATCATCACTCCAGATGCGATGAGAGCCCTCGGGATTCACTTCCGACGAGAGCCCTTCCGCGACCTTGTTCATCAGGCGATGTTCAAAAGTTGTTCAGGGACTGTTCAAGGTAAGCCATTCACTGGCGTGCGGAGCCTCCATCCAGGGATGCTGTCCATGTCGGGCACCCATCCGTATGTCAGTCTTTCGCAGTCGGCGCACGGGGGAATGGCAGTACAGTCCACATCAGACATACCCGTGCGGGCTGGGGCTCCGTGAGGGCGGGGGACCCTCCCTTGCCGCGTGCCGCGCCCTGGGTTACAGCTCAACGCATGTCACCCGCGTCGTCGACCGAGCATGAGCTGGCGGCCCTCCTCGAAAAGGTGAACAAGACACACGGGCCCGACTTCGAGGACGAGCCCCTGACGCCCTCCCGACACTCGCCGGCCCTGGAAGGCATTGCCGGCGCGGTGGCCCTGCTCCGAGGGGATGCGGCGCTGTATGTCAACCTGCGCTGGCAATCCCTCACACTGGCCCGGGGTCCGTGGCGGCGTTTGACAGAGCGCGGACAGGAGGAGGGGCCCGCCCTGCTGACGCTGCGCAGCGTCGTGGCCGCGGAGGTGCGGGCGCTGGACTCGACGCCGGAGGAGCTGGCCCGCATCTCGCGCTACACCTACGCGGGGGGGCATCAGCAATTGGAGGTGGGCGTCCGGCATGTCCGCGCGGACCTGGCGCCCAGGGTCGTCCTGGTGCTCGCCCGGGACATCACCGAGCAGGCGCGTCAGGAGGAGGCGCTGGAGAAGGAGCGCCGCGCCCTGGCGGAGCGCGAGCACCTGCGCATGCTCAGTGAGCAGGCCTCGGGAATCGCCCATGATCTGAGCAGCCTGCTGGTGGCCATGAAGCTGCGGCTGGAGCTGCTCCAGACCCGCCCTGGCAAGCAGGGTGAGCAGGAGACGCCGGCCCACGTGGACACGCTGTTGCGAATCGTGGCGGACGCGACGACGCGGCTGTCGCGGCTGCGCGACTTCGCGCGGCAGAAGCCCGAGTCTCCGGTGGAGCCGGTGCAGCTGGCCGACGTGGTGCGTGACGCGGTGGAGATAGCCCGGGGGGAGCTGGAGTCGCGGGCCGCGCGCGAGGGGCTGAGCCTGCACCTGGACGTGGACGTGCCCCGGATGCCGCTGGTGGAGAGCTCCGCGGCGGACCTGCGCTGCGTGTTCCTCAACCTGCTGCGCAACGGACGCGACGCCATGCCCCGGGGCGGCACCCTGCGCGTGCGCGGCCACCAGACCTCGGCGGGCCAGGTCGTCATCACCGTGGAGGACGAGGGCACGGGCATCCCCGAGCAGCACCTGCTCTCCATCTTCCAGCCCTTCTTCACCACGAAGGGCCAGCACGGCACGGGCCTGGGCCTCTCCATGGCGCACGAGGTGGTGGCGCGGGCACGCGGCACCCTGGTCGCGTCCAACCGCCCGGAGGGCGGCGCCGTCTTCACCCTCACCCTCCCCTCGCTCAGGCGGACGGCCACGGGCCGGGGCGGCCGGGCCTCCGAGTACCGCTCCGGCTGAGACACGGGGCCCCGGCCGGGGTGGACGGGGCGGGTGGAGGTACACCCGGTCCACCCACCACGTCCTGTCACGGCGGCGCGAAGGGCGACTTCGCGAGGGCGCAAGGGGGCGACAGGCGGCCCTCGGCTAGGTGATAATCCGTAGGCCACCCGGCCTGGTGGCGACATCCGGTGGGCGTCGGGCGCCCATGAGGGGGAGGAGTCATGTCGGAGATGAAAATCCGAGTGCTGGTGGTGGATGACGACCAGGAGCAGCTCACGCTCGCGGAGCGCTCGCTGTCGGCGTACGGGTTCGATGTGCGCACCCACCGCTCCTCGTTGGGCGTGTCCAACCTGGTGCGCACGACGATGCCGGACCTGGTGCTGCTGGACGTGAACATCCCGGCCCTCACCGGGGACCGGGTGCTGACGTTGGCGCGGGGGCAGGCCCCGGCGGGCACGCGCTTCGTGCTCTTCTCCGCGTCGGACGAGGCGCAGCTGCGCAAGCTGGCGCTGGAGTCCGGCGCGGACGGCTACATCACCAAGAGCACCCAGGGCGAGGAGCTGGCGCGGAGGCTCCACGCCATCCACGCCAAGGGCCGCGGCCAGGCGGCCTCGTCCGCGCCGTAGCACGCGCGCGGGCTCCTCTCAGCCGAGCAGCTCCGCCATCTCCAGGAAGACGCCGCGGAAGTCCCCGCGGGCGCCGATGAGCCGCAGGTTCTGCGCCAGCCCCCCCGTGGAGCGGAAGAACATCACCGCCTCCGGCGGCGGCTTGATTTTGAGGAAGCGGGCCGCGTTGCGCGTGAAGTGGTTGCGCATGTCGCGGGGGATTTCGCAGGACGTGTAGTCGTACGGGGTGGTGTGCATGGGCCTGCCGGCGATGTGCAGCACCTCGCGGATGAGGTCCGCGGCCTCGTCGCC
Source organism: Myxococcus sp. AS-1-15 (assembly GCF_020037055.1). NCBI lineage: Bacteria > Pseudomonadati > Myxococcota > Myxococcia > Myxococcales > Myxococcaceae > Myxococcus > Myxococcus sp. AS-1-15. The sequence continues at coordinate 706,774 of NZ_JAIQDF010000002.1, read as the reverse complement.
GGGCAGCTCCACGGTGAAGCCCACCTCCAGGCTCAGCCGCAGCACGTCGAAGGGCTCCAGCTTCAGGGACTGCTGGAACATGCGCCGGTTGGCGTCCACGAAGCGCGGGCTGAAGCGCTTGATGGAGCCGAAGTCGAGCAGGCCCAGGCGCCCGTCCGGCATCACCATGAAGTTGCCCGGGTGCGGGTCCGCGTGGATTTCACCCGCGCCGAAGAAGGGCCCGTACGTGGCGCGGATGAGCTGGCGCGACACGCGGAAGCGCTCCTCGTTGGAGGACTCCTTCGTCACCCAGTCCTTGAGCGTCAGGCCCTCCAGCAGCTCCATGGTCAGCACGCGCCCGGCGCTGTGGCTGTCGACGACGCCGGGGACGTGGAGGTCCTCCAGCCGGGCCACGCTCCTGGCGAAGCCCCGGGCGAGCTCCGCCTCGCGCCGGTAGTCCAGCTCCAGCAGCAGCTCGTCGCGGAACTCCTGGAAGTACGCCGAGCCGTCCATCAGCCGCGAGGCCTTGGACATCGTCTTCACGACGAGGCCCAGGTTCTCCATGTCGTGCGTCAGCGACTCGGCGATGCCCGGGTACTGCACCTTCACCGCCACGGGGCGCCCGTCCGCGAGCACCGCGCGGTGCACCTGGCCCAGGGAGGCGGCGGCCAGGGGCTCGCGGCTGAACTCGCGGAAGGCCTCCTCGGGGGGACAGCCCAGCTCCTCGCGCACCACGCGCGACACCATGTCGTAGGACATGGAAGGGGCCTGGTTCTGCAGGCGGGCGAGGACCTGGCGCACCTCGGGGGTGAGCAGGTCCGGGTCCATGGAGAGCGCCTGGCCCAGCTTCATGGCCGCGCCCTTGAGCTCCCCCAGGGTGGAGACGAGCTTCTCCGCGGCGTTCCTGCTGAGCAGTTCCGGCGTGCCGCCCGTCAGGCGCTTCGCGCTGCTCTTGAGCACGTCGGTGCCCACCTGCATGGAGAGGCCCGCCAGCTTGCGCAGCCGGGTGAAGCGCCCTTGGGGTGGAAGCGAGTCGTCGGAGTCGGAGGCCATGGGTCCAGGGTGGATTAACAAGGAGCCCACCCCGGGACGCAAGGAACGGCGGTCCACCCCTGGCGCCCGCCCGCCCGCCTACCGGGGCGTGGGCGTGTTGCGCAGCCGGGCCCGGAGCATGCGCCAGCGCTTGAGCCCTTCCAGATCCAGCGGGTCCATGCGCACCGCCTGCTCGTAGGCGGCGAGCGCCTCCTGCAGCCGGCCCACCGAGGACAGCGCGTCACCGGACAGCCGCTGCACCGCGGCGCGGCCGTCGCGGCCGGGGAACTCGGCGAGGAAGCGGCGGCGGCAGTTCTCCAGCGCCGTGGCGGTGAGGCCCGCGGCGAGGCAGCGCTCCACGCCCTCCACGTTGCCCAGGCGCGCGTCGTACTCCGCCCGGCGCTCCACGTGCCCCAGCACATGCAGCGCCGCGGCCACCCGCTCCCCCACCCGCTCGAGCTGGGCGCGCTGCCCCAGGGACAGGTTGCGCGCCTTGAGGGGCTCGAGCGCCGTGCGGGCGCGCTGGGCGCCCACGCGCAGGGTCTCCGGCGTGGCGTCCCGGGGGACCTCCAGCACGGCGTAGTGGTCCCCGGACATCCGGTTGCGGAAGCCCTGGAGCACGCGCTCCGCCTCGGCGTCCTCGCGCATGGGGGACGGCGGCGGCGTGGGCGGCTCCAGGCGCACGCCGGACTTCAGCCGGGCGAGCGCCTCCTGGAAGGCGGGGGACGTGTCGCGAAGCTGCACGCCGAAGCCCGGCGACATGCGCCAGGCCCTGGCCTGCTCCTCCGTCACGTGGCGCACCACCTGGCCGGTGCAGGCGAGTTCGCCGCCGGGCAGCCGCAGCAGGAGCCCCACGTCGGAGAGCAGCGGCGGCGGCGCGGCGGGCGTGTGCAGGAAGAGGCCGGCGCGGCCCACCCACTCGCACGACAGCTCGTGCGAGTGCGGCGCGCCCGCCATGCGCACCCGGGCGGTGAAGCCGGGCGCCGCGGGCTCCGGCTCGGGCACGAGCGCGGTGGCGAGCGCGGCGCGCAGGTCCGAGGCCTGGGCGAAGCGGTCCGCGGGGCGCTTGGCCAAGGCGCGCAGGAGCACGCGCGACAGCGTCCTGGGCACGTCCGGGCGCACCTCGTGCGGCGGCACCGGCGGCTTCTGGAGGTGGCCGATGAGCACCTCCGCCGCGGTGCGGCCCGCGAAGGGCACGCGTCCGGTGAGCAGGAAGTAGCCCAGCACGCCCACCGCGTAGAGGTCCGTGCGCGCGTCCACCACTTCGTCGCCGCACTGTTCGGGGGCCATGAACTCCGGCGTCCCCAGCAGCACGCCCACCTCCGTGGTGTGCACGCCCGCCGGGCGCGACAGCAGCTTGGCGATGCCGAAGTCCAGGAGCTTCACGCGCTGGCGGCCCTGCGGCCCCGGCACCAGGAAGACGTTGGCCGGCTTCAAGTCACGGTGGACGATGCCGTGCGCGTGCGCCGCGCCCAGCGCGTCACACACCTGGGAGAGCAGGTCCACCACCAGCGCGGGCGGCAGCGGCTCCTTGGCGAAGGCCGCCAGGCTCTGCCCCTCCAGGTACTCCATCACCAGGTAGGGACGGCCGTCGCGCGTGTCCAAGTCGTAGAGCGCGACGACGTTCTCGTGCTGCACCACCGTCAGCGTGCGCGCCTCCGACAGGAAGCGGGCCACCAGGTCCGGGTCCTGCGCCAGGTGCGAGTGCAGCACCTTGATGGCCACGCGCTTCTGGATGAGGGCGTGCTCGGCCAGCATCACCGTGCCCATGCCGCCGCGGCCCAGCTCCTTCAGCAGCTTGAAGTGCCCCAGCTGGTGCCCCACCAACGAGCCCGGCACGGGCGTGGGGACCGGCGTCAGCGTCTCCACCCGGACGGGCGGCGGCGGCGTCCCCGCGTACAACATCGTGTTCCCTTCCGCCGGCGTGTGCCGGTGAGGACGCACCCAGGTCGGACACTCACTGGGGTCGGAGTGCGGAGGCACGCAGGAGCAGATGACGTTCTGGACGAACACGGGGCGATTGGGGACGCGGGGACAGGGTGATTCGGAAGACGGGTTGCGAGTCGTGTGCCACCCTCGATTCAACCGCGCTGGCACCGGCGCTTCATGCGAAAGGAGTCGTGTGACTTCAGGTTCCGGACAGTGAGGGAGGAACGCGCCCTCATTGCTGGAAGTCTCCCCTGCTCTCTCCGCAGAAACTACAGCCATTCGGTTGAAAACTTTACCGCTCGGCTCGCAATGCGCGGTTGGGTTTCTGGGATTCCTTTTCTCTCCGTCTCACTCCCATGTTTTGTGGAACACGTTTCACGCCTTCCCTGTCTCGCCGCCCCCCTGAAGGGAAGACGCAGGGGGTCGGGTTCCTTGAGTCAAAAGATGTGATGAGGATGAACCGAGGGGCGTGGCTCCCCGGAAACAGGAAGACCCCTCGGGCGGAGCCACGGGGGCGCCGCCGGAGGGGTCTGGGTGAGGCGTCGTCTTCGGGAGGGCCGGTGGGCCCTGTTCATCAGCCGATGATGGGCTCGCAGTAGCCGTCGGTCGAGCAGGCCAGGCCCGAGCAGCAGGCAGCGCCTTCGCCACAGGGCGCCTCGACGGGCTGGCAGGAGCCGGCATCGGGCTCGCCGCCGGTGCCCGCGTCGGGCTCACCGCCGGTGCCCGCGTCGGGCTCACCACCCGTGCCCGCGTCGGGCTCGCTGTCACAGGCGCCCAGCGTGTCGCCGTGCTTGACGTGGGCCTTCACGGCGGCCAGGCCCACGGTGATGGAGTGCGCGTTGTCGGGGTTGCCCGGCGGGATGTGGCAGAGGGTGACCTTGCCCGCGTTGAGCGGGTGGAACGGATCATCGGAGTCGGCTCCCGCGGCCTCGCCCTCGTCGGTGCCGGGCGCACCCTCCAGGCCGCCGGACTGGGGCGCGCCGGTGGACGGCTCCGCGTCGGGCCCGGGTGAGCCACCGCATCCGCTCGCGAGCAACGCGCACAGGGCCACCACGAGAGAGGGAGTCGCAATGAGGTTCAGACGTCGCATGAACGTTCTCCAGTTCCAGGTGTACGGGTGTCGAGCGCCGCGCGAGACCTCGGAGCCATGAGCATGGCCGGGCCACACGCCTGGAGCGAGGGAGCCAGCCCTTGTAGACGACTGCTCCCCGCGAGCACTTCCACCACGCGAAGAAGACCCGGCACCCACGCCCCCGGCCACGCGCTTCACCAGGCGTGGACGCGCTTGAACGCGGAGCCTCGATGAGGGCGCCGGCAGACGCCTCGGAGCGGTTCGCTCGGGAACTTTTCCGTGAGGGTGGTGTCGAGCGGGCGGGGCCGTCATCGGAGGTGGTTGTGGAGCACGTGAGAATCCGACGGGTGCCGAGCTGGACACTCGGTGTCGGGGTGTTGACGGTGCTGCTCGGCGCGGGGGTCGGAGCGGGCGCGGAGCCGGGTGGACCGGGTGCGAGCGTCGCGCCCGCGCTGGAGAACGCCGCGGCGCTGGGGCGCGTCTGGGGCGAGGTGAAGTACGCGCATCCGGCGCTCGCGACGGGCGCGGTCGATTGGGATGCGGCGCTCCTCGCCGCGCTGCCCGGTGCGCTCGCGGCGAGCACCCCCGAGGCGCTCGCCGCGACAGTGGGCGGCATGCTGCGCACGCTCGAGGACCCGCTCACCCGGGTCGTGCGGGATGGGCCGGTGGTGGCCACGAGCACGGCACCTGGGCCGCTGTCGCGCTGGGTGGGTGACGCGCTGGTGCTGGACCTGGACCGAACCTTCGCGAATGTCGACGCGCTGTATCCCGCGATGAGCGCGCTGGAGCCGGAGCTCGCGCGAGCTCGCCGCGTGGTCATCGACCTGCGCATGAGTGGGGATGACGCGGCCGCGTGGGCGGAGATGGCGCTCGGCTTCCTGGAGCGCTCGCTGGTGGCGGAGGAGCTGACGGCGCCCGCGGAGCGCTTCCGTGTGTACTCGGGCCATCCCGTGCAGTGGGGGCCCAGCTCCGGGGGATACAGCGCGTCCGTCGAGACGCGGCTCGCGCGGAGCTTCACGCCGGTGTCCGGGACGCCGAAGCGCTCGGTGGCGCTGCTCGTCAACGCGCGGACGCCGCTGACGCCGCTGGTGCTCGCGCTGATGTCCACGCCTCGCACGCGAGTCATCGCGCAGGGTGGGCTCGACGAGTCCTCCGCCGTGAGGACTCGCACGCTGCCGCTGCCCGGGGGATATCGCGCGGTGGTGCGCGCCTCGGAGCTCGTGTTCGCCTCCGGCGCCTCGGGACTGTCCGCGGACGTCACCGTGCCGGTGGAGGCGGACGAGGGTGACTCGGGGCCCGCGCTCCAGGACGCGCTCCAACGGGTGCGCTCGGGCACGTCGGGGACGCGGACTCGCGCGAGCGCAGCCCCATCGAGGTCCGCCTCCGCGCTCCCCATCATCAGCGCCGAGGCCATGTACGAGCACCCGGGGTATCCACCGGAACCGCATCGGCTGCTCGCCGTCATCCGGTTCTGGAACGTGATGCGCTTCTTTCATCCCGACCCGAAAGCCCTGCGGGACTGGGACGCCGTCCTGCCCACGTTCCTCGGTCAGGCTCGCGCGGCGGCGGACGCTCGCGCCTACACACAGGTCCTCTACACCCTGGCCGCGCGCGTCCACGACGGACACATCTTCGTCGCGGAGCAGGGCCAGCCGCTGCGCTCTCTCGCCGAGGCCACCGCGCCCGTCGTCCTGCGGCCCGTGCAGGGGCGCTTCATCGTGACGGAGCTGCCCGCGCCCGAGGTCACCCGCGCCGCCGGCATCCACGTGGGCGACGAGGTGGTCGCCGTGGACCAGGAGCCCGTCGCCCTGCACGCGCGGCGACTCACCTCCCTCCTCGGTGCCTCACACGACGCCGCGAGGGCCGAGCGCGTCGCCAGCCTGTTGCTCGCGGGCGCGGACGGCAAGCACGTCGAGGTCATGCTCCAGGGCTCCGACGGCCGCCTCAAGGAGTCACGCCTGCCGCGCTCACGCGACTTCCTCCCGTTCCTGCGTCCCCCACCCCGCGACGACGCCCCCTGGAAGATGCTGAGCGGCGGCATCGGCTACGTGGACCTGCGCAGGCTGCGCGCCGAGTCCGTGGACCCCATGCTCACCGCCATGAAGGACACGCGGGGCCTGGTGCTCGACCTGCGCGGCTATCCCCAGGGCAGCGCCTGGGCGCTCGCGCCGCGACTCAACACGCGCGGCGCCACGACGTCCGCGCTCATCTCCCGCCCCCGGCTCTCCGCCGGAGAGCGCCTGGAGGAGCGCTTCCCCACCCTGCTCCCACCCAACAACGGTCCCCTCTACCGAGGACACGTCATCCTCCTGGTCGACGCGCGGACGCTGAGCCAGGGCGAATACACCGCGATGATGCTGCGCGCCGCGTCCGGCGCACGCCTCGTGGGCAGCGCCACCGCGGGCGCCGTGGGTGACACCACCAACGTCTGCCTCCCCGGCGCTCTCTGCGTCCTCTTCACCGGTCAGCGCTTCGAGACACCCGACGGCCAGCCGGTCCAGGGCGTGGGCCTGCGCCCCGACGTGGAGGTCCACCCCACCCTCGAGGGCCTGCGCGCCGGACGCGACGAGGTGCTCGAGCGCGCCCTCAGCCTGCTGAACGAGGCAACAGCACGGTGAAGACGGAGCCCACGCCCTCGCGGCTCTCCACCTCGATGCTCCCGCCCATGGCCTCCACGATCTGCCGGCTGATGTAGAGCCCCAGCCCCAGCCCACCGTAGTGGCGCTCCGACACCGCGCGCTCGAAGCGGCCGAACAGGCGCGGCAGGTCGGTCTCCGAGATGCCGATGCCCTCGTCGCGCACCGACAGGCGCACCCGCGCCTCGCCCTCGGCGGAGGCGGACACCTGCACCGGCCGCCCCGCGCCGTACTTCGCCGCGTTGGTGAGCAGGTTGACCAGCACCTGGTCCAACCGCAGCGCGTCCCACCGCCCCTGCAGCGGCTCTGGAATCTCCACCCGCACCGTGCACCCGGCCACCGCGAAGACCTCCTCCATCCGGTCCACCGCGTCGCGCACCGCCTGCCCCAGGTCCACCTCCGTGGGCTCCAATGCCAGCCGCCCCAGCGAGACACGGCTCACGTCCAACAGGTGGTCCACCAGCGACGCCAGCCGCTGCACCTGCCGCATCGCCGTGGACAACCTCGGCGCCACCTTCTCGCGCGAGTCCGGCCCCAGCGCCCGGTCGATGAGCCCGTGCTGGAGCTTCAGGCTCGTCAACGGCGTCTTCAGCTCGTGGCTCGCCACGGAGAGGAACTCGTCGCGCAGCCGCACCGCCGCCTGCGCGTCCCGATACAGCGACGCGTTCTCCAGCGCCACCGCCACGCGTCGCGCCAGCTCCTCCATCATCGACACGTCCGACATGGCCAGCGGCCGCTGCGGCGGCGACGTCCCCAACGTGATGACGCCCAGCGTGCGTCCGCGCGTGCGCACCGGCACCACCAACAGCGACGCCGGCCTGAGCGCCTGCAACAGCGCCCGCTGCTCGGAGCTGTCCGACAATCGCTCGCACAGCGCCGCGTCCACGTCCGGCACGAAGCGCGGCTCTCCGGAATGGAAGCACTCGCGCGACAGCGACAGCGCGCCCTCTCCGCCGAGCGCCTGGAGCACCGACGCGTCCCGCGAGGGCTCCTGGTGCGCGGACGCCACGCACCGCAGCGTGCCATCCGGCCCCACCAGCTCCACCAGACAGCTGGACGCCACGCTGCTGGCGGCCACGCGCGCCACGTGCTCCAGCGTCCACTCCACGTCGTCCAGGTGCTCGGCCAGCGCGCGGCTCGCCTCGAGCAGGAAGAACAGCCGCTCCTCGGCCTCCTTCCCCATCTGGAGCGCGTGGTGCAACCGCTCGCCCCGCTCGCGCAGCGTGCCGTACAGCACCGCGCGCTCCAGCGCCTGCGAGCACTGCTGGGCCAGCGCCTCCAGGAACGAGCGCTCCGACGCGGTGAAGTCGCGCTGCCCCTCCCAGGCCAGCCACACGAAGCCGCGCACGCCCCGCTCCGTGAGCAGCGGCAGCACCGCGCGCGCCCCGCCCCCCAGCACCGCCACCTCGCGCCGGACGATGCCCGTCAGGGGCAACAGGTCCTCCAGGCGCGAGAACCACTGCGCCTCCCGCCGCTCGGCCGCGCGCGCCAGCACCGGCACCACCAGCGGACGCTTCCCCTCCAGCGCGGCCCTGAACTCCCGCGAATAGCCGAACGCGCCGATGAAGTGGATGAAGCCCTCGTCCGTCAGGCTCATCACCGTGCCACGCGCCGCGCCCGAGGCCTCCAGCCCGTCATGCACCAGCACCCGGGCCACGTCCTCCGCGGTGGCCGCCCGGGACAGCGCCGCCGTCACCGTCTGCAGTCGCGCGGAGAGCGCCTGGGAGACCCGGGCCTCCTCGTACAACAGCGCGTTCTCCATGGAGAGGCTCGCGCGCCGCCCCAGCTCCCGCGCCACCTCCAGGTCCTGCTCCGTGAAGCCCGCCGCCGCGTCACCGCGCAGCAGCGACATCGCCCCCAACACCCGGCCGCGCGCCACCAGCGGCAACACCATCCCCACCCGCGCGCCCAGCGCCACCTCGCGCTCCCAGGCCCGCTCCGACACGGCCTCCATCCGCGACGCGACACCGGTGCGCAGCGTCTGCGCGATGACGTCCGACATCGTCAGGTCCACCGGACGCAGGCGGAACAGCTCGTGCACCAGCGCCACCCGCCCCGGCTCCCGATGCGCCGCGGCCACGCGCTCCACGCGGCCGTCGTCCCCCAGCACGTCCACCGCGCACCAGTCCGCCAGCTCCGGCACCACCAGCTCCGCCAGCCGCCGCAACACCGTGCGCCACTCCAGCGAGGCCCCCAGCGCCTCACCCGCGCGATACAGGAAGGCCAGCCGCGCGGACTCGGAGGACGCGGGCTCGGCGCGAGGCCCTGTCGCCGCGGCGCCTCGCGGTGTCCCGGCGGTGTCGCCAGGAAGGTCGTCGAGTGGGTTCGGCTCGGCGGACATGAAGGCGACCCCGAGAGCGCGGTGAAGCCCGCAGCTAAGAGCGTCCCGACGCCCGCAACAATGCCGCCCACCTCCGCGGACGGGAGGACTGTCCAATCCCAGACCCGCCAGACGTTGAATGGCCACACCCCCCACGCCCGGGGTGTGTTTCAGGCGAAATGACTCGGGGTCTTCGACTCAAGCCGCGGTCGGGTTCCACCACACGGCGCCCTTGCCGTCGATGGCCCGGCGCGCGCGCACGCGCACGTCCTCCAGCGCCTCGGGCGTGAGCGGACGCCACGCGTGGGCCGCCGCGAGCGCCGCGTCCTGCTCGTTGGGGTGGCTCATCCCCATCAACATGACGTCCGGGTCCAACGTCAGCGTGTAGCGCACGCACTCCTCCACGCCCAGGTGCGGCAGCAGCGGCGCCTCCCGGTCCTCACGTCCACCCGAGCCCACCTTGCCCCGGGGCCGCGACTCCAGCGGCCGGCCATAGCCCTCCGTGTCGCCCAGGAGCTTGCCCGCGCCGAACGTCTTGAACGACACCACGCCCACGCCGCGCGAGCGCGCCAGCGGCAGCACGTCCTCCACGTAGCGCGCGTCCACGAAGGGCCCCAGGGGGAACATCACCACGTCACACAGCCCGGACAGCACCGCCCGGCGCAGCACCTCCGGATGATGGCTGGAGATGCCCCGGAAGCGCGCCTGTCCCGCGCGCACGCACTCGCCCAGCTGCGCCAGTCCCCCACCCGGCGCGGCGAGCGCCTCCCACGCGGACAGCTCCGACACGGCATGGAAGACGAACAGGTCCACGTGCGCGTGCCCCAGCCGCTTCAGGCTCGCCGCGACCTGGGGCCCCACCGGCGCGTCGAGCACGTCCACCTTGTCGATGAGGAACACGCCCTCGCGCCGGCCGCGCAGCGCCTCTCCCACCACCTCCTCGCTCAGGCCCTCCTCGTAGTTGGGCGCGGTGTCGATGACGTTCAGCCCCGCGTCCAGCGCGCGCGTGAGCGTGGCGACGAGCACCTCGCGGGGCGTCGAGCGGTCGGCGATGTCACCGATGCCCACCGCCGTGGCGACGAAGCCGGTGCGGCCCAGCGCGCGGCGGGGCGAGAAGGAAGGGAGCGTGGACATGACCCCGTATCTGCAAGAGCCCTCCCGCGTCGTCAAGCCGCGCGCCGGCTTCAGCGGAAGGGACCGGACACCTCGAACGTGACACCGGCGTTGATGGAGTTCGAGGTGCCGCGCTGCGAGCTGAAGTACAGCCGCCGCCCATCCGGGCTGAAGGCCGGCCCGGTGAGCTCCGAGCCCGAGTGTCCCCTCAGCCGGAGGAACGACGACACCACGCGCTGGGGTCCCGGGGTGATGAGACACAGGTCCATGGTGCCGCCGTCCTCGGCGACGAACAGGTCCCCCGAGCGCGACACCACCACGTTGTCCACGCCCGTCAGCGGCGCGAGCGGCAGGAGCGACGCCGCGTAGATGACCTCCAGCCTCCCCGTCGCCGGCGTGTGCGCCCACACGCGGTTGTCTCCCTTGGTGGTGAAGTAGACGGTGCCGCCGTCGTACCAGCAGCCCTCGCCGCCCTCGAACACCGTCGTGCGCGCCGCGACGTCCGGCTGACGCGACACGGACTTCTCCGGCGAGCACCGCACCCACGACAGCCGGGCCTCACCCGCCAGCGCGTCGCCCGACACCTTCGCGGCCTCCAGCGTGCCCTCCGACAATCGGGGCCACACGGACGGCGTGAAGCGGTACAGCCGCCCCTCGGGCTGGTCCTCCGTCAGGTACAGCCGCTGGCCCACCGGGTCCACCGCCACCGCCTCGTGCGGGAACGCGCCGAGCGCCGGCCGCTCCACGCCCTGCGACGGCCTCGCCGGGTTGCACTCCCACACCCAACCCGTCGGGTGCTCCTCGCACGACAGCCACGTGCCCCACGGCGTGGGCCCGCCCGCGCAGTTCAGCCGCGTGCCCGCGAGGATTCGATAGGCCGCCAGCACCCGGCCGCCCGCGTCGAAGCGCACCGCGCTCGCGCCGCCGGAGATGGCCTCGCTGTTGGACACATAGACGTAGCCACCCTCCGGCCGCGCGAAGCAGGCCCCCCCGTCCGGCGCCGGATGCCAGACGTAACCGGTGGGCCCCACCGGTTGTCCCGAGCGCGCCACGATGCGGGAGGTGAAGCCCGCCGGCAGCCTCAGGCCGTTGGCGTCGGGCGAGCCGGAGATGGCGCCGTAGGGACCGGGGCCCGCCTGGGCCGGGGCCGCGTAGGCGGCCTTCCAGAACCCGGGGCCGAAGGCGAGCGCGCTCCCCCCGAGCGCGGAGAGACGAAGGAAGTCGCGACGACCGAGCCGCATGCGTGGTTCTCCTGTACCGGGAAGGAGAACCACCCGCGCGCCGCCCCACCACTGAACGCGGAGGACGGGTGCGCGTCAGGACACATCAGCCGCGTCGACTCTCGCGATTCTTGTCCCAGATGGCGTAGAGGATGATGAGGAAGGCGACAAGCCGGGCCACGTAGATGTAGTAGCGCCGCTCGTCCTGCACGTCGATGAGCGCGGCCACCACCGAGTTCACCCCGAGCACCGCGAACGACAGCGCGAAGAAGGCGAACAGCCGGTCGTGCGACTGCTTCCAGAAGCGCAGGAAGAACAGCGCGCAGGCCAGCCACGCCATCGCCACCGCGCCATTGAGCATGGAGTGGAACATGGGGGGTTCCTCTCGCTACGAGCCGTCCCAGATGAGGCCGTACAGCAGGACGGAGACGCTGGCCAGGGTGGTGAGCTGGCGGGGCAGGTACAAATCAATCGTCGTCGGCAGGACCACCAGGTCCACGAACAACAGGACGTTGTTGACCGCCATGCCCACGAAGCACAGCCCGCTCCACAGCAGGAGCCGTGACTGGCTGCGCTTCCATGCGCGCAGGAGCAGCACCGCGCACGCCATGCTCGTCAAGGCACAGAGGATGTAGACCGCTTCAGCCATGGTCGCCGTCCTTGTCCTTCTTCAGCACGAAGGCCTCCGCGAAGCCCCGGACCTTGTCCAGGGGCCGGGAGAAGATGAAGGAGATGACACTCACCCGGCGCGCACCGTACACCGCCGCCAGCTCCGTGACGGCCTGCACGTCCTCCGAGCTCGCCGGACTGAAGCGATAGACGGGCACACGTCCGCCGTCGCTCACCAGCAGGCTCCTCGCGGTGAGGTCCGCCAGCCTCGCGGCGGCGGAAGGTTCTGTGATGCGCAGCTCCAGGCTCACCGATGACGCGGTCCACTCCCGCCCCGGCTGGGCTCGAAGCAGGAGGAGCACCTCCAGCTTCTCCAGGGAGTCGATGTGCGTCGTGATGAAGCGCTGGACCCGCGGCGGAAGTCCGGCGTCGCTCACAGGGCCACCATGCCCACGTTATTTTGTGCGTCAACCTTTTCTCGCAACAGGATGTTCAGGTTCCGGCGCGGACGTGTCCCTCGCCCGCTCGCCCTGCCTCACGGGAAGCGGGCCCTCCATGTCCTCCCGTCCCGGGTGGGCGGGCGCAAGCTGCCTGAGTCCTTCCACAAGCTGCACCGTGGCGCTCGGCGCCGCCACGTCCAGCAGGGCGAGCAGCACCGTCTCCGGACGGCCATGCATCCGGGGCAGCCAGGTACTGAAGGCGCGCACCGAGCCTTGTTGGCCACCCCACTCCCAATCCACATGGAAGCCCTGGAGGGCCTCACCGCGGGCCGCGCGCATGAGGGGCTGCTCGTCGGTGGAGAGCACCTGGCCTTGCGGGCCCCGCACGACGAGGCCCTCGTGGAGGCCCTGGGCCTCGCGGTACGCGAGCCCTCCGCCAGCGAGCCCCTGGGCCGCGCGGTTGGCCAGCAGGGTGTGGCCCGTGCCGGGCTCCACCAGGGCGAGCGGCGTGGGGAGCGCCGCGAGCACGGCCTCCAGCCAGCGCTGCTGGTTGCGGTGCGTCTCCATCTCCCGGCGCAGCAGCTCCTCGCGGGCGCGGGCGCGCTCGGCGTCCACGCGGCGCTGGGCCTCGGCCAGCTCGTTCTCGTGCTCGCGCCGCTCGGTCTGCCGCAGCACCTCCGCCTGACGCTTCACCAGCTCCGTCTTGCGGTAGAGGTCCGCGAACACGCTCACCTTGGAGCGGAGGATCTCCGGCTCGTAGGGCTTGAGCAGGTAGTCCACCGCGCCCACGGCGTAGGCGCGCAGCTCCGGCAGCTGGCCGCGCGACAGGGCGGTGAGGAAGAGCAGCGGGGTGTGGCGGCTGCGCTCGCGCTCGCGGATGAGGCTCGCCGTCTCGAAGCCGTCCATGCCCGGCATCACGACGTCCAGGAGGATGGCGGCGAAGTCCTGGGAGAGCAGGTGGCGCAGCGCCTCGCGGCCGCTGCGCGCGGTGACGAGCTGGAGCCCCAGCGGCGCGAGCGTCGCCTCCAGCGCGAGCAGCCCCTCGGGCTGGTCGTCGACCAGGAGGACGGACACGGGGCTCATGGCTGCACCCTGCCGCGCGACACGTAGGCCAGTCGCGCGAGCCAACCTCCCACGTCCCCGAGTGACAAGCGCTCGACCTCCGCGTCGAACAGCTCCACGTCCTCGCCGCCCACCAGCGCCACGCGCCCGCCGCGCGCCTGGAGCAGGCCCAGCCCCGTGAGGCCGTCGTCATGGCCGCCGAAGAGCAGCCCCGCCGCGGCGGCGCCGTGGCTGTCCGCCGCGGACTCGAAGAGCGCGTCGATGGCGGGACGACAGCCGTGCTCGGGAGGCTCCACCGACAGCGACACCGAGCCCCGGTCCACCAGCAGGTGGTAGCCCCACGGCGCCAGGTACACGCGGCCGGGCACCAGGTCGTCCTTGTCGTCCGGCTCCACCACCGGCAGCGCGCAGCGGCGGCCCAGGGGCTCCACCAGCCGGTCGTGCGGCCCCCGGTGCAGCGCCACGACGACGGGCGCCGGCAGGTGCGCCGGCAACACGGACAGCAGCGTCTCCAGGTCCGCCGCGGCGCCACGCGGCGCGCCCACCACCAGCAACCCCACGCTCATGACACCCTCCGGAAGATGCGGCCACTGCCCTCCAGCTCCTCGAAGGCCTGGGCGTGGGGCGTGCGCGACAGCGACTCCTTGCGCCCCAGGCACAAGAAGCCGAAGCGGGCCAGGCTCTCGTACAGCCGCGAGTGCACGCGGTTGTGCAGCGCGCGGTTGAAGGACAGCAGCGTGTCCCGGCACACGATGACATGGAACTCGTTGAACGAGCCGTCGATGGCCAGGTTGTGCTGGGTGAAGAAGATGCCGTCGCGCAGCTTCGGGTGGAGCAGCGCCCAGTTGCCGTCGCGCGTGTAGTGGTCCGACAGCGAGCCCTTGCCGCCCGACTCCGCGTGGCGGCGCGCGCAGTCCTCGCCGGGCAGGGGCACCACGCCGGTGCGCGCGTCCGCGAGCAGCCCCTCGCTCGCGTCGGATGCGTACAGCCGGCACCGCCCCCACAGCCCCTCCTCGTGCAGGAGGATGGCCAGCGAGTAGGTGTCCTCGCCCGTGCCGCAGCCCGCGTGCCACACGCGCACCGACGGCCAGGTGCGCAGCACGGGGACGACGCGCGCGCGGAAGTCGCGGAAGAAGGCCGCGTCCGAGAAGAGCGTGGGCGGTGTGCACGACAGCGCGCGCAGGAGCCCCTCCAGCGCGTCGCTGTCGTGGAGCACGCGGGCCTGGAGCGCGGAGAAGGACTCCAGGCGCTCCTCGCGCAGGTGACGCCGCAGCCGCCGCAGCAACTGCGGACGCGAGTGGCTGCGCAGGTCGAAGCCCCAGTGGCGGGCCACGCCCTCCAGCAGGAGCTCCGCCTCCAGCGTCTCCAGCGCCGAGGACTGGGCCCCGGCGCTCACCCGGAGACCTCCGTGCGCGGGCCCTTGGCCTGAGCACCCCGGGGCGCGTGCAGCCACACGCGCAGGAGGCTGAGCAGCTTCTCGATGTCCACCGGCTTGGTGATGTAGTCGGACGCGCCCGCCTCCAGGCACTTCTCGCGGTCACCCTTCATCGCCTTCGCGGTGAGGGCCAGGATGGGCAGGTGCGAGACGCGCTCCATGCGGCGGATGGCGCGCATGGCCTGGTAGCCGTCCATCTCCGGCATCATCACGTCCATCAGCACCAGCTCGATGTCCTCGTCCGTCTCCAGCTGCGCCAGGCCCTCGCGCGCGCTCTCCGCGAAGGCCACCTTCATGCCGTAGCGCTCCAGCACGGTGTTGAGGGCGAAGATGTTGCGCACGTCGTCGTCCACCACCAGCACCTTGCGGTTGACGAGCAGCGGGTCCCGCTCGCGCGCCTTCTCCAGCATGCGGCGCTTGGTCTCCGACAGCGTGGCGGGTGAGCGGTGCAGGAACAGGCTCGTCTCTTCCAGCAGGCGCTCGGGGCTCTGCGCGTCCTTGACGACGATGGCCTCCGCCACCCGGCGCAGCTCCGTCTCCTGCGCGCGCGACAGCTCGCGGCCGGTGTAGACGATGATGGGCGGCCCGCCGGCCCCATGCGCCTCGCGCACGCGGCGGATGAGCTCCGTGCCGGGCAGGTCCGGCAGGCCCAGGTCCAGCACCATGCAGTCGAAGCGGCGCTCCGCCAGCGCGGCCAGCGCGGCCGCCGCGGTGCCCACCGCCATCGTCTGCACGTCGTCGCTGCCCAGCAGCTCCTGGAGCGACTGGCGGTGCACGGCGTCGTCCTCGACGATGAGCAGCCCCCGGCCCTTGCGCTCCACGAAGTCGCGCAGGGAGGCCAGCGCCGCCACCGCCGCGGCCGGGTCCGCCGCCGCGCGCAGGTGGCCGATGGCGCCCAGGTTGAGCGAGCGCTCGCGGTGGTCGTCATCCGACACGGTGTAGACCGGGAGCGCGCGCGTGCTGGCGTCGTGCTTGAGCCGGTCCAGCACCACCCAGCCCGCCATCTCCGGCAGGTCCAGATCCACCGCCACGGCCACGGGCCGCGAGTCGCGCACCACGTCCAGCGCGCCCTCCACCTCCGTGGAGACGAGCACCTTGAAGCCCGCGCCCTGCGCCGCCGCGCGCAGCCGCGCCGCGTGGTCCGGCGCGTGCGTCACCGCCAGGAGCACCTTGTCCCCGGGCTGGATGGTGGCGCGGTCATCATCGATGGACAGCGTGACGAGCCCCGTGGGCGCCGCGGACGACTCCTCCAGGTGCAGGGGCGGCGGCAGCATGGCGACGGACTGGGCCAGCACGCTGGACACCAGGCGGTTGTCCACGCCGGGCCGCTCCGCCATGAAGTCCAGGGGCAGGTAGAGGGTGAAGATGCTGCCCTGGCCCGGCTCGCTCTCCAGCCGGATTTCGCCGCCGAGCAGGCGCGCGATTTCGCGGCTGATGGACAGGCCCAGGCCGGTGCCGCCGTACTTGCGCGCGGTGGAGCCGTCCGCCTGCTGGAAGGCCTCGAAGATGATGTGGTGCTTGTCCTTGGGGATGCCGATGCCCGTGTCGCGCACGGAGAAGGCCACCACCGAGGGCGCGCTGGAGAGCACCGGGTGGTCCGGCGTCCAGCCGTTCCTCGCCATGCCGATGCGCAGCGACACCGAGCCGGACTCGGTGAACTTGAAGGCGTTGGACAGCAGGTTCTTGAGCACCTGCTGCAGCCGCTTCGCGTCCGTCTCCACCTCGCCCGCCATGCCCGGCGACAGGTCGATGTCGAACTGGAGGCCCTTCTTGTCCGCCACCTGGCGGAAGGTGCGGTCCACGAACTCGCGCAGGTCGCTGAAGCGCAGCGGGCCCACGTCCACCGTCATGGTGCCGGACTCGATCTTGGACAGGTCGAGGATGTCGTTGATGAGCTCCAGGAGGTCCGCGCCCGAGGCGTGGATGGTCTTGGCGAACTCCACCTGACGTCCGGTGAGGTTGCCCTCCACGTTGTCGCTGAGCGTCTGGCTGAGGATGAGCAGCGAGTTGAGCGGCGTGCGCAGCTCGTGGCTCATGTTGGCGAGGAACTCGGACTTGTACTTGGAGGTGAGGCTCAGCTGCTCGGCCTTCTCCTCCAGCGCGCGCTTGGCCTGCTCGACCTCGCCGTTCTTGCGCTCGACCTCCGTCTTCTGCTCGGAGAGCAGCTTCGCCTTCTCCTGCAGCTCCTCGTTGGTGCGGCGCAGCTCCTCCTGCTGACGCTTGAGCAGCTCCTCGGACTGCTGGAGCGAGGTGGCCTGCTGCTCCAGGCGCTTGTTCGTCTCCGTCAGCTCCTCCTGCTGCTTGCGCAGCTCGTCCGTGAGCGCCTGGGACTGCTTGAGCAGCGCCTCGGTGCGCATGTTGGCGGCAATCGTGTTGAGCACGATGCCGATGGACTCGGTGAGCTGCGCGAGGAAGCCCAGGTGCACCTCGCTGAAGCGGTGGAACGAGGCCAGCTCGATGACGGCCTTGATTTCCCCCTCGAAGAGCACCGGCAGCACGACGATGTTGCGCGGCACCTCCTCACCGAGCCCGGAGGAGATGCGGATGTACGTGTCCGGCACGTCCGACAGGAGGATGGGCTCCTTCTCCAGCGCGCACTGGCCCACCAGGCCCTCGCCCAGCTTGAAGGTGTTGGAGAGGCCCTTGCGCTCCCGGTACGCGTAGGACGCGAGCAGCTTGAGGATCTGCTCCCCGGCCTCGGCGCGCTCGGAGATGTAGAAGACGCCGTGCTGCGCGTCCACCAGCGGCGCCAGCTCCGACAGGATGACCTTGGAGACGGTGAGCAAATCCCGCTGTCCCTGGAGGACGCGGGTGAACTTGGCCAGGTTGGTCTTGAGCCAGTCCTGTTCCGTGTTCTTGCGCGTGGTGTCCTTCAGGTTGCGGATCATCTCGTTGATGTTGTCCTTGAGGGCGGCCACTTCGCCCTGCGCGGACACCGTGATGAAGCGCGTGAGGTCACCCTTGGTCACCGCCGTGGCCACCTCGGCGATGGCGCGCACCTGCGTCGTCAGGTTCGCGGCGAGCTGGTTCACGTTGTCGGTGAGGTCGCGCCAGATGCCGGCCGTGCCGGGCACGCGCGCCTGTCCACCCAGCTTCCCTTCGATTCCCACCTCGCGGGCCACCGTGGTCACCTGGTCGGCGAACACCGCCAGCGTGTCGATCATCCCGTTGATGGTGTCCGCCAGCTCGGCGATTTCACCCTTCGCGTCCACGACGAGCTTGCGCTTCAGGTCGCCGTTGGCCACCGCCGTCACCACCTTGGCGATGCCGCGCACCTGCGTCGTCAGGTTGGAGGCCATGGAGTTCACGTTGTCCGTGAGGTCCTTCCACGTGCCGGCCACCCCCTTCACCTCCGCCTGACCGCCCAGCTTTCCTTCCGTGCCGACTTCACGAGCGACGCGCGTCACCTCGGAGGCGAAGGACGACAGCTGGTCCACCATCGTGTTGATGGTGTTCTTCAGCTCCAGGATTTCACCCTGCACGTCCACGGTGATCTTCTTCGACAAATCACCGCGCGCCACGGCCGTGGTGACTTCGGCGATGTTTCGCACCTGCGACGTCAGGTTCGACGCCATCGAGTTCACGTTGTCCGTGAGGTCCTTCCACGTGCCGGCGACGCCCTTCACCACGGCCTGTCCGCCGAGCTTGCCCTCCGTGCCGACCTCGCGCGCGACGCGGGTCACCTCGGACGCGAACGAGTTGAGCTGGTCCACCATCGTGTTGATGGTGTTCTTCAGCTCCAGGATCTCGCCGCGCACGTCCACCGTGATTTTCTTGGACAGGTCACCGTTGGCGACGGCGGTGGTCACCTCGGCGATGTTGCGCACCTGCGCGGTGAGGTTGGAGGCCATGGAGTTCACGTTGTCCGTGAGGTCCTTCCACGTGCCGCCCACGCCCTTCACGACGGCCTGACCGCCGAGCTTTCCTTCCGTCCCCACTTCACGGGCGACGCGGGTCACCTCGGACGCGAACGAGTTGAGCTGGTCCACCATCGTGTTGATGGTGTTCTTGAGCTCCAGAATCTCGCCACGCACGTCCACGGTGATCTTCTTGGACAGGTCACCGCGCGCCACCGCCATCGTCACCTCGGCGATGTTGCGCACCTGGGACGTCAGGTTGGAGGCCATGGAGTTCACGTTGTCCGTGAGGTCCTTCCACGTGCCACCCACGCCGCGCACCACGGCCTGACCGCCGAGCTTTCCTTCCGTGCCGACCTCCTTCGCGACGCGCGTCACCTCGGAGGCGAAGGACGACAGCTGGTCCACCATCGTGTTGATGGTGTTCTTCAGCTCCAGCACCTCGCCGCGTGCATCGACGGTGATCTTCTTCGACAGGTCACCCTTGGCCACCGCCGTCGTCACGTCGGCGATGTTGCGCACCTGCGCGGTGAGGTTGGAGGCCATGGAGTTCACGTTGTCCGTGAGGTCCTTCCACGTGCCACCCACGCCGCGCACCACGGCCTGGCCGCCCAGCTTGCCCTCGGTGCCGACCTCGCGCGCCACGCGCGTCACCTCGGACGCGAACGAGTTGAGCTGGTCCACCATCGTGTTGATGGTGTTCTTCAGCTCCAGGATTTCACCCTGCACGTCCACGGTGATCTTCTTCGACAGGTCTCCGTTGGCCACCGCCGTGGTCACCTCGGCGATGTTGCGCACCTGCGACGTCAGGTTCGACGCCATCGAGTTCACGTTGTCCGTGAGGTCCTTCCACGTGCCGGCGACGCCCTTCACCACGGCCTGTCCGCCGAGCTTGCCCTCCGTGCCGACCTCGCGCGCGACGCGGGTCACCTCGGACGCGAACGAGTTGAGCTGGTCCACCATCGTGTTGATGGTGTTCTTCAGCTCCAGGATCTCGCCGCGCACGTCCACGGTGATCTTCTTCGACAGGTCTCCATTGGCGACGGCCGTCGTCACCTCGGCGATGTTGCGCACCTGGGACGTGAGGTTGGAGGCCATGGAGTTCACGTTGTCCGTGAGGTCCTTCCACGTGCCGCCCACGCCCTTCACCACGGCCTGACCGCCCAGCTTTCCCTCCGTACCCACCTCACGCGCCACGCGCGTCACTTCCGAGGCGAAGGACGACAGCTGGTCCACCATCGTGTTGATGGTGTTCTTCAGCTCGAGAATCTCACCGCGCACGTCCACGGTGATCTTCTTGGACAGGTCGCCCTTGGCGACGGCCGTCGTCACCTCGGCGATGTTGCGCACCTGCGACGTCAGGTTCGACGCCATCGAGTTCACGTTGTCCGTGAGGTCCTTCCACGTGCCGGCGACGCCCTTCACGCGGGCCTGGCCGCCCAGCTTTCCCTCGGTACCCACCTCGCGCGCCACGCGCGTCACCTCGGAGGCGAAGGCGCCGAGCTGCTCCACCATGCCGTTCACCAGCCGGGCGGTGCGGAAGAACTCGCCCTTCAGCGGCCGGCCGTCCACCTCCAGCGCCACCGTCTGGGACAGGTCGCCCTTGGCCACCGCGCCGATGACGCGGCCCATCTCCGTCGTCGGCTGCGCCAGGTCCGCCACCAGTGTGTTCACCGACTCCACGCAGTCGGCCCAGGAGCCCACCGCGCTCACCACGTGCGCGCGCTGGGTGATGCGGCCCTCCTTGCCCACCACGTTGCCGATGCGCTCGAACTCGTGCGCCATGCGCTCGTTGAGCTCGATGATTTCGTTCAGCGAGTCCGCGACCTTGCCCGCGTTGCCCACCTTGTCCACGGGCATGCGCACGGAGAAGTCACCCTTGCGCACCGCCGTCAGCACGCGCAAGAGCTGCCGCGAGTCCAACGCATCCGAGTCGTCCTCCACGGAGCGCTGCGGTGGCACCACCGCGCGAGCGCGACGCGAGACAACCTTCTTCACAGTCATGGAGAGCCCCTGCACGTCCCTGGGATGGGCGCGGCCACTGCGTTGTCCCGCGACTCCCCCGCCCCCGACAGCCCCCTCGGGAGGGCACAGTGCCCACCACCGGACACTCGCCCGCGACTTCGTGCGCCAGCCAACATTGACCCAGGGGAGGTCCGCCACGGCGCGTGAAGTCGGACACGCGGGCCGAGCCTGCCCGCTCGCCCGGGAGGAAGGCGCGCCCGGCGGTTCCCGGGCGCGCCCCGCGCCCTTCCAGGAGCGCCTGGACTCACGCCGGCACGGCCTCGGGCCCTGTCGCCCGAGGCCGCCCGAAGCGCCAGCGTGCGAGCCCCGCGTCAGAAGCAGCGCGCGCGAGCGGCGACACCGGTCTGGTTCGAGGAGCCGCTCAGGTACCAGTAACCGGAGTCGTTGTAGATGCGCACGTACTCACCGCTCCCCTCGAACTTGCCGCGCACGAACGTGAGGCCGCAAGCGCGCGTCGAGGGCGTCGCCATGAGGTAGGACGCGGGCGAGCCCTGGTACCAGGCGACTTCATTCGTATACGCGGGGTCGGTGCCGGACGGCGAGACGTCGATGCACCGCGCGCGGGCGCGCACGCTGCTCTGGCTGGAGTTGCCGTTCAGGTACCAGCTCCCGCCGCTGACGTAGGCGTGGACCCACTCTCCGGTGCCGTTGAACTTGCCGGCGATGCCCACCAGGTAGCAGACGCGGTTGGTCGCGGTGCCCATGTAGACGGGGTACGCCATCGACTGCGTCCACTGGTACTCGGTGGTGTCACCCTCGGCCTCCACGCACCGGGCCGCGCCGTGGATGCCCGTCTGCTGCGAGGCGCCGCCCAGGTACCAGGAGCCGCCCGACTGGAAGATGTCCACGCGCTCGCCACCTCCCTGGAGGTCGCCGCCCACGCGCGTGAGGAAGCACGAGCGCCCGTCCGTGCCTCCCATCGGCTTGGCGAGGTTGCCCTGGGACCAGGTGAACTCGTTGCTCGCCACCAGCGCGGCGGACGTGCTGGCCAGTGACTCGGCGCCGGGCGTGGACGCGCCGTTCTGCCCAGGCGCCTCGGTCAGGTCCTCGGGGCCGCAGCCCCACAGCACGGCGGGAATCGTGAGCATGACCAGGGTATGACGCAGCTTCGACATGAGGGTGTCTTTCTCGGTGATGGGTTGGAGCGCGCGTTCGCGCCGCGGCCTGCTTGAGCAAGGCACATGCCGCCCGCGTGTCGTCGCACGCCCCGAGCGGGCGACCGTCCTCGCCCCTCACGTGGCACCACGAATGGCACTCGGATGGCACATGCCTCCGGGTGTGCCACCTGGGTGCACGAGCGCGTGTGGTAGCGTCGGGCCATGCCGCCGCACGGCGCAGATGGACCGCCCCTGACGCCCACCCCGCCCGCGCTGGAGCACTCACCGGCGACCGCCGCCACGGCGGAGGGCTCGGTCTCCGGCGCCTCGCGCGACGAAGCCCCGCGCGCAACCGCGGCCTCGTCCTGGGGACACTACGAGCTGCTCGGCCTGTTGGGCCGGGGCGGGATGGGTGAGGTCCACCGCGCGCGCGACACGCGGCTGGGGCGACAGGTGGCGCTCAAGTTCATCCAGGGCGCGGCCCCCGAGCGGGCCATGCGACTGGTGCAGGAGGCCCGCGCCCAGGCGCGCATCGACCACCCGCATGTCTGCAAGGTCTTCGAGGTCGGCGAGGTCGATGGCCGGACGTTCATCGCCATGCAGCTCGTGGAGGGGGAGCTGCTGGAGCACGCCGCGGCGCGCATGACGCTGACGCGCAAGCTGCGCCTGATGAAGCACGTGGCCGAGGCCGTCCACGCCGCCCACGCGCTGGGCGTCATCCACCGCGACCTCAAGCCCTCCAACATCATGGTGCGCGGCGCGGACTCGGACCGCCCCACGCCCGTCATCCTGGACTTCGGCCTCGCCTACGAGCTGGCGCTGGGACACGGCCTCACCACCACGGGCGCCGTGCTCGGGACGCCCGCGTACATGGCGCCGGAGCAGGCCCGCGGCGAGGTGCGCGCCGTCGACCACCGCGCCGACATCTACGCCCTGGGCGCCACGCTGTACGAGCTGCTCACGGGGGCCCCGCCCTTCCAGGGCGCCACGCCCCTGGAGACGCTCGCGAAGGTGCTGGATGGGGAGTTCGTGCCGCCGCGCGCGCGCGTGCCCACGCTGGAGGCCGCCCTGGACACGGTGTGCCTCAAGTGCCTCGCCCGGGAGCCGGACCAGCGCTACGGCTCGAGCCTCGCGCTCGCGGAGGACCTGGGGCGCATCCTCGACGGGCAGCCCATCCTCGGCCGCGGGCCCGGCCTGGTGGACCGCGTGCGGCGCCTGGCGCGAGCGCACCGCGTCGCCTTCTGGCTCTCGGCCGGCTCGCTGTCCGGCATGCTGCTGCTCGGCGCCGTGGGAGGACAGGCGTGGTTGTCCCGGAGGGAGCTGGAGGCGCGCACCGCCTCGCGGGTGCTCCTGGCGGAGCAGCTGGGCCAGCAGGTGCGGGAGCTGGAGTCGTTCGTGCGCGCCTTCCAGGCCCTTCCCCTGCACGACACCCGCCCCGAGCTGCGACTGGCCCGCGAGCGGCTGGCGAAGCTGTCGGCCATGGAGCCCGGGCTCGGCCCCCAGGAGGAGGGGCTCGTGCGTCAGGCGCTCGGTCGGGGGCACCTGGCGCTGCGCGAGTTCGAGCAGGCCCACGAGGCCTTGGAGCGCGCGCACGCCTTGGGCGTGGACACGCCGGGGCTGCACTACGCGCTGGGCCGGGCGCTCGGTGAGCGCTATCGCCAGGGCCTGGAGGACGCCCGGCGCGAGGGCGGGGCGCGGTGGGTGGCCGAGCAGCGACGGCAGCTCGAGGCGCGCTTCCTCACGCCCGCCCTCGCCTCGCTGGAGCGAAGCCGGAGCCTGGAGCTGGAGTCGCCGCGCTACCTGGAGGGGCTCATCGCCCTGTACCGCGGCGAGCACGAGGCCGCCGAGCACGCCGCCCAAGAGGCCATGGCCCAGGCCTCCTGGATGCCCGAGGCCCGCGCGCTCGCGGGGGACGTGGCCCGTGCTCGCGCCATGATGTTGCTGGAGCAAGGGGATTACGTCCAGGCACGACGATGGCTGGAGGAGGCCGGCCAGCGCTACGAGAAGACGCTGGAGCTGGGCCGCAGCGACGCGTGGGGTCATGCGGCGCTCGCCGAGGTGTGGCTGCAGCGCTCCGAGCTGGACAAGCGCGAGGGGCGCTCTCGCAAGGCCGCGCTCGACGAGGCGGAGCGGGCCGTGGAGCGCTCGCTCACCGCCGACCCGGAGCGCGCGGCGGGCCACACCCAGCGGGCCCAGGTGCTGATGAATCAGTATCGCGCGGTGAACTTCCAGGGGGAGCCGGACTCGCGCGGCGCTGCGGCCCTCCTCGAGGAGTGGACGCGCGCGGCGGCGCGGGCCGTGGAACTGGACCCGCGCGACGTGCTCGCGCTCGACTCGCTGGGCTACAGCCACTTCATGCGGGGCTTGCGTCAGGCGCGCGCGGGCGAGGCGCCGGAGGCCTCCTGGAGCGAGGCCTTGCGCTGGCTGTCGCGCGCGCTCGAGCTGCAGCCGCTGTATCCCTGGGCGCTCAACGACTTGGGGCTCGTCCACCGGTGGCGGGGCAACCACCTGCGGGAGCACGGTGGGGACCCGCTGCCCGCCTACGAACAGGCCGCGCGCGCCTTCCTCGACGCCACGCGCGTGGACCCGCAGTACCTGTTCGCCCACTCGAACCTGGCGGAGCTGTACGTGGCGATGGCGGGCCACCGGCTGGGGCTCGGCCAGGACCCGGAGGACGACGTGCGGCGGGCGCTGGAGGCGAGCGGGCGGGCGCGCGCCATCGACGCCCGGTTCCACTCCGCGCTCGAGCACACCGCGGCGGCGGAGCTGACGCGGGCGCGCCACCTGGAGCAGACGGAGCAGGACCCGGGTCCGGCCCTGGAGCGGGCGCTGAGCGCGGCGCTCGAGGCCCAGCGGCTCAACGCGCGCTCGGAGCGCGCCCTCCTCCACCAGGCCACGGTCCACGTGGAGCGCGCGCGGTGGATGCTGCGCGAGGGCAGTGATGCGACGGCCGCGCTACGCGACACGCGCTCGGAGCACGCCCCGCGCACGCAGAAGACGCGGCGCGAGGCCGGCGATGCCACTGCCACGCTCGACGCGAACTCGGAGCGTGCCATCCCCCTCCAGACCTCGGTCTACAAGGCGCAAGCGCCGAAGATGCGGCACGAGAGCGGCGATGCAACTGCCACGCTCGATGCGAACTCGGAGCGTGCCATCCCCCTCCAGACTCCGCTCCAGGAGGGGCAAGCGGCGAAGACGCTGCGCGAGGCCGGTGACACGACGGCTGCATTGGAGACGCAGCGGCTCGACACGCGCTCGGAAAGCGCCTTCACCCTCCCGCGCACTGTCCAAGAGGAGCACGCACGGTGGACGCTGCGCGAGGGCGAAGCGACTGCCGCGCTGGAGGCAGGGCGACGCGCTCTGGAGGAAGCCTATCGGCTGAGTCCCTCCTGCGCGGACTGCCGGGTGATGGGGGCCTGGCTGGAGCTGACGGCGGCGGACCTGGAACAACTTCGAGGCGGCTCGGGCTTGCCCCGCCTGCGCCGCGCGCTCGACGAAGCGCGGCGCGCGGTGGCGCTGTACGCCTATGACGAGAGCCACCTGATGATGGCGCGCGCTTGCTGGCGATGGGCCCGCGCCGCGTCCCCTTCCGTCTCGCACGAGGTGGAGGAGGAGGGATTGTCCCACGTGGAGAAGGCGCTACGGCTGTCGCCAGGACTGGCGGAGGCCGAAGCCCTCCGGGCCGGACTGCTGTGGGCGCGGGCCCGGGGCCTGTCGGACACGGCCTCGCGCGAGGCCACCCTGGGCGAGGCTCGCACCGTGCTCGACCAGGTCCTCGAGCGCGCACCACGGCTGAGCCGCGCGTACCCCCGGCTGGTCCAGGACCTCGCCGAGCCCGCGCACACCGGGGCCGCACTCCGAGCCCGGCCCGCGGCCCCCTGAACCGCCCCTCCCCGCGCGAGTCCGACGCAACAAGGTGGCGGGAGCACCTGCGAAGTGTCTCAGCACTCCGCCGGCCTGCGCACGCTGGCTCCCCCTCGGCGCGCCTCCACGCTCCGCCACCTCGCACACGCTGGCCACCCGCGCCCCGCCCCAGCGCTCCGCCACCTCGCACACGCTGGCCACCCGCGCCCCGCCCCAGCGCTCCGCCACCTCCCCCGCTGCGCGCCTCAGCGCTCCGCCGCCCTGGGCACACCGGTCGCCAGCGGCGCGTCCGTGCGCCACTGAGGCGCAGGGCCGCACCTGGGCAGCGACAGCCCCTTCGGCAGCGGCGGCGTCGACTGGCGACGGTTCTCCGGGTTGAGGCACACCGCCCCCCGAGGTCCCCAGAGCGCCTCCAGCGCCTCCAGATCCTCCAGCCGCGCTCCCGAGCGCGGGTCGAACCCGTGCGCGTCACGCCGCAGGAACGGCGTGCCGCTCACCGTGAACGCGCGCAGGTCCCCCTGTCCCACGAAGTACGCGGCGCGCTTGGCCTGCAGACAGGACCGATAGACGAGCTCCCGCTCCGCGTCGTCCTGGTGCGTCTCCGGGTCCCACGGCTGATACTTCCACTTCAGGCACGCCGCGATGGCGCCCGTCTCGCAAGCCAGCGTCACCGCGCTGGCGCGCTCGCGCACCGCGGCGCTCAGGCCATCCACCTGTCGCCCCGGCAGCAAGACGGACCGCGCGTCACCCTGCCCCCCCGTCGCCCGGCACTGGGGCTGCCAGTCCCCGGTCCCCACCACCCGGTAGCGCACCTGGAAGCGGCCCGCCTCCGGCGCGCCCAGCGACAGCTCGTGGAGCACCTGGCGGCGGTCTCCGCCCCCCACGTCCACCGGCAGGTGGAAGTAGAACGACAGCTTCGCCAGCGAGGCCCCGCGCACCTTGCGCGACTCGCCCCCTTGCGTGAGCGCCACGAAGAAGTCCGCGGGGCTGGCGTGCAGGCCCGTGAGCACCCCGATGGCCTCCGGCTCCGGCTCCGACGGACGGGTGAGCCGGACCGGCACGTCGAGCACCGTGCGCCGCTCGGCCGTGGAGCGCACCCGCATCAGCACGCCCTCCGCGGTGTTCAGGAAGCCCTCCGGACACCACACGGGCCGCCCCTCGTGCTGGAAGCAGTAGTCGTCGCCCTCCGCGATGTAGATGCCCAGGCCGTTGGGGTCCGGGTCGCACTGCCCCGTGGGACAGCCCCCGCCCCCCGTCGGACCGTCGGACCGCCCCGCCTGGAGCGGCCCCGGGGGCGCCGTCAGCCGGCACCCTCC
Organism: Myxococcus sp. AS-1-15; assembly: GCF_020037055.1. Classification (NCBI taxonomy): domain Bacteria; kingdom Pseudomonadati; phylum Myxococcota; class Myxococcia; order Myxococcales; family Myxococcaceae; genus Myxococcus; species Myxococcus sp. AS-1-15. The sequence continues at coordinate 679,768 of NZ_JAIQDF010000002.1, read as the reverse complement.
ACCCACCGCCAACAACGCCAGAGTGCCCACGAGCCACGCCTGCTGAATCCTCGCCAAAGATGTCTCCTCAAAAGCCGCGCCAAGGGCGCGGGTCGTTCGCGGTGGCCACGTTAGCCAGCCCCGTGCCAACCCCCTCCCGCGCCCACGCCCGAGCGGCGCCCCCCGCCAGCGGCGCACGTGGCACACCCAGGTGGCACAGTGCCTGGTGACACCGCCGGTTTACGTAAGATGGGCCCCATGGAACACGAGGGGTCGACCCTGGGGCAGAGCGACGCCGCCGCGCGGCGGGACTCGGACGAGCCACCCCGGCCCGGGCTGGTGCAGGTCCTCGGCGCGGGCGCTCCGGTGGCCGTGGCCGTGCCGCTCCACGGCGAGCAGGCGCTGGGGCGGGGCACGCCCGGCCTGAGCGAGCCGGCCGACCCCAGGATGTCACGCCACCACGCGCGGGTGAGCCACGACGGCCAGCGCTGCTGGGTCACCGACCTGGGCAGCCAGAACGGCACCTTCGTGGACGGAGAGCCGCTCCCCTCCGGCGAGCGGCGCCAGGTGCACCGCGTCCTGCGCCTGGGCGACTCCCTGTTCATCCCCAGCGCGGATGTGGGCCCGCTCGCGCGCCAGGGCGTCATCGACGACGGGGGCTTCGTGCGCGGGCCCGCGATGCGGCGGCTGCTGGAGCAGGTGTCACGCCTGGCCCAGCATGGCCTGACGCTGCACATCCACGGCGAGAGCGGCGCGGGCAAGGAGGGCGTGGCGCGGGCGTTCCATGAGTTGGGCCCCAGGCGCGCGGGGCCCTTCGTGGCCGTCAACTGCGCGGCCATCCCCCAGGGGCTCGCCGAGCGCCTGCTGTTCGGCGCGAAGCGGGGCGCCTACTCCGGCGCCGACGACGCGGAGGGCTACCTCCAGGCCGCGGACGGCGGGACGCTGTTCCTCGACGAGGTGACGGAGCTGGACCTCCAGGTGCAGGCCAAGCTGCTGCGGACGCTGGAGACCCACGAGGTCCTCCCCCTGGGCAGCTCGCGCGCCCGCAAGGTGGACGTGCGGGTGTGCTCGGCCAGCAACCGGGACCTGCGAGCGCAGGTGGCCACCGGACGGCTGCGCGAGGACCTGTACTTCCGGCTCGGTCGCCCGGAGGTCCGCCTGCCCGCCCTGCGACAACGCCCGGAGGAGCTCACGCTCCTGGTGGCGCGCTTCCTCCAGGAGGGCCCCGAGGGCCTCGGCGCGCACGTCTCGCTGTTCGAGGCCTGCCTGCTGCGCGCCTGGCCGGGCAACGTGCGCGAGCTGCGCGTGGAGGTGCGCGGCGCCAGCCAGGAGGCCCTCCTGCGCGGCGCCCGACGCATCGAGGCGGGGCACCTGGCACCGGGCGCGGGCCACGCGTTCAACACCGACCCACGGGAGCGGACTCCAGAAGAGGCGCCAGCGCCCAGGCCGCCCCGCCCCCGCCCGCCCCTGGAGGACTCGGAGCGAGCGCGCGTGGAGGAGGCCCTGCGCGCCCACGGAGGCAACGTGGCCGCCGCGGCCCGCGCGCTGGGGATGCACCGCACGCACCTGCGCCGCCTGCTGCAGCGCCACGGCCTGGGGGCGACCTCGCGCGAGTAGGCCGCCTCAGTGCCGCACGCGCGGCTTCGGGGCGCGCACGTGGACCTCCATGCGCGCGTCCCCCGCCACCACGCTGCTGAGCACCTCCTGCTGCTCGGGCCCCAGCCGCGCCACCGCGCGCAGCGTGGCCACCAGCAACAGCGCCTCCACCGTCGACGGCACGCCCACGCCGCCCGCGCCCGTCTTCAGCGGCATGGGCAGCCGGGGCACCCGCCCCGCCGAGGACAGCGCCTCCACCGCGTACGCCGGCGTCGTGTCCAGCGTCACCGCGATGGCCGGCAGCCCCTGCGCCGCCTCCGCCTGTCCCTGCGCCTGCATGTGCATCAGCTGTTGGAGCGCGCCCGGCTGGAAGTACAGCGCCAGCCCCGCCCGGCCATCGCCGGTGTGGAACACGCAGCCCTCGAAGGTGTGCGTCAGCGGACCGGACACCGCCACCTCGAAGGGCTGGCTGTCATCCCAATGCGTCCACGGCCGCGCCTCCCAGTACTCGGTGGCCGCCTGCACGAACAACAGCGCCTTGTCCGAGCCCAGCCCGGACAACCCCCGCTGTCCCCAGGCCAGGAACGTGGCGATGGCCGCCCGCGACGACAACGCCGCCTCCGTCGGCTCCTCCGCCCGCACGCCCAGCGCGGCGCCAGCCTGGGCCAACGCCGGCTCGCACCGCACCGACTCGCGCGCTTCCAGCCCCTCCAGCAGCACCGTCAGGCCCGCCACGTCGTCGCGCTCGAACACGGGCGCGGACGGCTCGCCCGTGTCGGAGATGCGCAGGTACACGTCCGTCGTGCCCTGGGAGAGCGGCACCGGGCCGAGCTTCAGCAGGTAGAACATGGGGGCCCTTCTAGAGCGCGCGTTTGCCGTCCAGGGCCTTGCGGACCTGCTTCATCAGGGCGGGGATGTCGAAGGGCTTCTGGAGGAAGGGGATGCCCGGGTACTCCGCGCGCAGCGCGGCCACGTCCACCGCGCTCATGCCCAAGAGCGACACGCCCTTCCACTCCGGCTCCGTGCGGATGTGCTTGATGAGCGCGGGGCCGTCCATCACCGGCATCATCCAGTCGGTGAGGACCAGGTCCGGGCGCAGCTCGCTCATGCGCGCCAGCGCCTCGCGACCATGCGAGGCCGTCAGCACCCGGTAGCCCTCCTCGCGCAAAAGGTCCGCGAGGGCCTCCAGGATGCCCTGCTCGTCATCCACCACCAGGACCGTCTCCATACGGGCGGGCTGCGCTCCTCGCGAATCAGGGATGGCCACCGCTCCGGTGGCGGGCAAGCCCCGTCAACAGGGTGTCCAGGGCGACGTCGAAGGGAGGCTGAACCTCGATTCCTTGGCGGGAGATGACGAACTCCCGGATGGAGGGGTCGTAGTCGGTGTCCCGCAGCTTGAAGAGGGTCAACAGCCGGCGCAGACGCCCCTCCAGCTCCACGTGACGCAGGAAGAAGAGGTTCTCCGCCACGGCGGAGGGCCCCGGCTCCAGGGGGACGTCGAGCACCGGCCCGAACAGGCGCGGCGTCTCCAGACTGAAGATGGTGGTGGCGCAAGAGGAGCGCAGCTCCTGCGTGAGCGCCGCGAAGAACGACGGCATGCGCGCGGGGTCCGGCGCCGCCTGGCTCATGGCGGGCAGCCCGTCCACGAACACCCGCGACACGTCGTGCTTGCGCACCGCGCTCAACAGCTGGTCCGCGAGCACGTCCAGGATGCACTCGGCGGGAGGCTGCCAGAGCAGGTGCATCCGGCCCTCCTTCACCGCGCCGGACATGTCCATGCCGGCGGCCGCCACCTTGTGCAGCAGCCGCTCGGGCGACTCGTAGAAGCCCATGTACAGGCAGCTCTCGCCCTGCCTCAGTCCCTCGACGAGCAGGCTGCTGCCCATCAGCGTCTTGCCGCTGCCCGGCGGCCCCAGCAAGAGCGACGTGGAGCCCGCCGCCAGCCCGCCGGGGAAGAGGGCGTCCATGGACGGGATGCCGAAGTGGACCCGCTTCTCGCGCGGCTCGGGCGGCGGGCCGCGCCGCATCCGGGCCTCCAGCCGGGGGAAGACCTCCAGCCCCGCGTTGGAGATGCGGAAGGTGTGCACCCCCCCCATCGTCGCGCCGCCGCGGAACTTGCGGACCTGCAGCTCGCGCCAGGAGCGCACGCCCAGGGTCCGCTCGCGCAGCTCCAGGATGCCATCCACCATGGTGTACTCGGGGTGGACGGTGGGGCCGTTGGAGCTGGTGAGCATCAGCGCGGTGAAGCGGGACAGGCCCGCGGACACCTGCAGCTCGTGGATGAACTTCTTGAAGTCGCGGCTGCTGCCCGCCGCCTCCTGGGCCTGCACCAGGCCGTCCAGCACCAGGATGTTGGCGTTGTGGTTGCGCACCTCGCGGCGCAACAGCTCCAACAGCCCCGGCAGCCCCTGCTCCTCCAGCGTGCGGAAGCCGCTGACGTAGTACACGCCATCGGGCAGCAGCGCGGGGTCGAAGAAGGCCATGTCCCGCATGTTGGCGAGCATGCGCGCGTGCGACTCGGCCAGGAGCGTCACGTAGAGGCAGCGCACCCCGGCTCGGCCCTGGTGGTAGCAGAGCTGGTTGGCGAAGAGTGTCTTGCCCGCCCCGGGCTCGCCCACGACGATGTAGACACCCGAGGTGATGAGGCCACCGCCCAGCACGGCGTCCAGGCCGGGCACGCCGGTGGACACACGCGCGTCCTGCCGCGGCGCTTGCTCGGAAGGAGACATGGGAGCGCTCATACCGCAAAACGTACGTCCCGCGCGCCTGGATTGCTTACAGGGAGCACGACAAGCCCTCGGAATGCCGTAGAACGGACCTGGAACCCTCCAGGAGCCCCTGCCCCGCGTGGACACCCTCGTCCGCATCGCCGAAGCCCTTGGCCGTTTCTCCGCGCGCTTCGTGCCCAGCGCGTTCTCCATCGCCGTACTCCTGAGCCTGTTGACCATGGGCCTCGCCATGGGCTGGGTGGGCGCAAGTCCCCCCAAGGTGCTCGACGCGTGGGGCGGCGGCTTCTGGGAGCTGCTCACGTTCTCCATGCAGATGGCACTGGTGATGTTCACTGGCTACCTGCTCGCGCTCACCACGCCTGTCCGAGCGCTCCTGGAGAAGGCGTCCGGCCTGGCGCGCACGCCGCGCGGCGCGGTGGCGCTGATGGCCTTCGTGTCCATGGCGCTGGCGTACATCAACTGGGGCCTGTCCCTGGTGGCCAGCGCCATGCTGGTGCGCTTCGTCGCGCGGCGCCGGCCGGACGTGGACTACCGGCTGCTCGTCGCGTGCGCGTACTTCGGCCTGGGCGCGACGTGGCACGCGGGCCTGTCCGCATCCGCGCCGCTGCTGGTCGCCACGCCGGGCCACTTCCTCGAGAAGAGCATGGGCCTCATCCCCATCGACCGGACGCTCTTCTCGCCCTTCAACGTCTCGCTCACCGTGGGCGTCGTCGCCGGCCTCACGCTGCTGGCGTGGGCGCTGCATCCCAGGCCCGAGCACGTGGTGCGGGTGGACCCGGCGGTGCTGGAGAAGCTGGGGGACTTCGTTCCGCCCGAGCGCCCCGCCGACCAGAGCCTGGCCGTCTGGCTGGACCACGCGCGGCTGCTCAACGTCCTCTTCGGGGTGCTGGGGTTGCTGTGGCTGGGCCAGTACCTGTGGCTCAACGGCGGCTGGCGGGCGCTCAACCTCAACGTGGTGAACTTCACCTTCCTGGTGCTCGCGGTGCTGCTGCACGGCACGCCCGCGCGGCTCATCAAGGCGGCGGAGGAGGCCGGCACGGTGCTGCACGGCATCGTCCTGCAGTTCCCCCTGTACGCGGGCATCTACGGCATCTTCAAGGCCACGGGGCTGACGGACCGCATCGGCCAGCTCTTCGTGTCGCTGTCCACGCCGCAGACCTTCCCGGCCATCGTCTATCTCTACAGCGGCGTGGTGAACTACTTCGTCCCGTCGGGGGGTTCCAAGTGGGCCATCGAGGCACCCTACCTGCTCGACGCGGCCAGTCGGCTGGGGGTGGCGCCGGAGAAGGTGGTGCTCGCGTACGCCTGGGGTGACATGGCCACCGACCTCATCCAGCCCTTCTGGGCGCTGCCGCTCCTGGCCGTGGCCCGTTTGGAGTTCAAGGACATCCTGGGGTTCTTGCTGGTGGCGTTCCTGGTGTACCTGCCGCTGGTGACGCTGGCGTTCTGGTGGCTCGGATGAGACGCGACGGGGTTCCGTGCTAGACCTCCGGGCAGGACCCGCCGGGGAAGGCGGATCCCAACTCATCCAACGAGGGGACCCCGAGCATGAAGAAGCTGATGACGCGGACCATGGTGTGTGCGGTGTTGGGGATGTCGTCGCTGGCGTTGGCGCAGGACGCGGCGGCGGAGGCTCCGGCCAAGGAGCCCGCGAAGGTTCCGAGCGCGGACGCGGTCCGTGACACCTGGAACTTCTTCTACAACGGCAAGGGCCAGGGACCCGTGCTGGTGGAGGCCAAGCTCTGTACGGAGGTGGCCAAGGACGGCCCCAACAAGTACGAGTGCATCGCCGAGGTCGCCGCCGAGGGCATCAAGGCGAACACCACCGTGATGCTGTGGCAGGCCTACCTGGTGCCCCAGGGCGACTCGGTCGAGGACGTCATGGTGCAGACCAAGCAGGGCAACGTGGTGCGTGAGACCAAGGACGTGAAGCTCAAGGGCGACGGCTGGCGCGCGCGGCAGTGGACGGGCGTGCGGCTCAACAAGCCGGGCAACTGGACGGTCTCCGTGATGCGCGGTGACCAGGTCCTCAAGGAGCTGCAGGTCAAGGTGAACTGAGTCACGCACCGCGCTCACTTCGAGCGCATGCGTGAAGCACCTGACGCCCACCACGAGGCCCTTTCGCGGCCTTGGGTGGGCGTCTTGGTGTCAGAGGTCGGGGCGGCTTGAGAACAGCTCGGTCACCCACTCGATGAAGACGCGCAGGCCGGCGGCCTGCTGGCGCGCGGGAGGGTAGACCAGGAACAGGGGCCGGGGTTCGGGCCGCCAGCCCTCCAGCACGCGCACCAGCTCTCCCCTGGCGATGTAGGGCTCCAGCACGAAGCGGGGCGCGAACATCACGCCCAGGCCCGCGAGCCCCGCGGCCAGGTACGCGTTCGTCTCGTTGAGCGTCAGCAGGCTGCGGCCGTGGACCTCCAGCCGCTCGCCGTCGCGGAGCAGGACGAAGGGGAGCTCCTTGCCGCTCGGCGAGGAGAAGTAGCTCACCACCGCGTGCGAGGGGCCCGCCAGCTCTTGTGGATGGCGCGGCCAGCCGTGGCGCTCCACGTACGCGGGTGACGCGCACAGCCCATAGGTGAGGTCCACCAGGTGCCGCGCCACCAGGGACTCGTCCTTGACCCCGCCTCCGCGAATCGCGCAGTCGACGTTGTCGGAGAGCAGGTCGACGACGCGGTCACTCACCCCCAGTTCGAGGTGCATCTGGGGGTAGCGCGCGTAGAACGACGGCAGCGCTGGCACCAGGAGCAGCCGGGACAAGGTGCCGCTCGACTCCACGCGCAGGCGGCCCCTGGGGCCGCGCTTGGATTGGGACAGGGTGGATTCGAACTCGCGCACCTCGCCGAGCAGACGCAGGGCCTGGGGGTAGTAGCTCTGGCCCTCGGGAGTCACGGTCACCCGACGCGTGGTGCGGTGCAGGAGCTTCACGCGCAGGTGCGACTCCAGTTGCTGGATGAGCCGGGTGACGGCGGTCTTCGGGAGGCCCAGCGCGTCCGCGGCCTTGGTGAAGGTGCCGCTCTCCACCACGCGGACGAAGGCCTCCATGGCCATGAACTTGTCCAATCACGACCTCCGCGCGTGGCATATCGCATTCGATTGTTTCCGGGGTGAAACAGTGTGTAGGGCGGGCGCCCGTTTATCCCAGACAGGGCCGGGGGCTATTTCATCGCCCATGACAAGACCTCTCTCCCGCGGTGCTTTCCACGCAGTCTCACGCGCCCTCACGATGTGGGTGTTGGCCACGGCGCCCGTCATCCCGACCGCTGTCCACGCGGCCGCGCCCCAGGTGCGCACGCAGGCACCTGGCTTCCACCGGATGTTGCTCGGGGACTTCGAAGTCACGGCGTTGTCCGACGGCACCGTTCCGCAGACGGTCCGCGACGTGGCGACCCACACGACGCCCGAGCGGGTCAAGGAGCTGCTCTCGCGCGACCACCTGGAGGACCCCGTCGAGCTGTCCATCAACGCGTTCCTGGTCAACACGGGCAAGGCGCTGGTGCTGGTGGACACGGGCGTGGGGGGCCTGTTCGGTCCCGACGTGGGAGGCCGGCTTCAGCAGAGCCTCCAGGCCGCGGGCTACCAGCCCGAGCAGATCGACGTGGTGCTGCTCACGCACATCCACTCCGACCACTCCGGAGGGCTGATGTCCGGCGCGCGTCGGCTGTTCCCCAACGCCCTCCTCCAGGTGCATGCACGCGAGGCGGACTTCTGGCTCGGGCGTGACAAGGGCAAGGGCACGGTGGACCCGAAGTACTTCGAGGAGGCGCGGGCGATGGTGGAGCCCTACCGCGCGGCCGGGAAGCTGCGGACATTCGGCGGTGGGGACACCATCGTCCCGGGCATCCGGGTCATGCCGACGACGGGACATACGCCGGGGCACAGCAGCTTCATCATCGAGAGCCGGCGCCAGCGGCTGGTCCTGTTCGGCGACCTGATGCACTTCGGCTCGGTGCAGTTGCGCGAGCCTTCGGTGACGGTGGCCTATGACGTGGATGACCGGTCCGCCGCCGCGCAGCGGGCGCGCGTGTTCTCCGACGCCGCGGCGCGCGGAGACCTGATTGGGCTCTCGCACATGCCGTTTCCTGGACTGGGAAGGCTGAGCGCGGAGGGGCGGAGCTACCGGTGGGTGCCCCTCAACTACAGCTCGGGCCAGCGGTGGCCGGAGGCCCGGCTCAGCGCGGAGTGAAGAAGGCACGGCCCGCCACGAGCCCCTGTTTCGAGGGCTCGGGTGGGCACGCCTGGTTCAACGAGGCTTGCGACGCTGCTCGCTCAGCCTGGCGTTGAAGTCGTGCTCGGCGGCGTCCGCGTAGGCCTTGCAGGTCAGCGCCTTGGCGCCGGCCTTGTCTCCGGCGGAGTATTCCCAGCCGCTGAAGCTCGGATGAGGTGACAGCAAGACATCACAAGGCAGCGCGCGCACGGTGACGAGGCTGCGTCGATAGTCGTCGACGAGTCGGGGGTAGCGCGGGTTGCCCAGCAACTGATACCCGGGGGTGCTGAGACTGTCGACATAGGCGATGCGCACGGGCTTGCCGTCTCGTGTATCCGTCCACGTCCAGGCGGTGCTGCCAGGGGTGTGCCCTGGCATGAAGTGCGCGGTGAACTCGACGCTGCCCTGCTTGACGACCTCGCCGTCCATCACCACGCGGTCCACCACGACGGGGGCGAAGACGAAGTCATCACCGAAGTGCAGATCATCGACGCCCCCGCGAGCCAGCAGGACCGCGGATTCGGCGCTGGCGACGACCCGCGCGCCGGTGCGGCGCTTCAACGCGGCGAAGGGGCCCGCATGGTCGGCATGGGCGTGGCTGCTCAGCAGCAGGCGCAGGTCCTGGGGCTTGAAGCCACGACGCCGAAGGTTCTCCAGCAGATGGTCGGCCATCTGGGGCATGCCGCCGTCGAGCAGCACGACACCGTCCTCGGTCTCCACCAGCAGGGCGGTCAGCTGCTCGGTGCCAATCTGCCAGGTGTGGTCGGCGATGCGCAGCGGCAGGATGGGCTGCAACCAGGGCGCGTCCACGGTGTAGGCCTGTAACTGTGGAAGCGGCGGGAGTTTCGGCTGAGCCGGCGGTGTGGCGACAGCGGTCGCGGCGCCCAGCAGGCAGGAGGAGAGAACCCAGGTGAATATCCGGAAGCGCATGGTGGGTGAAGAGGGCAGGAAGGTGCGGGGACGCTAGCACGGCACCACGCGGGGGCTTCGCGGATACGGGACCGCAAGACGTGGTGTCTCCGAGCCACGACTCACGTCATGGGTCGTCGGACATCTCGTCGAGCTGTCCTTGGGCCACTTCGCGATAGTGCGGCACCCGCTCGACGGCGAGCACGTCCCGCATCACCTGGCGAGCAGCATCGAAGTCGCCGGCTCGCTTGTGACGGCACCTCTGGTTCAGTGAAGACACCATGCGGCTGGAGCCCTCGCGAATGCGCCGCGCGCACTCTTCCAAGAGCGTCCGGGCGCCAGCGTCCGTTGCCAGCAAATCGGTGGCTTCGGAGATACCGATACCAACCTCACGGGCCGTGCGCTCGAGCAGGGTGCGGATGTCATCGGTGAGCACGAGGCCCTCACCGCCCTGCAACACACGACGGGCAAGGGTGCGGATGGGGTCCCAGTCCAGTTCATCGGACACGCACGACCTCGTCTTCGGATAGCACTTGTCGCCTGGCCATTCCTGCGGGCCCTACCACCTCTCGAGGGGTCGAGGCATGTCCTGAAAGTCCCTTCAAGGGCAATCCACGGAGGCGTCGATGTGCATGCGTAGGCCTGGGGCGTTGGAAGATTGGGGTGGACGCCCAGGAGAAGGTGGGGCGTGGCGTGCTTCCAGGTGACGGTCCGCTCCTGGCCGGTATTCCCACGTGCCGGTGCGCACGCTGTTCCTGGGAGCCATTCGGATGAAGTTGGAGATGCTGCTGGAGGAGGCACTTCGGGGGTGATGGGGCCGGACAGGTGAGGGAGGTTCGCGAACCCTGGCTTGGGTTGTGATGACTCTCGCCTGCAAAAGCGGGGATGCATGAACACCATCTGGAAGTGGTTGTGGGTGACGGCCGCATGGTTGCTCATCGGCTGCGCTACGACAGACGCTGGCGATAGGGCACGACTCGGCGACGGGGCTGGACAGTCGGCCTCGGAGTGCGCCGCGGAGTCAGAAGATGCCGGGTGCACGGTCGTCGCGTGTGAGGGCGAGACGTGTGGCCTCTACCGGTGCGAGGACGTGGCCACACCTCCGCTGGCGCTGCGTGGGAGTGCGCCCACGAGGGCCGCGCGAGCCCCACAGCGTAACTGGCTCCCCTCCATGCCCATGCCGGGCCGCGAGCCGGTCATGGTCTTCAAGTTCCACCGAGACGAGGAACTGCCCAGTCAGGCCCGCGTGCGCAAGGCTCATGCCGAATGGGCGTCCAGGCCCAAGGAGAAGCACCACATCTTCCCCAGGGCGCTGGAGGAGTACTTCACCAGGCGTGGCATCAACATCCACGAGTTCGCCCTCGCCATCGACGTGGCCCAGCACAAGCGAATCCATCGGGACGGGTACGGTGGACCGTGGAACAGCGATTGGCGAGAGTTCATCCAGCGGGTGGAGAAGGACGGGAAGCGCGCGGAGAGGTGGGAGTTGATGGAGCAGGCGGGCTACATGATTCAAAAGTACGGTCTGGTGGGCATGCCTATGTCGTACTGGCAGAAGCTCGGTGACTGGAGTCTCGCGGAAGAGGGAGGTGGGTGATGCGCTATTTTCGGCTGAAGACGTCCGCAACGGGCTCGAAGCACCGAGGCAGCTACATCGCGAAACGGCAATGGCGCCTGCCCGACTCGGTCTGCCCGACATGCGATACCGAGTACTCGGACCTCGGGTTGGAACTCCCCCCCGTGAACCTTTCGAACCACCCCGGAGAGAAGGAGTACCGCAAGGCGCGGCAGGTGCCCTGGGATGAGTACGTGCGGCTCCGTGATGGAGTGATGCCGTACCTGCCGGAGGGAGCCGTCGTTCAGCCAGGCGTGGGCCTGGGCCCTCTCGTTGGGAAGGCCAGCGGCAGTCTCCCGCCCTTCGTCCTGCAAGACCCATGGACGATGTTGGTCCACGGCGACGTGCTCGAGCAGATGACGGCGGCGGGCCTGACGGGCATCGCGCCCGTGGAGAGCCGCATCACGGGGAACAAGCGCGGGCCGCTCTACGAACTGGCCCTCACCCGACAAGGCGCGCTGGGCGCCGGGTGCCAGCGCGTGCACTACGGCGAGCCGTGTGTCACGTGTGGTCAGTCCAAGTACGCCACGTCCGACACGTGGTGGCTCGACGCGGGGAGCGTGCCGACGCTCGACGTGGTCCGGTTCGCTGCGATGCCGGTGTACATCCTCGTGAGCGAGCGCTTCGCGGAGTTCGCCGCACGTCTCGACGAGAGCGGTGTCGCCGTCGAGGATGTGATGGGCCCGCCTCCCGAGAAGAAGCTGCCGCGCAAGGGAGCGCCGCCGGAACCCGTGCTCGTGTGAGTCGGTGCAGTCCCTGCTGGACTCCTCGCTCACCCAGTTCTTCCGTGCGGTGGCGCGACACCAGACCTGAGCCGATATTTCCATCTCACGACAACCATTCCCGAGCCCAGGGAATGAGGCTGAAAAAGCAACGACTCCAGGTCGACGGTCTCCGGCTGGAAATGAGCACGGCGTCGCCCGGGTAGTCCTCCCGCGCGGAATCCTCCGCGCATGGGAGGACACATGTATCGAATCATGATGAGCACGGCGTTGATGGTGGGACTGGGCGGAGGCTTCACCCTGGGAGCCTTCCCGCTGGCGGCGGAGGCCGCGGGCCCCTCCATCCCGCCCATCTGCAGCAGGTCCGAGTGCCAATACCAGTGCAGCCTGTCGGGTGCGAATGGCGCCTGCATCAATGGGATGTGCCTCTGCTACATCGACGTCTGACACCCCGGGTCGCTGAAAACACCGCGCCCACCTCGAGCCCCTGTTGCAAGGGCCCGGGTGGGCGTCGGAATCGTCAGGCCCGACTCACGGCGCCGGCAGCGGACTGAAGCTGGCGTCGTTGGGGCCCGAGGCGCCCCAGTTGTTCTGCCGGACGTTGAGCGTCCGGTACGTGAGGGAGCCCTCCCACTCACCGATGAGGATGAGGAAGGATGGAGTGGCGAGCACCCTGCCCCGGATGAAGCGCTCCAGTGAGGACCCACCCGTCGTGCGCACGCCCAGCCACGTGTACGCCGGGGACGTGTTGGACACGGGCGGAGAGAAGACCACACCCGCCGCGGGCTCGGTGGCCGTCAGGAACGACGCCTCCGTGAGGAGCGGCGAGAAGTCCCCCCGACTGAAGCCATCCTCCAGCATCGAATAGGACCCGAAGTCGAGCGGCGTCGGCGCGCTGGCCGAACAGTGGATGAAGCGCAGGAACGCCGACGGAGGCACCTCCGCCGCGAACCGCTCCCTCACCACGGTGAGCGTCGGCGAGGCGCCCTGTCGTCCACACAGCACGCCCAGGTAGCGGCCACCGGCCTCCAGCGGCCCGCTGTTCGCGGACTCGAGCACCGCCTGCCCGGGCTGACCATTGACGGTGACGCGCACGGGTACGCCCGTCTCCGACACGGGCAGGTCCGCCACCTTCGGCGACGTGCCGTAGGTGATGCCCGTGGCGATGTTGAGCGACTGGTAGACGACCTGGAGCGAGGACGCCGTGCCCCCGGGTGTGGCGGGGAGCAGCCCGTTGAAGAAGTAGACCAGCGGTCCGCGCCGCAGCCGCACGACCTGGTCCTGCTTCGCGGTGATGATGAGCAGCGCGGAGGCCCCATCATCCGGCAGCGTGCGCCGGTCCTCACCGGTGTTGATGACGTAGTACGCCCGCCCCTCCTCGAGCGTCCGCGGCGGCAGGTTGTAGTAAAGCCATCCACTCTGCGAGGGCGTGAAGGCCGGGCTCGCCCCCGTGACGCTCACCCTCACGTCCTCCCGTGGAACCTGCACCCCCTCCTCGTGCTCGTCCACCGAGTAGGCATTGACCGTGTTGCCCTCGTAGGGATTGCCCGCCTCGTCGGCCAGGCGCCGCGTCGCCGTCGCGGAGGTGACCCGGTCCGCCGACATGAAGCGCACCCGCACCAGGTCCGGCTCCGTCTCGACCCCCAACGCGTCATCCCTCAACACCACCAGCCGAGGACGGTCCGGTCGCTCCTGTCCCACCTGGAGCAACGAGCCCGCGCCCACCACCGTCACCCACGTCCCCGCCTCCAGCGTGAAGCCCACCTGCGCGAGCACCGGAGCCGACTCGCCTCCTTCCGTGTCGCGCGCCACGAACACCACCTCCTGCGTGTCGCCCGTGAGAATCACCTCCTGGAACGCGGTCACCGCCTCGCCCCCCGCCTCCACCGAGGTGAACAGCTTCGAGTCCCCCACGTGCAGGTCCACCGAGAAGGGCGCCCAGGGCTGGTCCGTCACATCCGTGGGATTGCCCTTCGAACCCAGGAAGGCATTCACGAAGCGCACCCGCGCCCGAGGCCGCGTGTCCGGCCCCGCATCCGGAATCCCCGCATCCGGAGTCCCCGCGTCCGGCACGACAGGGCCCCCATCCGGCCCACTGTCGACAGGTCCGGGGCCGGAGTCCCGTCCCGCGTCCGGCACGCCCGAGTCCGGCACGCCCGAGTCGGGCCTCGGGTCCTCGGAATCATCTCCACACCCGATGGGCCCCACCGACAACAGGCCCGCCAGCATCAACAGCCACACACGCAGGAGTCTGCTCTGGGTCACGTTGGCGCTCCGGAAGAAAGGACTCACACGGCCAGGGCCGCTCACGGCGTCACTCCACGCTCACACTCGGTCCGCAGGGGATGGATGGCGCTCGCGCCACGCGACAGCTCGTCACGCAGGTAGAAGTAGGCCATCACCCCCACGTTGAACTGCGCGCGCTGCAGCCACTCGGTGAGCGCGGGCTCCTGTCCGCCGCGCACCGCGTCCGTCAGCACGTTGTCGAGCGTGCAGACCTCCTCCCACATCCGCACGCCGCCCACCGCGTTGCGATTGCCACTGGGAGGCTCCGCCGACGCGGTGCCGAAGCTCCCCGTGCGGATGAGGTCACACGCCCCGCGTCCCGCACCCAGCATGTTCGCGCCCCACTTGCTCCAGTCCGAGGCGCGCGGCGAGAAGTCGATGTCCACCTCGCCGTATTTGATCCACGCGCTCATGAACTCCGGCGTGAACTGCACCGTCGTCCCACCCGACGCCATGTACGCCAGGTAGCGAGCCGCCCCATGGGGGTTCAGGCTGTCGAACACCCCCAGGTTCGACACCCCGTCCGTCGCGCCGAACATGCCGCTGACCAGGTTGGCCACGCGGCCCCCGTTGAGCGCCACCAGCACCTTGGCCGCGCCCGTCTGTCCATCCCCCGCGCGTCCGTGGCAGTTGGCGCAGATGCCCTGGTACGCCGTGGCCCCCGGCGTGGAGTAGTACAGCTCGCCCCAGGGCGCGCGCGGGTTGCCCAGCGCGTTCACCATCCACTTGTCGCGCGAGTCGTTCCACGGGTCATGCCCGTCGGGAGGACTGCTCCGCGTGGGGAACGAGCAGACGCGCTTGGGCTGCCACCAGTTGGTGGGGAAGCGCTTCTTCGCCAGCTGCTCGTGGCGCTCGGTGATCGCGTACCGCGTGAGGAACTCGAACGGCCCGTGGCCGATGGCCTGACACCAGTCATGTCCGCGCGGCTCGTACGGCACCTTGTCGGTGAAGTCCTCGGCAATCCAGGTGACGTCCGCCGGGTCCGAGCACGAGCCCGCCACCGCGGTGTCCGCCTGCCGCAGCCGCGTCCGCACCGCCTCCAGCTTCGCCTCCGGGCTCAACGACTTCTCCGCGGGCCACTCGAGCGTCGCCAGGTAGCGCGCCACCAGGAGCGACGCGCGGCAGTCCTTGCCCGGCACGTTGGTGGGCATATGGATGACGCGCGCATCCGTGTCCCGCGCCACGCGCTGGTAGAGCGTGCTGGAGGGCGTGCGGAGGACCAGGTCCTGCTGGAAGCTGGGCACCTCGCAGTCCGCGTAGACCCGCTGCCCGTTGCTCTCCTTCACGCCGCACGGGTTCCAGCCGAACAGGATGCCCTCCGCCGTGAAGTCCAGCGAGGCGATCGCCGGGTTGCTCCGCACCGCGAACCCATGAGGACTGTGGCACTGGCCGCAGTTGCCGACGAAGTACCCCTGCAGCTCCAGCGCCGCCTTCCGGGCCTCCTCCGACCCGGGCAGCGCGCGGGCCTCGGCGAAGCGCTCCAGCCGGGGCAGGTGCTCCTCCAGCGCCGCCAGCTCCCGGAAGACGGGCACGCCGGTGACGACGCCGTAGCGCACCAGCCGGTCCATCTGGTTCAGCTCGTCCTCCTCCACCCGCGTCTTCGCGTCCACGCCCGCCTCGCCCGAGGCGCGGCGGTTGAGCTGGAGCGGCGTGAAGCCGAGGACGAAGTTCCGGGCCTCCGCGCCCGTGTGACACTGGACGCAGCGGTGGGCTCCGGGGACGGCGTAGTTGCGCGTGGCGCCGCCAATCTCGAACGCCTTGTAGACGAGGACCCGGTCCGAGAACGGCTCGTTGTCCCGGTAGCGCAGGTCATGCAGCTCCGCCACCGTCTCGTCCTCGTTCCAGAGGTAGGTGCCGAAGAGCGACTGGCTCCACGGCTCGCGCACCACGATGAGCCGCGTCTCGATTCTTCGATAGCGCCGGTGCCCGTTTCCATCGGACACCGCCTTGAAGAACGTCTTGTAGAAGCGCGTGTTCGGCGGGACGTGGAACCGCTTCGTCTCCGCGTCGTACCGGATGGACTGTCCCGCGGGGACATGAACCAGCCGCAGCTTCTTGGCGTTGTCGGAGAAGAGCGGGTACGTGGGCGCGAAGGCCACGGTGCCGTGCTCCACCAGCTTCGCCATGTCGAACGTCATGATGTCGGTGTCCGTCTCCGACAGCAGGCGCGGCAGCTTCGTGAGCCCCGCGAAGAAGGTGTCCTTCGGAGCATCGCTGCCCAGCGGATACTCCGGGGAGACGTAGGGCACGCAGTTGCCCAGGTCCGTCATCGCGTCGCCCACCTCGCGCGCCACCGCGACACCGCCCTCGGACGACGCCTCACATCGGACGGGGAACGCCCCCGCCGGAGCGCCCTGCGCCAGCCACGACTGGAGCGCGCAGGACACCTCCACCGCCTCCTTGAGCTGCGAGGGCGTCGCGCGCGGCGGCATCTCGCCCTGGGCCGCCTTCAAGGCCATGCGCGCGCCGTCCCGCTTCAACCCCTCCACATCGGAGGTGTACTGGAAGCCACCCTGGATGTTGGGCGCCACGTGGCAGGAGGCGCATTGCGCATCCACCCGCGTCTTCAGGTGGTCGAAGGTCTCCGTCACCGTGGGACGGGTGCCCGCCTGACGCAGCGGAATCCGCTCCGCCGAACGCGCGGGGAGACACGCCCGCTTGTAGGCAGGCACCTCGACCGGCACCTCCTTCACGGGCTCCGACCCGGGCGAACAGGCCAGCGCGACTGGAATCAACGTCAGACACAACAGCAGCGCGCGGCCTGGGCCCGGCCCAATCCGTGTCATCCCCATGATGATGTCCCTCCCGCATCCTCCGGATGCACCGTGACCACCCCAGGCCTCCCCCACCGGGTCCAGCTGGATGAAGGAGACCTGCCAGGATGGGGCGCACCCTAGCCGCGCGCACCGGCAGTCAATGCCAAGTCCTTGCAACAAAACCAGACACGCCCCCCGCCCGCACCCAGCCATGACACAAGACGTCTGCCTTTCGACGTCTCACGAACACGTCACGGCCGGATGCGAAGAAAGGCGCTCAGGTCCCGGCCATGTCACGGCACGGCGATGGCGCGAATCCGTCCCAGCTTGTGCGTGCCGCGCTCGGTGAACCACAGGTGCGCATCCAGGCACCAGGAGCCCGGCGGCGCGAGCACGATGCCGGAGGGCCGGCTGTTGGGTGACGCAAGGGCATACTCGGTGATGGTGCCCGCGTAGGAGATGCGGCCGATGCGGTTGCCGGCGAGTTGGGTGAACCAGAGCTGACCATCCGGCCCCAGCGCGATGGCATTGGGCTGGCTCCCCGGCGTGGGCAGGGCGAACTCCGTCACCACGCCCTCCGGGGTGATGCGGCCGATGCGGTCCCCGGCCTGCTCGGTGAACCAGACATTGCCATCCAAGCCCGCGACGATGGCGGACGGCGCGCTCCGGGCCACCGGCAGCTCGAACTCCCGGATGACGCCGTCGAAGGAGATGGAGCCAATCTTGTTGGCCGCCTGCTCCACGAACCAGAGGTTGCCGTCGAAGCCCTGGGTGATGGCGCGAGGCTGGGCACCCGCCGTCGGCAGCGCGAACTCCGTCACCACGCCCTCGGGCGTGATTCGGCCGATGCGGTTGCCCACCACCTCGGTGAACCAGACATTGCCATCCAGGCCGGCGGCGATGCCGGCGGGGCTCGAGCCGCGGCTGGGCAGCGGGAACTCCGTCACCACCCCGTCACGGGAGATGCGACCCACCTGGTTGGCGGCCAGCTCCGTGAACCACAGGTGCCCGTCGAAGCCCGAGGCAATCTGTTGCACGCCCGCGCCCGACGTGGGGAGCGGGAACTCGGTGAGCACCCCGCTCCGGGTGGCGCGCCCCACCTTGTTGGAGCCGGCCTGGGTGAACCAGAGCGCCAGGTCCGGACCCACGGTGATGCTCAGGGGACCCGAGCCCGCGGGCAGGGAAAGCTCCGAGACGTCCCCCACCGCGCCCCGCGAATCCCGGCAGACCCAGGGCGCGGCCTGGGGGTCGGACGCCAGGGCGGGCGCGCCCACGAGCGAGGTGGAGACGAGGAGCAGCGACGAGCGAAGCACGACATGAAGGTTCGAGCGCATGGGAGCAGGACTTCGGTTGGGAACGCGTTGAAAAGACGAGAGGGAACGAGGGAGCCCCCCGCTCCCTCGCTCCAGCGGGTCAGCCGATGACTAGTTGCACAGGCCCTGGCCGCGGCCCTTGTCGCCGCCGCAGTCGAGCGCGCCCAGGTCGCTGCAGGCGATGAAGCCCTGCTCGGTCAGGATGGCCTCGAAGTCCTCGGAGTTCGTGTCGTAGATCCACTCGTGCAGCGTGGCCTCGTCGAACGAGCGGGCCGTGTTGCGGTTCTCGTTCAGGAACAGCCGGCGGGACAGCGGGTAGACGTCCGTGGCGCCCGCCTGGAGCAGCTTGCGGACGTTGGTGGCGTTGGACTCCACGTAGACGCTCGTGGTGGGCGAGATGGGCGAGACGGCCTTCAGCTTGAGCTTCGAGTTGCCCGGGCGGGACGCGGAGTCACCGGCGTAGCCGATGGCGTTGGCTCCGGCCTCCGTCAGCTTGCCGATGCAGGCGGTGGCGCCGTCGGACGCGGTGCAGGGGCTGGGGTTGGCGGCGGACTCGTCCACGATGACCGTCACGCCGGGGCAGAACGCGCCGCCCTTGAGCAGCGACTTGAAGGTGTCCGTGGTGCCGGACAGGTCGTCGCGGCGGTACTTGACGATGGGCGCCGACGGCAGGCCGAACGCGCTCCAGTCCGTGGGGCACGCGCCGGGGATGGCCACGTTCGCGTTGTCGGTGGCGAAGAAGATGCGGCGCAGCTCCTGCGTGGTGAGGCCGTTGCTCGCCAGCGCCGTGTACGTGCTCGTCTTCACGAACGCGTTCACCGCGTCCAGCGCGATGGTGTTGCTGCGCTCGCCGGGGCAGCAACCCTTCGCGTCCGCGGCGGCGCCCCCCAGACAGGTGGCCCCCGACGCCGTCTTCGGCGCGGCGAAGTCACGCGACATGGGCGCCAGCGTCTGCTGGCCCGCGCCGCAGAAGCCGCTGGAGCCCACGCCGTTGCGCATGCACGCCTCGCCCACGCCGGAGCCCTTGCCCTCCACGCTCAGCCCGGAGCCCGCCTGCAGCGACCCGGCGATGAACGTGTCCTTCAGCGTGTCCGAGCCGTAGAAGGCCTGCGCCAGCGCCTGCCCGCGGCTCGACTCCACCTGCTGCCCTCCCACCACCGACTGACCACCGCAACCGACGACCGACATCGCCACCACCGTGGCGGACATCACCCACTTCATGCTGTTCATGGACGACTCCTCAGGTATCGCGGGGGATTGACGGCAAGACGCGGCCCTCTCCCCGCGAACTGGGGAGCGGTGTGGCTTCGAGTGCCTGGAGAGGACCTTCGAACCCGGAGGCCCGGGCTTCGACGAGGCGCAAGGTGCCTCAATGGCCAGACAGGCGCTGACTCAACTTGGTCAAGATTTGGCCAGCGCCGTGTCACACCCGCCGTGCGGCAGCCTTCACAGCCGCTTCGTGGCGCGTTCGTGGCGCGCGCGGGGCGCAATGTCAGACACCTGACAGCCGCTGGCCCCACACCCCGCCACCTCGCCTGCTCGTGGGTGCTACAGGCCTGTCTGCCTTCCTGCCGGCCGCGTCGTTTTTCCTCCCGCGTTGGCTGGTGGACAGGGATTTTTTCAGGAGACAGGACATCCACCCCGCCCTCCAGGCCCATGTTCCCGGGCCCCTCAGAGGGAAAACCCTTGCGGGGACGCCGCTGGCAACCTGCTTGCAGAAGCATCCCCACGGTTGAAGGGCAGAGGGTCGTCGGGGGGTTGGGCGGCGGGAGAGGCTGGGGCGGGCGATGGCGGGTTGGCGGTGGTTGAGCGTGGTGTGTCTGCTGGCGCCTGCACTCGTGGCGTGCGGGGAGCAGGCGATTGCAGCACCACGTGCTCCAGGCCCGGTGGTGGTGGTGGGGACGGCTGAGCGGGGTGGCGAGGGCGAGGGGGTCATGGCGTGGTCGCGTCCGCTGGCGCACGGGGACAGCGAGGCGCCACACGCGGTGATTGCTCCCGACGGGGACGTCCTCGTCGCGGCGACATACCGGGAGCCTATGGACGTGGGGGGCGGCCCCCTGCCTTTCAACCGGAGTGCATCGAAGCCTCATCTGTTGGTGGCGCGCTTCTCCCCGGACGGGGCCCTGCGCTGGGCGCATGGTGTCATTCCGGAGGAGGGCACCTCGCGCGTGCGCGTGGGCGGGCTCGTCATCGACACCCAGGGACGGCCGTGGCTGGGCGGCGCCATCTCCGGCGCCACGCTCTCGGGCACGCGCCTGCCGGATGGTCCCTTCATCGCGCGCCTGTCGCCCACGGGCTCCGTCGAGGCCGTGAAGGGCTTCGCGGGCGAGGGCGCGCTCACCATCCAGGCCGTCACCTCCGACGCGGGCGGCGTGGTGGTGGTGGGAGACTTCAGCGGCGAGCACGACTTCGGCGACGCCGTGCGCTCGCCTCCGGACGGGGAGCGCGGCGCCTTCGTCCTGCGCCTGGACGCCCAGGGCCGCACGCGCTGGAGCCGCGTCTGGTCCGCGGGCGCGGAGGGCTTCGTCACCGCGCGCGCCGCGGGCGTGGATGCCTTCGGCGGCATCTACGTGGGCGGGGCCTACGCGGGCGCGGTGTGCTTCGGCGGTGGCCAGTTCCTCACGGTGCGCCAGCGCACGCCCTTCGTCCTCAAGCTGACGCCCGAGGGCACCCACGCGTGGAGCCGCGACTTCCGAGGCTCCACCGGCGCGGTGAACGCGCTCGCCGTGGGCCCCGACCGCGTCTACGTGGCGGGCGCATTCTCCAGCCGCTTCTACTTCCAGGGCCAGCCCCACGACGCGGGCAACCACCACGGCTTCGTCGCGGCCTTCAGCGCGGACGGCCAGGAGCGCTGGGCGCGCTCCTTCGCCGCCACCGCCACCGCGCTCGCCACGGATGACGCCGGACAGCTCACCGTCTCCGGTACCCACGACGGCGCCCTGGAGCTGGCCCGCACCGCCGCGCCCGCGGGCCTCTACGTCGCCCGCCTCCAGCCCGAGAAGGGCGACGCGCTCTGGGTCCGCACGCTCGAAAGCCCCCAGCAGCCGTCAGCCCGCACCGTGGCCGTGGATGTCACAGGGCATACATTGGTGGCTGGCGCGCTGCGGCGAAAGCTTCCGCCAGGGACGCCCTATCCGCAGCCGCAGGATGGTTTTCTTTTCCGCCTGAAACCCTGACACGAAAAATGGCGGGAAATACTTAGACGCGGCATCCCAATCATTTGTCTTGCGGGCAATCGAAGCCTGTCTCGGATTCGACTTCCCACGGGCGGCCATGGTATTCGCCGTCTCGCCTTCGGACGCGTGCCGTTCGCGCGCCTTGAAGGGCGAGGCTGTGCTGAAGCGTCGGCGCGCGGCAACTTCGTTCGCAGACGGCCAACCCCTCGACACCACTCCCTGTCATCCCGGGGCGCGGCGTTGTGGGTCGCGCTTCCGGCCGAGTCTCTGTGAGGAGTTGCACCCCCATGACAAGCACCGTTTCACGCAAGGACGCTCCGTCCCGGAGCGTCACCGGCGTGGTCGCCAGGGCCCTGGGGCTCCTGTCGGTCCTCGCCGCCACGTCCGCTCACGCCAGTGAGGCGGACCTGGTCCTCCCCGACTTCGCCTCCAAGACGTTCCTGGGCGGCGGACTCAATGGCCATCAACTGCTGTTGTCCGGCATCGCGGTGAGCGTGCTGGGGCTCGTCTTCGGCTTCCTCCAGTACGCGAGCCTCAAGAAGCTGCCCGTGCACCGGGCGATGCTGGAGATTTCCGAGCTCATCTACGAGACGTGCAAGACGTACCTGATGACGCAGCTGAAGTTCATCGGCGTGCTGTGGGCGCTCATCGCGGTGGTGATGGTGGGCTACTTCGGCTTCCTGCGTCACATGGACGCGGGCCGGGTGGGCATCATCCTCGTCGCGAGCCTCGTGGGCATCGCCGGCTCGTGCGGCGTCGCCTGGTTCGGCATCCGCGTCAACACGTTCGCCAACAGCCGCACCGCCTTCGCGAGCTTGCGCGGCAAGCCCTACCCCACCTACGCCATCCCCCTGCAGGCGGGCATGTCCATCGGCATGGTGCTCATCAGCACGGAGCTGTTGCTGATGCTGGCCATCCTGCTGTTCATCCCGGCGGACTTCGCGGGCCCGTGCTTCATCGGCTTCGCCATCGGCGAGTCGCTGGGCGCGTCCGCGCTGCGCATCGCGGGCGGCATCTTCACCAAGATTGCCGACATCGGCTCGGACCTGATGAAGATCGTCTTCCGCATCAAGGAGGACGACGCGCGCAACCCGGGCGTCATCGCGGACTGCACGGGTGACAACGCGGGTGACAGCGTGGGCCCGTCCGCGGACGGCTTCGAGACCTACGGCGTGACGGGCGTGGCGCTCATCACCTTCATCCTGCTGGCGGTGGGCGAGGGCTTCCGGGTGGAGCTGCTCGTCTGGATCTTCATGATGCGCATCGTGATGGTGCTCGCGTCGCTGGCCGCCTACGCGCTCAACAACGTGTACCAGTCCGCCAAATACAAGAACGCGGACCACATGAACTTCGAGCACCCGCTCACCGCGCTGGTGTGGGTGACGTCCATCATCTCCGTGGCGCTGACGTTCCTGGTCAGCTACCTGCTCATCCCCAACCTCAACGGCGACCCGTCGCTGTGGTGGAAGCTGTCCGCCATCATCACCTGCGGCACGCTGGCGGGCGCCATCATCCCGGAGGTCATCAAGGTCTTCACCTCCACGGAGAGCCGCCACGTGCGCGAGGTGGTGACGGCCAGCCGCGAGGGCGGCGCGTCGCTCAACGTCATCTCGGGCCTGGTCGCCGGCAACTTCTCCGCGTACTGGATGGGGCTCGTCATCGCCATGCTGATGGGCCTGGCGTTCTGGTTCAGCGGCTCGGGCGTCGCGGGCGAGGGCGTGGGCCAGCTCATGATTGCCGCGCCGGTGTTCGCCTTCGGCCTGGTGGCCTTCGGCTTTTTGGGCATGGGCCCGGTCACCATCGCCGTGGACTCGTACGGCCCGGTGACGGACAACGCGCAGAGCGTCTACGAGCTGTCGCTCATCGAGAACGTCCCCGACGTGAAGGACGAGGTGAAGCGCGACTTCGGCTTCACGCCGGACTTCGAGAAGGGCAAGGAGTACCTCGAGGAGAACGACGGCGCGGGCAACACCTTCAAGGCCACCGCGAAGCCGGTGCTCATCGGCACGGCCGTGGTGGGCGCCACCACGATGATCTTCTCCATCATCGTGCTGCTCGTCGGCATCAAGAACGGCGTGCTCGACCCGGAGAAGGCCCAGTACCTGTCCCTGCTGCACGCCCCGTTCCTGTTGGGCCTCATCACCGGCGGCGCCGTCATCTACTGGTTCTCCGGCGCCTCCATGCAGGCGGTGTCCACGGGCGCCTACCGCGCGGTGGAGTTCATCAAGGCCAACATCAAGCTGGAGGGCGTGGAGAAGGCCAGCGTGTCGGACTCCAAGAAGGTCGTCGAAATCTGCACGCAGTACGCGCAGAAGGGGATGATCAACATCTTCCTGGCGGTCTTCTTCAGCACGCTCGCCTTCGCCTGCCTGGAGCCCTACTTCTTCGTGGGCTACCTCATCTCCATCGCCATCTTCGGCCTGTACCAGGCCGTCTTCATGGCGAACGCGGGTGGCGCCTGGGACAACGCCAAGAAGCTGGTGGAGGTGGAGCTCAAGGCCAAGGGCACGGACCTCCACGCGGCCACCGTCGTCGGTGACACCGTGGGCGACCCGTTCAAGGACACGTCCTCCGTGGCGCTCAACCCGGTCATCAAGTTCACCACCCTCTTCGGCCTGCTCGCCGTGGAGCTGGCGGTGGAGTTGGAGGCCTCTGGCCAGGGCCAGCTCACCCGCATCCTCTCGGTGGTGTTCTTCGTGCTCTCGACGGTGTTCGTCTACCGCAGCTTCTACGGCATGCGCATCCAGAGCGTCGCCGGCGCCAGCGCGCCCGAGTCCAAGCCCCAGGCCGCGGTGAAGACGGCCTGAGCGCCGCCTCCCCTGCGTGATTCAACAGCGGCGGGGTGCCTGTCCCAGGGCCCCGCCGCTTCGCGTCTTCAGGCGCCGATGCCCTCGGGGTCCGTCAGGTGCTCGCCGCCCAGGTGCATGCCCGTCTGGCAGCGGTAGTCCGTCACCAGCGCCACCGCCAGCGACGACAGGCCCAGCAGCACGTGCGCCGCGGCGGTGAGGGGGTGCCTCTTCGCATAGCCCAGCGCGAAGGGCGCCAGCACCGCCGCCGCGCCGTGGACGTAGTCGAACAGCTCATGCACCTCGATGGGGATGAGCTTCGAGACGCTCAGCCGCGCGTCGGTGAGCAGCGTGATGCCAACCAGCGACGCGCCCAGGGCCCAGCCCGCTCGACGCGCTGTCCCATCCTCGGACAGGTGCCCGGCCACCACCGCGGCCACGCCGGCGCGGTAGTCCAGCAGCGTGTGGACCTCCGAGGGCACCCAGCGGCGCAGCGGGAAGCGCTCCAGGAGCGGCCGGGAGAGGATGCCCGCCCGGGCGCTGGTATCCACCAGGTGGCGCGCCACCCGGCGGGGGGCGCTCTCCGCCCGGGGGAAGGTGGGAGGGGGAGGCAGCAGGGACAGGCTCATCGCGGGGTCCTTTCCGGGGCGGTACCGAGGGCTCCTCCTGACGGTAGGCACGCCCGCCGCCAGCGCCCCTCCCCGCATGCCTGCGGAAGTAGGAATCCCGGCCACCACTCCTCACCCCTCCCGCACGGCAAGCGGCCGAGGGGGCTTCCACTCAGCCGGCCGCCCCAGGCAGACTATGTCCGACTTACGGCCTCTACATTCTCAGAGGCCGATAACCGCGGCGCGCCGCACCACCCGAGAGAACGCGATTCATGGCAACTGGTACCGTGAAGTGGTTCAACGATGCGAAGGGCTTTGGTTTCATCGTGCAGGACGGTGGCGGTGAGGACGTGTTCGTCCACCACACGGCCATCAACATGGATGGCTTCCGGACGCTGCAGGAAGGCCAGAAGGTGGAGTTCGAGGTCGGCCGCGGCCCCAAGGGCCTCCAGGCGCAGAACGTTCGCGCCGGCTGAGCCTTCTTCCCAGTCCGGACGTCCCTGAAGCCCGTCTCCGCGTCGCGCGGGGTCGGGCTTCTTCCTTTCCGACGGGGGGCGGGCTTTGCGAGGCTGGGCCGCCCATGCGCCTGCCCCGCTTCCCCCGAGTCATCGGCTTCGACGATGGGCCCTTTCCCCGCCGCGCGGGAGTCTCCGTGCCCCTGGCGGGCGTGGTCTGCGCGGGCACGCGCTTCGAGGGGCTCGTCTGGGGGCGCGTGCGCAGGGACGGCTGGAACGGCACGCGCGAGGTGTGCCGGCTGCTGGAGGGCGGCAAGTTCCTGCCGCAAGTGCACCTGGTGTTGCTGGATGGCATCGCGTTCGGCGGCTTCAACGTGGTGGACCTGCCCGCGCTCGCGGCGCGCCTGGGCAAGCCGTGCGTGGCGGTGATGCGCAGGCCGCCGGACCTGGACGCGGTGGAGCGCGCGCTGAGGCGGCTGCCGCGCGCGGACGAGCGCTGGGCCACGCTCCGCCGTGCGGGGCCCATCCATCAGCTTGCGGGCTTCACCTTCCAGGTGCAGGGCGCCGGGCCCGACGACGTGGCGGAGGCGCTCCGGCGCGTGACGGACAGGGGCCACGTGCCGGAGGCGCTGCGGCTGGCGCACCTCATCGGCTCGGCGGTCGTCACCGGAGAGAGCAGTCAGCGCGCCTGAGTCGGATGTGACTCGACTTCACGTTGGGCGCGGAGGATTGCGCTGGCGTGAGATGGGGATGCGCGCTGGTGGCAATGTTCCATCGTCCCGGGTCTGTTGCGACACAATTCCTTTCGACTATTCCAGGGCGGACAGACTGTCCGGGGGTGGTTTCGGAGTGGCCCGGATGTTTGTTATTGTTTGTCCTCCCCAGGAGGGAGGGCTCCATGTTCGAGGTCTCCAACGATACGAACCGCCGCACCGTCACGGTGCGGTTGAAGGGCTTTGTCCGACCCAATGAGATGAAGGACTTCGCCGCGGCCTACCGGACCGCGACGGATACGTATGCGAAAGGCCGGCACCTGGTGCTGGCGGATATGCGGGGCTTGAAGGCGCTGGAGCCGGAGTCGGCGGCCATCTTCGGCGAGGTCGTCCAGTACGGGCGCGAGCGGGGCTGCCTGGTGTGCGTGCATGTGTCGGACTCGGTCATCGCCCGGCTCCAGACGGCGCGCGTGGCCTCCGAGACGGTGACGGAGAACGGCGACATCACCGTGAATTGTGTGTCCATCGAGGAAGCGGACAAGCAGCTCGCCAAGGCCCGTACCCAGCACTTCCTGGTCAACGAGCCCGCGGTCGCCCACGCCCGCTGACGACGGTCTCCTCTCCCCGCACGGGCCCCCTCCTCGACGTCACTGTCGCGCCCGCACGGGGATTTCTCACCCTGGCAATCCCTGTCTCGAGGACGCCGGCTCACCCCGGCCTGGCGGTGCCATGTCTCGAGACACGGCCGCGGAGGTGACGCGGCGGGAGCGGGCATGGCCCCGTGGGCCCATCGTCTGCCCGCGTGGGATTGCCGGGGTCAGCGGCGTGAGCGCGCGTGCTCCAGGTAGGCACGGACCATGGGCGAGACGGGCAGGCGCAGGGCGGTGTCCAGGTCGATGAACGCCGCCCAGGTGACCTCGCGGTCATCGATGGTGAGCGTGGGCTCGTGGTCCACGTCGAGCTCGAGGAAGCGGACGTGGTCCTCCTTGTTCTCGGTGGTGCCCACGGTCTCGAAGACGGGGCGCAGGGAGGACACGTCCACGCGCAGGCCGACCTCCTCGTGCAGCTCGCGGGCGCCGGCCTGCTCGGGGGACTCGCCCCCGTCCATGCCTCCGCCGGGCATGCTGAGCGGGTGCTTGTAGGAGTTCTGGAGGAGCAGCACCCGGCCGGCGTGCCACACGCCGACGAAGACGCCCTGCGTCCTGGGGTGACGCACGAGCCAGTACAGCCGCGCCAGCGTGTACGCGCCCCGGTACCCCGTGCGCGCGAGCGCATCCACCCACCGCTTCACCGTGGCCTCCTTCCGGCACAACCCGAGCCCCCGTCATAGCAGGGACGCGGCAAGGGCCCCTACCGGGCGCGGACCTCGGGCGGCACCTGCGCGAGCCAGCCCACCTCCAGCACGCCCCACAGGCCCAACAGGATGGCCTCCGCGGCGTCGTGGCGCAGCGAGGTCGGCTTCGGGGCGCCGGACCACGCGATGACCCTGCGCGCCAGTCCGTCCGCCGCGTCCTTCGCCTGTCCGCCACTGCGCTGCTCACGGGCGTACAGGAGCCGCTCGCGCCAGTCCTCGGCGGAGACGCGCAGCACGGGCAGCGCGCGCCGTGCGGACTCGCGCTCCCAGACGTCCGCCACGGGCCCGCCGCCCTCGAGGACGAGCCAGGCCAGCTCGCCCGAGCCCGCGAGGACCGAGGGCACCGCGCGCTTCAGCCGCGACTGGCTGCCGAAGTTCTGCGAGCGGTACGTCCGCAGCCGCCCATCCGGTCCGTACAGGGCGAGCCCCGAGCGCAGGCCCAGGTCCACGGCGAGCAGGCCCGGCAGGGAGGGCTCAGGAGACTCCATTGCGCCACGTGCAGCGGTAGGTGACGTCGGCGGAGGTGAAGCCCGCCACGGTGACGAGCGGCTGCACGGCGCCGGTGGCGCGCAGGCCCGCGCGCAGGGCGCCCTGGGTGAAGTAGCGGATGGGGCCGGCCTCGTTCATCCAGAGGTCCACCTCGTTGGAGGAGACATCCTCGATGCGGGCCTCGGTGTAGTTGTTGCCGGAGCGGAACATCTGCTGGGCGCGGCCCACGCCGCGGCGAGGGCCCAGAAGCTGGATGACGCTGAAGAGGGCGCGCCCCATCGCCGTCTCGCGGTAGCCGTCCACCATGCGCTCACCCAGCAGGGCATAGCCCTCCTCGGGGGGCACGTCGGGGTGCAGCTCCTGGGCGGCGACGCGGACGGCGGAGCACCAGATGTCGAAGTCGTAGGCGGGCCGGAGCTTCTTCTTCAGGTCCAGGCCGACCTCGTGCAGGCGGTCTCGCAGGACGGGCGTGACGCGCCCCGCGAGTCCCCTCACGAAGAGCCCTTCGAAGGTGTGCTCGAAGACGAGCTTCTCCGGCATGTTCACCAGTGTACTCTGGACCCATCTGTCGTTGCAGCGGGGAACGAAAACACCATGGGTCTCCAACGAGAGCTGGCCGTGATGGCCATGAACGCGACGCCGCTTCCGGGCAAGACGAACTTCCTGGAGGAGCTGGGGTTGGTGACGCCGGTGCCGGCGGTCCGGGGCTCCATCGGGGCGGTGGCGCACGAGCCGTTCCTCGCGTTCGAGAACAAGCGGCTGTTCGACTTGCTGGTGGCCTTCACCATCGCGGACTTCCCGGACGACGTGGGGTGCTCGGACTACTTCAATCCGCACAGCCCCTGGTACAACGTGTTCTACGGCGCCTATGGCGTGCGCTCGTACAAGCGGGACGGCAACCCTTGGGGTTTCCGGAGCGATGGACGGGTGGACGTGGAGGAGATGCTGGAGATTCCGCGGCTGGACTACAACTTCCTGACGGCGGGGGAGATGGGGTGCCCGGCGTCGCGGATGTGTTTCGAGCCGCTGGAGGTGACGACGGGGCGGCAGGGCGCGTGGCACAGCGCGGACGTGGCCTGTCTCATCCCCAGCGGGTTGCATCGCACCGAGGACGCGCAGGCGCCGGACCTGAGCTACTACGCGGTGTTCGGCGTGCCGGAGGAGGACTACCTCGCCGGTGGCCGGGAGAGCTATGAGCCGGTGAGGATGCGAGGGCGCATGTACTTCCGCCCCGTCTCCGAGCGCCTCACGCTGGTCTGGGGAGGACTGTGTCCGGACACGCCGGACGGCCAGGCGCTCATGCGCGCCATCCTCGACACGATGACGCCCGTGTACACGGGCGGGTGAGCCACTCCGGAGACAGGGCCCGAGCCAACCGCCTCGGGCCCCGTGTTTCACACAGACGGTGTCACGCGGCCTGACTGGGCCCGGACGCCACCGGCTTCACGGCGGGCCCGGCCGCGGGCGTCTTCTTGCGACCGAAGCGCCCCACCCGCTCCATCGCCGCGAACACCACCGGCACCACCAGCAGCGTCAGGAACGTGGACGTGATGACGCCGCCAATCACCGAGATGGCCATGGGCGCCCGGAACTCCGAGCCCGTCCCCGTGCCCACCGCCGTCGGCACCATGGCGATCGCCATCGCCGCGCTCGTCATCAGGATCGGACGCAACCGACGAGGCCCCGCCTTCATCAGCGCCTCGTCCACCGAGTCACCCTCGCGCAGGTGCTGCAACGCTCCGTCGATGAGCAGAATCGCGTTCTTCGTCACCAATCCCATCAACAGGATGATGCCAATCATCGCGCCCATCGACAGGTGGTAGCCCGTCAGCACCAATCCCAACAACGCGCCCACCAGCGCCAGCGGCAAGGACGCCATGATGGTGAACGGGTGCTTGAAGGACTCGAACTGGCTCGCCAGCACCATGTAGATGAACACGAACGCCAGCATGAAGGCCGTGCCGAACGCCTCGTTCTGCTCATCCATGCTCTTCATCTGGCCGTCGTAGACAATCGTGTACCCCGGCGGCAGCGGCGCCAGCGCCACCTGCTCCTTCAGCTTCGCCGCGATGTTGCCCAGCGCCGCGCCCTTGCCCAGCTGTGAGAACACGGCAATCTGCCGCTCGCGGTTCTCGTGCTCGATGACGCTCGGCCCGTCCCGCAGCTCCACGCTCGCCACGTCCGTCACCGGCCTCAGACCCCGGGGCGTGAACACCTCCAGCTGCCGCACCCGCTCCGGCGTGCTCCGGTCCTTCTCCGCCAGCCGCACCCGGATGTCCGTCTCCGTCGTGCCCTCGCGCAGCTTCGCCACCACGTCGCCGCCAATCGCCAGCCGCAGCTGCGTCGCCAGCCCCGCAGCGTTGATGTCCGCGTCGCTCGCCCGCGCCCGGTCGATGTGCACCTGGAGCTCCGGCTTGGGCGGATTCGCCTCCACCCGCACGTCCGCCGTCCCCTCCAGCTTGCGCAGGATGTCGGCGATTCGCTCCGCCTCCACCTGCACCCGCGCCAGGTCCGGCCCCGTCACCCGCACCATGATGGGATAGAAGTCCCCCCCCATGCCCTCGAGGATGGGCGGGTCGCTCAGGTTCACCCGCGTGGCCACCAGCCCCGCGAGCAGCTCGCGCGCCTCCTCCTTCAACTGCGGGATGCCCTTGGTGCGCTCGCCCTTGCCCACCGTCAGCACGCGCAGCCGCGCCTTGTTCACGTCGCCGTTGGTGCCCACCACCGAGTAGACCGCCGTCACCTCCGGCAGCTTGCGCAGCAGCTCCTCCGCCTCCCCCGTGCGCGACTCCGTCTCCGCGATGCTCGCCGAGTCCGGCAGCTGCAAATCCACCATGAACTGCGAGCGGTCCTCCGCCGACAGGAACTCCAACCCCAGCCGGCTCGACGCGCCGAACGACACCACCAGCACCACCACGGTGATGCCCGTCGTCAGCCACTTGTGCGCGAGCACCCAGCGCAGGATGCGCTCGTACACGCGCTCCGTGCCGTCCAGGAAGGCGCGCAGCCACGCCGCCACCGCGTTGTCCTTGTGCACCTCGCCCGGCCTGCGCTGCTTGGCGAGCCGCGCCGACAGCATCGGGTCCAGCGTGAAGGAGATGAACAGCGAGATGAGCACGGCGACCGAAATCGTGATGCCGAACTGCTTGAAGAACTGACCGACGATGCCCGGCATGAACGCCACCGGCACGAACACCGCCACCAGCGACAGCGTCGTCGCCAGCACCGCGAGGCCGACGTCGCGCGTGCCGTTCGCCGCCGCGCTCATCGGGTCCTCGCCCTTCTCCAGCCGGTGGGTGATCGCCTCGCGCACCACCACCGCGTCGTCGATGAGCAGACCGATGGCCAGCGACAACCCCAGGAGCGTCATCTGGTTGAGCGTGTAGTCCAAGAGGTACATCGCGAAGAACGTCCCCAGCACCGACGTGGGCAGCGCCAGCGCGGAGATGAACGTGCCGCGACCATCCAGCAGGAACAGCAGGATGATGAGCACCGCCATCGCGCCGCCGAAGATGAGCGCCACCCACACCTCGTGCGCGTTCTCCTTGATGAGGTCCGACTGGTCGATGAGCAGCCGCGCCGTGAAGCCCTGCCCCACCTCCGGCCCCATGTCCTTGAGCACGCGCTTGACGTTGTCGCTCACCGCCATGGTGTTGGAGCCCGGCTGCTTCACCACGTCCAGGATGACGGCGTCCTGCCCGTTGAGCCGCGCCACCGTGCGCCGCTCCGCCACCCCGTCCGTCACCGTCGCAATCTCCTCCAGCCGCACCTGCGCGCCCGTGCGGCTGCGCGCCACCGGCAACCGGCGGATCTCCTCCACGTCCTTGAACTGCCCCAGCGAGCGCACCGTCAGCTCGCTCGAGCCCAGCTGCAGCCGGCCCGCCGGCAGGTCCAGGTTCTCCGCCCCCACCCGCTGGGCAATCTCCAGCGGGGACACGCCCGCCGAGCGCGCCTTGTCCAGGTCCAGGTCGATTTGAATCTCGCGCGTGTCGCCGCCCGTGATTCGCACCTCCGCCACGCCCTCCAGCTGCGCGAGCGCGGGCTTGATGCGGTCATCGATGAGCCGGCGCAAATCTTGGGAGCGCAGGTCCGCGGACACCGCGTACGTGAGGATGGGCGTGGCAGACAGGTCCACCCGGCCCACCACCGGCGCGTCCGCCGTCTGCGGCAGCTTGTTGGCGATGCCCGCCACCTTGTCGCGCACCTCCTGCACCGCGCGGTCGATGTTGGTGGACAGCTTGAACTGCACCACCACCGTGCTCAGGTTCTCGCGGCTCCAGGAGTGGATCTTGTCCACGCCGCTGATGCCCGCGACGGCATCCTCGATGGGCTTGACGACCTGGGTCTCGATTTCGCCCGGACCCGCGCCCTTGTAGACGGTGCTGACGACCACGACGGGGAAGGCCACGTCCGGATACAGGTCCGTGCCCAGCCGCCCCAGGCCCATCAGGCCGAGGACGACGAGGCACAGCGACAGCATCGTGGTGAAGACGGGCCGACGGATGGAGACGTCGCTCAGGAGCATGGCGGCGTCCCTCTACTTCACGGTGACGCGCGAGCCCTGCGACAGGCTCGGCGTGGGGTGGTCGATGACCGACTCGAACTCGGAGCGCGCCAGCACCACCACCTCGCGATCGCGCCGCTCCAGCACCTGCACGTCCACCCGCTTCACCTCGCCGCCCGAGCCGACGATGAGCACGTGGTCCCCGTTCGCCGAGGACAGCGCCGAGCCCGGCACCACCCGCGCGTCCTGGTCATCCCCCAGCTGGAGCACCGCGCGCGCCAGCGTGTGCGCCACGAAGCGGCCGTCCGCGTTGGGCACCGCCAGCTCCACCGGCACCCGACGCGTGGCCGGGTCCGCGGAGGGCAGGATGGTGCGCACCACCGCGTCCTCGGTGAAGGCGCCGCCGGCGATGGACTCCACCCGCACCTTCTGGCCGGGCTTGAGCCGGGCGCGCAGCGACTCCGCCACCGTCGTCTTGAGCAGGAGCGTGTCCAGCCGCTCCAGGTTGAACAGCGGCGTGCCCGGCCCCACCGTGGCGCCCGTCTGCTCCGGCGCGTCGATGAGCGTCCCCTCGAAGGGCGCCTTCAAGTCGTGCCGCCGCCGGGCCGCCCGCGCCTGCGCCAGCTGCGCCTTGGCCGCGAGCAGCTGCGCCTGGGCCTGCGCCGCCTGCGCCGCGGTGGAGCGGTTCTGCAAATCACTCACCCCGCCCTCCTTCTGCAGCGTCTGGTTGCGCGCGGCCACGTCCGCGGCCATGTCCGCCCCGGCCTGCGCCGCCGCCACCGCGGCCTCCGCCTGCGCCACCTGCGCGTCGGCAATCTCCACGTCCAATTGCCCCAGCACGTCCCCCTTCTTCACCACCGTCCCCTTGCCCACCTTCACCGCGGCCAGCCGCCCGCCCACCTCGAAGCCCACCTGGAGCATCTGCGCGGGGAACAGCGTGCCCGTCACCTCCTCGCGCGGCGCGGCCTTCACCGTGCGCGCGGACACCAGCTTCACGGAGGGCGGCGCGGCCTCCGTCTTCGCTCCGGCGGCGGGCGTGGAGGACGCATCCGCGCGGGAGCAGGCGGACACGGACAGCGTCGCGGCGACGAGCCCCGCCATGGCGAGCGCCCTGGGGGCGCGGGGGTTGCTGGGGAGGTTCACGGACGTTTCCTCGGGGTGTGACGGGTCTTCGCGCGGGCGGGTGCCCGTCGCGTGGAAGTCTTGGGCCGCTGCGCGCGTACGGAGGGCCGGGCGACAGCGGAGGGCTCGAAGCGCGGCACCGTGCCGCCTTCACACAGGCGCTGGAGCGTGTGCGCCCAGGCCGTCAGGTCCGGCTTCTGCTGCAGGTGGACCATGCGCTGCGCGAGCAGCACGTACGCGCCGACGATGAACGAGGCGAACAGGCGCGCATCCATCTCCGAGTCCGCCGCCCCCGCCTCCTGCATCCGCCGGAAGTCGCGCGCCACGCGCTCCACCTGCGCGTCCGTCATGCGCCACAAGAGCGACTCGAAGGGCGTGCCCTGGCTGCCGCTGACGAGCACCGCGACGATGTCCCGGTGGGACCACATCAGCTCCAGCGACTCCAAATCGAAGTCGATTTCGGTCTGGAAGAAGCGCTGGTAGCGTTCGATGAAATCCCGCCTGTCCCGGGGGCCGGGCAGCCCCTGCTCGCGGAAGTGGCGCTCCACCGCCTCCATCCGCCGCGTGTTCAGCGAGTTGAGCCGCGTCTCGAGCGAGGTCAGCACCTCGGCGAACAGCGCCTCCTTCGACTCGAAGTGCAGATAGAAGGCGCCCTTGGAGAGCCCGCACGCGGCGGTGATGTCCTCGATGCGCGCCCCGCGCAGCCCCTTGCGGGCGAACTCCGCCCGGGCGGCGGTCATCAGGGCTTCCCTGGCGTGGGGGTCCGCGGGTCTCGGCATGACGGACCCGTTATTAACCCGCCGGTCAGTAATGACGCAATGTGAGTGAACGGCGGGTCAGAAACCCCACCGTCATTCCACCCCGGAGGCCGGGCTCAGGGCTGGGGAGTACCCGCTCCCACACGCGCCAGGGCGGTGCACAGCGGACACGCGGAGGGGCCGTGGGGCACGTCGCGGCGGTGCAGGTCCAGCACGGCGCGGGAGATTTCCGCCAGCTCGCGGCGCACCTCACGCCGGGCGCCCTTCACGCGGGCGATGCTCATGTCGTCGTACTGGGTCGTCTGGTGGCGCATCCAGGCGATGACGGCGGCCTCGGCGCGGCGCTCCACGGGGATGCGCTCCGTCCGGGCCACGGTGCCGCTGCCCACGGGGGTGGCGTGCGCGGAGACGAGCACGGCCAGCTTCTTGGCGTGGGCCAGCCACGCGGGGGAGAAGGCGAGGAAGCGCAGGACGCTGTTGGCGAAGTCGACCTCGTACTGCTCCTGCTCGCGGGCGCGCCGGTCGCGGCCGGCGGCCAGCTTCCTGGCGTAGGCGGGGGTGGCGCGCTCGGCGTCCAGCGCGGCCTTGGCCTGGAGGATGTGCGGCTCGGGGGCCCACACGCCCCGGGAGAAGAGCTTGCGGCCCACCTTCTCCACCACCGTCCAGGTGGGGCCCGCGGCCTTCACGCGGCGGGTGAGCCCGGCGTCACCGGGGGGCAGCAGGACCCAGCCCTCCGGCACGGAGAGCACGCGGCCATCCGGGGCACGCACGCGGCGGGGGTCCGAGGTGGGGGCGAACGTCAGGGATTCGGGCATGGCGGTGTCTGGGGGGCGGCTCACATAGCACGGGCGGGTCCAAAGCCTGCTAAATGGCGCCTCGCGCCCTGGCGGTCCGGGCGCGGGAGACACTCTTCGCGTGGGAAGTGCCGGCATGTCCCTCCTCAGGCTCACCTTCCTCGGCACCTCCGCCGCCCAGCCCACCCTGCACCGCAACCTGTCGGGCCTCGCGGTGAAGGCGGACACGGACCTGCTGCTGTTCGACTGCGGCGAGGGCAGCCAGCGGCAGATGGTGCGCTTCGGCACCGGCTTCACGGTGGACGCGGTCTTCTTCACGCACTTCCACGCCGACCACTACCTGGGAATCATCGGCTTCCTGCGCACGCTGGGGATGATGGGGCGCGAGCACGCCATCCACCTGTACGGCCCGCCGCCGGCCCGCCGCCTGCTGCACCAGGCGGTGCACCTGGGCGTGGAGGCCATGTCCTTCCCCGTCGAAATCCACGAGGTGAAGGACGGCGACGTGGTGCGGCGCAACGGGTACGCGCTGCACGCCATCGGCGTGGACCACCGCATCAACGCGCTGGCGTACGCGCTGGTGGAGGACGAGCGGCCGGGGCGCTTCAACCTGGAGAAGGCGCGCGAGCTGGGCGTGCCGTCGGGGCCCCACTTCGGCAAGCTGCAGAGGGGCGAGAGCGTCACGCTGGAGGACGGGCGCGTGGTGAAGCCCGAGGACGTGCTGGGCGCGCCGCGGCCGGGGCGCAAGCTGGTCATCTCCGGGGACACGCGGCCGTGCGCCGCGGTGGTGAAGGCGGCCCAGGACGCGGACCTGCTCATCCACGAGTCCACCTTCTCCGACGACGAGCAGGCGCGGGCGCTGGAGACGCATCACTCCACGGCGCGCGAGGCGGCGCGGGTGGCCCGCGAGGCGGGAGCACGCCGGCTGGTGCTCACCCACCTGTCCAGCCGCCACGACACGGACCCCGCGAAGCTGCTCGCGCAGGCGCGCGAGGAGTACAAGGGGCCCTGTGAGGTGGCGTACGACGGCTTCACCCTGGAGCTGCCGCTGCGCGACTGACGCGCGGCGGCTCCTCGGGGACGTACGGCTTCGTTACTGGATCTTCTCCGCCTCGGCGCGCAGGGCGGTGGCCGACTCGGCGTCCACCTTCTGCAAGAGCTCCCACTCCATCTCCGGGTCGCGGTTGAAGGTGGTGCCGTCGGCGCGGGGGGCCGGGTCGTTGAACTCCGACTGCTGGCGGCCGCCGCTCTGGGCGCCGCGGGACTCGGTGGACAGCTGCTTGTAGTACTCGATGGCGCACTGGCCGGGGCCGCGCTCGACGGCCTTCACCAGGTAGCGCACCTGGGTGGTGCCCAGCGACGAGGGGGCGCCGTGCATGAGCCACTCGGTGGACGCCTCGAAGCCGTCCTTGCCCGCGCGCATGGAGTAGCCCTTCTCCTTGAGGAGGGCGATGGCCTGCGGCCAGACCTCGGCGGCGGGCTTGCGGTAGACGTGGGTGCGCGCCTTGTCGTTGAGGAAGGCCTCGCGGCGGCGGCCGGCGCAGCCGGTGGCGGAGGTCAGACAGAGGGCGGCGACGACGAGCAACGACAACGCCCCGAGGCGGGACTGGGACGGGTTCATGCGCTTGACTCCAGGGAATGTGAGACGGCCGGAACATCCCTCACCCCTGCCCCGCCGCCAAGTCCCCGGGGGGAAGGTTGCCGGGGACAACCATCTCCTCCGTGTCTGTCTACGCTCGGCGTATGGGCTGGGGCGGGTGTGTGCCCACGTGTTCGAGGATCTGCGCGGAAACCAGGGCGGGCGCCTCCAGGGGAGCGAAGTGGCCCACGCCTGGGAGGAAGCGCACCTGGGGAGGCAGCTCGAACCAGGGCTCCAGGTCGTGGGTGAGCTCGCGGCCCAGGGCGCGGTCCTCCTCGGCCCAGACCAGGCGGAAGGGGGCGCGGATGCGGGGGTAGCCCTGGAGGAGGCGGCGGGCGCCGTTGGGGGTGAGGAGGTCGCGGAAGGACTGGCGGTAGTAATCCACGGCGGCGCGGGCGGCGTCCGGGTGGGAGAGGTTCTGGGCGTAGGGGGCGAGGCGCGCGTCGCTGACCTGGGAGTTGCGGGACATGCCCCGGCGGATGAGACCCGGGACGCGGGCGCCGTTGTTCGCGGACAGGGCGCGCTCGGGGAGCCAGGGGAGCTGGAAGAAGAACATGTACCAGGAGCGGCGCAGCTGGGCGGGGCGCCAGATGCGGCGCAGCAGGACGGAGGGGTGGGGACAGTTGACGACGGTGAGGGTGGCGACGATGTCGGGGCGGGTGGCGGCCACGTGGTAGGCGATGCCGCCGCCCCAGTCGTGGCCCACGAGGTGGATGGGGCGGTCGGGCTGGAGGTGGCGGGCGAGCTGGTAGATGTCCTCGGCGAGCGTGTCGAGGTCGTAGCCCTTCCGGGGACGGTCCGTGCCGCCATAGCCGCGCAGGTCCGGGGCCACGGCGTGATAGCCCGCCGCGCCGAGCACGGGCAGCACGTCACGCCAGCTCTCCGACAGCTCGGGGAAGCCGTGCAGCAGGAGGATGAGCGGGCCGTCCGCGGGCCCCGCCTCCAAGGCCTGCATGCGCAGCGAGGCCAGGGGAATGGACAACGAGGCGAGCGCGGGGGTGTCGGTGTCCATGAGGGCGCAAGCTAGCAGTCCGTGGCAGAGACAGGTCTCCATCCAGAGGCCATGCGTCCATGACTCATCAACGCGCGAGGATGCATGTCAGAGTTTGCGGACAGCGCCCAAGGAACGGTCCTCCACGGGCTCCTGCTCATGGCCAGTGAGGACATCGGACATCCATCATGTCTTGGGTTCGAACACTTCCGATAAATCGAGTCCCGGGTCGACCATGAAGCGAGCTACCCGCATCCGTCAGTCCGAGGTCGCATTCCGCAGCGGCATCCGACTGGTCCTGTTCTTTCTGGCCCTTTGGCTGTGCGCGATGTTCTTCAGCGTGACGTGGGCCACGAAAATCACGGGGGTCTTGGCCCTCTGCTTCACGGCCACGACGGCCCTGGAGGCATGGAACGTGTGGCGCTTGCGTCGCCTTCCACCCGAGGAGCTGAAACGAAGGTGAAACCCGACGTGAGCGGGAGGCCGCATCGGTCGGATGACCAACCTCCTCCCGTTGACCGACCTCGGGCGAATGACGAGAACGACTAGCGCCCATGCCGAACGCTCGCTCTTCGTGAGCAGACTGGCCCCCGACCACCGGGTGCGCCAGAGTGTCGCGCGCCCGCCCCAGGCTCGGGGCGGCCCTCCATCCAGACAGGTGCGCGAAACGATGCTGCGACGAATCGGCGGGCTCCTCGGTGCCGTACTGTTCCTCTCCCTCCTCGGCGGCTGCACGCGGAACACTCCGCGCCCGGACCCCGCGGGCACCTCCGTCTACGTAGCCGCGCGCGTGCGCACCCTCGACCCGGGCCGCCCCGTCGTCGAGGCCCTCGCCGTCCGCGACGGCAAGGTGCTCGCCACCGGCACCCGTGACGAGGTCCTCGCCGCCGCCGGTCCCGGCGCCCGCGTCGTCGACCTGGGCTCCGCCACCATCGTCCCCGGCCTCACCGACTCGCACGGACACCTGTCCTCGCTCGGTCAATGGGAGGCCACCGTCACCCTGCTCGGCGCCACCACCAAGCAGGAGGCCCTCGCCCGCGTCGCCAACGCGCCGAGCACCTCCTACCAGGGCGAGTGGCTCGTCGGACAAGGCTGGGACCAGAACGACTGGCCCGAGAAGACCTTCCCCACCCGCCAGGACCTCGACGCCAAGCACCCGCGCACGCCCGTGTACCTCACGCGCATCGACGGCCACGCCGCCTGGGTCAACAGCGAGGCGCTGCGCCGCGCGAACATCACCCGCGCCACCCAGGACCCCAACGGCGGCCGCATCCTCCGCGACGCCAACGGCGAGCCCACCGGCATCCTCGTCGACAACGCCATCGGCCTGATTCACGCCGTGCTGCCGCCCCTCACCGAGGCCGAGCGCACCGCGCAGCTCACCGCCGCCCTCAACCGCGCCGCGCGCGTGGGCCTCACCGGCGTGCACGACGCCGGCATGGACCTGGCCACCTTCCAGCTGCTCCAGCGCATGGACAAGGAAGGCAAGCTGCCCCTGCGCGTCTACGCCATGGCCGACGGCCAGGCCCCCGAGCGCGCCGAGTTCCTGCGCATGGGCCCCTACCAGGGCGAGCGCCTCACCCTGCGCGCGGTGAAGCTCGTGCTGGACGGAGCGCTCGGCAGCCGTGGCGCCGCCCTGCACCAGGACTACAGCGACGAGCCCGGCCACCGCGGCCTCTTGCTCCTCACCCCCGAGGAGTACGAGAAGCGCGTCACCGACTTCATGCGCGCCGGCTTCCAGGTCTGCACCCACGCCATCGGCGACCGCGCCAACACGCTGGTGCTCGACACCCTCGCGCGCGCGATGCAGGCCACGTCCACCCAAGCAGGCCGCCACCGCGTCGAGCACGCGCAAATCATGGGCCTGGATGACATCACCCGCCTGGGCCGCATCGGCCTCATCGCCAGCGTGCAGCCCACGCACGCCACCAGCGACATGCCCTGGGCCGAGGCGCGCGTGGGCCCCGAGCGCATCCGCGGCGCCTACGCGTGGCAGCGCCTGAAGTCCTCCGGCGCCGTGCTCGCCCTGGGCAGCGACTTCCCCGTGGAGCGCCCCGACGTGCTCGCCGGCCTCTACGCCGCGCGCACCCGTCAGGACGCGCGCGGCACGCCCGAGGGCGGCTGGTACGCCGACCAGCGCCTCAGCGGACAGGAGGCCCTGGAGGGCTTCACCGTGGGCGCCGCCTACGCCTCCTTCGCCGAGGCGCGCCGAGGCCGACTGCAGCCCGGCATGGACGCGGACTTCGTCGCCCTGTCCGTGGACCCCGTGGACGCGCCCGTCTCCGAGCTGCCCGGCGCCCAGGTCCACCTCACCGTGGTGGGCGGCGATGAAGTCCACCGCGCCACCCCGTGAGCCGTGATTAGAGGTTCGACACCAGGCTGAGCGACTGGACGCGGCGGTGCAGCTCCTCCTGCGCCGCCTGTCGCTCCTTCGCCAGCCGCTCCAGCTCGCGGGCGATGGCATCCAGCCGGTCCTCCTGCTCGTTGAGCTTGGCCACGAAGCGCTCGGCCAGCTCCCGCTGCGACACGCCGCTCTTGAGCGACTCGATGTTGGAGCGGATGCGCTCCTGGTCCTTGAAGAGCTGCGCGCGCTCCTGGGTGAGCTGCTGCTCGTCGCGCGTGAGCGTGGCCACGCGCTCGCGGATGGCAATCACCTCCCGCAGCGCGTCCGACATCGCCTGGTCCACGTAGCGCTGCGACAGGAAGAAGGCCACGTCGTCCGGCCCCACCGAGGACAGCGCGTAGTGCCGATGG
Organism: Myxococcus sp. AS-1-15; assembly: GCF_020037055.1. Classification (NCBI taxonomy): domain Bacteria; kingdom Pseudomonadati; phylum Myxococcota; class Myxococcia; order Myxococcales; family Myxococcaceae; genus Myxococcus; species Myxococcus sp. AS-1-15. The sequence continues at coordinate 639,519 of NZ_JAIQDF010000002.1, read as the reverse complement.
CCCGTGGTGCGCTCGGACACCACGAACGTCTCCTGCGCGCCCGCGGCCAGCGTCCGCTTGAAGCGCCAGAAGCCGTCCGTCGTCTCCTCGGGCGCGGGCATGTCCTTGGCCAGCTCCCAGCCGATGCGCGGGTGCTCGATGAACAGCACCTGCGGCCGGGGCGCCTTGTTGCGCACCACGTACGTCGTGCGCCGCACGTTGTGGTACTCGGCCATCAGGCTGCCGTGGCTCACCACCACGCGGAAGACGGGCCCGTCCTCGGCGCCCTCCTCCACCGTGACGACGCAGCCCAGCTCCACCGCGTACGGCACGAAGCGCGTGTCCTGCGGCTTCATCGTGTCGAGCATCGCCTCGCCCACGTAGCGCTCGTCCTCCGTCACCGTCACCGGGCCGCCCTCCAGCGTCAGGCCCGTGGTGTTCTTCAGCTCGATGCACGCCATCGGGTTCTTCTCGCGCGTGGCCCGGTTGTAGAGCAGCACCCGACGCCCCTCGAACGACTTGTGCAGGATGGGCACCAACGCGCTCTGGTTGCGGTGCACCGTCACCGGCCGGTCCACGCCGTACTCGAACAAGTCCCCCACGTCCTTCGTCAGCGTCGTCACCTTCGCGCCCTGCTGCTCGAGCACATCCCGCAGCCGGGGCCCACCAGGACCACCGGAGGTCGCTCCGCCCTTGCTTCGCATCAGCGAGCGGGAGCGGCCCGGCGCCATCGCCGGCGCGGGCGCCAGCTCGGCCATCATCGGCATGGCATCACTCTCTTCATCCATCACGGCCGGGGCGCTCGCGTAGCTCTCCTCCGGAATCACCGGCGCGGCGGCGGCCTCCGTCCTCACCTCCACCACGGGGCGCTTCATGTAGCGGGGGTTGTAGAGGTCGTGCACGAACGACACCGGCAGGCCCGCGACGAGCGCCAGCTCCACGTCCACCCAGTCCTCGTCCCCCGTGTTGTCCACCAGCGCCCAGCCCTGGAGCAGCGGAGACTCGCCCTCGTCCAGGAGGATGCGGTAGCTCGTCTTCCACACAGGCGCTTCCACCACGTAGCTGACGAACACCTCGCGCTCACCCTCGCCCGCGGTGAGGATGCTCATGCGCTTGCTGTCCTTCTTGTACGAGGACAGCACCGTGGACAGATAGAACTCCAAATCCTTGCGCACCGCCTCGTCGAGGAACTCCAGCTCGGTGATGTCCAGCACGTCGAACGTGCGCAGCGACGCGCCCACCAGCAGCGACAGGAACGGGCGCACCACGCTGGTCTCACCGGCGGCCACCGCGAGCGACTCCAGGCCGATGATGGAGCCCTCCACCTGACCGCCGCCCACGCGCGCCCGCACGCGCGCGCCCTTGATCTGCCCGAGCAGCGCCGTGAGGCTGCCGTCCTCTGGAATCCGGATGGTGGCCTCCGCGAGCAGCTGCTCCAGCGGCTTCGTCGAGTCGTAGCTCACCGCCGACACCGAGCCGCCCGACAGGTCCAACACCGTCAGCGACTTGAGCACGTCGTTCATGTCCCGCGCCTTGAAGTCCAGGTGCAGGGTGTCGCTGCCCGTGACGCTGCCCCGGCGCTCGAAGTACCCGACGCCATGCTTGTAGAGGACGACCCGGCGGATGGACAGTGGGGTGGGCATGAGCGCGGAAACTCCAGGAAGTTGGGGATGACCTGTCCCCCGGTGTATCAAGCCCCGCCTGGGGTCGCGCAATGCCGCGCAAGGCCCTTCTCGTGAGGTGACGCCCGAATGCGAAAGCCCTCCGCTTCCTTCCTGTCCCGCTCCGCGCTCCTGTGCGCGACGCTGACGCTCGGCTCCGGCTGTGAGAGCACGAAGCCCCGCGCCGCGGGCCCCACTGATGGTGTGCCGGTGACGCAAGGCGGCACGTCCGGGAGCGCCACGGACACGCCCACGGGCACCGCCGCGCCCGAGGCTCCTGCCTCGACGAAGGGGACCTCTGCCTGGCACCGCGCCCGGGTGGGCGACCAGGTCGTCTATTCGTTCTCCGCGATTCGCACGCCGCCGCGCGACGCGCAGGGTGGCTCGGCCGCGGCGGGTCAGCTGACGCTGGAGGTCGCGGCGGTGGAGAGCTCGCGCGTGTGGCTGACGCTGACGCTCCAGAGCGACAAGGGGGGTGAGCTGACGCAGCCCCGGCTGTCGCGGCGGCTGGCGATTCCCATGCGCGTGGAGGCCTCCCGGCCGCTGGAGGTCGCGCGCGAGGGCACCGCGACGTCCGAGCAGCCCACGGCCGCGGGCCGCACGTGGGAGGCGAAGCGTTATCTGCGCGACAATCGCCCGGTGGATGGTCCACTGGAGAACCGGCTGTACGCGGTGGACGCGGGGCCGCTGTACCTGACGAACGGGCTGCTCGACGCGAGCACCACGCTGTCGGGCTTCGGCGGCGCGGGCAGCCATCAGCTCACGCTGGTGTCGATGCGCCAGGGCAAGGAGGGCGCGGGCATGGCGCCGGACCTGGAGTGGCCGCTGGGTCCTGGCACGTGGTTCGACCGGGAGATGGAGTCGGAGGGCACGAAGACGGTGCTGCGCACGTGCCAGTCGGCGGAGGCCGGTTACGTGCTGCGCACGGAGGCGCCGGTGAACCCCGCGACGGACGAGGCGCCGTGCCAGGACTTCTCGCAGGCGAGCGTGATGCCGCTGGAGGAGGTGCTGCTGTCGTTCATCTCGCTGGGGCTGGAGCCCAAGCAGTGGCCGCCCGCGGTCCCCAACTCGGCGCCGGCCGTGCGCGAGACGCTGGCGGTGGGCACCAAGCGGGTGCCGGTGCTCCAGGTGGACGCCAACGAGGGGCCGACGAACGCGAAGCAGGTGCGCACGCTGCTGTTCGCCGCGGACCCGTGGGAGAAGACGCTCGGCGGGCTGGCGCACGAGGCGCGGTTCGAGCCGCTGTCGGACTTCACCTATCGCGTCTCGTCCAAGGGCAAGCGTGAGTCGCAGGGCGGCGCGAAGCTGACGGGCTTCGGTGCGTGGCAGCCGTGACGTCGCTGTACACCGTGGTCATCGAGGTGGAGCCCGGCGCGGAGGCCGCGTGGAACCAGTGGCACGAGGGGACGCATGTCCCCGAGGTGCTGCGCGAGCCGGGGTTCCTGGGGTGCCGCAAGTGGAAGGACACGGAGCGGGCCCCGGATGGCTGGACCCGGTACGTGTGTCACTTCGAGCTGGCCAGTGAGGCGGACTTCCAGCGCTACACCACGAGCGACGCGGCGAAGCACCTGCGCGCGGAGTCGCTCGCGCGCTTCGGGACGGTGACGCGGCACTCGCGGCAGGTGTTGACCGAGGTGAAGCGGTTCTGACGGTGCACGAGGGCTCCCTGCGTCGCGAGACACGGGAGCCCTCGCGGACTCAGTACAGGTTCTTCTTGTAGTCCTGCTCCAGCGCGCAGCTCAGCATCCTCCTGGACACGAGGGCGCGCACCGTCGCGGCGGCGGCGCCCTTCTGGGGGCTGCGCCGGACGTGGTCGACGAACACGTCGGCCATCTTGGGGAGCTGGCTCGCGGGCACGTGACGCGCGGTGTCCCACAGCCCCGCGTCGACGATGGCCTGACTGGCGTGGAGACGCGCCGCGTGGGACTCCAGCAGCAGCGCCATCTTCGGCACCTTGCCCTCGACGGTCATCGAGGCCAGCAGCGAGGGCTCGGTGGAGAGCGAGGCGACGCCGGAGACCTCCAGGAAGCGCGTCTCGCCAGGGATGAGCGCGAGCAGGGCCACACGGGATTGTTCGAGGACATTGTGGAACGTGTCCGTGCGACGGTTTCCGGGGCGGTCGGGCACGGCCACGCGCGTGCCGTCGAGTCGGAGGAAGCCCGTGGGGTCGCCCTTGGGGCTCACATCCGCGAGGCCCTGCGCATCCCACGAGGCCAGCGCGACGAAGGGCGTGCGTGACAGCCAGTCGTGCACCTCGGGGTCACCACTCCAGGTGCCCGCGGCGCGAGTGTCCGAGGTGGCGGGCTTCGGTGACTTCCAGAGCCCCGAGCGGATGATGGCCTTCGCGCAGTGCACGAAGGCTTCTTCCACGGTGACGTGCAGGGTGTGCCCTTCGAGCGTCGCGTGACCGTTGACCCGCAGCGTCTCGCCCAGGCCCGGGATGAAGAACAGCAGGCCACAGCCCACGGTGGGGTTGAGCGGAATGGGCGCGTCCAGTCGCAGTTCCAGGTGCGTCGGGTCCACGACGCGCGCGAACCCCAGAGACCCGCCAACCGCCGTCGCGCGCCCCTGCCCATCCACGTCGACATAGCCGAGCACCGCGAACGACGAGCACGCCAGCAGCCTGAGGCAGTGGTCATCCAGCGAGTCCAGCGACTTGAGCATCACACCCAGCGGGCGGGAGCCCACCACCCCTTCGAGCGCCTCGACTGTCTGGACCCGTGCCATGGACCCAAGCATACAAACTTGAGATTGACTTGCAAAGTCACAACCTCCAACCAAGCCGCTTGGAGGTGGCCCGCCAGGCCCGCCAGGGCGCTGCGCCGGCTCACGCGCCGCCACCCGCGACAGGAATGCGCGAGGCGGGAGTCCGTCTCCCGCCAGCGGCCGCGTCACGCGCAGAGATTGCGCGCGATGACACGTGGGAAGTACCCCGCCGACCCGGAGGGCAAATCCAACCGGAGATAGACGTACCCGCTCGGGGACGTGTCGCCGGACAGCTGGCCTGAAACGTCCAGGCGCCGGAAGCCGAGCGACTCCAGGGTCGAAAGCGACGTCGAATGCCCCGCGCGGACGGAGGTCTCCAGGTGTCGCAGTCCATCCAGCCTGACGCCCTGCCGGATGAGCTCCGACAGGGTCCAGTGCCCCGCGCCATTCTGGCGATGCTGCGCCAGGATGGAGCAGCACACGCGGGCGTAATGCTCCTCGCGGCGGATGTGGGTCAGCGCCGCGAGGCCGATGACGCCGTTGCCCCGCTCGGCCACGGCATACAACCGGGTCCCCTCCGCCGCGCTCCACCGCCCTGGCGGACGTCCTCCCGCCTCGGGCCGCCACCACCCGAAGAACTCCTCGACGTCCGGCTCCTCCAACAACATCCGAGCCGCCACCAGGACCGCGGTCCCCGCCACATCCATCGGAATGAGCTGACGCTCATGCATACAGGCTTCCCCCCTTCACCCCGGGGAGACTTCAAGGGACATGCCAGGAGGCCCCCCAAGGCGCCTCCCGCGAGTCCTCCGAGGGAGGGCGTCGAGGAGTGACGCACCCGCGTGCCTCTCGCACGCACATGACACCGCGTCCTTAAGGGAAAACCCGTGCGTCCTTCATGGCACAGCGTGTCCCCCGCGACACGGAGCGTGCCGGGCTCTACCCCCCCCGCGCGCGCTCGCTCGTCGAACAGCCCACGCAGCCCATCCACGAGCACGTTCGCCCCCGTGGTGTTGCCCACCGTGTCGAGGGAATCCCGGAGCGCGCCGAACAGCGCGCGCGAGTGCTCCGGGTTCCGCTCGGCCCGGTCGATGACGTGGCCCACACGTTCAACCTGGTCCTTCCACGTCGCCAGCACCCCCTCGTACGCCGCGGTGACAGGCAGGGCGCTGTCGACCAGCATGTGGACCAGCGCGATGACGTCCGCGAAGTCATACGTCCGCGTCTTCGCGTCATAGAAGTCCTCCAGGTGCACGGAGTCGTGCGCGAACCAGAAGCGCACGAAGTCCGCCGCCGTCTTCTTCGCGGCCTCCAGGTCGACCTCGACCAACGGATGCAACGCCTTGTCCACCTCCGTGATGAGCGAGTCCTTGATGCTCACCCGCTGCAAGCCCCGACTGTCGAAGGCCCGCGTCGGCAACGCGCGCAGGAAGGTCCCGTTGAACTCCACCACCTCCAGCTTCGGCAACCGCGTGAGCACCTCGGGGAAGTCCCGCAGCACCTTCACCTGCCGCCAGCTCCCGAACGAGGCGCGCACGTATGAGTAGGGATTGTTGATGAGGTTGATGCTGCGCAGCTCCGTGCAGCGCGCCAGGGACTCCGGCAGCCGCCAGAGGCAGTTCGCCTCCAGGTCCAGGTGGACGAGCTTCCCCAACTCCCCCACCGACTCCGGCAGTTCCTGCAGCCCGTTGCCTCCCAGCCGGAGCTCTCGCAGCTCCGTCAGCAACCCCAGCTCCTCGGGCAGCCTGCGCAGCTTGTTCCCCGACAGGTCCAGCGTCTCCAACCGACGGAACTGGAACAGCTCCGCCGGCAGGGCGCGGAGGTTCTTCCGGCTCAGCACCAGGCTCTTGAGCTTCTCCGGCGCCTCCAGCTTCTTCGCCATCTGCTTGCGGAACTCGGCGCGGACACTCACCGGCGCCTCGAGCAGGTTCGGCTTCCCCTCCGCCAGCCGCTTGCGCGCGAGCGACAGGTCCACCTGCCCCTCCGGCTTCTTGAGCACCCCCGCCACGAAGACACCCGAGGCCTCATGCGGGTCACTCACCTCCTCCACACCGTCCACCACTCGGAACACACTCGCGCCCCACCCCAGGAAGCGCATCGCGTTCAGCGTCCCCGCCACGCTCACCGTGTGCTCGGTCGCCACGATGCGCGCGTCCAGGTCGCCGCCCACATCGACGAGCCCGTGGTTGTAGACGCCGATGAGCTCGCCCGTACGGACGCTCCCATCGACCCGGACCTGGGAGCCACCCACGCCGATACCCCGGACGACCAGCGCGCCTCCCACCTGCAGGAAGGGCCCCGTGTCGTCCTCGAAGTTGAGCAGGCAGCCCTCGACGGTGAGCGCGCCGCGCACCCACAGCCCCACCAACGGAGCCTGCGCGTCCTGCTCCGGCGCCAGCAACCCGAACCCGTCATCCAGGATGAGGTCGTGCGGAATGACGAGGTCACCGTCATGCACCAGCACCCGGCCCTCGGCGTCGCCCGCGACCTTCAGCTCGGCGCGCACCTGCTCGACAGGCACGGCGCGAAAGCCCAGCTCCGAGGCGAAGTACCCCTTCTCCACCTTCGCGCGCAGGCTCTTCTCGCAGAAGGCCATCGCCTCGGCCTCGGTCTCGAACGTCTTCTCGGTCTGCTTCGACTTCCCACCGAGCGGGCCCTCTCGGAACGTCACCGCCGCTCCAGCCCGCTCGAAGGACCAGGTGCGTGCCGCCCCCTTCTCACGGGCGACGAGGGACAGGGATGCGCGAGGCGAGGGAGCGGACAGGGAGGAGTTCGACATTCCTCCCCATACCAACTCCCTTGCAGGCCTGAACGGCTGTTCGCTCACTGCTCCGCGACGGAGAGCTTCACGTCGATGTTGCCGCGCGTGGCGCGCGAGTACGGGCACACCTCGTGCGCCGCGTGCATCAGCTTCTCCGCCTCGTCACGGGGGATGCCCGGCAGGATGCCCTTCAACTCCACCGCCAGCCCGAAGCCCCCGTCCGGCGTCTTCCCAATCGTCACCGACGCGGTGATGCCCACCTCGGGCCCCAGCTTCCTGCCCGCCTTGCCCGCCACCAGCCGCAGCGCGCTCTCGAAGCACGAGGAATACCCCGCCGCGAACAGCTGCTCCGGGTTCGTCGCCACCCCACCCGCGCCGCCCAGCTCCTTCGGCATCGCCAGCGGCAAATCAATGACCTGGTCCGAGGACTGGACCTTGCCCGACCGGCCTCCGTGGGCGGTGGCGTGGGCGGTGTACAGCGGCGAAATCGTGACGGGAGCCATGGCTTGTTCTCCTGGAAGTTCAGAGTCGCTTCTTTCCGACCCCCTTTATCTAGGGCGCAATTCAATCGCGCGCAATCAATTCGGGCCGAAAAAAGGCCCCTGCCACCGCGAAACCCGCGGAAGACAGGGGCCGGATATCCACCCACCCGACCGCTCAGGGCCCGGAGGACGTCCGGGCCCGTGGGCGCTTCAGCGGCCCGCGACGGTCGCGGGGGGCGTGGTGACGAACTCCTCGGCGGCCTTCACGGCGGCGGCGATGTCCAGCTTGCCGCCCGTGCTGACCTTGCCCTTGAGGTCCGGGTCGAGCTCCACCGTCTGCACCAGCAGGTCGCGCACCTGGGCGGCCGTCAGGTCCGGGTTCGCGGCGAACATCAGGGCCGCGGCGCCCGCCACCGTGGGGGTGGCCATGGACGTGCCGCTCATCTTCTCCCAGTCGCCGCCGGGCACGGTGCTCAGGACGTTCTCGCCCACCGCGGCCAGCTCCACCACCTTGTCGCCGTGCGAGGAGAAGCGCGCCAGCTTGTCGTTGCGCTGGTCCATGGCCGCCACGGTGATGACGTTGGGCAGGTCGATGTTGGCCGGGAAGTCCTGCACGTTGTTCATGTTGCTGCCATTGCCGTTGGCCGTGGCCGCGACCAGCAGGATGTCCGCGTCCGCCAGCTTCTGCACGGCGGCCTTCCAGCGCGCCTGCGAGGCCGCGTCGCGGTACTCGTCACCGAAGCTCGCGTTGAGCGCGCGCACGTTGACGCCGTGGTTCTCCTTCATGTTGACGATGTAGTCCACGCCGCGCTCGAAGTTGGTGAGCAGGTCCGCGCCGTCGTACAGGCCGCCGATGCTCATCACCTTCGCCTTGCCGGCGGCGATGCCCGTGTTGCCCTCGCCGTTGTCCTCGGCCGCGATGATGCCCGCCACGTGCGTGCCGTGGTCCGTACCCTGGCCCTTCATCACGTCGCCGCTGTTGAAGCCGACGTTGTAGCCGTGGATGTCGTCCTTCACGCCGTTGCCGTCGTTGTCGATTCCGTCGCCGGCAATCTCGTTCGGGTTCGTCCACATCGCGCTGTCGAGGTCGCTGTGCTTGAAGTCCACGCCGCCGTCGAACACCGCGATGACCGGGTCACCCGTGGGGCGCGGGGGCTTGGGGTCCACCGGGTCCGTGCCCGGCGCCTTGCCCGTGGCCTCCAGGCCCCAGCTCTTCAGCGTGCCCGTGTCCGCGCGCGCCTTGTCCTCGACGGACAGCGTCCAGGTGCCCTTGGCCGACTCGCCCTTGAACGTGGTGCTCAGGTCGAACGAGCCCTTCACGTCGTCCGCGCTGCCACCCTGGCGGTTGGACACCGTCGCCGTCTTGCCGGACGGGCTGGTCACCTTCACCACCAGGTCGCCCCGGTACGAGTGCGCCAGGTCCAGGTTCAGCTTCAGCGAGTCGAGCGAGACGTCCTTGTCGAAGCTCACCGTGGACGTCACCGTCGCCAGGTCCTTGACCGCCGCGTTGGGCGTGGCGGACGCCGTCAGCGTCACCGGCGTGGAGGTGTCACGGCCGGCCAGCGTGGCCTTGCTCGGGCCGAAGGCGAACGCCGTGGCCGGCAGCACCGGGGCGTTCGGATCCGGGCGGTGACCGGTGGGACGGTCCACGAAGTTCGAGGGCCGCGCCGACTTGGCCGACTCGAAGCCGTCCGTGCCGTTCTTGCCGGGCCGGGCCACCACGCGCTCCGCGGCGGGCGTCGCGGGCGCCTCCGGACGAGCAGCCTCCCCGGTACGGGTGGTGGGCGACGGGAGCGACAGGGGCTTGCGGGTGACGGTCATGTTGGCGGCTCCGGGGGGAAGCGGAATCAACGACTGTCCCTGATTGTCGCAGCTCGTCAGGATCAGTTTCCTGGAGGGCTGCTTTTTCCACCTGAAGTGAACCCCCTTGGCGGGTGGGCAGGCGCGTCAGGCGTGGTAGAGCGCGGCCGGGCCCCTCCTTCCGGGGGTTTGGCCCCAGGCCCTGGCCCGGACGCGGCGTGGGGCGAGGACGGGAAGGATGCCGAGGACCATCGTCGCCACGCGCTACGTGACGCCCCTGCGAGAGGGGGGCTCGCTGCCCGCCATCGTCGAGGCGGACGACGCGGGGCTGTATGTCGTGAAGTTCCGGGGGGCGGGCCAGGGGGCCAAGGCGCTCATCGCGGAGTACATCGCCGCGGAGCTGGCCCGGGCCGCGGGGCTGCGCGTGCCGGAGCTGGTGCTGGTGGAGCTGGACCCGGCGCTGGGCCGCAACGAGCCGGACAGCGAGATTCGCGAGCTGCTCAAGGCGAGCGCGGGGCTGAACCTGGCGCTGGACTACCTGCCCGGCTCGGTGACGTTCGACCCGGTGGCGGGGCCGGCGCCGAAGGTGGACGTGGCGTCGTCGCTGGTGGCGTTCGACGCGTTCATCACCAACGTGGACCGCACGCCGAAGAACCCCAACCTCCTGTGCTGGCACCGGGAGCTGTGGCTCATCGACCATGGCGCGTCGCTCTACTTCCACCACGCGTGGGAGGACTGGGAGGAGCGCAGCCAGAGCCGCTTCGCGCCCATCAAGGACCACGTGCTGCTGCCGTGGGCCAGCCAGCTCCCCCAGGCCCAGGCGCTGCTGTCCACGCACTTCACGCGGGAGCTGATGGAGACCACCGTGGCGGGGATTCCGGAGGGCTGGCTGAAGGCGGCCGAGTCCCCCTTCCCCACCGTGGAGGCGCACCGCGCCGCCTACGTGAGCTGGCTGTGCAAGCGCGTCCAGGCCCTGCCGGCCTTCATCGAGGAGGCGGCCCGTGCCCGCGCACAGCTCGTTTGACTACGCCATCATCCGCGTCGTCCCGCGCGTGGAGCGCGAGGAGTTCATCAACGTGGGCGTCGTCCTCTTCTGCACCACGCAGCGCTTCCTGGGCGCGCGCGTGGAGGTGGACGAGGCGCGCTTGAAGGCGCTCGCGCCCGACATCGACCTGGAGACGGTGCGCTGCCACCTGGACAGCTTCCAGCGCGTCTGCGTGGGCGGCAAGGGCGCGGGCCCCATCGGCCAGCTGCCGCAGAAGGAGCGCTGGCACTGGCTCGTGGCGCCGCGCAGCACCATGCTCCAGACGGGGCCGGTGCACTCGGGGCTGAGCCTGGAGCCCCAGGCCGCGCTGGAGCACCTGCTCGACACCGTGGTGCGCCTCAAGCGCGCGCCGTGAGGCCGGGCCCGGGGCCCTCGCGCCCCGGGCTCACTTCACCCGGCGACCGGCGAGGCGGACCTTGTACGTGCACTCCTCGAGCTCCCTCGCGTCGATGCCCAGGCCCTCGAACGAGGTGCGTCGCACGTCGATGAAGCCCTCGATGTCGTCGTCCTCCAGCGAGTCGTTGGCGATGTAGAAGCGCAGCACGTAGACGATGTTCGACTCGCCGGCCACTGTCGACGGGATGGAGCGGATGTCCACGTATTGGAACGGCCCCTCATCGGAGCGCGTGCCCTGGAGGATGTCCGGGGCGTCGTCCTCGTCGAGCGTCGCCACGTCGCCCCGGTGCAGCGTGAAGGAGACGTCGGGCACCTCGATGCTCGTGGCGCCGTACTCCTCGGCGCGCACCGTCCAGCGCTGCTGGAGCGCCAGGCCGGAGACGCCGCCGATGCCCGGCACCGCCACCGGCTCCTTCGCCGTCTTGTCGGTGCACGAGTAGGGCACGGCCGCCGCCTGGGCCGCGTCCAGCTCCACGTCATACGTCTCCTGCTCGAAGCCGCCACAGCCCGCCACCAGCAACACCAGCGGCGCCGCCCATCCCATCGCGTTCATCGACCCTCCAGTTCCACGGGAGACCACCCTCGCCGGCCCTGGGCGTCCGCCACCCCACCGGGCAGGCGGGCGCCTTCCTCCCGACCAGGAAAGCATGGCCTCCAGGGCGAGGGAACCCACGGGCCGGCGCGAGCTTCCCGACCGGGGACGACCGTCTGTCAACTGTCCGGCAGGTGAGGAATCGGGGGCGCGCGGGCGGGCGGATGAGTAGCTTTGCGGCGTGCCCGGGACGGGCACGGACCTCGTATGCCCGACTCTTCGCTTCGAATCGTCACGTACAACGTCCGCTACTTCGGCCACATGCTCCGGGGCCTGGCGAGCACCGTGGGCCCCAAGCGCCGGGTGGCCTTCGCGCTGGCCGGACTGGACCCGCTGCCGGACGTGGTGTGCCTGCAGGAGGTGGAGACCACCTCGCTGCGCAGCACCATCGCCCACCGCCCCAAGCTGCCCGGCGAGACGCAGCTGATGGCCTTCATGGGGCGCATGGAGGAGACGTTCGCCGCGCAGGGGCGCGACATGCCCTACGAGGCGTTCTACTTCCGCGCGCACCACTACAAGCTGGGCGAGGTGTCGCTCTACACCACGGGGCTGGCGGTGCTCGTCAACAAGCGCACCCTCCAGGTGGACAAGCACAACGTGGACGCGCCCATGTCCATCACCCACCACCACGTGCAGCGGCTCAAGGACCGCAAGCAGAGCCGCATCTGCGCGCACATGCGCCTGCTGCGCCGCGAGGACGGGCGCCCCTTCCACGTCTTCAACACCCACCTGAGCCTGCCCACGCCCTTCGCGCGCGAGTTCTGGTCCACCAAGGACAAGATGGGCTGCGGCGTGAACCAGCTCCACGAGGCGCGCAAGCTGGCGGAGTTCGTGGGCAGCCTCCGCGCCGACGAGCCGTTCATCGTCTGCGGGGACTTCAACTCGCCGCCGTCGTCCCCGGTGTTCCGCTACCTCACCGGGGATGTCTCCTTCACGTGCGCCCAGGCCGCCGTGGGACAGATTGACCCGAGCGTGTCGCGGGGCTTCCCCACCGCGGGCTTCATGCACATGCGCATGCACCTGGACCACATGTTCTCCGGCGGGGGCGTGCGCTGGCTCGACACCGAGGAGACCCACCCGTTCGGGGACTTGAAGAGCCGCTTCCACGGGCTGTCGGACCACATGCCCATCGTCGCGCGCTTCGCGCTGGAGGCGCTCCCCGTCACGCTGCCCGTGCCCGGGGTGCCGAGCGTGGGCTGACCGTGCGGCCCGTGCCCGGGTGACGGGGTGGCCGCGGCGCGCCGCTACGACCCGAGCTCCTGCTCCACGGTCTCCCACGCCTCCAGGAGTTCGCGCGTGCGGCGCTCGGCCAGCTCGCGGAACTCCGGCGCCAGGTGCGCCACCTTGTCCGGGTGGTAGCCGGCGATGAGCGCGCGGAACGCCTTGCGCGCCTCGTCCCGCGACACGCCCCGCTCGAGCCCCAGCACCTCCCACGCGTCCTTGCGCGCGGGGGCCTCGCTGCGTACCCGGGTGCCCCGGGGCGGCGTGGCCTCCGGGTCGCGAGGACTCCGGGCCCCGCGTGCGCGATGCTCGCCTCCGACCTGCTCGTCGTCACCGCCCCAGGCGCCTCGCGAGCGACGACCCGGATGCTCGCCTCCGACCTGCTCGTCGTCACCGCTCCAGGCGCCTCGGGAGCGACGCCACGGACTCTCGCCGCCCTCCCGCTCCTCGTCCCGCGCACGGCGCCCCCCCGCCTCCTCGGGCTCCCGGGCCGCGCCGGTGCTGGCGGGACGACGCGGTGCGCGAGGCGCGGGCTCCGGGCGCTTCTTCCCCGGTCGGCGCGCGGGGTCCGGCGCGGGGATGCGCGGCTCCAGCCGGCTCAGCGCGTCCTCCAGGAACCACAGGTCCTCGGCGGGCAGGCCGTGCTTGCGCACCACCTGGCGCGGCTGGCCATCCACCAGCAGCAGGTAGCCCGTGGTGACGGCGTACGCGTCATCCTTGCTGTCGGGGTGCAGCCTGTCGCCCAGGTCTCCCAGCGGGTCCCTCCACATGCCGTCCGGGGTGCCCTCGTCCGCCACCAGCACCTGCGTCAACACGCGGCCGTGGAGGAACTCCAGCGTGGCGAAGGGCTCGCGCAGCTCGGGCGAGCGCATGGCCGCCCCATGACGCACGCCCGTCACCAGCAACACCCCTCGCGTCCCGTCCACATGGGCGAAGAGCTGCTCGCGCACCCGCTTGTCCGAATAGAAGAGGACGAACTGCACGGTGGACAACGTAGTCCGTCCCGCGCCATCCAGACAGGCGTTATGTCCTGGCGCGGCAAGAGGGTGCAGGGCGGAACAGTGCGACGAAACACCGGCTCGACGGTTTCGCGCGCTTGCGGAAGAGTCATCCCCGCTTATGCGCTGCTGCCACCGTCACTCCTCCGAGCCCGCCCTCCCCCAGTCCCGCGCCTTCAGCCTCCCCGGCGCCACCGAGCACTACGCCGCGGAGCGCCCCCTGCGCGCCGAGCACGTGCGCATCCAACTGGAGCTCGACTTCGAGCAAGGCCGCGTCACCGGCGTCTGCACCACCCGCGTGTCCGCCGTGCGGCTGTCGTCCACCCTCACCTTCGACGCGGTGGACCTGGACGTCTCGCGCGTCCTCGTCGACGAGCGCCCCGTGCGCTTCACCAACTCCGGCTCGCACGTGCGCGTGGAGCTGCCCGCGCCGCTGCCGCCCGGCCAGGCCGCCCAGGTGGCCATCCACTACACCGCCCGCCCACGCCGGGGCCTCTACTTCTGGGGCCCGGAGGCCGCCTACCCGGACCGGCCCCGTCAGGCCTGGACCCAGAACCAGGACACCGACGCACGGCACTGGTTCCCCTGCCTGGACACGCCCGCGCAGAAGGCCACCTCGGAGCTCATCGCCACCTTCCCCGACGGCCTCACCGCGCTCTCCAACGGAGTGCTCGTCTCCGACACCGTGCAGGACCAGCGGCGCACCCAGCACTACCGCATGGAGCAGCCGCACGCGCCCTACCTCGTCACGCTCGCGGTGGGCGACTTCGAGGAGCTCACCGACACCGCGGGCACCGTCCCGCTGCGCTACCTCTTCCCGCGCGGTCGACGCGAGGACGCGCTGCGGTGCGTGCGCCGCACCCCGGAGATGGTGCGCGTGTTCCAGGAGGCCACCGGCGAGCCCTACCCGTGGAGCGGCTACGCGCAGGTGTTCCTCACCGAGTTCATCTTCGGCGGCATGGAGAACACCACCGCCACCAGCCTCACCGACTCCGTCCTCCACGACGCGCGCGCGCACGCGGACTACAACGCGGAGCCGCTCATCTCCCACGAGCTGGCGCACCAGTGGTTCGGGGACCTGCTCACCTGCCGCGACTGGCCCCACGGCTGGCTCAACGAGGGCTTCGCCACCTGGTTCGAGGTGCTGTGGAAGGAGCGCGCGGACGGCCAGGACGAGGCCGACCACCACCGGCAGGCGGACCTGGAGGCCTACCTGGGCGAGGTGAAGGAGCGCTACGCGCGGCCCATCGTCTCGCGCCGCTTCCACGCCCCGCTGGATGTCTTCGACCGGCACCTTTATGAGAAGGGCGGCCTGGTCCTCCACGAGCTGCGCCGCCGCCTGGGCGACGAGCTGTTCTTCCGCGGCCTGCGCCACTACGTCTCGCGCCACCGGCACGGCTCGGTGGAGACGGTGGACCTGTCGCGCGCCTTCGAGCAGGCCACCGGCCACAACCTGGACGCCTTCTTCGACCAGTACGTCTTCGCCCCCGGCCACCCGGAGCTCAAGGTGGAGGTGCGCCACGAGGCCGAGGAGGGCCGGCTGCGCCTCAAGGTGCGCCAGACGCAGCGCACCGACGCGGGCACGCCCCTGTTCCGCCTGCCGCTGGACGTCGTCGTCACCGTCGAGGGCAGGGACACCCGCCACCGGCTGGACGTGACGGACGCGGAGCACTTCTTCCACCTGCCCTGCCCCACCGCGCCCTCGCAGGTGCGCGTGGACCCGCGCCGCGACGTGCTGGGCACGCTGGACGTGGACAAGGCCGTGGGCCTCTGGCTGGAGGAGCTGCGCGCCGCGCCCGAGTCCCGCGCCCGCACCGAGGCCGCCCACGCGCTGGGGCGCGACGGAGGCCACCGCGCCGTGGAGACGCTGGGCACCGCGCTCGCGGACGCGCGCCTGTTCTGGGGCACCCGCGCCGCGTGCGCCAAGGCCCTGGGCCGCATCCGCACGCCGGAGGCCCGCGCCCGGCTGCTCGCGAGCCTGCGCGCCGAGCACCCACGCGTGCGCCGCGCCGTCGTCGCCGCGCTGGGCGAGTTCCGCCGCGACGCGGAGGTCATCGCGCTCTTGCGCTCGCTCCTGCAATCCGGAGACACCAGCTACTTCGTGGAGGCGGAGGCCGCGCGCAGCTACGGCAAGCTGCGCGCCGCCGACGCGCTGACGGTGCTGGAGACCACCTCCACGCGCCCGTCCTTCCAGGACGCCATCGCCGTGGGCGCCATGGACGGGCTGGCCGAGTCACAGGACCCCGCCGCCTTCCCGCTGGTGGAGGCGCGCACCGCGTATGGCCAGCCCGCCTTCCTGCGCCGCGCGGCCACGCAGGCCGTGGCCCGGCTGGCGGAGGTGGCCGGCCGTCAGCGCGAGGCGGTAGATTTACTGACGGAGCTGCTGCGGGACCCGATGTTCCGCGTGCAGATGGGCGTCTTCGAGGCCGCGAGGACCCTGGGAGACCGGCGCATCATCCCCGCGCTGGAGGGCACCCCGCTCAGCGACGCCCGCGCCCGCCGCGCCGCGCGCGAGACGGTGCGAGCGCTGCGCGAGGGCGAGCCCCAGGCGCGTGAGCTGGCGTCGCTGCGCGAGGAGGTGGACGCGCTGAAGGAGGCCACGCGCGCGATGCGCGAGAAGCTGGAGGGGCTCTGCCTGGCGAAGCCTCCGCCGCCCCCCGCGTCGAAGGCCCGTGCCACGAGGCCCGCGCGAGGCAAGCAGGCCGCCGCGCGCAAGAAGCCGGGCAAGCCTCCCGCCGGCAAGCGTCGGCGCTGAGCGTCCAGGCGCGCCGGGCCCGCGCACCGGCGCGTCCCAGGTCCGTCGTGGCTACCTGTAAGGCACCACGGGATGAGCCCCTTCGAGGGGCCACGCCCATGGCGCGCGTGGGCGGCTCGCGTCTTTCCGTCCGACGACGGGCGCAGGGGACGACATGGCCGCAGCCAACGAGGAGCTCAGTGCCTGGCTGGACGCCGCGGTCGACCCGTGGATCGCCTGCGATTCCCATGAGCACGTGTACCTCATCAATCGCGCCGCGGAGCGCCTGCTCGGCTGGACGCGCGAGGAGCTCCAGGGACACCCGGTGGCCGAGCTCTTCCCCCAGCGGCTCAACCACGGCGACCAGAGCCTGGTGCGATACCTGCTCTCGCGCAGGCAGGCGCTGGGAGGGCGGCCCACGAGGGTGCTCGCGCGACGCCAGGACGGCGTGGAGGTGCTCGTGGAGCTCACGGTGGGCACCTCCGGCGAAG
This sequence comes from Myxococcus sp. AS-1-15, assembly GCF_020037055.1. Taxonomy (NCBI): domain Bacteria; kingdom Pseudomonadati; phylum Myxococcota; class Myxococcia; order Myxococcales; family Myxococcaceae; genus Myxococcus; species Myxococcus sp. AS-1-15. Next base: position 622,653 of record NZ_JAIQDF010000002.1, on the reverse strand, counting down.
GGGAGGACGAGCGCATCGTCCTCAGCCTCCGGCGCCTGCACGAGGTCATCGACACCATCCGCGAGCCCATGGAGCCGCCTCGCGATGGTGGTGAGGCCAGGCGGACCAGCGGCGACGACCTCTACCGCCTCGTCGTGGAGAACGTCCCCCTGGGCATCTTCCACTACGACACCACGCCCATCATCACCGCCTGCAACGAGCGGCTGGCCACCATCGTCGGTACCCCCAAGCGCGTGGTGGTGGGGCTCAACCTGATGTCGCTGCGCGACGAGCAGCTCATGGCGTGCGTGCGCGAGACGCTCTCCGGCCACAGCGCGGACTACGTGGGGGACTATGCCGCGGTGACCAGCCACAAGGTGACGCCCGTCCATATCCGCTTCGCGCCCTGCTACAACGACGCGGGCCGGGTGGAGGGCGGCGTGGGCCTGGTCGAGGACGTCTCCGAGCGCCGCCGCGCCGAGCGCCAGCGCGACGAGAACCTGGCCCTGCTCATCACCCTGTTCGAGACCGCGCCCGTGGCGCTGGGCTTCCTCGACACGAACCTGCGCTACGTGCGCGTCAACGGGCGGCTGGCGCGCATCAACGGCCTGCCCCCCGAGGCCCACCTGGGGCGCACGCCCTACGAGGTGCTGGGTGAGGGCGGCAGCGCCGCGGCGGCCATGCTGCAACAGGTATTGGACACCGGCGAGCCCGTGGTGGGCCAGGAGGTGGACACCCAGGCCGTGGGCCATCCCGGCCCCCGGCGGCTGCTCACGGGGAGCTGCTACCCGGTGCGCGCGCCGGACGGACACCTGTTGGGCGTGGGCGTGCTGGTGGAGGACATCACCCAGCGCAGGCTCGCCGAGGAGGAGCGCGAGCGGCTGTACCGCGAGGCGCGTGAGGCCATCCGCGTGCGCGACGACTTCCTGTCCATCGCCTCGCACGAGCTGAAGACGCCGCTGACGCCGCTGAGCCTCCGGCTGGCCACGCTGGAGCGCAGGCTCGAGCGCGGCGAGAGCGTGGACCCCACCACCCTGCGCCACGCGCGCCAGCACATCTTGCGCATGACCGGGCTCATCAACGACCTGCTGGACGCGTCCCGCATCGAGGCGGGCCGGCTGGCGCTGCATCCGCAGGCCACGCGCCTGGACAGCCTGGTGGAGCACGTGCTGCAGGCGATGGAGGCACAGCGCGGCGGACACGAGCTGCGCTACGAGCGGCCCGAGCACGACGTGCAGGTGTTCGCGGACCCATACCGGCTGGAGCAGGTGGTCACCAACCTGGTGGAGAACGCCCTCAAGTACAGCCCCGATGGCGGCGTCATCCACGTCAAGCTGGAGACGCGCGGAGAGCTGGCGCTCTTGTCGGTGAAGGACCCGGGCATCGGCATCCCCGAGGACCAGCAGAAGCTGCTCTTCGAGCGCTACTTCCGCGCGCGCAACGTGTCCACGCGCTCGTACGGCGGGCTGGGCCTGGGCCTGTACATCAGCCGCGACATCGTCGAGCGCCACGGCGGCCGCATCTGGGTGGAGAGCCGGGTGGGAGAAGGCTCCACCTTCCATGTCGCCCTGCCCCTGCTGACGGGAGCCCCCTCTCACCCGCCCGCTTCCCAGCCGGAGCGCCACGTCCACTGAAGCTTTCGCCACCCCCGCTCCCGAAAGAACTACAGCCCCCCGTGTCCACCACTGTGCATCCGCTGCGAGCCAGCACCTGGATTCAGGTGTTTCAGACGCTGGCACGAGGGCTGCTTTTCATCCCGCCAGAGAAGTCGAACCCGAGAGGAGCAGGGACATGACGACGGAAACTCCGGCTTGGACTCGCGACAATGACGGTTGGCTGGTTCGGGTGAAGGTGGCGGGGCGCATCCAGGAGGTCCGCTGCACCACGGAAGGCCAGGCGCGCTACATGGCGGGTGTGCTGGCCCTCAATCCGCCTCCCCCCTCGAAGCTGCGTCACTGAACGGGGGCGGTGCCGGGCGCGGGCGGGCTGATGAGATAGTTGTCGAGCTGCGCCCAGTTGTTGAACGCGACCTTCCACGCGCCCTCGGCCACACCCGGCCGGGGGATGAGCGGACCGCCGACCTGGCCGCTGGTGCCCCAGGAGAAGCCCAGGTCGATGCCGCTGGACGTCTCCAGCACGGTGATGTCGGTGGCGAGCTGGCTGTTGAGGCGGCGCAGCTCCGTCTTCGCGCCGGACACCCAGAAGATGAGCCGCTGGGCGCGCACGTCGAAGCCGAAGGCGTAGAAGGCGTTGGCGTCGTTCGGGTCCGTGACGATGACGGTGTACGCGCTGAGCAGCGAGGCGCTGTTGGGATACATCGGCGTGCCGTTGGGGATGCTGGACAGCGCCGTGGGCGCGGTGGGGATGACCCACGGCGTGCCGGGGATGGTGGTGCCCGGGCAGTAGTTGGGAATCGGCGGAGGCGGCAGCACGGCCTGCTGCGACACGGAGCCCAGCGACTCCAGCGTCTCGGGCGAGGCCTGGTCGATGGAGTCGACGCCGCACGCGGCGAAGGTGGACAGCGTGACGAGGCACAGCAGCGCGGAGCGAAGCGTCTTCATGGGCGGGGTTTCCTTGGTGTGAAGAGACACGTGGAGCGTGCTCGGCTCGTGCGAGCCGAAGTGAGGGACTGACGGCGGTGACGGGGCTACTCGAAGACGACGACCGTCTTCACCCAGCTGTCGGGCTGCGTGGACAACACGCGCAGCCTTTCGTCTCGGAGCGCGAGGCTGGCGGAGGAACCGGCGCGGATGCGCTCCATGACCCGCGCGAAGAAGGGCCCGGCCTCGGCGTCCGGGATGTCGATGGGTGAGGCGATGACGGCGCGCGCGCCCGCCTCGGCGAAGGCCACGGGGAGGCTCCACGGCGCGTGGAGGTAGGGCGCAGTCCGGGCCGCCTGACACGCGCCGAGCAGCACCACCGGCGCGCCCTGCAGCTTCTGCTGTCGCACCTGGCCCGCGGTGAGCGCGTAGCGGCCGCCCGCCTCCGGCGCCATCACCAGCAGCGACGCGTCCGACACGCCCAGGTTCACCAGGCCGTGCGCGTGGATCTCCACCTCGGTGGCCTGCGCCAGCTCCGCCAGCAGGCGCGACGGCGTGGCGGCCGCGCCCGTCAGCTCCACGCGGCGCGGAGACGGCCCGCCGGACAGCTCCCAGCTGCGCAGCCGGGGCAGGTTCAGCGACGCGGGCGCGTCCACGTCGTAGACCACCAGCGGGCGCGGCGCGGAGACCTTCGGCGCCTGGACCTTCGTGCCCGTGTGGTAGCTCCACGCGATGTCCGGCGGCAGCAGGCCCGCCTGTCCGTGCACGGGGTAGCGCGCGAACACGCTCACGTGCTCGCAGGGCTTGAGCGCGGCGATGACGGAGGCGGGCACCAGCGAGGCCACGTCGAAGTCGGGCGAGCGGCGGCTCGCGTCCTGGTGGCCCAGCAGCTCACCCGTGGGTCCGCGCGCGGCGGTCAGCGTGCGCTCGTCGTGCACCTCCACGCCCAGGGCGCAGCGCTCGGGGGCCGGCACGCGGGCCTCCTGCGCGAAGAGGGACAGCGCCCGCGCCCAGTCCCCGGTGGAGCCCGCGTCCAGGATGAGCGACGAGTAGCTGTACGCGCGCGCCTTGGCGGCGACGGGGTCCGCCGCGCCCAGCAGCTCACCGGCGACGATGGCCTGCCCCAGCAGCCGCTGGCCCTCCGCGCGGTCCGAGCCGATGACGGCGCGGCCCTGGATGTGCGTGGCCATGACCTTCTCACCGGGGCGCAGCCAGCCCGCGGCGTCCAGCTTCGCCAGGCCCTCGCGCACCTTCTCCACGTCGCCCGGCTTCGGGTCCAGCCGCGCCAGGTCCGCCAGCACGAACGCGCCGTTGAGGAAGAAGGGCACGTCGCACACCGGGGCCTTCTCCAGCTCCTCGCGCGCGGCCTGCGGGCGCAGCGCGAAGACGTGCAGCGACGCCAGGCTCTCGTGCACGTGCCGGTCGGCCGCGCAGCCCCGGTCTCGCAGGGCCTGCTCACCCAGGTATGCGCGCGTCAGGGCGAAGGCGTTGCGGAAGCGCGCCATGTCGCCCAGCACCAGCAGCAGGTCCGCCTGCAGCGTCCACTCCTGCGTCTGCCGCGCCCAGCCAAGGCCCGCCAGCGCGTGCTCGCGCGCCTCCACCAGCCGGTGCTCGTCCTTGTAGATGTGCGCCAGCAGGTGCTCCAGCTGGCCGCAGCGGTAGTCCGCCTTCGCGACCTCGCACGCCGCCACCGCGCGCAACAGCCGCGCCTCCGCGCCGGCCAGGTCTCCCTTGCCGTACTCGGCCAGCGCGCGCTCGCGCTCCGCGTTGAGCGTCAGCCACGAGTCACCGAGCGCGCGCGCCACCTTCTCGTACACGTCGATGTGCGCCGGCAGCCCGCCCGCCAGCGGCAGCACACCCAGCAGGATGTCCTGGTGCTGCGAGCCGGACAGCTCCTTCACCAGCGGCTCGAGCGAGGCGGCATCGAAGGTGCCTTCCAGCACCTGGCGGAAGCGGGCCGCGAACGGCGCGCGGCGCGCGAAGTCCAGCCCCGCCACGCGCTCCACGGAGGCCACCACCGTGTCGCCGCCGTAGCGCGCGTCCAGCACCCGCGCCAGCGGCAGGAGCTCGCGCACCCGCTCGGCGGAGGGCGCGGTCCACAGCGCGATGTTGAGCCAGTTGCGCGCCGTGCCCGGCACCGCCCGCGCCACGTCCTCCGGGAACGCGGTGCCCTGCAGCGCGAGCGCACGGCCGGCCTGCTGCGCGGAGTCCCACGCCCCACGACGTCCCTCCAGCTGACGGCGCAGCACCGCGGCGCGCTCCCGCGCCTCCTCGGCCCAGCCGGGCTCGCCCAGCGAGGCGACGGTGTCGAACGCCTCGGCCGCGAGCGCGTCCAGGCCCAGCTCGCGCAGCACGAGCGCGCGGTTCCACAGGGCCTGCGGGTGACGCGGGTGCTTCTCCAGCACACCGTCCAGCAGGACGAGCGCGGACTCGAGCTCGCCCTTCGTCAGCGCCACCACCGCCTTGTCGCTGTCCACGTCCGGCGACGCGGGCGCGCGCTGGAGGTAGTCGGCCGCCTGCTCGCGCTCACCGCGCAAGAGGTGCCCCACCGCGAGGCCCTGCAAATCTCCCTGCTCCTCCAGCTTCGCCAGCGCCTGCAGCGGCACCAGCTCGCGCGGGCGCTCGTCGCCGGAGCGCAGCACGCCGTAGGGACGGTGCGCGCTGGCGCCGGACCAGCTCAGCCGCGCCTCCATGGAGCGCGTGGGCGCCAGGGCCAAGAGCTGCGAATCGTCACGCACGCTCGACGGCCCCGAGCGCACCGCCACCAGCACCAGGAGGGCGGCCAGCGAGCCGGACAGCGCGGCGGCGGCCACCCACTTGCGGCGGCTCCACGCGGGACGAAACGCGCGCGGGGGCGCGGACGCCACGGGCTGCTGCGGCACGGGTGCGGTGACGTCGCGCGGGGCCTCGCGAGCCTCCTCGGCCCCCAGCCGGGTGCCCAGCGCCTGGAGCTGGAGGATGTCGTCGAGCTCCTCCTGGCACGCCTCGCACGTGGCCAGGTGCTCGCGGAACTGCTCCGCCTCCTCCTGGGACAGCTCGCCATCCGCGAAGGCGTGCACCAGGTCGTGCGGGTCCATGGGCTCCGGGGCGCTCATGACGCCTCCGCCTTGCCGGTGGCGCCGGGCATCAACAGCTCCTTCAGCTTGCGGCGCGCGCGGATGAGGCGCGTGCCCACCGTCGCCTTGGGAATCCCCAGACGCTCGGCGATGTCCTGATAGGGCATCCCCTCCAGGGCGTGGAGCCGGTACACCGTCGCGAACTCCTCGGGAATCCGCGTCAGGGCCTCGCGCAGCTGCTCCGTGCTGATGGAAGCCCACGCGGGGGCGGCCTCCGGCTCCGGCGCGGCGATGCGCTCCTCCAGCTCCTCCGCCGACACGTCCGAGCGACGCTCGCGCGTCTTCGAGCGGCACTTGTCGATGAAGATGTGGTGGAGGATGGTGAGCAGCCACGCGCGTCCGTCGGTGCCGGGGCGGTAGCGGGACAGGTTGCGAAACCCGCGCTCGTAGGTGTCCTGCAGGAGGTCGTTGGCCTCCGCCGCGTTTCCGCACAGCCGGAGCGCCGTGGCGCGCAACGCCGCCTCGTGCGTCCGGACGAAGGCGGAGAACCAGCGATTGTCCAGGGTCGGCGTTGAGGGAGGCCCGCTATCCACGCGGGGTGCAGGCTGGACCGGCGCGTCATGGGCCGTCAAGCCCCGGGACCGGGGGCGACGGGCGCGTGCGGCAGGTGGTTGCAGGGCGAAAGCATCCATGGCGGGTCGCCCCTCTCAACGACGCCCCGCCGCCATCTTCCCGGCCGGATTTCCCGGCGAATTTTCCGCCGGGGCCATCGCCGCCGGGGCTCAGTGTCCGGAAGAGGGATTGCGCCGGACGATTTCGCCATTGAGGACGTTGGCGAAGCCCACCCAGGCCAGGTAGGGCGCGACCAGCCACGCGGCGGGCCGGTCCACCTCGCGCGTCGCGGCGATGTAGGCCCCGATGCTGCCCAGGAGCGCCAGGTTGTCGGCCAGGGCCTTCCTGGGCTGGTGCCTGCCGAAGAAGAGCCAGGACCAGGCGGCGTTGAGGCCCAGCTGCACGCCCCACCAGCCGAGCGCCCGGGAGCGAGAGGGCCCCGCCGGCGCCGTCCACACGCGCCACCCGGAGACGGCGATGAGCGCATAGAGCGCGGTCCACACCGGCCCGAAGGCGGCGGGCGGCGGCTGGAAGGGCGGCTTGCGCAGGTGGCGGTACCAGCGCGTGTCGGCGGTGCTGTGGCGGGCCCCCAGCGCGGCGGCGCCCAGCGTGAGCGCGCCGAACGCGCCCAGCGCGATGATGGACTCGGTGCGCAGCGTGGGGTTGAGGGCGGTGCGCTTGACCGGCCCCGGCACGGTGCGCGTCGAGGTCTCCCACGAGGTGTGCATGGTCTGTCTCCTTGCGCGCGGTGTGCGGGCGCAGTGTTCGCTGCAAGGTGGTAACGACCTGCCCCCGGGTCCACCCCCGTTGACTGTTGACGGGTGGGCGCTCTATCGAGCCTTTGGGGAGGAACGACATGGTGAGTGCGGAGGAAGTCCTCGACTTCTGGTTCGGTCAGCCGGCGGACCCGGTTCGCAATCCAGCGTGCATCCGACCTCGGGCCGTCTGGTTCCAGCGCGACGCGGCCTTCGACGCGGAGTGCAGGGAGCGCTTCCAGGGAGCCCACGAGCGCGCGGCCGCGGGCGAGCTGGACTCCTGGCGCAACGAAGCCCGCACGTGCCTGGCGCTGCTCCTGCTGCTCGACCAGGTGCCCCGCAACCTCTTCCGGGGCACGCCGCGCGCGTTCGCCACGGACGCGAAGGCCCGCTCGGTGGCCCGCCACGCGCTGGCCCGGGGCCTGGACGTGACGCTGCCCTCGGTGTGGCGCTGGTTCATGTACCTGCCGTTCGAGCACAGCGAGGAGCTGTACGACCAGCGGCTGTCGGTGGACCTCTTCGAGCTCTTGACGATGCACCACTCCGGCAGCCTGGAGACGCTCGACTACGCGCGCCGGCACCGGGACGTCATCGAGCGCTTCGGGCGCTTCCCGCACCGCAACGACGCGCTGGGACGGGCCTCGACTCCCGAGGAAGCGCGCTTCCTCCAGGAGCCGGGCTCGTCCTTCTGAGTCGACGTCAGGCCGGAGCGCCGGCCGGCTCGGCTTGCGAGGCGCGGGCCTCCAGGGTGATGCCCGAGGCGAGCCAGCCGCGCACCAGCGTCAGGTGCTCGGCCTCCGCGTCCAGCGCGAGCTGGAAGCGGTCCGCCAGCGTGTCATGGCCCAGGCCGCGCGCCAGCTCGATGAGCAGCTCCCAGCTCGCGTTGTCCGTCAGCTCCGCCACCAGCAGCGCCTCCAGGGACTGGCGCAGGTTGGTGCGCGGGTCGGACAGCACCGCGGGAAGCCCCATGGACGTGACGGCCACCAGGTCCGCGCACGGCGTCATCGCGGTGGGGTCCGCGCCCAGCTTCGTCAGCGTCTCGGAGACGAGGCCGAAGTGGGCCAGCTCGTCGTCGAGGATGCGCTCCAGGCCCTCGCGGGTGGGGCCGCCCTCCCACGTGCCGTACACGTCGAGCTTGGCGAGCGCGCCCTCGTAGAGCCGCGAGCCCGAGCGCTCGAAGGCGAGCCGCTCCCCCAGCTTGTCGAGGAACACGGTGGGCCTGGCGCCCTTGAGCAGCTCCACCGCCGTCTTGGCCACGCCCTTGAGGTTGGCCGGCGGCGGCACGCTGCCCAGGCCATCGGATTCGCGCGCGTACTGCTGGCGGACCTCCAGGATGAGCGAGCCATCCCCCGCGGAGCTGGGCAGCCGCTCCTGCGCCTGCTGGAAGATGTCCGCGCTGTCGATGGGCGACGTGGCGATGCCCGTGCGGTTGAGTCCCATGTCACTGGTCGTCTTCTTCATGTCAGTGAACCTTCCTTCCCTCGACCACCGAGCCCATGCGCTGTGCCCGCGCGGCGAGCTCCGTGCCAGGAGTCCATTGGTAGCCGGCCGCGGCGATCTCCGACGGCGAGCCTTCCGAGTTGAGCTGGTCGCGGTACACGCGCGAGCGGTGGTCCGCCGGCAGCTCCGCCATGCGCACGTAGTCCGGTCCGTTGGTGGCCAGGTCCTCTTCCTGGCTGAGCGTCTTGCGGACGAACTCGCGGTGCTGCTTGTACTCGATGGGCTCGGGCAAGGTCTTCGGTAGCACCTCGGCCGCGTCCCGGCGCTCGACGTTCTCGAACAGGTCCTTGACGAAGTGCAGCTGCCCCAGCTCGTAGTCCAGGAAGCGCTGCCACACCTCCTTCACGCGCGGGTTCGTCTCGTACTCGAGGCAGGAGTAGAAGTTGTAGACCTCCGCGGCCTCGTGCATCAGCCACTTCTCCAGCAGCGTCTCGCCCGGGTCGAGCAGGGACTCGTACTGGGTGACGTGCTGCTCCTCGATGGCGGCGATTTCGGCGTAGAGCTGACGCGCGACCGGGTCCGCGAAGAACGGGCCCACCGTCATGTAGTAGTCGTGCGTCTGGTTCTCCGCCGCGGTGATGCTGATGGCGTGAATCTTCGTCAGCGGGTGCGCGCGCGTCTTGTCGTACGGGCGGCGCAGGTCATCCACGGGGTGGCGGTGCTCCACCACGGTGGGGCGGCCGGGGATGATGTCCGTATAGGACTGGGTGATGTTGTTGGGGTCCTTGCCCTCGAGCCGGTCGTAGAGCGCCGAGTAGCGGTACAGGTGGTCGAAGTCCTCCAGGAGCCCGAAGCGGTAGGTCTGCGCCAGGTAGGGGTCGGGCTCGCGCAGGGCCACGCTGGCGGTCACCTCGATGGCCACCTGCTCGAAGCCGAGCGTCGTCTCCAGCGGGTTCTGGTCCGCGGGGTTGAGCCAGTTGATGAGCGTCTGCTCGAAGTGCTCCACGCGGCGGATGCGGGCGAGCGGCTCGCGCAAGGACGCGTTGATGCGCGCCATCATGTGCTTGGTGCGCAGGGCATCCGCCATGATGCCGTTCATGTAGATGACGCGCACCCGGGTGAAGGCGTCGTCGTCCAGCTTGCTGTAGGGCCTGCGCACCAGGTCCTTCCAGGTGAAGACCTGCTTGTCGAGGGGGACGCCCTTCTGTTGGAAGATGTCCAGGGCCACGTCGGACTCCTTTTGCGCGTGCGGAGAAGAGGAGGACGGAAGGCGTCGCGCCCGCCGTGTTGGGAGGTAAGGTCCGGTCGCACCGGGACTCCGGCAAACCCCGCCAGCAAGTCACCCCGCCACCGCATGGGACTGACGGAGGCTCGGCAGCCCTGTCGCTGCCCACACCGCCGCCCGCGGGGAGCGGGACACGCCGGGTGTGCGATTCGCGGCCCCTGCGTGGGCGGGCCCGTGAGACGCCCGAGAATAGGACGGGATGTCCTCCGTCTGGAGGGCGGACGGAGGAGCACGCTCGAGCCGGGTATCGAGGCTCACCTGGGATTTTTTGTTTTCACGCTCGTCTGCCGTGAGGACGCGAAGGCTTGGGCTAGTGTGACGCGCGATACACCCCACACATGGCAAGAGGGGGCCGTGGCAGGCGAGACCGGGAGAATCATCCGTCAGCGTTGGCGTGACCACTGGCGGTTGATGCTGGGCATCGCGGCGCTGTCCACGGTGCTGTCCGCCCTGGCGTGGTGGGGCGGCTGGCTGGACGACCTGGAGCGCGGCGCGTACGACCAGGCGCTGACGGCCTTCACGGATGGACGAGGCCTGTCACCCACCGTGTCGGTGGTGGTCATCGACCAGGGCACGCTGGACGGCATCCGCGCCAACGAGCGCTACACGCTCAACTTCGGCACGTGGCCCTACAGCCGCAACCTCTGGGCCCGCGTGGTGGAACAGCTGGAGGCGGAGGGCGCGCGCGCCATCGTCTTCGACGCGGTGATGGACGAGCGCTCCTCGGACGCGTCCACGGACCTGGCCTTCGCCCAGGTGCTGCGCGACACGCGCATCCCGTTCTTCCTCGGCGTCTCCACCAACGTCAACGCGCAGCCCTTGCCCCGCGCGGACTTCGACGCGGCGCCGCCGTCCCCGCTCGCCCCGCCTCCCGTCCCCGTGGCGACTCCGGAGGCCGCGCCCCCGGTGGGCGAGGAGACCTTCCCGGAGGAAGACGGCGAGGCCTTCACCGACACGCCGGATGACAGCGTGCTGCCCGCCGTCACGCCCGAGGAGATGGCACGGGCGCTCGCCTTCCCCGTGAAGGTCCAGGGCCACGCGCCGCCGCTGCTGGAGGGACGCGAGGCGGCGGGTGAGCACCACGTCCCTGGAGACACGGACGGGACGCGCGCCGTGCGCCATCCGGTGCCGCCGATTCCGGTGCTGGTGGGCGCGGTGGATGGCTTCGGACTGGTGGACACGGAGACGGACCCGGATGGGTTCATGCGCCGCACGCGCTTCGCGTACTCGGACGGCGTCAACACGTACCCGACGCTGCCGGTGCGCGTGGCCGCGGGACTCTTCAGCGCGGAGAAGGTGGAGCTCTCCGACGGGCTGCTGAGGGTGGGGGGACGCCAGTACCGCGTGGACGCGGATGGCGGCGCGGCGATGGATTACGGCGGGGGCCCGCTGCACGAGCGCTTCCGCACGGTGCCGCTGCTGGACGTGCTGGACGGCTGGGTGCGACGGGAGAACGGACAGCCCTCGGGGCTGCCGCGGGAGGTGTTCCGCGGCAAGGTGGTGGTCATCGGCGGCACGGCGCTGGGGCTGGGCGACATCAAGGCCACCTCGTTCCTCGCGGAGGTGCCCGGCGTGATGAAGCAGGCGTCGGTGCTGGACACGCTCCTGGGGGATGGCCGCTTCATCACGCGCACGCCGCTCGCGGTGGACCTGGGGCTCACGCTGGTGGTGGCGCTGGTGTCGGTGGTGCTGCTGATGACGACGCGCTGGACGCCGCTGGAGATTGCGTGGCCGGTGGTGCTGCCGGTGGGCATGTACCTGGTCGCGGGGCTGGTGTTGTCGAAGGGCTGGCATCTCTTGACGGCGCTGCCCTCGATGGCGGGGCTGCTCGCGGGCGTCGCGGCGGTGGCCTTCAACCACCTGGTGGCCAACCGCGAGACGGAGTTCGTGCGCGCGGCGTTCAGTCGCTTCATGGAGCCCAAGCTCGTGGAGCAGATGATTGCCGAGCGCAAGCTGCCGAAGCTCGACGGGGAGAACGTCGAAATCAGCGCGTTCTTCAGCGACATCCGCGGCTTCTCCACCTTCAGCGAGCGCTTCAAGGAGGACCCTCGCAGCCTGGTGCGCATCCTCAACACGTACCTGACGCGGGTGAGCGGCGTGCTGCTCAAGGAGGGCGCGTGCCTGGACAAGTACATCGGTGACGCGGTGGTGTGCCTGTTCGGCGCGCCCATGCGCCAGGACGACCACGCGGTGCGCGCGTGCCGGGGGGCGCTTGCGGCCAAGGCGGAGGTGGACGCGATGCGCGAGGAGTTCCGCGCCAAGGGGCTGCCGGACGTCTACACGCGCATCGGGGTGAACTCCGCGGTGAACTTCGTGGGCAACTTCGGCAGCGAGCAGCTCTTCAGCTACACGGCCATCGGCGACGGGATGAACCTGGCGGCGCGGCTGGAGGGCGCGAACAAGGCGTACGGCTCGGTCATCATGATTGGCCCGCGCACGTACGAGCTGGCGCGCGAGCACATCGAGGTGCGCGAGCTGGACCGGGTGCGGGTGGCGGGCAAGACGGAGGCCGTCACGGTGTACGAGCTGCTCGCGCTCAAGGGTGGGCTGGGCGCGCGCAAGCGGGCGACGGTGGAGCGCTACCACGCGGCGCTGGCGCTCTACCGGGAGGGGCGCTTCGAGGAGGCCGCGTCGGCGCTGGAGCGGCTCGCGGCCGAGGACGTGGACGACGGGCCGACGAAAGCGCTGCTGGAGCGTTGTCGGAAGTATGCCGAGTCGCCGCCGCCGGGCTTCGATGGCGTGGCGAGCCTGGACAAGTGAAAGGAGTCTGAAGTCATGGGGATGAGAACGAGAGCGGCGTGGGTGGCCGCGTTGCTGATGATGGGGCTGCCGGGCCTGTCCTCGGCGGTGGCGGTGGGGGGCTCGCTGTACGTGAAGGCGAAGAACACGCGGGTGATGGAGAGCCCCTCGCCCACGGCGAACGCGGTGGTCATCCTCCAGCCGGGTGAGCAGGTGAAGTGGGAGGGCGCGGACGCGAAGAACAAGCAGTGGCACAAGGTGAAGACGTCCACGGGCAAGCGCGGCTTCGTGTTCCAGTCCAACCTGTCCACCACCGCGCCCAACCTGGAGCTCGTCGTCGGGGACCAGGGCAAGCGCAAGGTGAACCCGGAGGGCTTCGTGTCCAGCGGCGCGGCGGTGAAGGCGCTCAGCCCCGGCGCCGTCGCGTATGGCAACAAGAAGGGCGGCGGGCACAAGCAGGCGGTGGCGCAGCTGCAGAGCCTGGAGAAGGCGGCCAAGGACGTGTCCACCCAGGACATCGCCAAGCACGCCGCGGCGGCGGGGCTGCACCCGGTGGTGGGCGCGGAGACGACGGCCCGCTCGGGCGGGGCGAAGAGCAAGCCGAAGGGAGGCTCGTGATGAAGGCGCTCGGGAGGACGGCGGCGCTGCTGGGCCTGGGGCTGCTGACGGTGTCGTGCAAGGGCGTCACGCTCGCGCAGGTGGCGGACGTGGCCGGCAAGACGGTCAACAACTCGGTGGCCTCGCAGAAGCAGCGCGACGAGTGCGCGAAGCTGGATGTGGAGCCCACGGTGAAGGAGGAGTACGCCATCGGCAGCGCCATGGCGGTCCACTGGGTGGAGGGCGGCGGCGGGCTGATGGGCACCACCGGCGGCGCGAAGGACACCAGCGTCCACGCGGTGCACGAGTACCTCAACACGGTGGGCAAGAACCTGGGCGCGCAGTCGCCGAGGCCCACGCTGGACTGGACGTTCGGCGTGCTCAACGACGACCAGAACTTCAACGCGGTGTCCACGCCGGGGGCCTACGTCTTCGTCACCCGGAAGCTCTTGTCGGAGCTGGACAACGAGAGCCAGCTGGCGGGCGTGCTCGCGCATGAAATCGCGCACGTGGTGCTCAAGCACTCCATCCAGCAGTACAACGCCGCGAAGGTGAGCCTGTGCAAGGTGGCGGTGACGATGGAGGCCAACGTGCCGGGCTCCGGTCAGCTCATCGCCGCGGGAGGCAGCGGTGGCAACCTGGACCTGGACAGCGACACGGCGCTGCTCGGTGACCTGACGGAGAAGGTCATCGGCCTGGCGGAGAGCGGCAACGACAAGGAGCAGGAGTACGCGGCGGACCAGCTCGCCGCGCGGCTGATGATTTCGGCCGGCTACGACCCGAAGGAGTACATCGCGGTCCTCGGCAAGACGAAGGACGGCTCCCGCCTGGGCTCGCGGCACCCGAAGAAGGCGGACCGCGAGGAGCGGCTGAAGACCTTCCTCGCGAGCCTGAGGCCGCGCGAGGGTGAGTTCGCGGAGCTGTCGCTGGAGGGGTTGCGCAGCCCGCCGCTCCAGCCGGAGCTCGTCGCCGCGGTGAAGAAGGGCGCGGGGCGGAGCAACGTGGCGAAGGACGGGAAGTAGGCGCGGGCTCGGGCGCCCCCCGTTCGGGGCGCCCATGGCCACGACGCGTTCAGCGCGACGCGGCCTGGCTCAGCGCGCGGTGCACGGCCTCGAGCGCCTTGCGCGCCTCGAGCAGCTCGGCGCGCTCGGCGGTGAGCGAGGCCACCTGCTGGGCGAGCACGTCCCGCTCTCCCTGCAGCGCCTCCACCGCGCGGCGCAGCGACATCGACTCGTCCTTCGCGGACTCGAGCTCGGTGGCGAGCCGCTCCTCCTCGGCGAGGCTGTCCACCAGGGCCTGCTTGCCCCGGGAGACCTCCTCCTCGAGCTTCTCGTGCTCCTTCGCGGAGGCCTGGAGCGCCTGACGGTTCTCCTGGAGGGACAGCAGCGCCTCGTCGCGCTCACCCTCCAGCGCCGCGAGCTCCCGCTCCAGGTCCGCGAGCAGCTTCACGCGGCCCTCCATCTCCGCCGACAGCCGGCGCGCCTCGTCCATGCGCAGCCGAGCCTCCTCGGTGGCCTTCTCCGCCTGACGGCGCGCGACCTCCAGCTCCTGCGTGAGGGACAGGTTCGCCGCCTTCACCTTCACCAGCTCCGCCTGCAGGTGGGTGATGCGCTCGACCGCGCGCTGACCCGCCTCCGCGACGGTGGCCGGCAGGGGCTCCGGACGCGGATTCTCCCGCACCGCCTTGAGCCGGGCCTTGAGCCGCTCGCGGCGCGCGTCCGAGTCCATCGCCTCCTCGCGCGGCGGCGCGGGCGTCTGTACCTCCACCTCCTGCGGCGGCGCCTCGACGCGGGCCACGGGCTCCGCGACGGTGGCGGTGACGTGGGGGAGCGAAGCGTGGGGAGAGCCCTGCGTCATGGGGTGCGCCTCCGACGACGGCTCGGCCTCGAGGCCGTCCAGGTGGAACGCCATGGTGGGCGGAGCAGCGAAGGTGACGGGCGCCTCACCCACCCCGTCGTCGTAGACGGCGGCCTCCGGCTCCGGCGACGCATACGTCACCGGCTCGGCGACCTGCTGGGTGAACACCGGCTCCCGCGCGCGCGGCCCCTCGGGCTGCGACAGCGCCACCTCCATCGCCTCGGCGGCGGTGGGGCGAGGAGCGCGGGCGCGCTCGATGCGGGCGCGGACCTCCGCGGACAGGTCGGCGCTCGTCGGCTCGGGGGGAGCGACGTCGGCGGCCTGCTCGGGAGGCTCGGTGGGCTCGGTCTGCTCGACGGCGCCGGTGAACGCCCCCAGGCGGAGGCGCGGCTTGGCGCGAGACACGTTCTGTTCGAAGGCTTTCTTCATGGCGAATCTCAGCCAGCCTGCTGGGTGCCCTTCTTCGGGGCGGCGGCGGCCGCGGCGACGAGGCGCGGCAGGACGTTGTCAATCATGGCCTGGATGTCGTTGGCGCCCTTCGACGTGGGGTCCGCGACGAAGACGGGGCGCCCCTCGCTCGAGGCCTGGGCGAACTTGGTGCACTGCCGGATGATGGTCGGCAGCAGGAACTCCGGGTAGTGCGTCTGGAGCGCCTCCAGCGCCTCCTTCGCCAGCTTGAAGGTGGCGTTGAAGGAGTTCACCACGATGAACACGTGGTCCAGCACGTGGTTGAGGTCCTCCTCCAGGCTCTGCACGGTCTCGAACAGCAGCTTCAGGCCGTGGAACGACAGGAAGTCCGCCAGCACGGGGACGAACAGGTCGTTGGCGGCCATCAGCGCGTTGAGGTTGAGCAGGCCGAAGGACGGCGGCGCGTCGAAGACGATGACGTCGTACTGGGCCTCCACGTCCTTGAGGGCGTTGCGCAGCTTGAACTCGCGGCCGGCCATGGGCATCAGCGAGAGGTCCATGGTGGACATGCTGAGGTTGGACGGGACGAAGTCCAGGTTGGGCAGCGGGGACTTCTGGATGACCTTGGCCAGGGGCGTCTTGCGCACCAGCACGTCGAGCAGCGTCTTCTCGAACTCCTCGCCCTCGTAGCCCAGGCACTTGGTGGCGTGGCCCTGGCTGTCCAGGTCGATGAGGAGCACCGAGTAGCCCAGCTCCGCCACGCGCCACGCGTAGGACGTGGACAGGGACGTCTTGCCGGTGCCGCCCTTGAAGTTCAGGAAGAGCTGGCGGCGGTGGCCCACCTTGGCCGGGAAGCGGTCGAGCGTCGTGCGCAGGTCCCAGACGTCGTCCGGGGTGTACACGTCCTTCCTCGCGTCCTCCGGAATCGCTTTCGGAGACACGCCGAGCATCTCGGCCACCTGCTTCGAGCTGTATGTCGGCGCTTCCATGAACGACCCTTCGAAAGACGTACGGGGCGGCTACCTTGCCTCAAGCGGCGAAGTATTTGTGTCCCCTTCGGACCACGGCCCCCCGGGCTGAGAGCAGGGTGATTGCTTCCTGAGCGAGCTCGACGGGCACCCCCAGGGCGGCCGTCAGCTCGGCGAGCGAGCGACCACGGACCGCCACGCGGACCTCGTGGAGCATGGGGGCACAGAGCGTCTCCACGGGCGAGGCGCTCGGGCGCGCGGCGACGGGCCGGGGCTCCTCGGAGCGCGTTGCGGGCTGCGGCGCCGGGGCGCCCATGGCCACGAGGGCCGCCTGGACGGGCGAGAGCCGGGGCGCCGGGGCGGCGGGACGGGAAGGCGGAGGCGCGGCGCGCTGCGGGGCGCCAGCATTCGGCGGGGCGGCCACGGGCTGCGCGGGCTGGGACGGAACCGGGGCGCGGGCCTGGGGGGCCTGAACTCCCTGCGTCGACGAAGGCACCGAGGAACGGGCCTGCGGGGCCTGCGCCACGTGCGTCGACGGCGCGACGGGACGGGCACCCATCGAGGGAGCCGACACCGCAGCATGATGACGGGCACCCACTGTGGCCATTACCTGCTGGCCGTGCAGAACACCATCCGCGCGTTTTGTGATCTGCTGATGCGTCGCCCCCACCACGGCCATCACGGGCTGGGCCACCACGACCGGGGGCGCCACACTCGCGACCACCGGGGCCGGCGCCGGTGCCATGGCCACCACTCGCGCCGGCTCCTCGAGCCGCGCGCGCACGGGCTTGACCGGCAACGTCGCCAGCCGACGAATCTCACGGCGCCGGTGCGTGTCGTCCAGCGCGACGACGCCGGACACATCCTGCCCCAGGATGCGCGACAGGCTCTGCGCCGCCGCCTTGCGCACGCGAGGCTCGCGGTCCCCGAGCGCCTCCAGCAACAAGGCCCGCGCGTTCTCGCCACTCCCCGCGCCCAGCGCCAGCGCCGCCAGCGAACGGACCTCCGCGTCCGCGTCGTGGATGGCCTCTTCACCGAGCCGGCGCGCCGTCTCACCCTCCAGCCCCAGCGCCAGCAGCGACGCGCGCCGACGCACCGAGCGGTCCGGGTCCTTCATCGCCTGCGCCAGGTGCGGCGCCGCGTCCCGGGGCGCCAGCGTCAACAGCGCCTTGAGCGCCGCGATGCGCACCTCCGGCACCGGCGAGGACAACAGCGGCGACACCACCTGCGCGCCCTCCTCCCGGCACAGCGCCGCGAACGCCTGGAGCAGCGCCACCTGCGCCGCCGCGTCCGTCTCCGCGTGCAGCGCGCTCGCCAGCGCCGGAGCCGCCGCGGGCTGCGACAGCGCCTTGAGCCGCTCCGCCGCGCGGATGCGCGCCGCGGGGTCCTGCGCCGAGAGCTCCCGCACCGAGAACCCGAACAGCGTCTCGTCCGTCGGAGCCCCCAGCCCCCCCTGCCCGGACAGCTCCGCCAGCTGCGCCGCGCTCACGCCCAGCCGCCCCGCCTGCAGGAAGCGCTGCGCCTCGCGCGCCACCGGCGACAGTCCCTCCAGCAGCGGCTCCAGCAACGCGGGCGGCGCGCTCGAGGCCGCCGCGGGAGGCTGGGCCTTCGCCACCGGCTCGGCCAGCGGGACCGCGGGTGCTCGCACGGGCACCTTCATCGACATCACCGTCGCCGCCGCGCCCTTGCCCGTCTCGTTCTTGAGCAGCGCCTCGCTGCGAAGCTGCGAGATGAACGACGCCAGGTCGAACCCCAGGTCATCGTCCTCGTCGTCGCGCTCCTGCGTGGAGGCGCGCAGCCGGCTCGCCGTCAGCAGCCGGTCCATCAGCTGGTCGCGCTCGCCGCGCAGCGCCTGCGTCAGCCGCACCGACTCCTCGCGCTCGGCCTGGGCGCGCCCGACGCGCACCTCCAGCTCCGCCACCTCGCGCCGCAGCTTCAGCTCGCGCTGATGCGTCTCCGCGAGCTCGCGCTTGAGGTGCTCCATCTCCTCACGCGTCGAGCCCAGCTCGCTGAGCAACTGCTCCGCACGGGCCTCGAAGTAGACAATTTTCTCGAGTGCGCTCTTGAGCAGCGCGTCCGGACGCTCGTCGCTCACGACCTCAACGGCCCTCCCCGCGAGGCACGCGGTGCACCCCCGACCCACCGGGGGGGCCCACCCTACGTCAGACGTCCCGCCTTCGTAAACCACGGAAACACCAGGGCTTTTCCGTGAAGTCCCCACCCGTCCATTGACAACGCCGCGCGGGCCGAATTTTCGGCCTCGGACGTGAGCCCCGGCTTTCCGCCGCACGCCGACGGCCCGGACGCCACCCCCGCGCCCCAGCACCGCGAGTGCGGCCGTCCGGCCGGTGACGTCCAGCACCGGACGAACGCGAAGCAAGACGCCCGCGGTGAGCTTCACCCACGCTCACGGCGACGTGCGCGAGGACGGTCCGCGTCCGCGCGACGCGAACGCCCCACGCGCCGCGTGCGAATCGCCCCCGCGCCGAGTTTTCGGGCCCCAGCGGTGTCGACCGCGCGACACCACCCACCTTCGCGAGGCACGCCCGGAGCGCGCCGGAAACCACGTCCGGAGCCTCGCCGGAGGGGCCTTCCGAGGGCCTCCCGCGGGGCGTGCCGGCGGCGCTTTTTTCAAGCGCTTTCGCACGCCATTCCGGAAGCACCTGAATGTCAGACCCCACCCGTAGTCTGTGTTCCACGAGGCACCGAACCCGCAGTCACTTCTCCCCGGAACCTCTCCGCCCGAGCGCGGGGGGCGAAGCCCTCTTTTCGACAGGTTTCCGCACGCCATGGAACAACGATTGGCCACCATCATTGGAAATGCAGTTCGCGCGGCGCGGCAGCGGCTGGAGCTCACCCAGGCCGATGTGGCCGAGCGCGTGGGCATCGCCACCGAGGTGTACGGGCGGCTGGAGCGCGGTCACATGCTCCCCAGCGTCCGCACGCTGAGGAAGCTGTGTCTGGTCCTCAACTGCTCCTCGGATGTGCTGCTGGGCATGACGGCCGGCGTCGAAGGCGCGCCCACGCTCGCCGAGGACCCGCCGGAGTACCGCGAGCGTCCCGAGGTCCGCCGGCTCTTGCGCACGGTGCGCAAGCTGGACGCGCCCCGGCTGCGCTTGCTGGGACAGGTCGCCAACGCGCTGGAGTCGTGAGCGCGGCGGCGCCGCTCGCGCTCGCCCATTCCCGTCACGTGGAAGACGGCGAGCGCGGGCGGAATCAGCACCGGGGCGGGGTGGACCCGGGTTGAAGGCGATGCCAGCGAAGGACGCTCGAGGTTGCGCGTTTTCGCAATCGCTTGGCGCATGGAATGAAGCGGCGAGACAGGGGCGGGCCTAGCTTCGTGCCCCATGACTCGCCCCCTCCCCGCCCCCGCTCTCGACCTGCCGCAGCTCGCGGTACACGCGCTGTGGTGGGCCTGGTTGCCCTCCTTCCTCTGGAGCTGGGACCACCTGGGCGCCTGGGGCCGCGTGGGCATGTGCGCCGTGGGCTGGGCGGTGATGTTCTGGAACTACGCCGTCCTGCACAACCACATGCACGTGAGCATCGCGAAGCCGCGCGTGCTGCACTGGCTGGTATCCCGGACGCTGGGCATGGCGTGTGGGTTTCCCTATCGCGGCTACTACATCCACCACTTCAACCATCACCGGTACAACGACGGCCCGGGTGACTGGGGCCAGCGCAAGCCCGGCGAAGGCGTGGTGCGTTATTGCCTGCGCTCGGCGCTGACGCCCTGGTTCTGGCCCTTCGAGGCCGTGGCCAACGTCTGGCGCTGGGCCAAGAAGCGCAACCAGCGCCTGGAGCTGGCGCTGGACTTCCTCGTCGTGGACGGGGCCCTGCTGGCGGTCATCGTCTGGCGGCCCGCCCTGGGCCTGGCGTGGTTCGGCGTGCTGCTGGTGGGCCAGTTCTGCATCCACTGGCTCAACCTGGCCGCCCACTTCGAGACCGACTCCACGCAGCGCGGTGCGTTGGGAACCACGTCCACGTCCCGTCTGTACAACCTGTTCTTTTTCAATGCGGGTTACCACCAGGCCCACCACGTGAAGCCCCAGGTGCCCTGGCGGGACCTGCCGGCCACCACCCGGGAGCTGGAGGGCGTGGCCCTGGTGAGGCCGGAGCTGGTGACGGGACTGTCGCCCATCAATCCCCGCTGGGTGCTCCAGGTGGCGAAGCGCTATTCTGCCGAGCCGTGCGATCGGCAGACGGCGTCGACGATTACTTCCGGGACCCCCACGGCCGTTACCTAGTCGGGGAAGGGTTCCTGCACTGGTACGCCTCGGCGGACCTGTGCGGCTTCATCCTGTGGGGACGCCCCGCGGAGGCGCACGTGCGCAGGCTGGTGCACGTGCTCGACGTGGAGCTGGCCCCCGCGGCGCCCCATGCCTCGCTGGTGGACGCGCGCCGGCTGGAGGCGGCGGACCCCGCGGCCTTCGCGGTGCTCGTGAAGTACATGCAGGCGCGCGAGAAGTCCTTCGGCACGTCGGTGCAGCGCCAGGCGCTGGTGCGTCCGGAGGGCGTGGCGGGCGCGGTGGTGGGCGGCTTCTACACGCTGTTGACGGGCGCGTACCCCAGCAAGGTCTTCACCGAGCCGGCCGCCGCGCTGGCGTGGCTGGGACAGCCCGAGGCGCGCGCCGCGCCGCTGCTCTCCAAGCTGAATGACCTGGTGGCCGAGGCCACCGGCCAGTCGCCGCTGTTGCGCGAGCTGCACCAGGCGATGAAGGGCAAGCTGCCGGACATCAACCTGTCGGACGTCGCCCGGGAGATGGGCATGTCCGAGCGCACGCTGCAGCGCCGCCTCAAGGAGGCCGGCACGTCCTTCCAGGCGGAGCTCAACGCCGTGCAGGTGCGCATGGCCCAGGGGCTCCTCTTGGAAACGGACATGAAGCTCACCGCCGTCGCGGTGGAGGTGGGCTGCGCGTCGCTGCAGCACTTCAGCAGCCTGTTCCGCAAGCTCGTGGGCGAGTCCCCCAGCGCGTGGCGCGAGCGGCAGTTGGGCAAGTCCTCGTCGGAGTCTGAGCCGGACAAGGCCGCCGAGGAGCCCATCGCGCCCACCGGCACCGAGCCCGCGAAGTCGTAGCCGCCCGCGTCCTCAGGCCGGGGGCTCCTTCTCGGGGACGGCGGGCAGGTGCAGCGTGAAGCACGCGCCGCCATCGGGGCAGTTGGCCACGGTCAGCGTGCCGCCGACGCGGGCCAGGTACTCGCGACACAGCGCCAGGCCCAGGCCGGTGCCCTTGCCCGGGGCCTTGGTGGTGAAGAACGGCTCGAACAGGTGCGGAAGGACAGCCTCCGGAACGCCCGGTCCGTTGTCCTCCACCTCCAGACGCACGCCCCCCTCCACCCGCGAGGCCCTGAGCACGATGCGCGCGGCGCGCGAGGGCCGCGCCCCGTCCAGCGCGTCCGCCGCGTTGAGCAGCAGGTTCAGCACCACCTGCACCAGCTGACGCTGGCCCAGCCGCACGCGCACCAGGTGCGGCTCCACCTCGCGCACCACCTGCCCCAGGCTGCGCAGCCGCACCGACGCGAGCCGCTCCGCCTCGTCGAGCGCCTCCGCCACGCTGCCCGCCTCCTCCGCGTCCGACGCGTCGCGCGAGAAGCGGCGCAGGTCCGTGACGATCTGCTCGATGCGCAGCACGCCCTGCCGCGTCTCCCACAGCACCCGGCGCAGGTCCTCCAGGTCCTGCGCGCCCTCGCCCGACACCTCCTCCAGGTAGCCCAGGTTGGACTTCACGTACGCCAGCGGGTTGTTCACCTCGTGCGCCACGCCCGCGGCCAGGCGCCCCACCAGGGCCAGCCGCTCCATCTCCGCCTGGCTGCGCACCGCGTCCGCGCGCAGGTGCTCGCTGCGCGCCAGCTGCTCCAGCGCCGCCAGCCGCGCGTTCACGGCGTCGCGCTCGGTGTCGCGCATCCGGCGGAACTGCTTGCAGCTGAAGACGGCCACCCAGGCCAGGAAGAAGAAGAGCGTCACCTGCCCGACGAGCCGCTGCTCGGAGACGTCCGAGTGCCACGATGCCACCAGCATGCCCACCAGCGTCAGCACGACGGAGGCCCACACCGTCACCACGTCCCCCGGCGCGAAGACGGCGATGATGAGCGGCATCGCGAAGAGCAGCGGGTACAGCGTGCTCGACAGCCCTCCGGTGAAGTGGATGTCCAGCACCAGCGCCACCATGCTGGCCACGCCCGTGACGACGCTGGCGCGATGCACCGTCACCCACCGCGAGCCCATGGCCGCGGCCGTGCCCACGAGCACCGCCGCCCACGCGATGTGGACCACGATGACCGTCGGGATGAAGCCGCCGAAGAGCAGCGGGTGCGTGCCGAGCGACAGCAGCAGCACGCACGCCGAGACGATGAAGCCCCGGCGCTTCAATCCGACGTGGGCCGCGAGCTCCGAGGGCGAGGGACTGGGTACGACGGGTTGATGCACGGGGCCGCCTACTCCAGGGCTCGCCGCGCCGCGGGACGCGCCAGGTGCCGCTCCACATAGGCGCGCAAGCCGGGGAAGTCCTCCAGCAGCCCCATGCTCCCGCCCCACTCCAGGATGGACGTCATCACCACGTCCGCCGCGGTGAAGCGCTCGCCCACCAGGAACGTGCGCCCCTGCAGCCGCGACTCCAGCATGCGCGCGATGTCCGTGAAGCGACGACGCCCGCGCTCCGCCTCGCCCACCACCTGCTGCTCCTCCGGCAGGAAGCGGCTGTGCGCGGAGTACGCGGACAAGGGCGGCTCCATGGTGGACATGCAGAAGAACATCCACTGGTAGTACTCGGCGCGCTCGGGCGAGCCGAGCGGCGGGGCGAAGCCCTGCTCCAGGTACTTGTCCGCGACGTGCAGCAGGATGGCCGCCGACTCGAAGATGGGCTGCCCGTCATCCTCCAGCGCGGGCATGGAGCCCATGGGGTGGATGCGCAGGTACTCGGGGCTCTTGTGCTCACGCTGGAGCACGTCCACCGGCACCAGCTCGTAGGGAACGCCCAGCTCCTCCAGCAACCACCGGGGTCGGGTGGCCCGGGTGTTCCGCGCGAAGTAGAGCTTCATCATCGTCGTGACGACTCCGAGGTGGCGCGCCTCAACCGACGGGACTTGCCGAGCCGAGGAGCGCCGCGGGAGCTTCTCATCTCCTCCCGCCCCCCGGGTGCGGGGATTATCGGGTCCGGGCACACGTGCCGCAGCTTGCATCCCCTGCACTCGGCCCCGCTCCACACCGCCTCGTAGAGCGCCGTCACCCGGTCGATGACGTCGAAGTCCTCCGTGACGAAGCCCAGCTCGAAGTTACGCACCGCGTCGCCCTTGGCCCCCAGGCCCGCCCCCGTCAGATTCGCGCTACCCAGATAGGTCCACGCCCCATCCACCACCACTGCCTTGAAGTGCACGCGGGGGCAGACCTTCAGATTCAAGCCACCCTTCACCAGCCGCGCCCGGGCATCGAACGCCGCGCGGAACGGGCGGCTCGGCAGCTCCGCGTGCAGCAGCCGCAGGGACACGCCCCGGGCCGCCAGCCCGTCCAGCACGTCCACCAGCGGCACGAACTTCCCCTTCGACTCCACGTACATCGCCTTCACGTTCGCCGTGGCCAGCCACACCGACTCGCGGGCGTGGAGCAGCTTCTCCAGCACCACCTCCCGGTACAGCTCGCTTCCGGACAGCAGCTCCGTCTGGATGGGACGCATGGCGGACATCATCTCACACCCACCCACCACACTCCAGGTGCCGGCCAGCGGAAATGACCTTTGGTCACTTGACGAATGACCTGAGGTCACCTACCACTGAGGGCATGGTCAGCGATTCCGGGGAGCAGGCGGGGCGGGTGGCACCCAAGCGCGCGCGCAAGGACGAGGACAAGGAGGCGCGCAGGCGGGTGCTGCTGGACGAGGCGCTCGCACTCTATCAGGCGACCTCGTACTCCGAGGTGAAGATGGCGGACGTGGCCGAGCGGGCCCATCTGGCCAAGGGGACGGTGTTCCTCTACTTCCCGACCAAGGAGGCGCTGTTCCTCGCGCTCTTGGAGGACCTGCTCTTCGCCTGGTTCGCCCGGCTGGAGGCGAGGCTGGGCACCGTCGAGGGGGCGTGGACGGGGCCGTGGCTGGCGCGCGCGGTGGCCGAGTCGCTGGAGCCGGAGCTGTCGCTGACGCGGCTGCTCGCGATGCTGCAGACGGTGCTGGAGCAGAACGTCTCCGTGGAGCAGGCGCGCCGGTTCAAGGAGCGGCTGTTGGAGGCGATGGCGCGCACGGGCGCGCTCCTCGAGTCGCGGCTGTCCTTCCTGCACCCAGGTGAGGGCGCCCGCGTGCTCGTGCACCTGCACGCGCTGGTGACGGGCCTGCGGCAGATGGCGGACGTGGCGCCCGTGGCGCGCGAGGTGCTCGCCCTGCCGCACATGGCCCCCCTGCGCATCGACTTCACCGCCGAGCTGACGACGGCGCTCACCACCCTCTTGCGCGGGCTCGAGGCCCGCTGAAGCACCCACCGGATTTCATCGAGGAGCCAACCATGCTGGAGCTCGTCCCCGTTTCCACCGAGTCCAAACCCCAGGCCGACGTCGCGCGCCTGCAGGCCGCGTTCGACTCGCTGCGCGCCAACCGCTGGGCCCTGTCGCGCACCACCGCGGCCGAGCGCGTCGCGAAGCTCAAGCGGCTGCGCGAGGCCATCATCGCCCGCCGCGACGAGCTGGCCGAGGCCATCCACCAGGACTTCCGCAAGCCCGCGCTGGAAGTGGAGCTGACGGAGATCCACCCCACGCTGGAGGAGCTGAACCACACGGTGAAGCACCTGTCGTCGTGGATGAAGCCCACGCGCGTGGGCACGCCCATGCTGCTCGCGGGCTCGTCGGCGCACGTGCGCTACGAGGCGCGCGGCGTGGTGCTGGTGCTCTCGCCCTGGAACTATCCCTTCCAGCTCTTGATGGCGCCGCTCATCGCCGCCATCGCCGCGGGCAACGCCGTGCTGTGCAAGCCCAGCGAGAAGACGCCGCACACCGCGCGCTTCCTGGCGCGGCTGGTGCGCGACGTGTTCCCGGAGAACGAGGTGGCGCTGTTCGAGGGCGGCGCGGAGACGGCGGAGGCGCTCTTGCGGCTGCCGTTCGACCACTTCTTCTTCACGGGCAACCCGCGCATCGGCCGCAAGGTGATGGAGGCCGCGGCGCAGCACCTGGCCAGCGTGACGCTGGAGCTGGGCGGCAAGTCGCCCGCCATCATCGACGAGTCCGCGGACGTGCAGGCCGCGGCGGAGCGGCTGACGTGGGGCAAGTTCCTCAACAGCGGCCAGACGTGCGTGGCCCCCGACTACATCTTCGTGCACGAGTCGAAGAAGCAGCAGTTCGTGGACGCGGTGAAGGCGGTCATCACGCGCTTCTACGGTGAGACGGAGGAGGCCCGGCAGGCGAGCCCCGACTTCGCCCGGCTGGTGGAGCCGGCGGCGTGGCGGCGGGTGAAGGACCTGGTGGACCGCACCGTGGCGGCGGGCGCGAAGGTGGAGATGGGCGGGGTGGCGGACGGGCCCTCGCGCTACATCTCGCCCACCGTGCTGACGGGCGTGACGCCGGACATGCCCATCATGGAGGGCGAAATCTTCGGACCGGTGATGCCGGTGATGACGTTCCGCTCGCGGGACGAGGTGTATGCGCACATCCAGCGGGGGGAGAAGCCGCTGGCGCTCTACGTCTTCAGCCAGGACAAGCGGGCCATCGAGGACGTGTTCCGCAACACGACGTCCGGCGGCGCGGTGGTGAACAACGTCCTCATCCACGTGGCGAACCCGAACCTGCCCTTCGGCGGGGTGGGCATGAGTGGCCTGGGGCACTACCACGGCGTCTACGGCTTCCGGACCTTCAGCCATGAGCGGGCTGTGTCGGTTCAATGGATGAAGTCGCTCGCGTCGGTGTTCTTCCCGCCGTACCGCGGAAAGGCCCAGGACTGGGCCTCCCGCGCGACGCGGTTGTTGGAATAGGGCAGCCAGCCTCGAGGAGCCGGGATGCGCGTGGTGAAACAGGAGGAGGAGCTGGTGCCCCAGGGCCTGCGGGAGGCGTTCGAGCGCCTGCGGGCCCGCCGCTGGGAGGTGGGCAGGCGCGGCCCCGGTGAGCGGCTCGCCCGCCTGGAGAAGATCAAGGCCCTCATCCTGGAGCGGCGCGAGGCGCTGGCCCAGGCGCTCCACGCGGACTTCCGCAAGCCGGCCGCGGAGGTGGAGTCGACGGAGGTGCTGCCCGTGCTCATGGAATTGGAGCACGTGCGCAAGCACCTCAAGGGGTGGATGAAGCCGCGCAAGGTGACGACGCCGCTCGTGCTCACCGGCACCTCCAGCCACGTGCGCTACGAGCCGCGCGGCGTGGTGCTGGTGATGGCGCCGTGGAACTACCCGTTCAACCTGCTGGTGGCGCCGCTGGTGGACGCGGTGGCGGCGGGCAACACCGTGCTCTGCAAGCCCAGCGAGAAGACGCCGAACACCTCGCGCTTCCTGGCGCAGCTCGTGCGCGACACGTTCCCCGAGGACGAGGTCCACGTGGTGGAGGGCGGCACGGAGGTGGGCGAGGCGCTCTTGCGGCTGCCGTTCGACCACTTCTTCTTCACCGGAGGGCCCCGGGTGGGGCGGCGGGTGATGGAGGCGGCGGCGCGGCACCTGGCGGGCGTGACGTTGGAGCTGGGCGGCAAGTCACCGGCCATCCTCGACACGTCCGCGGACCTGGAGGCGGCTGCGGAGCGGGTGGCGTGGGGCAAGTTCCTCAACGGCGGCCAGACGTGCATCGCGCCGGACCATGTCTGGGTGCATGCGTCCCAGGAGGAGGCGTTCCTGGCCGCGCTGAAGGCGGCGGTGGAGCGCTTCTACGGGCGCACCGAGGAGGCGCGCCGGGCGAGCGCGGACTTCTGCCGGATGGTGGATGACGGCGCCTTCGCGCGGGTGCGCGGGCTGCTGGACCGCACGGTGGCGCAGGGCGCGCGGGTGGTGGTGGGCGGGAGCGTGGACGCGCAGACGCGCTTCATCGCGCCGACGGTGGTGGCGGACGTGACGCCGGACGCGCCGCTGATGGAGGAGGAGATCTTCGGGCCGGTGTTGCCGGTGCTCCGGTACGAGTCGCTCGACGAGGTGGTGGCGCACGTGCGCGCGGGCGGCAAGCCGCTGGCGCTCTACGTGTTCAGCCAGGACGACGCGGCGGTGGAGCGGCTCATCCAGGAGACGAGCGCGGGCGGCACGTGCGTCAACACGGTGGTGTTGCACAACGTGAACCCGCACCTGCCCTTCGGGGGCGTGGGCCACAGCGGGCTGGGCGCGTACCACGGCGAGGCGGGCTTCAAGGCCTTCAGCCACGAGCGCGCGGTGCTGCGGCAGGGGCGCACGTCGCTGGCGCACCTGTTCTTCCCGCCGTACACGGGCAAGGCGCGCAAGCTGGCGCGACTGGCGAGCCGGCTGTTCGAGTAGCCGGCCCGCCGTCTCACGGATGCCTCAGGTGCGCAGGCCGGGGGCCTCGTGGCCGGTGCGCGCGACGTACTCGGTGTAGCCGCCGCCGTACTGGTGGATGCCCTCGGGCGTCAGCTCCAGCACGCGGTTGGACAGCGCGCCGAGGAAGTGCCGGTCGTGCGAGACGAAGAGCATGGTGCCCTCGTAGCGGGAGAGCGCCGTGATCAGCATCTCCTTCGTCGCCATGTCCAGGTGGTTGGTGGGCTCGTCGAGCACCAGGAAGTTGGGCGGGTCGAAGAGCATCTTCGCCATGACCAGACGCGCCTTCTCTCCACCGGAGAGCACGCGGCACTTCTTCTCCACCTCGTCGCCGGAGAAGCCGAAGCAGCCGGCCAGCGCGCGCAGCGAGCCCTGACCGGCGCGGGGGAACGCGTCCTCCAGCGACTGGAACACGGTGCGCTCGCCGTCGAGCAGGTCCATGGCGTGCTGGGCGAAGTAGCCGAGCTTCACGCTGCCGCCCATGGCCACGGTGCCCTGGTCCGGCGTGGTGGAGCCGACCACGAGCTTGAGCAGCGTGGACTTGCCCGCGCCGTTGATGCCCATGACGCACCAGCGCTCGCCGCGGCGCACGAGGAAGTCCATGCCGTCGTAGATGCGCTTCTTGCCGTAGGCCTTGTGCACGGCCTTGAGGCTCACCACGTCGTCACCGGAGCGCGGGGCGGGCTGGAACTCGAAGAGGACCGTCTGGCGGCGCTTGGGGGGCTCCACCTTTTCAATCTTCTCCAGCTTCTTCACGCGGCTCTGCACCTGGGCGGCGTGGGAGGCGCGGGCCTTGAAGCGCTCGATGAACTTCAGCTCCTTGGCGAGCATGGCCTGCTGGCGCTCGTACTGGGCCTGCTGCTGCTTCTCGTTCTGGGCGCGCTGCTGCTCGTAGAAGTCGTAGTTGCCCGAGTAGGTGGTGAGCGTGCCGCCGTCGATCTCCACCATCTTGGTGACGATGCGGTTCATGAACTCGCGGTCGTGCGAGGTCATCAGGAGGCCGCCCTCGTAGCCCTTGAGGAAGCCCTCGAGCCAGATGAGGCTCTCCAGGTCCAGGTGGTTGCTCGGCTCGTCGAGGAGCATCGCGTCCGGGCGCATGAGGAGGATGCGGGCGAGCGCCACGCGCATCTTCCAACCACCGGACAGGGCGCCGACGTCGCCGTCCATCATCTCCTCGCTGAAGCCCAGGCCCGCGAGAATCTCGCGCGCGCGGCCCTCGAGGGCGTAGCCGCCCAGCTCCTCGAAGCGTCCCTGGACCAGGCCGTAGCGCTCGACGAGCTTCTCCATCTCGTCGGCCTTGTCGGGGTCGGCGAGGTCGGCCTCGAGCTGCTTGAGCTCGGCGGACACGGTGCTCACGGGGCCGGCGCCATCCATGACCTCGGAGACGGCGCTGCGGCCGGACATCTCACCGACGTCCTGGCTGAAGTAGCCGATGGTGACGCCGCGGTCGACGGCCACCTGGCCCTCGTCGGGGTGTTCCTGGTCGGTGATCATCCGGAACAGCGTGGACTTGCCGGCGCCGTTGGGGCCGACGAGGCCGACCTTCTCCCCCTTGTGGAGAGCGGCCGAGGCCTCGATGAAGAGAATCTGCTGGCCGTGCTGCTTGCTGATGTTGTCGAGACGAATCATGTGCGTAGGGGGTGCCCGGAGAAAGCGGGCGCGGCGCCCTTATGCCATGGGGGACGCCAGAGGAGGACTGTTCCGAACCTCCGGCAATCGCTTCCCATGCCCGAGGGCGGCCAGCCAGGGTGGCGCACGCCCCCGGGCCGGGAGGGAGACCTACATGGGGCGGGGGCCGCGTTCCGCCGTGAGCGGATTCGCAGGCCCTGGGTCACGGCGTGATGACGAGCCGGATGGGGTTGCCCTCCTTGCTCACCAGCCGCTCCACGCCCTTGGCCACGTCCTCGAGCGGCAGCGTCGCCGTCACCGAGCGCGACACGTCCAGGCGCTTGCCGCCCACCAGCGCCACCAGCTGGTCCAGGTGCTTCTTCTCGTAGCCCAGGTGCCCGAGCAGCGCCTGCGAGCGCACGCCGAAGTTCACCCCCGCGCCCAGTTGGATGGGCTCCGGCGACAGGCCCACCATCACCGCGCGCCCGTGCCGTCCGAGGCTCATCGACGCCTGCGCCAGCACCGCGTTCGCGCCCACCAGGTCCACCGCCACGTCCAGGCCCATGCCGTTCGTGTGCTGGAGAACCTGTTTGCGCACGTCCGGCGCGCGCGGGTCCAACGCCACGTCCGCGCCGAACTCCAGCGCCCGCTTCCGCGCCGCCTCGTTCGTGTCGAACGCGAGAATCGGCGTCGCCCCCATCATCCGCGCAATCTGCACCGCGTGGACTCCCAGCCCACCGATGCCCCACAGGCCCACCGACTGCGCGGGCCGCAGCTGCGCGGTCTCCACCAGCCCCGCGTACGGCGTCGCCACCGCGTCCGCGAGAATCGCCGCCTGCTCGAACGGCAGATGGTCCGGAATCGCAGACAGCACGAAGTAAGGCACCACCACGTACTCCGCCCACGCACCGTCGTAGTGGAAGCCCATGATGTGGAAGTCCAGGCACTCCGCCGGTTGCCCGTTGGAGCACCTCGCGCAACGTCCACACGGCTTGCCGCCCGCCATGGCCACGCGCTGCCCCGCCGTCCAGCGCGGCACGCCCACCCCCACCGCGTCGATGACTCCCGAGGACTCGTGCCCCGGCGTCACCACCGGCAGCGGCGACTGCAACGAGCCATCCAGCAGATGCGCGTCCGACAGACAGATGCCGCACGCCTTCACCTGGACCCGCACCTCACCGGGCCCCGGCTGGGGAACGGGGACGTTCGTCACCGTCAGCGTCTTCGTCGCCGTATCGAAGCGCGCCGCCCGCATCGTCCGCTGGTTCGCGTCTGCCATCGATTGACTCCTCTGCGCCACGCCTCGGCCACACACACGCGCGCGCTCAAGCTCGGAAGGCGCCGAACCTAGCACGCGAGATTCATCCGCTTCGCCCTGTGCGGGCCAATGGAGTGTGAGCACACAATTCCACGCTCACGCCGCGCGAGGAGCAACTCACGCGAGACCCTCTCCCCTCGTCGTGCGTTCCGAAGTAGAGCGAGGCCGTCATGAACCTGAGCGCGACGAAGCAGGTCATCGAACACCTGGTGCAACACGGCGGACGCGGCAAGGGCTGGTTCCACCAGCACCAGGACCCGTGTCCCCTCGATGCTCAGTCCATCAACGCGCTCACCCTCCCGGACGCGCGTCCACTCCCACCCAGCCTCCGCGAGTGGCTCGCCTTCGATGCGAGCTGGTTTCGCCTGGCGAAAGGCACCCCACCCGAGCTGGAGGTCCGGCCGCTGCGGGACATCCTCACCGGTTGGTCCCGGGCCATGACCAAGCACGCGCCGGCGGCGGAGTCCTTCACGGAAGAGCAGCTGG
The DNA here is from genome assembly GCF_020037055.1 of Myxococcus sp. AS-1-15. Taxonomy (NCBI): domain Bacteria; kingdom Pseudomonadati; phylum Myxococcota; class Myxococcia; order Myxococcales; family Myxococcaceae; genus Myxococcus; species Myxococcus sp. AS-1-15. The sequence continues at coordinate 591,584 of NZ_JAIQDF010000002.1, read as the reverse complement.
TCCAGGCCTGGGTGGACCTGCTGCCCGACCCCACCATGGTGAACGCGCTCGCCCTGGAGCTCTTGCCCTCGGGGAGCCAGGAGCACCTGCTGCTCTTCCACAAAGCGAACCGTCGCGGCGAGTATCCCGTCCTCGGCTGCCACAACCGCTTCGAGTTCTGGCTCAAGTACAAGAGCTTCGGCGACTACCTGTCCCACTACTTCGGACTGTCCGAACCCGACTGAGCGGCCCAACAGCCGCGCCCCTCCGACACAGGACGGGCGCGGCTCGGAACGATGGGTCAGAAGCAGTCGTTGCCCGGATACGGCGGGCCGAAGCCGTCGATCACGCTCTCGACGATGTAGTAGCTCACCGGGCCGTAATAGCTCGCGTCGCCGTAGCAGGTCTTGATGTCCACGCGAGAGAAGGGACTGCCCGAGCGATACAGCACGCCGTCGAGGTAGACGGCGAGCCCGGGGCTGTACGTCCCGTACGTGCCCTCCACGGTCAAGTAGCCGTCGAAGATGTTGTTGCAGAAGGACTTGATGCCGGAGCCGTCGTGGCAATCGAAGTACTCCTTGACGAAGGCCGGCCCGAAGCCGGAGCGCTGGTACACGCGCTTGCCATTGACGTAGATCTGCGTCAGCGAGCTCTGGGTGTCCTGCGCCGACCAATAGCTCACCAGCGCGTCCGTGTCGGCGAACGGCCCATCATGCTGCGCCATGGCGGGGGTCGCGACGGCCAACGAAAGCACAAACGCTGCGAGGAACTGCTTCATGAAGACTCTCCTTGAGAGGAACCGAGCATCGGTGTCGGTCGGAGGCAGGTATAGGGAATGGGCGGCAGGGGGGCTCGGCCGAGGGTGCACGGGGATTCGGCCGTGGGCGCTGGGAGTGTCGGAGGTGGGTGGGAGGATGCGTGCCACGACATCTGGGGGCGGCACTTGCGCACAGTCTTCTCGACGGACGGGGTCTCCGAGCAGCAGCGGCATGAGTACTGGCAGGAATTGGCGAGCAAGGTGCTCCTGGGACTGAGGACGGAGCACAAGTCCTCCTCCAGTCCCTTCTTCGGGCGGCTCGACCATCACGACGCAGGACCGCTGGGCGTGACGTACCTGCACTCCTCGGCCCAGAGCGTCTATCGGGGGGAGCCGGAGATCGCCCGTGCCCCACGCGAGTGCTACTACCTCTGCATGCAGGTGGAGGGCGTCTGCCGACTGCGCCAGGGACGCGAGGAGCGGTACTCCCACCCCGGTGACGTGGAGCTCTTCGATGGGACCCGACCGGGAGAGCTCTCGTTCGACGCGGACTACCGCCGCATCGTCATCGTGGCGCCCTACTCCACGCTGCGGCCTCGGCTCTCACGTCCGGATGACCTGGTGGGCAGCGTGCTCCATACCCAAGAGGGCGTCGGGGCCCTGGTCTCCGCCTACCTGCGCGCCTTCGCGGTGAACCAGCTCGCCGAGCCCGTCGCGGGCTCCGTCTCGGACAACCTGCTCGAGCTGCTCGCCCTGGCCTTCAACACCCAGGGCCGGACCCTCCAGACCAACGCCGCGAGCGTGCGAGAGGCCCGGCGACATGCCCTCCGCCTCTATGTCGAGCGTCACCTCGCGGAGCCCTCGCTGAGTCCGGCGACGGCCGCCGCCCACTTCCGCATGTCCACGCGCTATCTGCATGGGCTGTTCGCGGAAGGCGGCGAGAGCTTCATGCGCCAGGTCCTCTCGCGCCGCCTGGAGCGCTGCCGCCAGGCGCTCGAGGACCCCGACATGGACGCGCGCGGCATCGCGGACATCGCCTTCAGCTGGGGCTTCGTGGACCTGACGCACTTCGGCCGCGCGTTCAAGAAGGCCTACGGCATGACGCCCCGGGACTGGCGTCACGAACACGCCCGACCGCGGGCATGACGCTCGCCGAGGTCCTTGCCAACAAGCCCTGGCGCGCTCCCAGCCCAGCACGGGCGCGCCGGGTGGCGTAGAGTGGCCCGCCGTGCTGACCGTCGACCCGCATCCGTCCCTGGACACGCTGAGCTTCACCACCACCTTCCCCGCGTCGCTGGGCGCGTCGCCCTCGCCGCAGTGGCTGGTGGCGCTGCTGAGGTCGGACGCGGCCGCGCCGCTCTCCAGCGACGACACCGTGCGCGGCGCCGTGCGCGACATGCTCCGCCACGGCGGCTACAAGCCCACGGGCCGGGGCAAGCCCGCCTCCGAGTACCTGGTGCGCGCCGCGGGGGATGGCTCGCTCGGCAGCATCAACACGGCCGTGGATGCGTGCAACGCGGTGTCGCTGCACAGCGGGCTGCCCATCAGCGTCGTGGACCTGGACCGCGCCACCCAGCCGTTCCGCGTCGGCATCGCGCCCGAGGGCGCCCAGTACGTCTTCAATGCCTCCGGCCAGACCATCGACCTCGCGGGCCTCTTGTGCCTCTTCGACGCCGAGGGCCCGTGCGCCAACGCCGTGAAGGACGCGCAGCGCACCAAGACCAACGCGGACACCCGCCGCACGCTCACCGTGCTCTGGGGCGCCAAGGCCCTGGGAGACCGCACCGCGCGGGCCTTCGCGTGGTACCGCGAGCTGCTGGAGAGAGCCGGCGCCACCGTGGAGCGACTCCCCTGAGCGCCCTGGACCTGGCGCGGCTGCTCGCCGATGGCGCGCGCTCGCTCTCCGCGGCCTGGGGACGCCCCGTGCTGCTGACCGAGCCCCAGGTCCTGCGGACCCAGTCGCGCTGCCACGTCGTGCGCGCCCGCGTGCGCGGCGGAGACGTCACCAGCGTCGTGCTCAAGCACTTCCATCAGGACCTGGTGCTCGGGCTGGATGAGTGGGCGGGGCTGGAGCTGCTCGGCCGGCACAACCTCACCATCGCCCCGGGCCTCATCGCGGGCAGCGTCGACTCGCGGCTGCTCGTGCTCCAGGACCTGGGCCTCGGCCCCACCCTGGAGGACCTGCTCCAGGGGGACGACCCGGAGGCGGCCATCGGCGGGCTGCTCGCCGTGGCCCGCCTCACCGGGCAGCTCCACGCGCGGACCTGGGGCCTGCATGGGGACTTCGACATGCTCCGCCATGCGCTGAGCCCTCGGCCCGGGCGCGTGCGCATCGAGAACGCGCGCTATCTGCTGGAGCACGTGGACCGGCTGCGACGGTGGACGGACGCGGTCGACGCGGAGCTGGAGCCGGGGACGCAGGAGGACCTGGAGCACGTGGCGCGCGAGCTGGCCGAGCCCGGTCCGTTCCTCGCGCTCACGCATGGGGACATGGCCCCGGGCAACACGTTGTTCACGGCCAGCGGCCCGCGGCTGCTCGACTTCGAGTACTGCGGCATGCGCCACGCGCTGTACGACGCGCTGATGTGGCTGCTGGTGGTGCCGCTGCCCGAGGAGCTCATCACGCGCGCGGACGTCACGTACCGCATCACCCTGGCGCCCTCGTGCGAGGCGGCGCGCATCGACGCGACGTGGCTGCGCGCCCGCGCGCTGCTCGCCACCGCGCGCACGGTGAACATGTTCCAGTGGATGTCGCCTCGCGCGCTGGAGCGGGACAGGGAGTGGGCGCCCGGGTTCTCCGAGCGCGCCGCCCTCTTGCGTCACCTCGCTCGCGCCCGGGCGCTGCGGGAGGACGTGGACCCGATTCCCGCCCTGTCGCGCACCCTGGATGCGCTCGAGGAGCGCCTGGCGGAGCGCTGGGCCGGGACCGGCTCGTTCACCTGGCCCGCGTTCCGGTAGGCGCGCGCCACCTCGGGTGTCATGGGGTCAGCCGCAGGGCGTGAACCCGCTGGAACAGCTCGCCGAAGCGTCGCTCCTTGAAGGCCTGGACCAGCTCGGGATGGCGGCCCTGCTTCAGCTCGCACAGGTAGCGGTACTTCGCCACGTGGTATCCGGCCACCACCCAGGCGAGCTTCAGCGCCCTCCATCCGCCGCGCCACAGCGCTCCATGCAGCAGGCCATCTCGCAGGAGGTGCGCGGGGCGCTGGAGCGACGCGGGCTTGGACGTGCGCCCTTCCACGAACGCCATCACCGCCCAGAGCAGCGCGTAGCGGTGCTCCTTGGCGGAGCGCAGGGAGACGGACGTGGCGAACCGGTGCTCGATGAACGCCTGGAGCCGCTGTGCACGTCGGCGAGGCAGCGCTTCATGGACAATCATCTCCGGACGCCAGGCGGCCACCTCCCTGCGCAGGAGGCGCGAGCGCCAGTGCGTGCGGTACAGGAAGCGATGACCGTCGACCTCGGCCCAGTCGCGCAAGGGCAGACGGTAGACGGCCTCGCGCGGGTGGCTCTCCCTCCAGCCGACGATGGCTCGCACGGCGTCTGCGTCCAGGTGCTCGTCCGAGTCCAGGAAGAAGACGTAATCGGAGGGCCTCAGCGAGGCGACGGCCGCGGCCCGGGCGGCGCCATATCCCTCCCAGGCCATCGACACGGACCTCACCCCCATGCGCCGGGAGATGTCCGAGGAACCGTCCGTGGACATGGAGTCCACGGCCACGACGTCGTCACAGACAGCCAGCAGGCTCTCCAGGCACCGGGGCAGCGTGTCCTGATTGTTTCCATGAATGACGAATCCGGCGAGTCTCACGAACCCACCACCTCTCATGCGGCCAACCTCTCGCCCCCGGCCGGCAGAGTCCCCGAACTCTACCTGCGTCCAGCGCGTGAAGGGAAAGGGGTGAGGCCGACGAACTGCATCGTGAGCAACGATTCATCGGCATGAGGCCCTCCCGGGCCCTGGCCTCCGGCTCACTCGCGGACGCGGATGACCAGCTTGCCGAACGGCCCCCGGTCCAGGTGCGCCAGGGCCTGGGGGAAGTCGCGCAGCGGGTACGTCGCGTCGATGACGGGCGCCACGCGCAGCGTGTCCACCGCTCGGACCAGGTCCTCGAGTCCCCGGCGGTGTCCCACGAGCACGCCCTGGATGATGCCGTGGCTCCGGAGCAGCGGGAGCGCGGGGAAGCGCATGTCGAAGCCCTCCAGCACGCCGATGAGCGAGATGCGTCCGCCTGACGCGAGGGCGCTGGCGGAGCGCCCCAGGTTGTCGCCGCCCACCAGCTCCAGCACCTGGTCCGCGCCACGTCCGCTCGTCAGCTCCAGCACCTCCTTCTCCCAGTCGGGGGTGCGGCGACGATGGATGCCATGGGCCGCGCCCAGCGTCTTCGCGCGAGCCAGCTTCTCGTCGTCTCCCGAGGTGACGATGACGCGCGCGCCGAGCGCGGAGGCGAGCTGCACGGCGAACAGCGACACGCCCCCGGTGCCTTGCGTCACCACCGTCTGTCCGGGCCTGAGCGCGCCTTGCTCCACGAGCGCCGTCCATGCGGTGAGCCCCGCGCAGGGCAGCGTGCTGGCCTGGGCATCATCGAGCGCCCTGGGCGCGGCGACGAGCCAGCCCTCGGGCATCACGACGTACTCGGACAACACGCCGGGGACGCTCCCTCCCAGGGCTCGCGGTGCGCGAGGAGGTGGGCCGTCCACCCAGTCCGTGTTGAAGGCCGCGAGCACGCGCTCGCCCACCCGGACCCGCGAGACACCCGCGCCGGTGGCCACCACCTCCCCCGCCATGTCGGAGGTGGGAACGAAGGGCCACGGCACGTCGGAGTATCCGCCTGCGTCCAGGAAGAGCTTCTCGCGGTAGTTGAGGGACACCGCGGACACGCGCACCAGGGCCTCGCCCGCGCCGGGCTGGGGAATGGGCACGCTCGCCAGTTGCAGGTTCACGCGGCCCGGCTTGCGCAGCTCCCACCGCTTCATCACGCCATCCATCGTTGCTGTCTCCAGGGTCATGCCATTCGAGGGCCTGGGGGATATACGGGGGAGGGCAGGTCCCCAGTGGAGAGCTTTGGAGGCTTCACTGGAGACAGGAATTCGCCAATGGGAGGCGTGTCGTGACGGACCGGCTGAGTGGAGTGCTGACCTTCGTGCAGGCCGCGGAGGCGGGGAGCTTCGCGCTCGCGGCGAAGCGGCTGGGGTTGTCGCGGTCGGCGGTGGGCAAGAGCATCGCGCGGCTGGAGGAGCGGTTGGGGGCGCGGCTGTTCCTGCGCACCACGCGCAAGCAGGGGCTCACCGAGGACGGACAGGTCTTCTACGAGCGGTGCGTGCGGGCGCTGGCGGAGTTGGAGGCGGCGGAGGCGGAGCTGGACTCGGGGCATCGCGCGCCCACGGGGCGGCTGCGGGTGACGGCCTCGGTGCTGTTCGGTCGTCACTGCGTGGCGCCGCTGCTGGGGGAGCTGGCGCGACAGCATCCGGGGCTCGAGGTGGAGCTGTCCGTGAGCGACCGGGTGGTGGACCTCATCGAGGAGGGGTTCGACCTGGCGATTCGAGTCGCGCCCTTGTCGGACCATGCGGGACTGACGGCGCGGCGACTGGGCGTGCAGAACATGGTGGTCTGCGCGTCACCCGCGTATCTGGCGCGACGTGGTCGACCCAAGTCCCTCGAGGATTTGGGGAAGCATGAGGCCGTGCTCTACGGACGACAGGGGACAACCAAGCCCTGGCGGTTCCCGGACCCACGGGGAGGTGAGCGGCTGGTGTCGATGCGAGGGCGACTGCGCTTCGATGACCTGGAAGCCATCGCCGACGAGGCGGTGAGGGGCGCGGGGCTCGCGTGGCTGCCCTGCTGGCTGGTCGCGCCGCGATTGAGCAAGGGAGAGCTGAAGCTGTTGCTTCAGGAAGAGGGGCGACACGGGAATGAAGTCTTCGCCGTGTGGCCGCAGAACAAGCACCTGCCCTCGAAGGTCCGCGCGGCCATCGACCTGCTCGCCGCGCGCATCCCCGAGATTCTGTCCGCCGGAGAGGCCCGTGGGAAACGGCGCTCGAGAGCGACGCAACGACCACCTCGACCGTGAGCCATGCGCGCACGGTGCGCATCGAGCACCCAAGATACGAGCGCCCCCATCAGGGAACGAGGCTGGAGGCAGCGCGACATGCACGAACATTCAAATGATTTGAATGTTCCGTCCATTCTTGAGGGTAGCCCGCGTGTCGCGGCTCACCGCAGCGCGAACCGTCTTCTGTACGCATCCGGGGTCAGCCCCGTGCGCGCCTTGAACCGTCGCCGGAACGACGTGGTGTCCGCGTAGCCCACAGCCTGCGAGATGTCCTCCACGGTGCGCGGGCTCGTCTCCAGCATCCGCCGGGCCGCCTCGACGCGCAGTCGTTGGACGTAGTCCAGCGGCGTGTCCCCCGTCGCCTTCTGGAAGCGCCTCAGCAGCGTCCTCGCGCCCAGGCTCGCGGCCTCCGCCGCCTCCGCCAACGTCACCGGGCCCTGGTAGTGCGCCTCCAGCCACTCCTGCGCGCGCAGCACCGCCGCGTCCCCGTGGTCCCTCGGCGCCGAGTGCACCACGTACGGCCCCTGCAACCTGCGCCCCGGCTCCACCAACAACATCTTCGCGCACAACGCCGCCAGCTCCGGTGACGCCTGCTTCGCCACCAGATGCAGACACAGGTCCAGATACGCGGTGATTCCTCCCGCCGTGAGCACGTCGTCCTGGTCCACCAACAACAGCTCCGGCTTGAGCCTCACCCCCGGATAGCTCGCCGCGAAGCGCTGCGCCAACCCCCAGTGCGTCGTCGCCTCGCGCCCCTCCAACAACCCCGTCTCCGCCAACACGAACGCCCCCGCGCACACCGCCGCCAGCTTCGCCCCTCTCGCATGCTGCGCCTTCAACCACCGCGTCAGCACCCGCTCCCCCAACACCTCCTCCAGTCCACCCACCATCGCCGGAACCAACACCACGTCGAAGCGCTCCGCCGGCTCCGGCACCCGCGCCGCCATCAACTCCAACCCGTGGAAGCTCCTCGCGGGCCGCCCACCCGGCGACACCAGCTCCGCCACGAACGGCTCCGACATCCCCACGTCCCGGCTCAACAGGTTCGCCATCGCGAACACGTCCAGCGGCCCCATCACGCTGGAGGCCACACACCCCTCCAGCGACAACACCGCGATTCGCGTGGGAGACGACGCCATGGCCGCTTGTCGTTTTCCGCCCGGATTTTGTCAATCCAGGCACTCGTCGCGTGCATCCCGTCTGGTTATTGCCTCCCATGAAGCCCCACCCCATGGAGGACCCCTTGGACCCCACCACCGCCCTGCTGCTCATCGACATCCAGAACGACTACTTCCCCGGCGGCCGCGCCGAGCTGGACCGCGCCGACGCCGCCGCCGCCCAGGCCCGCGCGGCCCTCGACCACTTCCGCCAGCACGGCCTGCCCGTCATCCACGTCCGCCACATCTCCGTGCAGCCCGGCGCCACCTTCTTCCTCCCCAACACCCCGGGCTCGGAGACCCACCCCCTCGTCGCGCCCCGCCCCGACGAGCGCGTCATCCTCAAGCACTACCCCAACAGCTTCCGCGAGACGGACCTCCAGAAGCAGCTGGGCGCGCTCGGCATCAAGCACCTCGTCGTGACGGGCATGATGACCCTCATGTGCGTGGACGCCACCGTGCGCGCCGCCGCGGACCTCGGCTACTCCGTCACCGTGCTCCACGACGCCTGCGCCGCCCGCGCCCTCAAGCTCAACGGCGTGAGCGTGCCCGCGCCCCAGGTCCACGCCGCGTTCCTCGCCGCGCTCGGCATGGCCTACGCGAAGCTGGAGGGCACGTCCGACTTCCTCGCCCGCGCGGGGCGCTGACGTCAGAGCTTCAGGCCCTCACGGATGCGCGCGACGACTTCCTCCGGCGTTGCCGAGACGTCCACCGGCAGCGCCTGCTCGGGCACCTCCAGCGTCGCCAGCTGGCTGGCCAACAGCTCCGGCGGCATGAAGTGCCCGTGCCGCTGCGCGAGCCTGTGCGCCAGCACCTCGCGCGGCGCGTGCAGGAACACCCACCGCGTCCGCGCCGGGTCCACCTCCAGCCGCTCGCGGTAGGAGCGCTTGAGCGCGGACGAGGCCAGCACCACGTCCTCACCGCGCGCCAGCGAGCGCTCCAGCTCACCACGCACGTCCGCCAACCAGGGCCAGCGGTCCTCGTCCGTCAGCGGGATGCCCGCCGCCATCTTCGCCACGTTGGCGGCCGAGTGCAGGTCGTCCGTGTCGAGGAAGCGCCAGCCCAGGCTCTGGGCCAGCGCGCGCCCCACCGTCGACTTGCCGGCGCCCGAGACGCCCATGACGATGACCACCATCCCGTGACGCCTCCTCGATGAAACGTGGACCTCCGGACATGGTGCGACGCCCGCCGCCCGTCCGCCACTGCCTCGCGCGTCGAATGACCACCTCTCCACGTCCCGCGGGCCCCTCACGCGCGACACCGGGCCGCCCGCCTGCCCCCGTGGCGCCCCGTCGAACTCCGGATACCCGTCCAACGTCGCGGGTCCAGCGCGCGGAACACGGCGCCACACCGCCACCGTGCTTGGGAAACGTCAGACCCCAGGGGTACGATTCTCCTCACGGTCGCCGCGATGACACGCGGCACGGAGGGGATATCAGTGGCGGACCTCGCGGACGGTGAGCAGGCGGAGATGAAGGGCTCGGGCGCCAAGCCCTACATCCTCAAGAACACCGGAGGCGTCTACTCGTGTTCCTGTCCCGCGTGGCGCAACCAGTCCATCGGCATCGAGCGGCGCACCTGCAAGCACCTGCGCAAGCTGCGCGGTGAGGACGCCGAGGCCGCCCGCGTCGGCAGCGCCGAGGCCCTCCCCAAGGCCACTCGCGTCAAGACGGCGAAGGAGTCCGAGTCCGGCGAGGACGCCACGGAGAAGGCTCCACCGCTCCTGCTCGCCCATCCGTGGGAGAACGACGTGGACCTCACGGACTGGTGGATGAGCGAGAAGCTCGACGGCGTGCGCGCGTACTGGGATGGCAAGCGCTTCTGGTCGCGCCTGGGCAACGAGTTCTTCGCGCCGGACTGGTTCACCGCGGGCCTGCCGGACTTCCCGCTGGACGGCGAGCTGTTCGGTGGCCGCAAGCGCTTCCAGCGCACGGTGAGCGTGGTGCGCCGGCAGGACAAGAGCCAGGACTGGAAGGAATTGCTCTTCGTGGTGTTCGACGCCCCGAGCGTGGACGCGGCCTTCGAGCAGCGGCTGGAGCACTGTCGCAAGTGGGTGGATGACACGAAGCCCGGGTACGCGCGGTGGCATCCGCACGAGCGCTGCCAGGGCACGGCGCACCTGCGCGCGGAGCTGGAGCGGGTGGAGGGCCTGGGCGGCGAGGGACTGATGCTGCGGCAGCCGGGCTCACGCTACGAGGTGGGCCGCTCGCACACGCTGTTGAAGGTGAAGAGCTTCAAGGATGACGAGGCCGTGGTGATTGGCCACGTCGCGGGCGCGGGCCGGCACAAGGGGCGGCTGGGCGCGCTCGAGGTGGAGCTGCGCAACGGCAAGCGCTTCAGCGTGGGCACGGGCTTCTCCGACGCGGAGCGCGCCTCGCCGCCGGCCCTCGGCACGCTCATCACGTTCCGCTACCAGGAGCTGTCCAACGACGGCGTGCCGCGCTTCCCCTCGTACATCGGCGTGCGCATCGACGCGGCGCCCTTCAAGGCGAAGGGCTGAGCGCCGCCCGCACCGACGGGAGGCTTTCCACGGGGTGACAGGGCCCACGCGGGCCCTGTCCGCTCGCGGATAGGCGGAGCGGCCCCCAGGGGCGAGCCTCCGGAGGAGGACCGGTGCGCAGGGACCCCGGTTCATAGGGTGGCGGCGCCCGAGGGCGCGCGAGCGGCCCGGGCTTCCTCTTGCCCCGAGCCGTCCCATGTCGTCCGCCGCCTCCGAAATCGCGCCCACGTGTGCCGTGCATCCCCTGGAGGACTCCGTCTTCGTCTGCGACCGGTGTGGCAGCTTCGGCTGCGCCGGCTGTCGCGCCCACCCGGAGGCCGCCCGCTGCGCGCCGTGCGTACGTCGGATTCGGGAGGACCCGACGGCCATGGCCCCCACGCGGCTCCTGCGAGATGCCTGCTCGCTCCTGCTCCAGCACCGGGTGCTCCTGGCGGGGCTCTTCATCCTCCAGTGGCTCTGCCTCATGGGCTCCGGGGCCCTCCTCCACCTCACCCAGAGCACCTTGCCCGGCATCACGTCCCTGGTCGCGGCGGAGCTCGGCCTGAGCATCCTCCTCATGCGCACGGTGACCCGGCGGCTGCGCGAGGAGGCCGGGCTGCCAGCCCCGGACGTCAGCTCCCCATGGGTCGTCCTCGGGCGCATCCCCCTCCTGCTCCTGACGTACGTGTTGACGTTCCTCGTCGTCCTGGGGGGCTCGTTCCTCCTCGTGCTGCCAGGCGTCTACATGGCGCTCTGCACGAGCCTGGCCCCCGCCGCCGTCGCGGTGGACGGCAAAGGTCCACTCGCCGCGCTCCGGTTCTCCTATCAACTCGTCCGAGGCCATCGCAGGAGGCTTCTCAGCGCACTGCTCCCAGTGCTCATCCTCATGCCCCTCTCGGACACCGTGGGCTCCCTCCTCACCGACGCGACGGAGCACCTGCCGGCGCCCTTCTCCTTCGCCGCCAACCTCGTCGCCACCTTGATGGTCATGGCGTCGGTGAGCCTGCACCAGTTCGTCCTGGTGCTCGCCTACCAGCGACTGCTGGAGCGACAGCCCGTGTCGCGGTCATCCCCGGAGAGCGCCTGACGGCATCCCCCGTCGGGCCCGAGTCGCTCGCCTCCATCGAAGGCGAGCGACTCGCATCCCACTCCCGGCGACTACTTCGTGGTGTATCCGCCGTTGACGAGAATCGTCTGGCCCGTCATCCACCAGCCCTCGGTGACGAGGAACCGGATGAACGGAACGATGTCCTCGATGTCGGTGAGGCCCGTCTTGGAGAACCTCGACAGCGCCGCCGCCGTCTTGTGGTAGGTGACCGCGTCCTCTCCCTCCGCCGGGTAGAAGAAGGGCGTGTCCATGGGGCCCGGGCCGACCGCCGTCACGGAGATGCCCCGCTCGCCGAACTCCTTCGAGGCCGCCCGGGTGAAGTGCTCGACGGGGGCCTTCATGCCCGCATAGGTCGCGTAGAAGGGCGTGTATGCCCCCAACAGGGACGTGACGAGCGTGCAGACCTTGCCGTTGTCGTTCAGGTGCCGCCCCGCCTCCTTGAGGAAGAAGAAGGCCGTCTTGGCATTCACCGCGCTCATCTCGTCGAACTCCGCCTCCGTGGTCTCGACGATGGGCTTCTTGAGCACCTTTCCCACGGTATTGATGGCGATGTCCGGCCTGCCCACCGCGGCCCTCGCCTCCGCGAAGAGCTGCTCCATCCCCCGGGCGCTCGTCAGCTCTCCCTGGAGAGCCACCCCCTTGGCCCCCGAGGCCTCGATGGCACGCAGCGTCTGCTCGGCGGCGCTCCTCGCGCTCGCGTCGTGGTAGTGGATCACCACCGCCTTGGCCCCATGTCGCGCCAGGTCGCGAGCCATCAACCCGCCCAGGTTCTTGGCGCCCCCCGCGATGAGGACATTCTTCCCTTCGAGACCATGGATGCTCATGGATGGGCCTTTCTCCAACAAGCGCACTGCCCGTCGGGTGGCAGTGGATGACGGGGCACGTCCCATCACCGCCGCGAGCCTCCGCGCTTCACCCCGCTGCCTCAATGCGCTGGGCGAGCGAGACAGACGTCCCGCAACCGACACGCCCCCGCCCACGCCCCCGTCCACGGCCCATGCGGGCCAGCCCCCGCGAGCCCCTCTGTGCGCTAGCCGTCATCCCACTCGTGCTGCCCCGGAGGCCTCGTCACACCGGCTCCCGCACCCGGTATACAGACAGCTGTCGCCCCTCCCGCCCCCGCGGGAGCCCTCCGAGCGAGGTGACCATGCACTGCGAGCGCTGCCTGTCGGAACACTCCGATGCACTGCCGTGCCCACCCGCCGCGCGTCGTCACGCCACCTCGCGCACAAGCCCCCATCGCCCCATCACGCGGACTCCCGCCCCCTGTGACGTGCGCATCCAGCATCCCCAGGGCCTCGTGGCCCACCGCGTCGAGGTCTGCAAGGGCGGCCTGTTCCTCAGCTGCGAGGAGCCCTTCCCTCCCCTCTTCACGCGGCTGTCATTGACGCTGCGCCTGGACGGCGAGGACTTCACCTGCGAGGGCGAGGTGGTGCGTCACGTCGACACCGCGCACGCCCGCACCTGGGGCTCCACGGCGGGCATCGGCGTGCAGCTCCAACCCACGCCTCCCCGGCTGCGCGAGCTGCTCTCCCGGCCCCACGCCCCAGAGGACGCCGTCACTTCACCGTGAACACCCGCGAGGCGCCGTAGTACGGGCGCACGCGCGCATCCCAGCCAGACTTCCACTCGCCCTCGTGGAGGATGCGGTACGTGCCCGGCGCGGCGTCGCGCGGGATGTGCCACTCCACCGTGACGTGCGAGCACCCCAGCGTGGGCACACAGCTCTCGCGCTCCCAGCGGTAGCGCGTCTCCCAGTCACCATCATCCGCCACGTCCACCCACGCGCCGATGGAGCCCTTGCGCTGCACGCGCAGATACGTCCCCTCCAGGCGCAGGTCGTTCTTCGGATGCGCGCCCCAGAACGTGACCTTCACCGAGTCCCCGCGCGCGTACGACGCCTTCGCGTCCGTGATGACGTCGCCGAACGACACCCAGAGCAGCTTGTCGTCGTACACCACGCCGGGCTGGAGGCTCGCCTGGATGAAGCGCAGGTCCGTGGGCAGGGGCCCCGGAGCAACCGGATGCCCCTCGCGCATCCCCACCGCGAGCGAATCGAACCCCTGCTGCAGCGCCGCGAGCGTCCACGGCCCGAAGTGCGTCGACGCCCCCTCGTAGGACTGGCGCGCGTACTCCTCGCGCGTGGCGACATAGCCCGCGTAGTCGTTGGCCAGCCCCACGATGACCACCTCCGTGATGCCCCGGGGCGAGAGCCGCTCCAGCACCGTCCGACGCAGCCGCCGCCCCGCCATCGTCGTCACCTCGAACGGCACCGCCACCAGCGCGAGCGGCCCCACCGTCACCAACTGCAGCGGCAACACGTCCGGGCTCCACGGGTGCGGCAGCATGGCGCCCATCTCCAGCACGATGGGCTTCTCGCCCTGACACGGCGTGGTGGTGAGCGCGCAGGTGAACTGGCTCCACAAGTCATGGATGACGGCGCACGACGCGCCCTCCACGCCATAGCCGGGCCCGTCCTCCGCGCCCGCCAGCATCGACAGCCCAATCGCCGCGGGACACGTGCGGCGCGGCCTCCCATCCGCGTACTCGGGCGCCACGTCCACCGCGTCCATCTTCACGAAGGTGTGCCGGAAGTCCACGCCCCCCACGAGCGGCGTCGTGGCCCGGGCCCACAGCCGCGCGGCGAAGTCGTGCTGCTTGCGCGCGGACAGCTCCGTGTCCTCGAAGTCGTCGGCCCCACCGCCATTCGTGCCGCCCAGGATGTTGGGCGTGACGTCCCCCGCGTTCGCCTGCGCGAAGGCCGCGACGAACGTGTCCCCCTTGTCATGCGCCTTCTCGAACCAGTACGAGGCCAGTCCCTTGTTGTCCCCGCTGATGAGGTGGTTGTCGTTGCCCATGGACGTCGCGTGCACGGCGAACCAGTTGATGAGCCCCACGTCGCCGCCTTGCGCGCGCGTCAGCCGCAGCAGCGTCATCCGCGTGTCCACGTCGTGGGCGTACCGGGCGCGCTCGGCGGGCGGGTTGAGCCGGTAGGCCTCCGGTGAGCGGTTGCGGCTGGCCCCCACGAGCTCCCCCGCTTCCAGCCGCAGCGTCCCCTCGCCCAGCCGCGAGTGGGCCCGGGCAATCGACGTGACGATGCCGGAGACGATGGCCTCGAAGTTCTGCGGCACGAAGCCGAACGTCGTCAGGTTGTACAAGGTGTGGTGCGAGAAGCCGCCCGGCCCCGAGTGCGTGTGCGTGGCGCCGAGCAGCACGTTGTCATTCGAATACACGGCGCCGAAGCGGGCGCGCAGCCGCTCCACCACCTGCGTCTTCACCGCCTGGAACATCATCCCCAGGTCCGCGCTGACGATGGCCACCCGTCGCCCGTTGCACGGCGAGACGATGACGAAGGCCCGCGAGCGCAGCCGCTGGTGCAGCCCCGCGGTCTGCTGCGAGAGCTGCCCGTAGCCCATCATCCCCACCTCCGCGGCGGGGCCGGTGATGTCCCCCAGGCCCGCGCCCACCAGGAAGCGCGTGTTGCCCTCGCAGTCCCCGGGCCCCGTGCCCGGAGCGGCGCCCCAGGCCACCGTCCCCCAGACCAGGACCCATGCCAGCACCAGCCGGACCGGGTGTACGCGCATGCCTTCCTCCAAGGCGCCCGAGGTCGCCTTCGCCAGGGTGGAGCCTCGTCATAAGGACTCGCGCGTCCGTCCGCCCCCGTCCAGCCACTTCGCGTCAGAGGATGACACTCCGCCCCACCGCCACACGCAATCCACACTGCCAGTGCAACCCAATGGCAGTCATGGAGCCCCCCACCGGGCCCCACCCGCACCTGACCCGCGCAAGGCATACCTGCGGCAATCCCTGAGACGCCCGCACGTCCGCAGGCCCCGCCCGTATCCGACCAGGAGTCCACACAAGCCCCCGTGGATTCAGGGCTTTCAGCCGCGAACACTCCACCCCGCACCGCGACGCGCGGATGGAATTATCAGCAGACACTGCAAATCAATAACAGCCAACATTCGTCGCCAGGAATCCCATGTTCGGCGGGAATCCACTTTACTGCGAGTGAACCCTCGATATATCCCGGGGCAGCGAAACCCAGCAGCCCCAGCCTCCAGGAGCGAGCCATGAAGCGACTGTCGTATCTGGTTGTCCTCGCGTGCGCGGTGCTTTCCACGACGGCGTCGGCGCAGCTGTCCACGCGCTGCTTCACCGACGACCAGCTCACCACGTACACGCTGTCGCAGGGTCGCAACAACTGGTCCTTCCGGTGCGGCTACATCACCCAGGCCAAGCGGGACTTCCTGAACGCGGAGGGCGAGTACCAGGTGTACGCGAGCGGCTGTTACTCCTTCGCCGCCACGGGCCCGACGGCCACGTGCTCCTTCTTCATCCCCGCGGACGAGAACGCGCCGTGCATCGCCGGACTGGTGAAGCTGGGCACGTGCGTGACGGGCTGCTACACGGCCAGGGAGAAGGTGTCCTTCGGTGGTGAGTACTGGCCCATCGCGGATGCGTATGCGTCCGGCGTGCGCACGGTGACGGCGCTCACGAAGGACGCTTCGCTAGTGGCGCCCACCACGGGCGAGCAGGCCATCCGCGCCTTCGTCGCCGGCGAGACGGTGGAGGACGTGTTCGCGCTGCAGACGGTGGACGGCCGCCGCGTCGAGGTGACGTCCGAGCACCCCATGGTGCTCGCCACCGGTGAGATGGTGAAGGCCAAGACGCTCCAGGCGGGCGACGTGCTGCTCGGCGTGCGCGGCGAGAAGGTGGAGCTCCAGGACGTCTCCGTCTTCCGCTACGAGGGGACCACCTGGAACGTGCAGCCGCTCAGCAAGGAGAAGATCGAGAACGTGCTGGACGTGGAGGGCCTGCTGACGGGCTCGGTGCGCTTCCAGAACGAGTGGGCGGACGACCACTACCGGCTGTCGGTGCGTGACGAGGCCAGCGTCGACGGCCTGTAGTCCCGCGCATACCCTGTCTGGACCTGCGCGAGGGCCCCCCAGGGGGGCTCGGGTCGGGGCTCTCGCGCTTCATCGTGCTCGTCACCTCACGACAAGGACGCCATGCGAAGCATCCCAGGATGGTCCGCGCAGCCGCTGGCAGGTGTTCTCACACGGGTGGTCTGGGGGCTGTGGGCGCTCGGAGCGCTCGGCTGTGGCCCCACGGTGGAGCCGGAGGGCGCCCTCGACGCGCTCGACGCGCAGTCACACCCGTTCGTGCCCCTGTGGCCCGAGGGTGACTTCTCCGCGCGGGTGACCCGCTACGAGTACGACTTCGCCACGCAGACGGGCGAGGCGAAGTCCACGCTGTACCTGGACGTCGCGCCGCCGGGCGGTGACTGCTTCGTGGTGAACGCGCCCCAGGGGCTCACGGGACTGCGCTGGAACGACGCCGAGCCGACCCGCTCGGAGTCCACCGAGCAGGGCATCCGCGTCTGCGGCCGCGGCCAGTTCGCGGGCCAGGTGAAGCTGGAGGCGCGCTACACGGTGCCCCTGGAGACGTACGACTTCACCCAGGTGGGCTTCTCGCGCCGCACGGACAGGGCCGGCAACACCTTCTCGTATCTCTTGAGCTGGGTGGAGTCGTGCGACCGCTTCGGCCCATGCGACGACCGCACGGACCAGCTCACGCAGTACGTCTTCACCGTGAAGCACGCGACGGGCGAGCGGGTGCTGTGCCCGGGACAGCTGACGCGCCCCGACAGCACCACCACGAAGTGCACGCTGACCGGGCTCACCCAGGCTCCCACGTACTCGTCCTTCGCGGTGGCCTCCAATCCCGCGTGGCGCTCGAGCACGTTCACCGAGCAGTCCAGCAAGTTCAAGGTCGTCTTCCACGAGGTGGCCGGCGGCAAGCTCGCCTCGTCGCTGGTGGCCGCGGACGTCAAGGCGTACCTCAACTGGGTCATCGGCGAGCTGGGCCCGCTGCCGTACGGCACCGAGCTGCGCGTGGCGGGCGCGCCCACCGAGTGGCTGGGCGTGGAGCACCCCGCCAACCTCATCCTGCGCGAGGACCTGCCGGACCTCCGGCGCGACTACGCGAACATGACGATGCACACGCTGATGCACGAGGTGGTGCACCAGTGGGCGGGCAACCGCACCACGCTGTCGAGCCCGTTCGACTTCGTGTGGAAGGAGGCCATCGCCGAGTACCTCACGTACCGCTACGAGCGCCTGGGCCGCCCCGCGGGCGAGGCCGAGCAGACGCGCGCGTACTGGGACCGGCTGGCGCGCACCGCCGCGTACTACCCGCAGCCCGAGGACGACCCGGCCCCCGTCTTCCTCTCCTTCGCGTCGGACGTCTACGGCACCGGGCCCATGCTCCTGTTCCTCCAGCTGGAGCCGCTGCTGGGCGAGAACATCGTCCTGCAGGCCATCAAGAACTTCCTGTCCGTCCCCGGGGACCGGAGCGTCGCGGACCTGCGCGCCGCGCTGGAGCAGGCGTCCGGCGAGGACCTGGGGCCGTACTTCGACGCGTGGGTGTACGGCGGCGGAGACCCGGACTGGCCCTTCTTCGAGGTGAGCCATGCGCTGGAGGACGGCGAGCTGACCCTCACCGCCGTCCAGCGCTCCGTGTCCGGCACGCGCTACCCCGTCTCCGTGGACGTCCTCGTCGAGGGCGCCACCGAGCGCAGGCGGGTGACGCTGAACTACGGGCTGTCGCCGCAGTCGGACACGCTGAGCGTGACGGTGCCCTTCCCGGAGCCGGTGGTGCAGGTGACGGTGGACCCCGAGAACCGCGTGGTGAACCGCCGCTTCCTCGGACTCGACGCCGAGCCGGCCCCCCCGCGCTGGCTGTTCTGATTCCTTCAAGGAGTGGAGCCATGAACGGACTTCCCGCCGACAATCCCCGGCCCCCAGCTCCCCGACGCTGGCGATGGATGGGACCGGGCCTCGCGCTCGTCGTGCTCGGGGGCACGGGCCTGTATGCGCTCGTCCATCCGCGCTCGCCCTCCGCGCACGAGCCCGCGCCGACCGAGCCCCGCGCTCCCGCGTCACATACCGCGCCCCAGGCCACGCGCACGCTGTCGCCGCGCCCCACCGCGCCCACGGCCCGGGCCACGAGCCCGGAGGCGGCTGCGCCCACGGACGACGCGGAGCAGAAGACACGGCGCGAGGCCGCGCGCCAGTCCGCGCGTCAGTACCGGGCCGGGCGCTTCAACGCGTTCTTCCGCAAGGAGGTCTTCGTGGAGGAGCTCGCGCGCGACGGGGCCTCCCGCATCGACGGCCTGCGCAGCGAGCTGGCGGACCCCACCGCCCTGCAGCAGCTCCCCGCCGACGCGCGGTTCATGGAGGACAAGCCGGAGCCCGTGCTCGAGCGCATGGCGATGATCGACCTGCTCTTCGAGCTGGCGCCGGACGAGCCCGCCGCCCGCGACGCGATGACGTCGCTGGCGCTGTCGCCCATCGACAGCGGCCTGTCAGATTCGGTGAAGAAGGGGCTGGTGGGTGAGAAGTACGATTTGCTCTTCCGCCTGGCGCAGGTGGACCGGCAGCTCGCCGTGGACACGTACACACGGCTCGACAATCCCCGGCTCAAGAGCCTCCTGAGGGAGGCGCTCATGGCCGGGCTCGCGGAGTCGGGGGCCAGCCCCGCCGAGGTCCAGCGGATGACCGCGCACCTCTAGTCCGCCATCGGACTGGACCCATCCCCATGGGTCCCGCAGTGCCAGCGCCGTCGGCCTCCGACGACGACACGACACGTCCGTCCCTTTCCGCCCCTGCCGCGCGAGCGCAGGCGTGGGAGGCCCGCACGCGCTGGAGCCATGCAGAGCAGCACCTACCCGCAAGACAAGGAGCGCGTCGTGACTCGGACTTGGAAACTGGGATTGATTGGGGCGTGCTGTGCCATGTGGGGCGCCGCTTGCGGCGAGGCCCCCGTGGACCCGACCCGGGACAACACCCCGGAGACTCGACAGGCCGCGCTGGCGGCGCTGGGCCGCGTGGAGGTCGTCGACGCGGGCCGGGACGGCACCCCGAGCTTCATCCGCGGCTCGCTCGGCACCGTGGACCGCTCGCTCGTCTCGCTGAAGGCGGCGGACGCGCTCGCGCCCGTGCTGCGCACCCTGGCCCCGGTGTTCGGCCTGCGCGCCGAGGAGCTCACGGTGCGCAACAGCCGCACGGACGAGCTGGGCTACACCCACGTGCGCTACGACCAGACCCGCCACGGCGTCCCGGTGAAGGGCGGCGAGCTGGTGGTGCACGTGGACGACAAGGGCGTCGTGTACGCGGCCAACGGCTCGGCGCGGGGCGCGGGGGAGCCGTCGACGCTCGCGCGGCTGCCGCTGCACGCCGTCACCGACGCGGCGCTGGAGGGCCTGGACACGCTGAAGGTCGAGGGCGAGCCGCGCTTCGTCTACTTCCTGGGCGCCGAGGGTCCGCTGTCGGCCGCCTATGAAGTGCTGCGCGTGGGCACCCGCGAGGACGCGCCCGCGAAGGACCGCGTCTACGTGGACGCGTCGTCGGGCCGGGTGCTGGACGTGCACCCGCTCATCCACGGGGGACTCAACCGGCGCGTGCACTCGGCCAACAACCAGTGGACCACGCCCGGCACCCTGCGGCGCCAGGAGGGTGGCGGGGCCACGGGCGACGCCCACATCGACCGGAACTACGACCACATCGGCACCACGTACGCCTGCTACGAGACCATCTTCGGTCGCGACTCGTTCGACGACCGGGGCGCCACCATCACCAGCACCGTCCACTACGGCTCCGCGTACGTGAATGCGTACTGGGACGGCATCCAGATTGTCTTCGGGGATGGCGACAACGTGAACTCGGGCCAGCTCGGGTTGGACCTGGACGTGGTGTCGCACGAAATCACCCACGCGGTGACGCAGTACGAGTCGGGGCTCGTGTACCGCAACGAGTCCGGCGCGCTGAACGAGAGCCTGTCGGACATCGCGGCGGCCATCTGCGAGAGCTGGGCGCGCGGCGGGGCGCTGGACGCGGACGTCTGGAAGATTGGCGAGGACATCTGGACGCCGAACATCTCCGGGGACGCGCTGCGCTACATGGACAACCCCACGCGCGACAACTCGTCGCGTGACTACTACCCCGAGCGCTACACGGGCACCGCCGACAACGGTGGCGTGCACTGGAACTCGGGCATCCCCAACCTGGTCTTCAAGCTGCTCGTCACGGGCGGCACGCACCCGCGCGGCAAGTCGGCCGTCAACGTGGGCGGCGTCGGCATGAACCGCGCGGCGCAGACCTTCTACTTCGCCGCGACGACCTACTTCACGTCGACGACGACCATGTCCCAGGCCAAGGCCTACACCGTGCAGGCCGCGACGGACCGGTACGACGCCTCGGTCGTGAACTCGGTGCGCGACGCCTGGAGCGCCGCGGGCGTGCCCTGACACGCGGCACCGAGCGGAAGTCCCACCCCACCACCTGAAGGAGAACCCATGAAGAACGTCTTCATCGCAGCCGCAGTCTTCTCAATCTGTCTGTCGAGCACGGCCCTGGCGCAGCTGTCCACGCGCTGCTTCCAGGACGACCAGCTCGTCACCATCGACCTCGCCCGGGGCCGCAACGCCTGGGCGCGCAAGTGTGGCCTCATCACCGCCTCGCGCGAGGCGTACCTGAACACGGAGAACGAGTACCAGGTCTTCACCAACGGCTGCTTCGCGTACCCGGCGGTGCCCGCGGGCTCCACGTGCACCTTCCACGTGCCCGCGGACGAGGCCTCCGCGTGCATCACCGGCCTGAACAAGCTGGGCACCTGCGTGGCGGGCTGCACCACGCCCACGCAGAAGGTGGCCTTCGACGGCCGCATGCTGCCGATTCCGGAGGCGTACGCGTCCGGCGTCACCACCGTCACGGCGCTGAGCCCCACCTCCGAGCCGGGGCTCCTGCGCTACGGCGAGCAGACCATCCGCAGCTACGTGGCGGGTGACACGCAGGAGGACATCTTCGCCCTGGAGACCCAGGAAGGCCGCCGGCTGGAGGTCACCGCGGAGCACCCGATGGTGCTCGGCGACGGGACGATGGTGAAGGCGCGCACGCTGCAGGCCGGCGACACGCTGATGGGCGCCGACGGCAAGCCGCTGCACCTGACGCGCGTCACCGTCTTCAGCTTCAAGGGCCAGGTGTGGAACGTCCGGCCGGAGAGCCAGGTGAAGTTGGAGAACGTGATGAACGCGGAGGGCTTCCTCACCGGCTCCGTGCGCTTCCAGAACGAGTGGGCGCAGGATGACTACCGGCTGTCCTTGAGGGACGAGGTCGACGTCGGCGGGCTGTAGTCCCCACACCGTCCGTCGTCACGGGGCTCCGGTCAGCACGGCCGGAGCCCCGCCTCCCTGACACGTCAGGGGATGTTGCAGGGGTATTCGGGCAGCAGGCAGGAGCCGGCGAAGCCACAGTCCTGGCTGCACGTGTAGGGCGACTCCCTGGAAGAGCAGAGTCCGTCGCCGCAGAAGCCGCAGTCATCCAGGCACGAGCCCCAGCTCTCCGTGCTGGCGCAGTAGCTGTCGCCGCAGTAGCCGCAGTCGTCCAGGCAGGTGTACACGCTCTCCGTGCCGTTGCACGTGCCGTCACCACACGCCGTGCCGCAGTCCGCGGGGCACGTGGCGGTGGACTCTCCCGCGCCGCAGACACCGTCACCGCAGGGGTTGGGACAGCCGCAGTCGACGGGACAGGTGTAGACCGTCTCGCCCTTGCACTGGCCGTCGCCGCAGTAGCAGTCCGACGGGCAGTTGCCCTCGGACTCACCGCCGTTGCAGGCGCCGTCTCCGCACACGCTCGCGGGGCCGCAGTCGTAGGGGCAGCTCCACGGGCTCTCGGAGGCCGCGCAGTAGCCGTCCCCGCAGACCTCGCAATAGAGCAGGTTGCACTGGGGCAACATCGGGTCGACGTCCGAGGTCTCCTGGAGCGGCACCATCGGACAGGGGCAGTAGGGCAGCGCCTGGGACGCCTCGCCCAGCTCCGACTCCACCGGCGCGACGGGGCCACAGGCCGCGAGCCACAGCGCCACCACCGCGAACCTCGCCGCGCTCATGTCGGGCCCGCCGCGTCCCGCGAGGCGTCGCGAGCGGCGGCGAACCGGAGCCACGCGGGCGGCCATGGCGCCTCGAGCGTCTCCAGATAGGCGAGCAGCCCCTCGCGCGGAGCCTGAGGCTCACGGTGGGCCACGCACGAGCCGAGGTTGATGAGCCCGGACACGCACGGCGCGCTCGCCGACACGGGCACGAAGTACTGACAGTTGTTCGTGGAGCAGGGGTACTGGAAACAGCCGTTGGCGAAGACCTGATACTCGTTGTCCGCGTTGAGGATCGCCTCCTTCGCCGCGGAGATGTAGTTGCACTTGCGCGCCCAGGCGTTGCGTCCGGCGACCTGCTGCGGCGTGAGGTTGTCGTCCCCGCCGCATCGGCCACTGAGCTGCGCCCAGGCGGGGCTGGCGAAGCCCGCGGTGACGAGACAGATGACGACCCAGAGCTGCTTCATGCCAACCTCCTCGAGGGATTCACTGCGCGAGCCTCAACGGCGCGGGACACGGACGGTGGAGCCCAGGAGCACCTCCACCGAGTCGCGCGTCGTCCAGGCCAGGTCCGGGAAGCCGTCCTGGTCCAGGTCCTCCGCGACCAGGGAGGAAGGCGTCGTGCCCGCGGCCACGCGCGTGGGCGCACCCAGCCCCCCGGCCTCCTCGCCGAGCAGCAGGTAGACGCCCCCCTCGAGCCCCGCGAAGGCGACGTCCTCCCGGCCGTCCTGGTTGAAGTCCGCGACCACCATCTCGCCCGGCGCGTCGGCGGGGAGGGAGGACACCTCGGTGAAGCCGCCCCTTCCGTCCCCCAGGTGCACGGAGAGGTAGCCGGAGTCCGAGACGCTGTGCGAGATGACCAGGTCCAGGAGGCCGTCCCCGTTCACGTCCAGGGACACGAGGCGGAAGGGCTCGTCGTCCGCGGAGCCGGCGAAGCGCACGGGCGCCGCCGCGGACAGCTCGCCGCGCTCCGTCGCGAGCAGCACGTCCACCGTGAAGCTGTTGGTGTTGAGCACCAGCACGTCGGGCCGACCATCCGCGTTCACGTCCGCGAGCACCAGGTCTCGCGGCAGCCCCGTGACGGAGTGGGGCACCGCCGCGCCGAACGTGCCGTCTCCCTTCCCCTTCAGGAAGGTGATGTTGAAGTACCCCCCCGAGCCCGCGTTCTTCGTCATCGCGTCCACCAGCCCGTCACCGTCCAGGTCCGCCACGCGCACCTGCTGCGAGTGATTGCCCAGCGAGTGGGGCACGCCCTCGCGGAAGGTGCCGTCCTGCGCGCCCAGCCGCACCGTCAACGCATTGGCGAAGTGGCCGACGATGAGCAGGTCCGGACGACGGTCCGCGTTCACGTCGCTGACCGCCACGTCCATGGGCGTGGTGCCCGCCGACAGACAGCGGGGCGCGGCGAAGGCGCCCTTCCCCGCTCCGTCGAGGATGCAGACCTGCTCGGTCTGCGAGGCGACCAGGACCAGGTCCTTCACGCCGTCCCCGTCGACGTCGGCGGTGTGCAGCCCGCGCGCCTGGGTGCCTCCCGCGGCGTGGGTCACCCGCGCCTCGGTGAAGCCCAGCCACTGGACGTCCGGGAAGCCCCGGGGCGAGATGGTCGAGGACGAGCACGCCAGCAGCGCGCAGCAGGCCCATCCGAGAGAGAAGTACCGGAACATGTCGGCTCCTAGGGCCGGAGGTCGGGAATCGCGAACGGGTCACCCGGCAGCAGACGTCCGGGAACCGCTTCACGCGGGCAGGCGTGCCGGGCCGAGACGAGCGTCGCCGTATGACATGCCCCCGCGCAGGAGCCGGGGCAGCCACAGTCCACGGGGCAGCTGTTCACATCCTCCGCGGTACAGACACCGTCTCCGCAGAAACAGTCGACGGGACAGGAGGCCTCGGTCTCGTCCTGGCAGACACCATCACCGCAGCCCAGGTGACAGCCCGCCATGCAGGAGTCCTGGACCGACGCCGAGCGGGCCGCGGGACAGCCCCGCATCGCCTGGACGCTCGCGCCCAGCACCAGGGGCGGCGGCGCCTGCTCCCGGGAACCACAGGCCATCAATCCCAACACGGCGACGACTCCCCACCACCCGCTCCACCTCGACCTCGAGGGCGCTTCAAGCTCGCACACGGGGAGTGCGAGCTGACGATAGCGATGTGGCTTCATCGGGTCAGCCCCCCACCGACGGGTTTCGCTATATCCTCGGGACCTGGCCGTTCCCGACCCAGCAATCACAAGCGTGGTTTGGGTGCCGTACCCAAGTCAAGGAATCGTCCCGGGGGACTCATGCGCCGCAAGCGGCTGAACGTCGTCGCGTTGGCAGCCGTCCTGCTCCTGGCGGGACTGGGTGGCGTCTGGTGGAAGAATGCCACCGACACGACGTCTTCCGACCCCACCGTCGCCCACGTCCGCGCGAAGACGCACACCCTCCCGAGCCCCGGCGCGGCGCCCTCCGAGCCGCTCGCGCCACGAGGCTCCCGGGCCTGGGTGCCGGGCACGCTGCACCGTCACGCGCTGACGTTGGGGCTGACGATGTCCTTCACCGGACAGCCCGCGTCCCAGGGCGGCGCGCCGCCCGGCATGCGCATCACCCTGAAGGGCGAGTGGGACGAGGGCCTGGTCTCGGCGGAGGGCGCGGAGGTCATCGTGCGCCTCCAGCTGCGGCCCACCGCCTTCACGCTCGACGTGGAGGGACAGGGGGCGCTGTCGCCCGAGACGCGGCAGGCGATGGAGGCGGCGCTGTCGCAGCCCTTCTTCGTGACGCGGGACGCGCGCGGCGCGGTGACGCTCACCCACTTCGAGCAGGGCGTGGACGAGCTGGCGATGGGGCTGCTCCGCTCGGTGGTGGCCACGTCCCAGTTCGTGCGGGAGGGCGCGCCCACGCCGACGTGGCGGACCGAGGAGCAGGACACCTCCGGCCAGTACTCGGCGGAGTACCAGCGCCAGGGTGAGCGCCGCTTCGACAAGCGCAAGCGCGAGTACACCGCCGTGGCCACGCCCCAGGGGCTGCAGCCGCTCGGGACGTCGCCGCGCATGAGCGTCAGCGGGGGGGCCACCTTCGAGCTGGGCGAGGACGGGGGGCTCCAGTCGCTCCAGTCGCGCGAGCAGCTCACGGTGGAGTCCGGCCAGGGGATGCCCACGGTGACGAACGCGATGGAGCTGACGCTGCGGCTGCTGGAGCGCCGCGAGGAGCCGACGCTCGTGGGCGCCTTCGCCGCGCGCTCCGGACGCCTGCGCGCCGCCGCGCTGGCGAGCTTCCAGGGCCAGGCGGCGGACCCGCTCGCGCACCACCGGCAGGTGCTGGGCAAGCGCCGCCTGGAGGACATCCTCGCGGACCTGCTCTCGCTGCCGTCCGACGAGAAGGCCCGCGACGACGCGCGCACGCGCGCCCTGGAGCAGCTGCGCGCGCTCCTGCTGCTGCGCCCCGAGGAGGCCGCGCGAATCCCCGCGCTGCTGCGCACCCAGGGCCTGTCCCCGCTGGCCGCCAGCTCCATGCTGGGCGCGCTCTCCGCGGCGAGCACGCCGGAGTCCTTGCGCGCGCTCGTCCAGGCCACGGGGGACACCGCGCTCACGTCGGACGTGCGCATGGATGCGGTCTCCGCGCTGGGCATGGCGGACAACCCCATCCGCGAGGGCGTGGACACGCTGCGGCAGCTGTCGCGCACCGATGACCCCAAGCTGCGCGGCACCGCCACGCTGGCCCTGGGCAACGCGGCGCTCCAGATGAGCGACACCGCGGGCCGCGACGCGGAGGCGCTCGTGCAGGAGCTGAAGAACGACTACCGCGCCGCGCGCGACGCCGAGCAGCGCGCCCTGCTCCTGCGCTCGCTGGGGAACACCCGCTCGCCGGGCGTGCTCGACACGCTCACCGAGGCGCTGCGCTCCGACGCCTCCCGGGTGCGCGAGGCCGCGCTCGTCGCGCTGCGCAACATCCCTGGCCCGGAGGCGGACCGGCTGCTCGTGGAGCGGCTGGTGAACGACACCGCCTCCGAGGTGCGCCGCGCCGCCGTCTTCGCCTGCGGCTTCCGCCCGCTCGAGCCGCTGCTGCTCCCCGTGCTGGGACAGGCCCTGCGCGAGGACCCCTCCGACGGCGTGCGCTCCGACATCCTCCAGCTGCTCGGCCAGCACCGCCACGCCACCCCGGGCGCCCTGGCCCTGCTGCGCTGGGCGAGCCAGCACGAGAAGAACCCTGATTTGCGACGCATGGCCAACACCTACGTGGAAACCCCCACCACACCTCAACCCTGACGAGCGTGAGAAGGCAGACACAACGCCTCACTCCGGGATGAGGCCGCCGCTTTCAATCACATCCTCGACTTCACTCGGAGTAAATAGACCTCTCCATCCACCCCTCGGGAGGTCCCATGAACAAGGCGGTATCGCGCGCGCTCGCGCTGATGCTGGTCGTCGTTCCAGGGCTCGTCGCGGCGCAGAGCTACGTCGACTCCACGCCGTACGTCGTCCAGCCCTCGAAGTACCCCTTCGTCACGTATGCGCCGGGCTACACGTTGAATGACAAGGTGCCCTGGGAGTCGCAGGTGGCGCCCTTCTCGCCGGCCGCGAGCTACAGCGTCACGCAGGAGTACGCCATCCTCCAGGACGAGGCGAACCGCACGGGAGGCCAGCTCCAGTACGACGCCACGGACTTCACGCACAACATCGACATCCAGCAGGCCACGATTCCGGAGGCCTTCACGCCGATGGTGCCGCCGCCCACGGAGATCATGCCGTGGACCAATCCGTCTCAGACGTTCAACAAGTCCTACGTGCGCACGGAGCGCTTCGGCAACAGCCTGTTCGGCGCGGGCTATCACCTCAACGCCGTGCTGACGGCGGAGACGGCGACGGTCAACGCGGACAAGAAGGTCGTGGCCGTGGCGGAGGGCAAGCTGTTCGCCCAGGTGTTCTCCTCGGAGCACGACCTGGTGCGCGGCCGCGCGCAGGTGGTGGGGCAGAACGGGGGCGACAACAGCGGCACCGCGGCCTTGTACGTGGTGGGTCAGGAGGTGTGGTCCACGCCGCTGTACGCCACGTACGCGCCGCCGCCCATCAACTGGAGCCGCACGTTCTTCTCCGCGTCGAAGACGTTCATGATTGGACCGGTGCCCGTCACGGTGAAGGGCTCGCTGTCCGGCGGCGTGAAGCTGACGGTGCACGGGCTGGTGGGCCCCACGGTGGCGCGGCTGTCGGCGACGCCGGGGGGCTGGTCCAACGTCACCGCGTCCGCGTCGGTGGACGTCATCGTCGTGGCCATCGGCGTGGAGGGGAGCCTGGCGCTCATCAACGCCACGCTCCCCGCCTCCGGCGAGGTGTTCTGGCCCGTGTGCTCGCTCGACTGGAAGCTGCGCACGGACCTGGACCTCAACGCGCTGTCCGGCACCCTCAAGGCCTACGCGAAGGTGCGCGTGCTCTTCTTCAAGAAGACCTGGTGGATCACCATCGCGCAGTGGGCGGGCATCACCCACAAGATACCGCTGCTCGGCGTGGAGGGCTCACAGCCCCTGGGCATCTGCAGCTAGGGGCCCGCCAGCTCGTTCATGATGAGCAGGCCGCGTGACGTGTCGACGACGTACACGTAGCCGTCCCCCGGAATGCGGATGCCGATGGCGCCCTCGAAGACGTCATCGGTCCGCTCCGGGTCCGTCTCGCGGTGCGTGTTGTAGTAGGCGATCTGCCGGGGCTGCGTGGGGTTGGACACGTCCAGCACCCGCACGCCCTCCTGGTACCACGCGACATACAGGCGTGAGCCCACCAGGAGCATGTTGTGGATGGACGTGGTGGGGCGCAGCCGGAACTCGCCAATCTTCACGATGTTCGCCGGGTCGGTCGCGTCCAGCACGCGCAGGTGCGCGCCGTGGTTCTCTCCGCCCTCGAAGACGAGGGTGCGGCCGGCGAAGGTGCCCACCGCGTTGTGGTGCGCGGTGGTGTTCGGGTACGTGTACGTCCCGAGCAGCGGCATGGCGTCCGGGTTCGCGACGTCGACCACCTTGAGGCCGCCCTCGAAGTGGCTGATGTAGAGCCGGCCCTGATAGGCGAAGGCGTCATGGGCTCCGTCGTAGGCCCCGGCCAGGGGGAACGCGAGCCGCTGGAGCAGCACGGGCTCGAGCGGCGACGACACGTCGAACACCAGCGTGTTGCTGGAGGGCCACAGGCCCATGCCATAGAGCCGGTCTCCATCCACCAGCACGGTGTGCACGGCGTAGGGCGCGCTGGAGGGCACGCGGCGCACGAGCTTCGGGTCCGCGGGGTCGGAGATGTCGAAGACCACGATGCCGGTGTCCTGGCTCGCGACGTACAGCGCGTCCCCCTTCACCCACACGCTGTTCCAGAGCTGGTCGTCCGGCAGGCTGATGACCTTCTTCAGGACCGGGTGGCTCCGGTCCGTCACGTCGAAGACGGTGATGCCGCCGGGCTTGCCGGGGCGCAGATACGCGTTGGCGGAGACGACATAGGCGTGGTTCTTCGCGACGTAGATGTCCAGCGGGGTGCCCTGCGCGACGTACGTCTCCGACACGAGCGAGAGGCCACCGGAGGACTCCTCCTCGCCCTCACGCCACAGCATGCGGTCGGCGTGCGCGGTGGCCCGCTGGGTCACCCGGCCGTTGGTGCACCGGGCGAAGCAGCCCGTGAAGGAGCGGTGGTCCGGCGCCTCGCAGCCGGCCAGCACGGTGGTGGTGCTGCCTCCGTCGCGGCCCACGGTGTGGATGCCGAGGAGCAGACGGTTCGCCTCGCGCACTTCATGGGTGACGGGCGCGTAGTAGAACTTGCTGGGGCCGCCGTCGCCGACCAGGTCCATCGTCACGGTGTAGTACGAGCCCACCAGGCCGCCGTCCGGCTGCGCGGTCTCCCGTCGCAGTCGCGTGTGGAAGATGCCGTCCGCCGGGACGTTCGCGAGCGTCGAGGTGTCGCAGGCGGACAGGTCGAAGACGGACGGGTCCAGGCATCCACCGGCGGGGCTCTCACCCACCTGGGGGACGACGTCGCAGGGCGCGAGCGCCCCCGGGTCTCCCGTGCCGTCGCCGAGCTCCTCGAGCACGGTGTACGTGCCATCCCAGGGTGGCGACCCGGCGTCGGGGGTGCCCGAATCCACGGGCGAGCCGGCATCGGGTGGGGGGTCTGACTTGTCGCGGCAGCCTGGGGATGCGCAGAGAAGCAGACCCCATGTGACGGAGAGCACCCAGGACGAGCGGAGGAACAAAGGCATCGGGAGACCTCGAGGGGATACGCCACGCAAGAGTGCGGGCAACGAATCAAAGGGGCGGACCCGTCGGATTCGCGTCGCGCGCGGAAACAGTTGCGCCGTGGAGGGGAACCGCATGCGCGTGCCGAAAACGAGCACGTCGACAGCCCTGGTGGTGTCACGGTTGCATGTCGAGCCACCCGCGACCGCGAGGCATGACGCGAGCGCGCCCGTGTCATGGAGCGCGCTGTCCCACCGAACATCGGGTGAGGCGACGAACCACCCAGAAGGATGACTCGACTCCTGCGCCACGCGAGCGGTGTCTCACCGCACGGGATTGCGCAGGCTCCGTCCAACGACAGCGCGCGAGGTGACGAATCACCGGGCAGGCTTGCTCAGGTCTCGACGACTCGCCGCGCGAGGTGGCGTGTCACCGGACGGGCTTGCTCAAGCCATGTCGGCACGCCGCGCGAGGTGACGAATCACCGGGCAGGCTTGCTCAGGTCTCGACGACTCGCCGCGCGAGGTGACGACTCACCGGACAGGCCTGCTCAGGTCTCGACGACACGCCACACCCGGTGGCGTGTCACCGGACAGCGCGTCACAGCCCCCGGTGGGCGTCGGAGATGCCCGGGGGCGCGGCGTGCAGGGCCACGCGGAAGGTGGTGCCCACGCCCACGGACGACTCGACGGAGATGTGTCCGCCGAGCGCGGTGACGATGGTGTCGCAGATGGACAGGCCCAGGCCGGTGCCGATGCCCGCGGACTTCGTCGTGAAGAACGGGTCGAAGATGCGGCGCAGGTGCTCCGGGGGGATGCCGCCGCCGGTGTCCCTCACCTCCACCAGCACGCGCGCGCCGTCGTCCGGCCGCGTGGTGATGCGAATCTCGTTCGTCTCCGACTGGCCCTCTTCAATCGCGTGCGCGGCGTTGATGACCAGGTTGAGGAACACCTGGAACAGCTTGCCCTCGTTGCCGCGCACCGGCGGCACCTCGCCGTAGCTCTTCACCAGTCGAGCGCGGGGCCGCACCTCGCTGGCCGCCATCTGCGCCACCGAGTCGAGCACCCGGTGCACGTCCACCGGCTCCTCGCGCGTGTCGTCCACCCGCGAGAACACCCGCAGCTGGCGGACAATCTGCCGCATCCGCTCGGCGCCCTCGCGCGCGTCGTCCAGCACCTGGCGACACTCCACCAGGTCGTCCGGCGTCAGCGGCCGCGCGCGCGGGCCCACCGTGGCGTGCAGGAAGTCCAGGTTGGACAACACATACGCGAGCGGATTGTTCAGCTCGTGCGCGATGCCCGCCGCGAGCAACCCCATGGACGCCATGCGGTCGGCGAGCATCAGCTGCGCCTGCGAGCGCTTCCGCTCGGTGAAGTCCCGCGCGATGGTCACCCACGCGGGCGTCCCGTCGAACACCACGGCCAGCGTCACCAGGTCCGCCACCACCGTCTCGCCGTCGCGGCGCACCAGCGGCACCTCCACCGCGCGCGCCGCACCCTTCCCCTCCAGCGCCTGCCCCAGGTAGAGCTGCGCCGCGCTCCGGTCCTCCTCGCGCACCAGCTCCAGCACGTGCCGCCCGAGCAGCTCCGACGCGTCCCGATAGCCCAGGTACTGCACCAGCGCGGGGTTGACGGACAGCAACACCCCGTCCCCCACGTGCACCATCACCGGGTCCGGGAAGGACTCGAGCAGCAGGTGCACGCCCGCCTCGGTGCGCCGCAGCGTCGTCTCCGTGCGCACGCGCAGGGCCTTGTCGTTGCGCTGCTCCAGCGCGAGCGACAGCGTGCCCGCCGCGCCCGACAGGAGATTGACCTCGATGGGCCCCCAGGGCCGCGCCTCCCGGCAGTTGTCGAAGCCGATGACGCCGAAGAGCTGTCCGTGCACGTGCAGCGGCAACAGCAGCACCGAGCGCACGCCCTGCGCCTCCAGCATGGGCGTGAGCACCTCGGTGAAGTCCTGGGGCAAGCCCTGCACCGGCTCGCCGCGCATCAGGTCCGCGGCCTGCTCGGGCCACAGCGCCTCCAGGAGCGGCAGCCCGTGCATGTTCGGGTCCTCCAGGTTGGGAGGAATGCCCGGCTCGCACCACTCGGCGCGCTGCGAGGCGAGCAGCGCCCCGTTCTGCGCGCGGTGCATCTCGAAGACGTAGACGCGGGAGGCGGCGGACACGCGCCCCAGGGGCTCGACGACGGACGTGTACAAGTCCCGAGGGTCCTGGTGCGGCATCATCCGCCGCTGCACCTCCACCATCGTCTCCAGGTAGCGCTCGCGCGTGGCGACGGCCTCCTCGGCGCGCCGACGCGAGTCGATGTCCAGCAGCGTGCCCACCACCTCACCGGGCTGCCCCGGCACGCCGCGCGCCGTGAGGACCACCCAGCGCGACTCGCCGCCGACGAACAGGCGCAGCTCCTGCCGGGCGTCCGACACCTGCTGCGTGGCCACCGACTCCAGCAGGTGACGCGCGCTCTCGCGGTCCAGCCCATGCACCACGTCCGTCAGCGGATGTCCCTGCGACACCACGCCCAGCGTCCCGGTGAGCTTCTCCCACCCGGGCCCCAGCCACGTGACACGCCCCTGGGCGTCGAGCTGGAAGACCACCTCGCTGAGCAGCCCATCCAGGGACTGGAGCCGCCGCGCCACCGCAGCCCCTCCATCCGTGGACGCGGGCCGCGCGGTCAGGCCGCTCGTGCTCGCCTCGGGAACCTGTGCCAGGGCCTCGACGCGCCCCACGTCCCGCCGCTCGTCTGCCACTTCGGCCTCCTGCGCCCGCGTCGGGGGGTCGGGTGAAAACCGCTCCAGACCCTGTGCCCCTCCCGGTGGCGACCTCCCCTCCAGCATAGGGGCGGCGAATGTCGGGAAGTCAATGAAGGCGGAGAAGGTTCACCCCTGGTCGCCTGGCTCCCACCCGCCCGGCATCCCCGAGCGGGGGCGCTCGCGGCGGTCGCCGAGCACACGGGCGGGCACCCCTCCGACGATGGCCCAGGGCGGCACGTCGCGAGTGACGACGGCCCCCATGCCCACCACCGCGTGGTCGCCAATCGTGACGCCATCCGTCACGCCCGCGTTGGCACCTATCCATACATCCGCGCCCACGTTGATACCCCGGGACGTGACGGGCTGGTCACGCACGGGACGGTCCGGGGCGAGGCCGTGGTCGAAGGCGTAGAGGGTGGCGCCGCTGGCGATGCGGGTGCCCTCGCCCACGCGGATGCCGGCCGCGCCACCATCCAGGCTCACGCGGGCGTTGAGGCTCACGCGCGGACCGAGGGTGACGGGCCCGTGGACGAAGGCCTCCGCGGCGATGCTGCAGCCGGGGCCCAGGGCGACGGTGCGACCGGGCTCGGCGAAGATGCGGGCCTCGGGGGCGACGAAGCAGCCCTCGGCGATGGTGACGGTCTCCAGCTCCATCAGGAGTGCCTGGACCTCCTGCTGCCACGCCTCCGCCCAGCCCCGGTGGCGGGGCTTGAGGACGAAGTAGAGCCACGGCATCCAGGAGAGGCGGCGTTTGTGCTGCTCACGGCGGAGCGCGTCCAGGTCCACGCCCACTGCCTACCATGTCCGCGCGGGGGCGCGGGGGCTCAGCCGAGCCGGGGCGCCACGGTGAAGTGGTGGCGCTCGCGCTCGGCGGTGATGGCGTCGGTGTCGACGGGGATGGGCTCGAGCGGCAGCACCATGTCGTCGGCCTCCCAGCGGTAGGGCTCGCCGTCGAGCATCACGCGGCCCTCGGCCATCGCGCGCGTGGCCTCCAGGAGCGGCATGGACGCGAGGTCGCGCATCATCGCCTCGAAGCGCCCCTGGCGCGCGGGGTCGGCGAAGCGGAAGCGCGCGCGGGCCACGACGGCCAGGTGGTACCACATGGGGCGGAAGGCCACGCCCGCGAGCCCCAGGCGCCTGGCCATGAGCACGAACATCTCCGTGGCCTCGCGCGCGAGCCCCAGGCCGGGCACGTCCTGGCCGGGGAGCTGGGGACGCCGCTCGCTGAAGCGCGCGCGGGGGTGGCGCAGGCTCAGCCAGTTGACGAAGAAGTACGGCGCGCCGGTGATGGAGCGCTTCTCCACGACGACGTCCACCAGCAGGTGCTCCTCGCCGCCCGCGCGGCCCAGGACCTTGATGCGGTCTCCGGCGCCGGTGGAGCTGACCTCCACGCGGGGGCGGCTGTAGCCCAGGCGCTCCACCTGCCACAGCAGGCCGTAGCGGAACAGAGCGTACTCGAGCGACTGCGCCGTGTAGAAGCCGAGCACGCGCGGCTGCACGGCGCCGCCCAGGCCCAGCGAGCCCTCCAGGTCCTCGAGCGTCAGCGGCTCATCGAGCGGCGCGCCTTCCTGGGACAGCATCCGCGAGATGCGCTGGTAGCGGGCGCTCATCGGGTCATAGCGCGCCTTGATGCGACGGCCCGCCATGCCGGACAGCACGAGCACCGTGCCGGCGAAGACCTTCCACGACTCGGCGTGGTAGCCGCCGCCGGGGAGCCACACGCTGGGCACGCCGCGCAGCGCCCGGGCGAGCAGTTCGTCCCTGCGCCGCGCGCCCTTCACGGTGAGGCCCACGCGGCCGAAGCGGTCTCCGGCGAGCACGTCGCAGCCCGCGATGACGAAGGCGAGGCGAGGCTTGGGCATGCGCTCGAGCATCGCCTCCAGGAGGGCGAGGTACTGCTCGTCGGTGACGCCCTCGGGGACGCGCGTCTCGTCGACGCCTTCGGGCAGGGCGCCCCAGTCGCTGCCGGACAGGGAGCCGATCCACACCTTGGGGTGGCCGGCGAGACACTCGGCGGTGCCGTCGGGTGGGTGGGCGTCCAGGTCGAGGACGACCGTCTGTCCTTCGTAGCCATCGGCCTGGAGGGCGGCGAGCGCCACGGCGATGTCGTTGACGGCGCAGAACCCGCCACCGCGTCCCGGGGCGGCGTGGTGGAAGCCGCCGGCCATGTTGACCACGGGGCCTCGGCGGCCGAACGCGAGCCGGGCGGCGCCCAGGGTCCCGCCGCAGACGAGGCGCACGTTGGAGAGGAGCGTGTCGACGGGGACCTCGGACGGGTCCACCGCGTAGATGCGAGCGAGTGTCTCCGGCTGGCCGAGGGACTCCAGGTAGGCGGCGTCGTGGACGCGGGACAGCTCCGCGTAGCTGACCTGCCTGGGGTGGTAGACGTCCTCGGGGCGGACGACGTGCTTCTCGAGGAGATACCACGTGGTGAAGTCCACGCCGCGAGGCTCGACGCCGACGGTGGTCTCGATGCCGGTGAGCGGGAGGCGGTAGTCCTCGTCGTAGAAGATGGGGACGTGCTCGCCGCGAGCGAAGGGAAGCCACCGGCCCAGCCAGCGCCACACGCTCATGCCGCGCACCTCGCGCGAGGTGGGAGCGGACGACTCGGAGGGCAGCGGGATGGACGGCGCACGGGAGCGCGACTTTCGCCCAGCGGGAGGCCCATGGGGGCTTTTTCGTGGGCGCGCAGACGGGGGTCGTTTGCTCTCAGCCGCTGAGAGGGTCCGGAAGTCGGCGACCGGGCGACCAAGCGGCCCTGGTGGACGAGGGCGGCGTTCACTCCACCTGACGCCGGGCCTCTTCACGCAGGGCCGGGCTGCGACGGCGCAGGCCCCGCGCGGAGAGCGCGGTGAGCAGCGCCCACGCGAGCCCCGCCACCCAGCCGCCCAACACGTCCGTGGGGTAGTGCACGCCCAGGTACACGCGCGTCAGGCCCACGAGCACCGGGAGCAGGAGCGACACGGTGAGGATGTACGCCTTGAGGCGTCGGCGCTCGGTGAGCTGCGCCAGGAGCGCGCCGAGGGTGAGGTAGACGATGGCGGACAGCATCGCGTGGCCGCTCGGGAAGCTGGTCGTCATCACCTCCTTGAGATGCGGGACCACGGAGGGACGGGGGCGAGAGAAGAACTGCTTGAGCAGGCCGTTGAGCAGCGTGCCGCCCACGGTGGCCACGAGCACCAGCAGCAACGTCCGGTAGCGACGCACCAGGAGCAGGAAGCCGCACACCGCGAGCGTCACCAGGAAGAGCACCGGCGCGCCGCCGAGCGACGTCACGTCCTCCGCGGTGAGCCGCAGCCACCAGGGGCCTCGGGGAAGGGACGGGTCCTGGGGGCTGCGCAGCAGGCGCAGCACGCGCTCGTCGAAGTCCTGCGTCTCGCCCTCCGTCACCTCGTCCGAGAGCGCGATGAAGCCCAGGCAGCACACCGCCAGGAGCAGCAGCATCCCGAAAAGCCGCGTCACCGCCACGTTCCGGTCCGACATCCGCGCCCACTGAGCCCACAAGCCACGCCACATGTTCGTGACACTATGCATGGATGTGCGCCCCGAGACGCCTGGGAAGCGCTGAGTGTCCGCTGTCCTCCACGCCTTCGACGCGCCTGCCCTCGGGACTCCTCATGGCCACCCAGTATCCGCACCTCGAGCCCCTCCACCGCGACTTCATCCTGCGCCAGCGGATGTTCTTCACGGCCTCCGCCGCCAGCACGGGACGGGTGAACCTGTCCCCCAAGGGGCTCGACTCGCTGCGCGTGCTCGGGCCCAACGAGGTCGTCTACCTGGACCTCACCGGCAGCGGGAACGAGACGGCCGCGCACCTGCGCGCCGACGGGCGACTCACGCTCATGTTCTGCGCCTTCGAGGGGCCGCCGATGATTCTGCGCCTCTATGGGCGGGGACAGGTGCTGCGTCGGGGCAGCGCCGAGTACACGCGGCTCTTGGCCCACGAGTTCGGCGGCGTGGAGCCGCTGGGGGCGCGGCAGATGGTGAAGCTTGACATCGACCTCGTGCAGAAGTCCTGCGGCTACAGCGTGCCCCTGTACGAGTTCACCGCCGAGAGGCCAACGCTCACGCGCTGGGCGGAGAGCAAGGGCGAGGAGGGACTGACGGAGTACCGGCGCAAGAAGAACGCGCACAGCATCGACGGCCTGCCGACCGGCCTCTTCGACGAGGAGGAGTCCGACTGACGGCGGGATGCCCTGAGGCGGACCGGGTTCCTACTCGGATTCACCCGCCTTCAGTTCTTCGGGAAGAGGCGCGGCCATGAACAACAACCGTCCTTGCGCCTGGACGACCATGAAGCCCTCGCCCGCGATTCTCACCCGCTCGGAGTCCCGGGCCTTCCCGCTGGCGAGCCACTGGTCCGCCTCCGCTCTCGACTCGAAGTCCTGTGAGACCTCGACCGTGAAGGAGGTCTCGGAGAACTGCGCGTAGTACCTGGCGAACTCAGCCTCCTTCGCACTGTCTCGAATGTAGAGGAGGGCAGCCTGGGCAAGCTTGAGAGCTTCCTGCTCCTTCGAGCCCTCCTCCTGACTGTCTATAAAGGGGTTCAGCGCCAGCAGCATGCTGTCCAAATCGAGACCGAGGGTGTTCGCCATATCGTCACGGGACATAGGTCACTTGCTCACAACGGGGCCAGAACCAGCGCGCCGCCCGCTGCGATGGTAATGACGTAGGGCGCGGCAACCACGCCCGCGATGATGACCACGGTTCCAATCGCCACCTCGGACTTGTGCTCCCTGAGCCAGACGAGCGCGACATCCATCGTGGGGAAGTGAAGCTTCTCCTTCTGCGAAGAATCCTGCCGCTCTGCCTCCTCCTGCTTCTCGACGCACCTCATGAACTCTTCGCGGCATATCTGGGTACAGTGATGATGGTGCATCGCAGAGCCCTTCTTGATGCTTGAAATACTTGGCTTGCGATCCCAGCACTTTTGGAAGCACTGCCTTTGCAGTTCGTTGCAGTACGCCTCCACACCCGAACCGCCAGTTCCACTCCCGTGGTCAACGCCGACACCGTTAGCGTCCTCGGAAATGACGTGGACTTGCCGCTCCAGTTGCCGAGTGTGGGAACAACCGATGCTGGCCGACGCCAGCGTCACCACCAGCACTGCCCATCTCATGGAACCCACCAAGATCATGTTCTACAGCGAAAGGCCACTATGCCGGCTCGCTCGCTGGGTCGCCATGACGAAGGTAGCACCTCCGCGGCAGCTTCATTTTCGTCCAGGTCCACGGCCCCTTAGAGGGGAGCGAAGTGCCGCCAGTCCTGGCGGAGGGGGGGACTTGGAATGACAGTGATTCGCGGTGTCGGCGCCATCTCGCTCGGCAAGTGTCTGGGTGCTTTCTATGCGTTGATTGGCGTCACCGTGGGAACACTGACGAGCATGGCGGTGCTGCTGCTCGGCTCGCCTCGCACCTACGCCATCCTCGGCAAGGGCCTGCACCTGGGCGAGCTGGGACTGGGTGGCGGGCTCCTTTTGATGGTGGGAGCCGTCATCCTCTACGGCCTCGCGGGCTTCGTTCTCGGCCTCATCACCGGCGCCCTGGTCAACCTCGCGCTGCGCCTCGGAGGCGGTGTCGAGCTGGAGCTGGAGTAGCCGCTCGACACACGGGCCTACGGTGAAGCGCCCTCTCCGGGCTTCACCACCGCGAGCGCCACCTGCTTCGCCCCGGCGCCCTGGGCCAGTCGCATCACCTTCAGCACATCACCGTGGGTGAGCGACTGGTCCGCCTTGAGCAACAGCCCCCGGCCTGGCTCCGCTCGAATCGCGGCCTGGAGCCTCGCCTGGAAGGCCTTCTCGTCCGCGTACGACTCCGCCTCCACGAACAGACGGCGGTCCGACGTCATCGAGAGGATGAGCGGATCCCTCGGGGTCGCCTTCTCTTCGTCCGGCTGTCGCGACGGAGGAAGGGCCACCTGCTGGCCTCGCTGCATCATCGGCGTCACCACCATGAAGATGATGAGGAGGACCAGCACCACGTCGACCAGGGGCGTGACGTTGATCTCACTCTTCACGCCACCCCGGCCACCACCGACGGACATACCCATGCGGCTGCTCCTTGCTGGAAGGGACAGTCACCTGGGTACACGGACGCGAGACGCGGCTGGCGGGCGGACGTCCCGCGAGCGGTCATCGTTCCGTCACGGCGCGCCGCTACCGCGACAGCCGGAACCGGTCCTGCCCCGCACTGCCGAACGCGGCGCCCAGCACGCAGAAGAAGTGCAGCACGATGCCCGGGAACACGAAGAACCAGTACCCCGCGCCCACGAAGCAGAACCACAGGATGGCCCGGAAGAGCTGCCCCTTGTAGAGCTGCCCCAACCCCGGGAAGAAGAACGACAACACACCAGCGATGATGGGGTTGAAGCGGCGCTCGCGGATGATGTCGGTCGTCATGGCGGTCTCCAGTCCTCCTGCCTTCCCTAAAAGGGCGCGGCGCGGCACGAAAATCCCGCCCGTCCCTCAGGGCACCGGGCGAGCGGGCGGCTCGGGCGTCAGCACCAGCCCGTCGAACACACCATACGCATACGCCACCGCGAAGGCATAGGCGCCCACCAGGTACGTCACGTTCAGCGTGCGCGCCGTCCCCTCGTCCTTCGCGCTGTAGCGCCCATCCGGTCCCCGCAGCGACAGCGACGTCCCCAGCGACACGCCCGCCATCGCGAGCCCCAGGCCCTGGCTCACCGCCAACGCCGTCCCCATCCCCGAGCGTCCCTGCTTGAAGTGCCCCACGCCCATCGGCGCCAGGTACCAGGCCCGGGACATCGTCGGATGCGCCTCTCGTGTCGCGACCTCGCGCACCGGCGTGGCGATGGGCGTCGGCGGAGGCATCAGGCGAGGACGTCGCTCGGCCCGCAGCTCCGCGATGCGCGAGGCATGCTGGGTCCTCGCGCGCTCCACGAAGGCGAGGAAGTCCGGCGGATACAACAGCGGGTCCAACGCCGCGCCCTCGTGGGCGGCCAGCCCGCGCACGACCTCGTCCTCGGCGCGCGCCAGCTCCTCCTGCGCATGCCACGTCGCCCCGAGCAGCAGGTGCGCATGCGCCTCCAGCTCGTCGCCATCGAGCCGCAATGGATAGAGCAATGACTCCAGCTCCGCGCGCGCCCGGGACAGCTCACCGGACTGGTAGGCCTCCCGCGCGCCATCCAACGGCGACGCGGCGAGCACCCCGAGCACCAGGGCCAACCCCATCATCACGGCGGCCCCTCCATCGAGACCTCGAGCTGCCGTCCCGCCACCGCGTCCACCTCACGCTGCAACACGGGCGCACCCGCGCGCCGCGCCGTCACGGTGTGGCGGCCATGCTCCACCTTCACCGCGCTCGCCAGCGGCGCCACGCCCACCTCCCGGCCG
Source organism: Myxococcus sp. AS-1-15 (assembly GCF_020037055.1). NCBI lineage: Bacteria > Pseudomonadati > Myxococcota > Myxococcia > Myxococcales > Myxococcaceae > Myxococcus > Myxococcus sp. AS-1-15. The sequence continues at coordinate 551,850 of NZ_JAIQDF010000002.1, read as the reverse complement.
TCCACGAAGAGCCGCGAGCCCACGGGCGCGAGGATGAGCACCTCCGCCTTGCGCAACGGCAACACCACGTCCCGCGTCACCGTCTCCCCAGGCGCGAGCGACACCTGCATCTCCACCTCGTCACACAACGAGTTGGCGAAGCGCAGATGGTGCGTCCCCGCGGGCAACGAGACCTCGCGCACCCGAGGCGTGTACCCCCGGCTCTCTCCGTTCACGAAGACCTCCGCCCACGGGCGCGCCGTCAGCTTCAGCACCCCGGGGCTCGCGGGCGCGGCGGCACTCGCGTCCGAACTCGCCGTCGGCGCGGGGTCACCCGTCACGGGAACGACAGGGGAGCCCTCCATCGACTCCGGCTTCACTGAATCTCCCACGGGGGCATGCGCTACCGACGTCACGTCTCCCCGTGTATTCGATTCGCCAGCGTCCGCGACGTCCGTGTCCGGGGTCGGCTCCGGCTGCGTCGAAGCCCCCGCGGTCGTCTCGCCCACGGTGCTCGGACGCGGAGCCGTAGGCACGGAGGCGCTCCCAGCGCGCCCCGAAGGGCCTCCGGTGGACCGAGCACCCATCGACTTCTTCGCCTGCGTCCGCGACAGCTCGGCGAGAGCCTCGCGCGCCGCGCTGACACTCTCGCCTCCCAGCCCATCATCCAGGAGGGGCTCGGCTCCGCGCCCCGCGTCCTCGCTCCCTCGCGCGAGCGCCTTCAGACATTCCGAAGAGGAGCCTCCCTCCGCGCACGACGCCTTCCCCGCGCCTGCCTCTCCAACGTCCGAGGCTCGTGCGCCCGCCCTTTCCCCTCGGGACGGCGTCGAGCCCTCGCCCTCTGCGCCTGCCTGTCCATCCCGGGACGAGGTCGCGTCCTCGGCCCGCGCACCCGAAAGACCTTCACGGAGCGACGTCGCGTCGTCGGCGCGTGCACCCGACGGACCTTCACGGAGCTGTGTCGCGTCATCCGGGGACAGCGTCGAGTCCCCGGCCCCTGGCACCAAAAGCACATCCTCGGCTCGCGACGCCTCGCGATGGCGAGACAACGTCCATCCACCCAACCCCGTCGCTGCGCAGAGCACGAACCCCGCGGCCCACCACGCCCGCGAGTTCCTGGGCCGCTGCCGCTCCCGCAGCAAGGCCACCACCTCGGACGACGTAGGCTCCAACGCCAACGCGGCGTTGAGCACCTTCGCGGCGCGAGCACCCTCGCCCTTCGCCAGCAGCGTACGCCCCTCCGCGAGCAATCGCTGGAAGCGAGACTTCCGCCACTGGATGGCACCCGCCATGGGGTTGCTCAAGAACTCGCGAGCCACCTCGGCGGGCGGCCCCACCTCCTGCCGCAGCAGCGCCTCCAGCTCCGCCGCCAGCACGCCGCCGTCCGTCGGCCTGTTCCGGGCATCCCTCGCCAGACACCTCGACACCAGGGCCGACAGGGACTCGGGCGTCCCCGGCACCACCTCCGTCAACGACGGCGCATCCCGCGTCATCACCGAGGCCGCCAGGTGCGCGGCGCCCTTGCCCGCGTGCGGCGTCCCGCCCGAGACCAGCTCGAACAGGATGACCCCCACGGCATACACATCCGAGGCCGGGGTGAACGCGCCCGTGTCGATGCGCTCGGGCGCCATGTACGCCAGCGAGCCCGTCACGGCGCCCGTGCTCGTCAGCCGCTCCTGGTCCTCCAGCGCGGCCAGCCCGAAGTCCGCCAGCTTCAGCGGCCCGCCCTCCGCCACCAACACGTTGTCCGGCTTCACGTCGCGGTGCACGACGCCGCTCGCGTGCGCCGCGGACAGGGCCCGCGCCAGCTCCCAGCCCAGCACCAGCGCCGCCTCGGGCGGCACCGGCCCGAGCCTCGCCGCGAGGCTGCGCAGGTCCTCGCCCCGCACCCACTCACAGACGAGGAACGGCCCTTCCGCGTCCTCACCAAAGTCGTGCACCTCCAGGATGTTGGGGTGGTGCAGGGAGGCCGCCAGCTCGGCCTCGCGTCGGAAGCGCTCCACGCGCCCGGGGTCCTTGCCGGGGTGCATCCGCTTCAACGCCACGGGCCGGGACAGGCGCAGGTCCACGGCCAGGAAGACCGTGGCCATCCCCCCACGCCCCAGCTCCCGCTCGAGTCGGTAGCGGCCCGAAACCACCTCACCCTTCATCACGGGCGCATTCTCGGGGAGCCGCCTCCCGCGAGCAACCCAAGTGCTACAGCCGGCAGGCCTTCGTCTCGCCCACCTGCTCGCACGCTCCCACAGCACCCCCGGGGCAGTCCCTGTCCAGCCGACAGGTGCGCCGACACCGCGACTCCGCCCCCGAGCTCAGGCACACCGCGCACGTCGCGCAGTCCCACGAGTTCTCGCAGACTTCCCCCGTCGATTCAGGGATTCCCGTGCACTCCCGCACACACAGCCCATCCAACGCGCACTGGTAGCCCGCGGGACAGATGCCGCCTCCCGCGTTCGGGTTGCAGGACTCCTCGCACCGGGGCCGCTCCGGACGGCACCTCGCGGTGTCCGCGCAGTCGAACGGGTCCTTGCAGGCCTCACCCAACCGGGGCCCCACCTCGCATTCGTCGTTGTTGCAACGTCGCCCATCCCGGCACGTGAAGTCGGACGTGCACGTCTCCGCGCACCGCCCTTCCACGCAGGCCGCGGCTGCCTCCAGGCACTCACAGGCGCGAGTACACGCGCCCCCCATCCCCACCGTGGCCGCGCAGCCCCCATCCGACGAACCACACGTCGGCCCCGAGCAGCCCGCGTCCGGCGCCTCGCAAACCGCGGTCGTGCACCCGGCATCCAGGCCGCCACCCCCATCCGCGCCACCGCCGCCGTCCGAGCCACCCCCATCCGCCTGCGTCGCGACGGGCACGCAGGCGTTCAGCAGTCCCGAGGAGTCGGGCACCGGGCCACAGCCGTAGCCCGGGCGGTAGCAGTCCTCGCCGCACCCGAGCAGGCAGACCCCCAGGTCCTTCGCGCACACGGTGCCCGAGGGACATGGCGCGTCGGCGGAGCACTCGAGCAGGCAGTACCCCCCCGGAAAGCCCAGGCCGCAGGTGAGCCCGGGGCCGCATTCCGAGTCCCCGTCACAGTCCTCCCCCACCCGCTCCACGGCCCGAGGCTCACAGCCTCCCCGCACGCAGACCTCGTTCGAGGCGCAGGCGTGTGACTCGTCACAGCGGACACGGATGTCGAGAGGACAGCCCGGCGCGAACAGCAGCACGAGCACGACCAGCCCACAGCAGGAAAGGAAGCGACGCATCAGCAAGGCCTCGCCACTCTACGCGCAAATCCCCGCGGGAGCGCGAGCCCCCGCGAGGCACGGCCCTCGTGCTCCCTGGAAGCACGAGGACCGACTTCAGCGCCCTGCTACATGCAGGTGCCCATGAAGCCCGGCGCGCCGAAGCACTGGCCGCTCTTGCACTGCGAGTTCTCCTGGCACGGGAAGCCGAAGGCGCCCGGGCTGCAGAAGCCGATGACCGAGCCCGTGAAGGGCTTCACGCAGCTCCACTCCGAGGGGCAGTTGGAGTTGTCGCGGCAGAGGCCCTGCATGCAGAAGCGGCCCTTGTTCGACAGGTAGCCGTCGTTGCACACCGCGCCGCCCAGGCCCACCGGGCAGGCCCCGTCCTCGGCGCACGGCGCGAAGCTGGCGCAGTACGGCTGGCGCGCCCCGTCGTCATCCGGGTCCATGCACACCGAGTAGGTGTCGCAGCCATCCTTGAAGTCGGACGTGTTCGGGTCGCACGTGGGCGGGTTCGCGGGCGGACGCAGGCTGCACAGGCCCTCGATGCAGGTCTGGTTGCTCAGGCACTGGGTGTCGGAGGTGCACGTCGGCACCTTCTTGTTCTTGCAGTACGAGGCCAGCGCGCCCGTGTCCTCGGTGTCGCAGTACTGGTCCGCCGCGCAGTTCGCGTTCGACTGGCAGCCCAGGGCACACAAGCCGTTGAAGCAGAACTGCCCGGAGGGACAGGCCTTGCTCGCGCTGCAGAGCATCTTCTCCTGGTCGTTCGGGTCGGGGTTGTTGGGGTTCTTGTCGTCGTCCTCGCTCGTGCTGCCACAGCCCGTCACCACCACCGCCAGGAACAGCGCCATCAGCCATCGCTTCATGTTCGTCTCCGTGAAGGTCGTTCTCGCCGCGCGCCGGCCCTTTCCGTCAGCGGCGTATGGCCAGGCCCCATCGCAACCGCCGTGCCGCGGGCTCACGCGAGCGCGAAGCCCCGCGATTCCGAGGGGTTGCGCGCTGAACGACGCCGCGAGCCGCATCGCGGCGGGGGAAACGTGCCAGGACTGGCACGCGGACAGGGCCTCCCGAGGAGGCGGCGTGTCAGTCCCCCTCGCCCAGGTAGCGGAACAGTGAGCGCAGGCCGATGCCCAGCGCCGCCGCCGCGTCCTTCTTGCTGCCGCCACAGCGGGCAATCGCCTCGCGCACGTAGCGCTGGACGAAGGCCTCGCGTGCCTCCTCCAGCGGAACCATGGGCCCGTCCTCCGCGCCCAGCTCCAGGTCCTCGGGGCGCAGCAGCTCGTCCGTGGCCAGCACCGCCGCGCGCCGCACGCGCGACACCAGCTCGCGCACGTTGCCGGGGAACGGATGGCCTCGCAGCGCCTCCATGGCCTTCTGGGTGAGGCCCCGCGCCTTGCGCGACTCCTGCGTCAGCACGTGGTGCGTGAGCAGGAGCACGTCGTCACCGCGCTCGCGCAGGGGCGGCACGTCCACGCGCACCTCCTCCAGCCGGTAGCGCAGGTCCGCGCGGAAGGTGCCCTTGCGCACCGCCTCCTCCAGCGGCACGTGCGTCGCGGAGACGACCCGCACGTCCACCTTGCGCGGCGTGTGCTCCCCCAGCCGCGTCACCTCGCGCTCCTGCACCACGCGCAACAGGCGCGTCTGGAGCGACAGCGGCATGTCGCCAATCTCATCCAGGAACAGCGTGCCTCCGTCGGCCGCCTCCACCAGCCCCGCCCGCTCCGCGCCCGCGCCGGTGAAGGCGCCGCGCGCGTGGCCGAACAGCTCGCGCTCGATGAGGCTCTCCGGCAGCGCCGCGCAGTTGATGGCCACCAGCCGCCCCGGACGCCCTCCGCGGCGATGGAGCGCGCGGGCCACCAGCTCCTTGCCCGTGCCCGTCTCTCCCTGGATGAGCACGTTGAGCGGCGTGGGGCCCAGCCGCTCCACCTGGCGATACAGCGCGCGCATCGCCGGGGACTCGCCGATGAGCCCCTCGAACGTCGCCGCCTCGATGCGCCGAGTGAGCCCCTCCACGCGCGAGCGCAGCTCCGTCAGCTCGCGCCGCGTCGACAGCAGCAGCGCCGTCATCGCGCAGAGCGCCAGCGCCTCCTCCAGGTCCGCCGAGGTGAAAGCGGGCGCGCCGAGCTTGCGCCCCAGGTACACCACCGACAACGGCACCACCTCCACGCGCAGCGGCACCACCAGCGCGGAGCCCAAGCGCAGCGCCTCCAGGCTCGGAGCCCTCGCCAAGGCCGCGTCCGCCGCCACGTCCGCCACGAGCACGGGCGCGCCCGACGTCAGCACCCGGTCCACCAGGCTGTCCACCACCCCAGCGTCGGCCTTCGCGCCGGTGGCGAACAACACGCGCCGGGGCCCCTGACTCGAGTCCGCCGCGACCAGGAAGCCCACGTCCGCGCCCACCACGTCGGCGAGGCCCCGCATCGCCACGTCGAGCAACTCCAACGGTGGCCGCTGCGCGAGCAGCCGCGAGGACAGCTCCGCCATCACCGCCACCAGGCGCCGGGGCTCGGGCGTCCGCGAGCCCTCCGCGCGCCCCTCCCCCATCTCGACCAGCTCCACCTCCACCGTGCCCAGGCGGACGCGGTCACCGGGCTCCAGCGGCGCCAGGTCCACGCGCCGGCCCTTCACGCGCACGTCACAGCCGCGCCCCGCCGGGGACACGCTCCAGCCGCGCGCGTCGCGAAACAGCAGCGCGTGGCTCGGCTTCACGCCCGTGCCCGTGAGCACCACGTCGCACGTGGCGTCGGAGCCCAGGGAGAGGACGGGCTTGTCCAGGGGGAGGCGGTGGCCGTCGGGCAGGACGAGGAATTGGGGCATGGCGGACGCGGGCGACATGTGTCGCATATCAGGAACACGGGGGCCCCGGCGCGTGCGGGCCCTGACGCTGGCCACCACCGGGCATTGTGCACGCGCGCCCGACTGCTATCACCGCGCTCCCGCAAGGAGCCTCCCATGGCCATCGCCACCATCGACCCGACGTCCGGCAAGACGCTGCGCACGTTCGACGCCCTCACTCCGGAGCAGCTGGAGTCGAGGCTCCAGCTCGCCTCGGACACGTTCCGCGCGTACCGCCAGACGCCCTTCGCCGAGCGCGCCCGCTGGATGCGCCGCGCCGCGGAGCTGCTGGACGCGGGGGCGGACCACTACGGCCGCATCATGACCGAGGAGATGGGCAAGCCGCTGGAGGCCGCCAAGGCCGAGGCGAAGAAGTGCGCGACGGCGTGCCGCTACTACGTGGCCAAGGCGGAGGGGCTGCTCAAGGACCGGCCCATCGACGTGGGCGGAGACACCGCCTTCGTGCGCTACCAACCCTTGGGGCCCGTGCTAGCCATCATGCCGTGGAACTTCCCCTTCTGGCAGGTGGTGCGCTTCGCCGCGCCCGCGCTGATGGCGGGCAACGTGGGCCTGCTCAAGCACGCGCACAACGTGCCCCAGTGCGCGCTCGCGCTGGAGACGCTGTTCCTGGACGCGGGCTTCCCGAAGGGCGCGTTCCAGACGCTCCTCATCGAGACCGCCGACGTCAACCGCGTCATCGAGGACGCCCGCGTGCGCGCGGTGACGCTCACCGGCAGCGAGGGCGCGGGCCGCGCGGTGGGCCAGTCCGCGGGCAAGTCGCTCAAGAAGGTGGTGCTGGAGCTGGGCGGGAGCGACCCGTTCATCGTCATGCCCAGCGCGGACCTGGACAAGGCGGTGGAGACGGCCGCGTCCGCGCGGCTCATCAACAACGGCCAGTCCTGCATCGCCGCCAAGCGCTTCATCGTCGCCGAGCCCATCGCCGCCGAGTTCGAGCGCCGCTTCGTCGAGCGCCTGAAGAAGGTCACCGTGGGCGACCCCATGGACCCGAAGACGGACCTGGGCCCGCTGGCCACGCAGGGCATCCTCCAGGGCCTGCACGCGCAGGTGGAGGCGAGCGTGAAGGCCGGCGCGAGGCTGCTCCTCGGCGGCAAGCCGCTGGAGCGGCCCGGCAACTTCTATCCGCCCACCGTGCTCGCGGACCCGCCGCCCTCCGCGCCCGCGTTCCATGACGAGCTGTTCGGCCCGGTGGCCACGCTCTTGCGTGCGCGCGACGTGGAGCACGCGGTGGAGCTGGCCAACGCCACGCCCTTCGGCCTGGGCGCCAGCGTGTGGACGCGCGATGCGGGCGAAGAGCGCCGCTTCATCGACGGCATCGAGTCCGGCATGGTGTTCGTCAACCAGATGGTGGTGTCCGACGCGCGGCTGCCCTTCGGCGGGGTGAAGAACTCCGGCCACGGGCGCGAGCTCGCGGACCTGGGCATCCACGAGTTCCTCAACGCGAAGACGGTGCGCGTCGCGACCGGTGGGGACGCGCCTGCGGCTCGCGGCGGCGCGCTCAGCGAGTAGCGCTTCAGCGCGTGCGCACCCGGCCGTCCGGCGGGCGGTGGACCTCCTCCAGCGCCTCCGTCACGGCCTCCACCTCGGCGCCGAGCTGCTCCACGCTCTGGCGCAGACCCAGTCCGGCGACGTCCTCGCCGGACGCGTCCGCCGTGCGCACCCGCAGCACCTGCGCGTAGAGGCCCTCCAGCGTGTAGAACAGCCGCGTGTACTCGGCCTCCAGCCGGTCCGCCGCCGTGGACAGCTCCGCGCGCTGCTGACGCTGCGACTCGAGCGCGGACAGCGCGCCCTGGAGCCGCTCACGCACCACCGCGTCCTGCTCCGTCGCCACCCTCGCGGACAGCGCGCGGTGCTCCTCCTCCAGCCGGCTCGCCTCCTCGGGTGTGGCCAGCGCGCGCAGCGTCCGCTCCCGGCTCGCCAGCGCGTGACAGCCCTGGCGCAGCGCCTCCACCGTGCGCTCGGGGGCGTGCACCACCTCGCGCAGCACCGCGGGCCCCTGGGCCAGCTCCGCCAGCAGCTTCGCGCACACCGCGTCCACGCGCGCCACCTTGGGGTCCACGGGCTCGGCGGACGTGGCGGGCTTCACCCCGAGCCCGGTGGCCTGCGCCTCCTCTTCTTCCGTGGGGCGCCTCAGGTACTTCGCCGACGCCAGGAAGAGTCCCAGCGCCACGAAGACGAGCCACCACAGCCGACGGGGCTGTCCCATGGCGATGAGCAGGCACACGATCGCCGGCGCGATGAAGGCCGCCGCCTTGACCGGGTCCCTGGAGGCGTTCGAGGAGCGCCGCCGTGAGCGGGGCCGCGTCGCCTTGCGCGCGTCCCGCCGGGCCTCCTTGCGCCACTGCTTCTCCCACTGCCGGCGGACCTTCCGGGGAGGCAGGCGCCCCGTCTTGCGCACCCACGCCTCCACCGCCGCGTCCTCGCGGGCCTGGCCCTCCGACAAGGCGTCCTCCAGACGGCGCAGGCGCTCGTCCTGCTGGCGGGGAGGCGCGCTCGGAGGAGGTGGCTCGGAGGCTCGGGGCACGCGATACGATAACGACCTCCCCCGCCATCGGGGAGGTGAATCCCACATCATGTTGGGCGCTTCGTGCTCCCCCGCACCGAGTCGAGACGGGTGATACTCGTGGGTAATCCGGGGAAATGCTCAATCGTTTGCATTCCCCCTGGAAAAGGCCCATGAGATTGTGTTCGCGGGGGGCACAAGGGGTTCGGTGTCGTGGAGAGCATCGAGGAAAAGGGGGAAGGCGGGGAGCTGAGCCCCGAGGCCATCCGCGCGCTGCGTGGGGGCCAGAGTCGTGCTGCCTTCGCCCGGATGCTGGGAGTCACCCCCCTGACGGTGTATCGCTGGGAGCTGCCGGAAGACGCGCCCCAGGCGCGGCGTCCCCGAGGTCGGGTGGCGCAGGCGCTCAAGCAGCTGCAGGGTGGCGGGCTCACGGGCGCTCAGCTGCCCTCCCTGTCCCGCCAGGAGCTGCGCCCCGAGGAGAGCCAGCGGCTGCAGCCTGCTCTGGACCGACTGAAGCGGGCCGAGTGGCGCGCGGCGGAGGAGGAGCTGCTCACGCTCCTGGCGTCGGGCGTGCTGCGGACCCCGGGCGCGAGGGCGCTCGCCGCGGTGGGGCTGTCCCACCTGCAGCGCTGGGGACGCGAGGACAGCCGGGGCGCGCTCGCCACGCTGCTGCCGCACCTGGGCGAGGCGGAGATGGGCCTGTTGCCGCGGGGCGTGGAGCTGCAGGTGCACGCGCTCGCGGCGAACCTCTACGCGTCGCCAGATGGGAAGCTGTTCGACGCCGTGAAGAGTGACGCGCACGTGGCCCGCGCGGAGGCGCTGCTGGTCGAGGACCCGGACTCGGACGCGCGCTGCCTCTTGCGCATGGCGCAGACGGCGGGCGCCTTCTACCTGGGTGAGACGGAGCGGGTGGCGCGTTACTCGGGGCGCGTGGCGGAGGCGCTCACCCACGTGACGGACCCGGCGCTGCGACTGCTCGCCGAGGACGTGTGCGCGCACGAGGAGGCCATCCGCGGCGAGACGACGCAGGCCACGCGCCGCTTCCGTGAAGTGGCCCAGGGCGCGGCGCGGCTGGGGTACGCGTTCCTGGAGGCGCGCAACCTCGCCTTCCTCGCGCAGCGTCGGCTGGACGAGGCGTGCGAGCCGGAGGAGGCGCTGCTGCTGGTGCGCCGCGCGCGCGAGGCCGCGTACGGCGGACGCATGGCGCGCGGCTTCTCGTTCATCTTCGCGGCGCGCGCGGAGGCCGAGGCGCTGATTCGCCTGGCGCGCTTCGCCGAGGCGGAGGCCGCGCTGGAGGAGGCCGACGCCGTGGTGGAGGAGCTGAGCTGGACGCCGCTGCAGCTCGCGGTGACGCGCGCGAAGCTGTGGCTGACGGTGAACCGGCCCGCGGAGCTGCGCAAGCTGGCCTCCCGCCTGTCCTCGTACGACGGCAACATCCAGCGCTCGCTCACCGGCGCGTACGCCCTCTTCGTGGAGGCCATGGCGGACCTGAGCGAGGGCACCGCCCAGCGCGCCGCCGCGGGCTTCGCCGCCGCCGGAGCGCGCGGCATGGAGCTGGGCGGCTGGCCCTACCTGCGCCGCGAGTGCCTGCTGTACGAGACGGCCGCGCGCGCCTACGCCGGGCAGCGGGAGGAAGGCCGGGTGGTGCTGCGCCGCACGCGCGCCTTCCTGGAGCGGATGCCGTCGGCGTGGCACTCCGCGCTGCTCCACCGCTTCGAGGGCATGCTCCTGGTCGTCGAGGGCCGCACGCGCGAGGCGCGCGACTTGCTCGAGGCCTCGCTGGGCACCTTCCGCCTCTCCGGCGACGTGTGCATGGCGGCCTTCACGCGCAGCCTGCTGGCGTGGCTGGCCAAGCACGAGGGAGACCCGGCCGCCGACGAGCTGCTGGCCGCCAGCGACGCGGAGCTGCGCCGCATCGGCATGGCGCCGCAGCCCAACTTCATCCCCGCCACGGCGCGCCCGGCCGGCTCGGGCAGCCCCGCCTCCGAGCCCGGGGCCACGACGCGCCTGGGCTCCGAGGCGCTGGTGGTGCCCTTCGAGCGGCTGTCCGTGCGCGGCATGGGCGCGCCGCTCATCCAGCGCGAGCTGCTCGGCGTGCTGGAGGGCCTGTTCCCCGGCTGCGCGCCCCGGCTGGAAGAGGTGGACTCCCAGGGCCGCGTCACGGTGCTCGCGGGCCTGGACGCGCGGCCGGCCACGGACGAGGTGGAGTTCGGCGACGGGTGTGGACGCAGGCTGCGGCTGGGCGTCGTGGGGCCGCTGCCGGTGGATGGCCGCGCGCTGCTCACGCTCCTGTCCCGGCTGGGAGGCTTCGCGCTGGAGGTGGCGACGCTGCGCGGCTTCACGGCGGTGGAAGCGGGCGTGTCGGGCACGAGCGAGCCCGCGTCCGAGGAGCCCGGGCGCGAGACGGAGCTGCCGGGCTTCATCGCCGCGTCCCCCTCGATGAAGCGGCTGCGCGCGGAGCTCTCGCGCCTGTCCGCCAGCCGCTCCACCGTCATCGTCACGGGCGAGTCCGGCGCGGGCAAGGAGGTCGTCGCGCGGGCGCTGCACCTGCTCTCCACGCGCTCGCAGCGGCCCTACGTCGCGTTCAACTGCGCGGCCGTCCCCAAGGAGCTCTTCGAGGGACAGCTCTTCGGCTACCGCAGGGGCGCCTTCACCGGCGCGGCCACGGACCACCCCGGCGTGCTGCGCGCGGCCCACGGCGGCACCCTGTTCCTGGATGAGATTGGCGAGCTGCCGCTGGACGTGCAGCCCAAGCTCCTGCGCGTGCTGGAGAACGGCGAGGTCTTCCCCCTGGGCGAGACGCGCCCGGTGGAGGTCGACGTGCGCGTGGTGGCCGCCACGCACCGGGACCTGGGCCAGCTGGTGCGCGAGGGCCGCTTCCGCGAGGACCTCTACTACCGCCTCCAGGTGGTGCCGGTGCGCGTGCCGCCCCTGCGCGAGCGGCGCGAGGACGTGGTGGCCCTGGCGCGGCACTTCGTGCGGCAGCTCACGCCCGAGGGACAGCCGCCACCGCAGCTGGGCTCCGACGCGCTGGAGGCATTGATGGCCCACCCTTGGCCCGGCAACGTGCGCGAGCTGCGCAACGTCATCGAGCGCTCCATGGCGTACGGGCCCTTGCCGGCGGTGCTGGGGGCAAAGCAGATGCGCATCGCGGGCTGAAGTCGAGGAACCACCCCAACCCGCGATGCGCCCCGCCCTGTTTCCCCACACCCCTGTGGGAACCTCATGAGGCGCGCGTCGGAAGAGGTCCGCTCCGGGCCGGGGAGGGGGGGAACCCCGGCCCGAAGCGCGGTACTGCTTCCGACTGTTGCCTCTCAAAGAACACACCCATGGGCCCAAGAGGGGGGAAGCTTCGACCCTGGGTGCCGGGACCGCCCGAGGGCGGTCACCTGTTCAAACCGTGTGTCGCCAGCCTCCGGAGAGGTCCGTCGCGCACTGAGCGATCGCTAAGCACTCTACGTGCCAGCCCTTAGAGGCAGGGAAGTGTCCAATGGACATCATCCAATGAGGTAGTCAAAGGGAGCAGGCATATCCAATAGGACGGGTGGGACATCCGGCGGGCCCTATCCGGATATGCCCCGGCGCCGAGCGAGGGAGGAGCCGAGCAGGCGGGCTGATGGGCGGGGTGACGCTGGATGGGGTGCGCGGGCGGCGGGTGGAGCGCGGTTGCGATAAGGGGTGAGCGCGATGACTCATCCCGCCTCGACCCGCTCGTTCCAGCGCTTCAGCCTCGGCGTGCTCGTCTTCACGTTGGGGGTGATTCTGTGGGGCGCCTTCGTGCGCGCCACGGGCTCCGGGGCGGGCTGTGGTGACCACTGGCCGGTGTGCAACGGGCAGGTGGTGCCCCGCGAGCCGACGGTCCAGACGCTCATCGAGTACACCCACCGGCTGACCAGCGGCGTGGTGATGCTGCTCGCGGTGGCATTGAGCGTGTGGGCCATGCGGGCGCACGCCAAGGGCCACCCGGTGCGCAAGGCGGCGAACTGGGCGCTGTTCTTCATGATGACGGAGGCGCTGGTGGGCGCCGGCATCGTGCTGCTCCAGTACGTGGCGGACAACGCGTCCGTCGGCCGCGCGGTGTGGATGGGCGTGCACCTGGTGAACACGTTCCTGCTGGTGGGCGCGCAGACGCTGGTGGTGTGGTTCTCGAAGGGGCGGGCGAGCCTGGCCTTCCGGGGCCAGGGCTGGGTGGGCGTGCTGGTGGGCGTGTGCGTGGCCGGGATGATGCTGCTGGGCGTGAGCGGCGCGGTGGCGGCGCTGGGGGACACGCTGTTCCCCTCGGAGACGCTGGCGGAGGGGCTGGCGCAGCACGCGAACGACCAGGCCCACCTCTTCGTGCGCCGGCGCATCTATCACCCCATCATCGCGGTGCTGATGGGCGCGGCGCTGGTGTACGTGGGGCGGTGGATGTCGCGGCTGCGGCCGTCGCCGGAGGTGAAGCAGTCCGCGATGCTGCTCACCGGCCTCTACGTCCTGCAGTTGGGGGCGGGGCTCGTCAACGTGGTGCTGCTCGCGCCGGTGTGGCTGCAGCTGGTGCATCTGCTGCTGGCGGACTTCGTGTGGATGACGGTGGTGCGGCTGTGCGCGGCGGGCCTGTCGAAGGACGCGCCCCGCGCGGAGCCGGTGTCGGAGCCGGTGCCGACGCACGCCTCGGCCGCCTGAGGCGTCAGCGCGACTCCGACTCGGCGCGCAGGCGCAGGCCCTTGGGGATGAGCGCGCGGCCCAGGGCCTCGAACAGGCCGCTGACGAGCAGGGCCAGCACGGCGGCGGGGACGGCGCCCTCCAGGATGAGGCGGGTGTCGTCCAGCCGGATGCCGGTGAGGATGGGCTGCCCGTAGCCTCCCGCGCCGACGAGCGCGCCCAGCGTGGCGGTGCCCACGTTGATGACGGCGGCCGTCTGGATGCCCGCGAGGATGGAGGGCGAGGCCATGGGCAGGTCGATGCGCCAGAGCCTGGCGCGCGGAGGCAGGCCGAGCGCGTCCGCGGACTCGCGAACCTCCAGCGGGATTCCCGTGAGGCCCGCGGTGGTGTTCCGAACGATGGGCAGCAGGCTGTAGAGGAACAGCGCGGCGATGGCCGGTCGCGAGCCGATGCCCAGCAGCGGAATCATCACCACCAGCAGCGCCAGCGAGGGAATCGTCTGGATGATGCCGGCGAGCCCCAGCACGCCCTGCCCCAGCCGAGGGCTGCGCGCGGCGAGCACACCCAGCGGGATGGCGAGCGCGAGCGCGGCCAGGAGCGACACGCCGACGAGGAACAGGTGCTCCCGGGTGCGGCGCAGCACGCGCGACACGAGCCCCTCGCCATGGACCTCGGTGGAGACGCCCAGCTTCGCGGCGAGGAAGTCGGAGGCCACCCGCGGCTCGGGCACGCGCTCCAGTCGGGCGCGGGCGTTGAGCTTCACCATCGCGTCTTCCGAGAGACGGCCTTGCAGGCGCAGCACGGCCGCGAGGGCGTCGGGGGCGCGCGACTCCAGGTCCTCGCGGTACAGCAGCACGGCGTCGTAGGCGGGGAAGTGGCGCGCGTCGTCCTCGAGGACCCGCAGGCCGTAGGCCGCGATTTCGGCGTCCGTGGAGTACAGGTCCGTCACCTGCACGGAGCTGGCCTCCAGTCCCCGGTACGCGAGGTCATGGTCCAGGCCGCGCACGTCGCGCTGCGGGAGCTTGTAGGTGTCTCGCAGCGCGGGCCACCCGTCGGCGCGCTCCATGAACTCGTTGCTGAAGCCGAAGCGCAGCTCCGGGTGCTCGCGCAAATCCGAGACGCGGCGGATGCCCAGCCGCTCGGCCTCCGCCTCCTTCATGCCCAGGGCATAGGTGTTGTTGAAGCCCAGGGGCTTGCTCATGCGCAGGCCCACCTCGGCGAGCGCGGCGCGCAGGGCCGCGTCATCGGGCAGCGCGCGGCCGGAGAGCAGCTCCTGGCGCAGCGTGCCGGTGTACTCGGGATACACATCCAGCTCGCCCCGCTTGAGCGCCTCCCAGAGCACCGCGGTGCCGCCGAGCTCGCGCCGATGCCTCACGCTCGCCCCCGTGCTCCGCGCGAGCTGCGTCACCATCTCCCCGAGGATGACGGACTCGGTGAACTTCTTGGAGCCCACGCGCACGGACGCCGTGCCCTCCGGCGTGCTCGACGCGCGAGCACAGGCCCCCATCGACAGCACGAGCACCAGCAAGGTCCACCTCGCGCGAGCGCTCATCCGGTGACGCCTCCCCCGGGAGGCAGCCGCTGGGCCTGGATGAAGCGCGTGACGAACGTGTCCTGGGGCTGGGTCTCCAGCTGCGTCAGCGAGCCCTGTTGCACCACGCGCCCGTCCCGCATCAGCACGATGTCATCTCCGAGGAACCCCGCCTCCGCCAGGTCATGCGTCACCAGCACCACCGTCTTGCCGAGCCGCGCGAAGATGGCGCGCAGGTCCGCCTGGAGCTCATGCCGCACCAGCGGGTCCAATGCGCCCAGCGGCTCGTCGAGCAGCAGCACCTCCGGGTCCAGCATCAACGCGCGCATCAACGCCACGCGCTGCCGCTGTCCTCCCGACAGCTGCGCCGGGTAGCGCGCGAGCGCCTCGGGTGGGAACCGCGTCAGCTCCACCAGCAACGCCTGGCGCTCCCGGATGCGCGCCTCCGGCCAGCGCAGATGCCGGGCCATCAGCACGACGTTCTCCTCACCCGTGAGATGAGGAAAGAGTCCCCCGCCCTGGAGCGCGTAGCCCACGCGGTGGCGCAGCGCGAGCAAGGCCTTCTCGTCCGTGGGCAGCGGCTGTCCCGCGTACAGCACCTGCCCCGTGTCCGGACGCAGCAGCCCGTTGAGCAGGCGCACCAGCGTGGACTTCCCGCAGCCGCTCGGCCCGAGCAGCGCCGTGGTCCGCCCCGGCTGGAGCGTGAGCGTCACCGCGTCCAGCGCGAGGGTGTCACCGAAGCGCTTGGAGACCTGCTGCAACGCGTACACGGGCGGACTCCTTCCTCGCTGCGTTCAGGGGACGGAGAAGGCGCCATTGCAGACGGCGGGGAACGCGGGCTCCTCGGACTCGAGGAAGCTGCACGCCGCGAACACCGCGCGGTCATCCCAGTGTGTCGCCCCCGCCCAGACGACCAGGGGCCCGAGTGACGTGGGCGCGGTGAAGCGCAGGCACCGCGCGGGCTGCTGCTCCAGCAGGCAGGCCACCTCCTTCACGGGCCCGGCGCCGGGCAGGGCGGCGCGCAGCTCCGACACGCTCTGGTCCCTCCAGCGGACCGTGACCTCGGTGCGCGCGGGCCGATACACGCTCCACACGAAGGACGCGTCGTCGCAGCGGATGCGTCCCGCGCGGCTGGTGGACTCGGAGGGCTGACACTTCTCGGGCACCGCCAGCGAGCGCCAGGGCAGGCGCGGCGGCAGCAACATCGCCTGCTCGTCGAGCAACTCCCCCTCGGGATTGCCCTTCGCCGCGAGGTACTCGAACAGCTCCAGGCAGCGCGCCACGGCGGGCTGGGCGTTGTTCTTCGCCACGCAGCCCAGCTCCCGCTGTCGGCCGAGCGACCCCGCCACGGACACCAGGTACCCGCCCGCGCGGCAGGGCGTCGAGGCCTCCGTGCCTCCCCCTTCCGCGTCACACACCGCGAAGCGGGCCGCGGGCCACGAGCGGTCCGCCAACGGCAGCGCGCCCTCCGCCACCACCACGCGCTCGCCCAGCCGCTCCACCAGCCGGGCCCGGGCCAGCGCCAGCACACGCTCGGACGTCACGGCCTTGCGCTCGACGAGCCACACCGTGGAGTCGCCACACTGATAGACACGCGACGTGGGGCCGTCGGGCACCGGCGTGCACCCCGCGAAGAGCGCGCGCGCCGCCGGCAGGAACGGCCCCACGGGCGTGGCGCCCTCCGGCGGGACAGGCGGGACCTGGGGCGCGGACGTCGCGCACGAGCACAGGACGACACACCACCAGGCAGCTACCCACTTCCAGGCATTCGCCATGCGTCGGGATAAACACCCACCGCCCACCGCGTCAACCCGGGAGCGCGAAAGGCGCCCAGCGGCGCACACAGCGCCTCCCCGAGACGACACCGCGCGGTGACGCCGGAAGCACCGGGTCACCGCGCGGGTGCTGTCATGCGTCGAGCGCGCGAGTCCTAGCGGCGGAGGGCCTTCTCCATCTCCTTGGCCTGCCGCTCGTTGCTGGCGATGCCCTGGCGCGTGCGGCGCAAGAGCTCGCTGAAGGCGGCGTCGGTCTCGTACTTCTTCATGCCATCGGCCACCATGTCCTGGCCCTTCTTGCCGTCATCGGCGACGCGCGACAGGAAGTCCTTGTCGAAGTCCTTCCCGCTCTTCTCGCGCAGCTTGTCCAGGTCCTTCTCGGCCTCGGTGATGGCCTTGTTCAGGCGCTCGTCGACGCCTTCCATCTTCTTGTCGTAGCCCTCCTGCATCGCGCCGGAGCCGCCCGTGCCGGACGCGGGCTGGTTCAGGTCGATGGTGGCCACCTCGATCTGCTTGCTGTCCGCCCACGCCTTCAGGCCCGACAGGTGCTGCTTGTGGTCATCCACCAGCTTCTGGGCGAACGTGCGCACCTGCTCGTCCTGGGTCTTCTCCAACGCCAGATTGCCCAGGGCAATCTGCTTGGCATCGAAGAGCGCCAGCTTGCCGACATACAGCTCCTTCTCGGCCACGGCCTCACCGATGCGCTTCTGCTCCTTGCGGTCCTTCTTCGCGTCGTCCGCGAGCGCGGAGCCCGTCATCGAGCCGAACACCAGGGCCGCCGCCAGGGCCGCCACCCCACCACCACGAATCCTTCGAGCCATGCCGTCCTCCTGGACAGGGATTGCCCGAAAGTGGTCCGGCCCCCGCGCCCCGGCAAACGACGCCCGCTCGTCAGCCCATCCCCCGGGCCCCGCGCCCGCGTGCGCCGCCCGACGCTCCCGCTCCGGGCGTCGTCGATTTCCCGTGGCCGCTCTCCGGGTATTTTCGCGTCAATTAAAGACATTTTACATACAGATTTTCCATTGGTGCATCCATGTCTCACATACCGGCCCGCATGAGCTTCCGTCTGGGCAGGGATTGACTCTGGTTGAATCATTCGAGTATCCAATGAATCACCAACTTCCCTGGAGTTGACAATGATTGGCAGCGTCGCGAAGAGGAATGGTCGTCTGGCCGTGGTCGCGGGTGCACTGTTGAGCCTGGCCGCGTGTCGCGGAGATGAGGCTCCGGAGGCGGAGGCCCCGGCGGACACCACGGAGCAGGTCGCGGCGCACCGCGGCTGCGCGGCGGAGGAGCCGTCGACGGAGGAGCGTCAGGCCATCGACGCGTTCCTGGCCTCGCGCAAGAGCCAGCTGCGCGCGGTGGGCTCGGTGACGGTGCCGACGTACTTCCACGTCGTCAACAAGGGCACGGGCATCGCGAACGGTGACATCCCCGAGTCGCAGATCAACGCGCAGATGGCGGTGCTGAACGCGGCCTACCAGAACACGCCGTTCCGCTTCGTGCTGCAGGGCATCACCCGCACCACGAACTCCAAGTGGTACGCGCTCAAGAGCGGCAGCGCCAACGAGCGCGCCATGAAGAAGGCCCTGCGCCAGGGTGGCAAGGAGAGCCTCAACATCTACTCCGCGAACCTGAGCGGCGGGCTGCTCGGCTGGGCGACGTTCCCCTCCAGCTACGCGTCCAACCCGCAGCAGGACGGCGTGGTCATCCTCTACAGCAGCGTCCCCGGCGGCACGGCGGCGCCCTACAACGAGGGTGACACGGGCACGCACGAGGTCGGCCACTGGCTGGGCCTGTACCACACGTTCCAGGGCGGCTGCACCGCCACGGGCGACAGCGTGAGCGACACCCCGGCCGAGGCCTCGCCGGCGTACGGCTGCCCCACCGGCCGCGACACCTGCTCGGGTGGCGGTCTGGACCCCATCACCAACTTCATGGACTACACCGACGACAGCTGCATGAACACCTTCAGCGCCGGTCAGGTCACGCGCGCCGACGACATGGCGGCGGCGTACCGCTAGTCGCACCGTCCGACAGACCGAAAAGTCGGACCCGACGCCGGGGTCTCCCACGTGGAGGCTCCGGCGTCGTCATGTCGGGTTGCGTGCGATTCCTCCGGGTCGCATGTAACCAATCGGGTGCACGCGGGTTGATGGGGACATCCGGAGCCTCGACATGTCCCGCCTTCGCCTGCTGGCCCTCCTCGCCGTGCCCTTCGTCGCAGCCTGTTCCTCCTCAACGGATGACTCCGAAGGGGGACCTCCCGACGAGGTCGTCCTCACGGGCCCGGATGCCGGCCTCCCGGAGGATGGAGGCCTCCCCACGGACGGCGGCACGCCCGTGGACCCCACCGCTGACGCCGGAACGGAGGGCGAGGACATCACCGCGGGCGTCTGCTCCACCCTTCCCTTCCCCACGCCCTGTGTCGAGCCGCAGCCCGGGACACTCGTCACCGCGGTGAGCGACTGGGGCGTCCCTGGCCCCCACGCCGTCACCGTGGAGCGCGTGGCCAATCCGCACCCGGTGGCACGCGGACAGGTCATCACCTATCGCCCGACGGGGCTCACCTCCGTTCCCGTGCTCTTCTTCTCGCACGCGTTCGGCGCCACGGACGCGGACCTGTACGCCGAGCTGTTCCAGATGCTCGCGAGCCAGGGCTACGCCGTGGTCTTCGTCCCCTACCCGCTCACCCCGGACGTCGAGCGTCCGAACGAAGCCCGCTACGACTGTCTGTGGCAGGGCTTCCTCGCCGCCGTCGCCCAGCAGCAGGGCCGCTTCGACCTGACGCGCGTGGGGTTCTTCGGTCACAGCTACGGCGGCGCCGCGACACCGGACATGGCGCGCCGGGGCTTCGTCGACCGTGGCTGGGGAAGCAACGGGCGGTTCCTCTTCTCGATGGCCCCCTGGTACTCGTGGGGCCGCGACTACGCGACGCTGCCGCCCGACGTGCGCGCCGTCATCCAGGTGTACGCGGACGACGAGGTCAACGACCACGCGACGGCCGTCCAGGACCTCTGGAACAAGTTGCCCACGGGGCTGGAGCGCGCGTGGCACACGGTGGTGAGCGACGCGTGTGGCTGCGGGCTCAACGCCACGCACACCGTGCCGATGTCCCGCGCGAGCCTCACCCAGAACCCGGAGAACGTCCTCAACAGCCAGGACCGCCAGGCCGTCTGGCGCCCCCTGCATGCGCTCGCCGTCTACGCCTTCACCGGTGACACCGCCGCCCGGGACGTGGCCTTCGGGGCGGACCGGAGCCAGGGCACCTGGCTCGCGTGTCGGGGCCGGCAGGTGCGCCCGCTCCTCGCGAGCCGCACCGTGCCGCTGCCCACCGCCTGCCACGCCTACACGTACCCGTACGCGGACCGCTGCCAGTACGCGGACCCCGGCACGCCCTGCCCCTGAGCCCGGCCCTCCGTCACGGACTGCGCGGGCAGGCGGGCGGCTCCGAGGGGCAGCGGCCGCCCGCGTCCTTCGGCGCCGTCTGCGTGCACCCCGCGATGCGCGCGAACGTGGTGCTCGCCGCGAGGTCGACGTCCGCGCCATCCCACCCGCGCAGGATGCCGTGCCCCGCGCTGTCCTCGATGCGCGCGTTCGCGATGAACGGCGCCACGGACTCCTTGAACACCAGGATGGCCGAGCTGACGTCGAACGAGTCCGGCAGGTCGTTGCACCCGAACCCCGAGCACTGGCACGGCCCGCCCGCGTAGCGCACCACCACGGACTCCAGCCAGGACTCCGGGTTCAGCTCGTCAAAGGCGATGCCCGCCCAGGCGCCCGCGGACGGGTTGCTCCCGCGCCGACGTGAAGACGATGGGCTTCGCCGCCGTGCCCGCCGCGACGAGCGTGCTGCTCGCGTCGACCACGCGCAGCAGCGTCTCCGGCTCGAAGCGCAGCTCCACGCCCGCCTCGATGGTGAGCTTCGCGGGCGCGTCCGGCCCACCCACCTGGAGCCCCTCCAGCCGATACGGCACCCCCAAATCCCTCAACGTCGCGTCCGCCCCGGGTAGTACACCGACGACGACGCGATGGACGGCCCCACGTAGACGGTGTCCTCCACGTTGCCCGTATAAGTCCCCGCGGGCAGCGTCTCCAGGGCGTTGGGATTGACCATCATCGGATGGGGCCGCGCCTCGTTCCCCGCGCCCCGGATGGTCAGGTCCGAGGAGCCCTCCGCGAACCCCGCCGTGCCGTTGAGTACGATGCCGGGTCCCTGCGAACTCTCGATGGTGACGTGCAGGACGAACAGCGGCGGGGACCGGGCAGCTCCGCGCCCGCGGTCACCCGCACCGTGGCCTGCGCCGCCTCGGGTGCCCCGCCCCCCGAGAACACCCCCCATGCCAGCCGCGCCGAACCTCCCGCGCCGAGGAGCAACCCGCCCCACGGCCTGCCCGACTCGCGAGACTCGAAGCGGATGGGCTGGCATGTCGCCTTCCCCAAGACGGATGGACTGCCCCTCTGCGCGCGACCAGGGCCCATCCGCTCCGACGCGCCAATTCCCATCCGGAGACAGGGTGTGCCCGTCCCGTCGTTACAATCGTTTACATTCGCCACATACCCACGCGACATCGCGCGTCTTGAGTACGCACCATCCCGAGCGGTCCGAAGGTTCCTGGGGGTTCGCGATGTCCCTGTGTCAGACCTGCCGTACCGATGTGTCCCGCGCCGTGCTCCTGGCCCCCGCCGCCTGCCTGCTGGTGGCGACGTCGACGTATGCCGTCCTGCGGGAGCGCCCTCGCGCCGATGCCTGGACCGAAGCGGTGTCCCGCTCCCCGCTGACGGACCTGTCCGTGCACCACGCGGCCCTGGTCGACCTGTGGCGCCGCCCCTCGAGCCCGGCGCAGTGGGGGCAGTGGCTGGTGGACGGGAGCGTGTGGCAGTTGCGCAGGCTGCATCCCCGGGCGTGGGTGGAGCAGCTGCTGACCTCGGGCGCTCGCGCCGAGCGGAACTAGACTGGACCCATGGCCTCGTCACCCGCCTCCGCCATCGAAGTGCTCCTCATCGAGGACGACGCGCACCTGGCGCGGCTCACCGCCGAGTACCTGGAGCGCCAGGGCGTGAAGACCTGCCTCGCGCGGGACGGGGAGCAGGGGCTGGTGGAGGCCTCGCGCCGCGCGTTCGACGCCATCCTCATCGACATCATGCTGCCCCGGAAGGACGGGCTCACCGTGTGCCGGGAGCTGCGGGAGCGCTCGGCGGTCCCCATCCTCATGCTCACCGCGCGCGGCGAGGAGGCGGACCGGGTGATGGGGCTGGAGCTGGGCGCGGATGACTATCTGCCCAAGCCCTTCTCCTCGCGGGAGCTGCTCGCGCGCATCCAGGCCCTGGTGCGCCGCAGCCGGGGGCACCTGGGCCCCACGCGCGACGTGGTCCGCGTGGGTGGCCTCTCGCTGAGCCGGAGCGCCATGCGGGCCTCGCTGCACGGACAGGCGCTGTCGCTCACGCGGCACGAGTTCACGCTGCTCTTGGGGCTCGCCGAGCGGGCGGGCCGGGTGCTGTCCCGGGAGCAGCTGCTGGAGCTGGCGAAGGGCGGCGACCCTGACGGCCCCGTGGACCGGGCCATCGACGTGCACGTGTCCCGGCTGCGCCAGAAGCTGGGGGACGACGCGCGCAACCCGCGCATGCTCAAGACGGTGCGCGGCGTGGGGTACGTGCTGGAGCAGGGTGAGGAGTCATGAAGCTCTCCGAGCAGCTGCGCCCGCGCCGGATGTTCTGGCGCATCTACCTGTATGGCCTGCTGATGCTGGGGGGCTCCGTCATCGCCCTGGCCATCGTCGCCGAGGCCATCGAGGCCCAGGGCGGCGGACGCATCAAGGAGCTGGACCACAAGCTGGAGCAGGTGGTGAAGCTCGCGCCGACGGATGCTCCCGAGCTCCAGCCGCTGATGCAGTCCATCGTCGCGGAGCATGGGCACCACATCACCCTGTTCGACGTCCAGGGGCGGTTGCGGCGGAGCACGGCGAATCCTCCCCCGCGCATGCTCGATGAAACCGAGTGGCAGACCATCCGGCTGGGCTACAGCTGGATTACACGCGAGGGGACCCTGTTCTGGGTGACGCTCACGTGGCGAGGCTCCACGTTGGATGGCTACATGCTCCGCGAGGCCTCCGCGACCCGGCGCAGCTACATGTTCCTCGGGCTCGTGGTGACCGTCGTCCTGCTGGTGCTCGCGCTGCTGTCGATTCCGCTCGCGCGCGCCATCGCGTCTCCGCTGGAGCGGCTGACGAAGGTGGTGGGCGAGTTCGGCCAGGGTCGACTGTCCGCGCGCGCGAACCTGAAGGGACGCAACGAGGTGGCGATGCTGGGCCACGCCTTCGATGAGATGGCGGCGCGCAAGGAGGCCCTCATCCGGGGACAGAAGGAGCTGATGGCCAACGTCTCCCACGAGCTGCGCACGCCCCTGGCACGCCTGGGCGTGACGCTGGACCTGGTCGAGGACGGTCAGCCCGAGGAGCTGGCGACCCGACTCCCGGAGCTGCGTCGGGACATCGGCGAGCTCCAGCAGCTGGTCGACGGGGTGATGCAGATGGCGCGGCTGGACCTGGAGACGAACCAGGCGGGACAGCCCGGGCCGCGCGTCCAGCGGGTGAGCGTGTCCCTGCCGGACTTCCTGAGGGACACCGCCGAGCGCTTCCAGCGCACCGCGCCCGAGTGCCCGCTCGCGCTGGAGCTGCCCGAGACGCTGCCCACGCTGGAGGTGGACCCGGTGCTGGTGCGACGCGCGCTCCACAACCTGCTCGACAACGCGCGCAAGTACTCGGAGCCGGGGAGCGCCGTGACGCTGCGGGCCGCCGAGGACGGGGACACGGTGCGGATGGAGGTCGAGGACCGGGGCATCGGCGTGAGCGCCACGGACCTGCCTCAGCTCACCACGCCCTTCTTCCGCACGGACCGCAGCCGCGCGCGGGAGACAGGCGGCGTCGGGCTGGGGCTCACGCTGGTGCGCCGCATCGTCGAGGCGCACGGCGGCACGCTGTCGTTCCAGCACGCCGCCGAGAAGGGCACCCGCGCGACGCTCGTGTTTCCGAAGTCGCCGGGCCTCCAATCCGCGGCCTGAGGTCAGAGACCCTTCTTATGCCTCAGCGCCTGTTCGACCTCGGGGAGGAACGGGCCGCCGCCCGTCCGCACATGGGACCAGGTCTTGTACGCATCCAGGACCCCGCCCCGGATGACCTCGGGGACGAAGGTCTGCGGGTGATGCGACGGGTCGCTGACGTCGACGTCCGGTGTGAAGGACTGCCAGCCCTTGCCTCCCACGATGAGCGCGCGGTAGGCCTCGGGCACCGAGCGAGGCTTGCCGGCCTTGGCCCAGATGGCCGTGTTCGAGTCGAGCACCACGGCCCTCGCGGTGAGCGTGCTGCTCGTGCCCAGGCTCGCTTCGGAATCGCCACCCGTGCCGACGATGACTCCGGACGCCACGACGTCACCGTCCACCGACACGCGCGCGCTGCTCTGGAAACGGATGTTGCGGGCGCGGAGCTGGCCCGTGACGAACAACGTGCTCACCGCGTAGTCGTCCGTCGTGCAGACGAGGTCACCGGTCGTCACCAGGTCGCCGTCGATGACCAGCACCCAGGGCCCATCCCCCGTCATCAGGTCGTGGTCCACGTGGAGGCCGCCCTCGATGAGCCGAGGCCTGGGCTCCGCGCTCACCAGCGTGCGGTTCTCCAGCAGCCAGTCCCGCATGTCGTGGCCCTTGAAGCGATCCGCGAGCTCCTCGAAGGACACTTCCCGACCCATCCCGTCCAACGTCTTCGCATCCATTCCTACTCCCCATCCACGTCGCGAGGCTCCGGGCGCTTCTTCCCGTACGCGGCGTCGAGAATCGCATCGCTGCGCAGGCCGCTCGCCTTCGCGGCCTCCACGTCCAGCCCCTCGCCATGGCCACGTCCGCGCCCCTCGAACACGAGCACGCTCCCGTTGAACGAGGCCGTGCGCGGACATGACGGCAGCTTCAACCCCGAGCGCAACAGCTCACACGGCAGCGAGCGCCCCTCCTCGTACGTCGCCGTCCCATCGCGCTCGGTGAGCAGGTAGTTCACCCGACCCGCCTCGAAGCGCAGCGACACCAGCCCGCGCCCGAGCAGCCGCTCCACCTCGCCACGCGGACGCTCCTGTCTCCACGGCTCCTCGCCGCCCTGCGAGAAGAGCAGCCACTCCTTCCACTTCAGCGCGGGCATCCCCAGCGCCTTCGCGTCATCGCGCTGCACGCGCACCGTGCCCCGGAAGGCCTGACAGTGCGTCGTGTCGCAGACCGCGCGGCCCGGGTGTCGGCTGTGTCGCTCGTTGTGTGCCACCACACGCGCCAGCGCCACGCGCGGCTCGCCCTTCAGCGTCACGTCCTCCGCCGCCACCACGCCCGCCGTGTACTGCAGCCGCGTGGTGCGGAACACGAAGTCCGAGCCCCGCCGCGCCTTCATCGCGCTCGGTGACGTGGGCACCCCCTCGGGCGGCCGGTACGCCGGCGGTGGGGACCAGGTGAACACGCCCGCGTAGTCGCGCCCCTCCTCCGGCCCCTTCGGGAAGCGCACGCGCCACGGCGCGCCCAGGCACACCGCCGCGCCCTTCGTCGTCAACGTCTCCAGCTGCGTCCACTCCACTGGAGAGGGCTTCGGCATTCCACCGTCCACCGAGAACCCCACGCCCGGACACCGCGCCTCCACCTCCCGCGCGGGCACCAGGCCCAACACCTGCACCCGCGCCGCCTCCACTCCCGCCTGCTTGCGCGCGCGCGCCAGCGCCGCCGGAATCTCCTCCGCGAACTGCCGAGGCATCTTCCCCGGCCGCACCGCCACCACCACCAGGTCCCCGTCCACCGCGGCAATCCAGCCGTACTGCGGACGACTCGCCGCGTCCCGCACCGTCCCCGTCTTCGTCGACACGCCCGACAGTGCCTTCGACGCGGGCAGCTCCGCCAGCGTCCCCCGGTCCGCGTTGTCCGCGAGCAGCGCCAGCACGTCCGGCCGCGCCTCCGCCAGCAGCCGATACGCCTGCGCCACGCCCCACGGCGACAGCGACAGCGTCGAGCGCAGCCCCACCATGTCCGCCATGTCCGCGGGCGTCCCCGTCAGCCCCAGCGCCGACAACACCGGGCCCCAGGCACCAAAGGCCCTGGGCGCCGAGCCCGCCGCCTCCCAGTCCAGGAAGTACCCGTTGCACGAGCGCAGGAGCGCCGTGCGCGCGTCCACCTTCGCCGGCAGACCGGGCCCGCAGCTCCACTCCTGCACGTCCACGCGCGGCGCCAGCACCGGGTGCCCCACGCCCGCCGCGTACACGAAGGGCTTGAGCACCGAGCCATACGGCAGCGCGCGCCGCGCCTCGCCCTCCGACAACAGCACCTCACCCGAGTGCCGGCTCACCACCACCGTGGCCGGCCCCGCGGCGCGCACCTCCACCTCCGCCAGCTCGTCGATGGACAGCGGCACCACCCACCGCGCGCCGTCGTGACACTGACGCAGCCGGCGCGACAGCGCCTTGGGGAACCCCACCGACTCACTGAGCAGCCGCGCCAGCGCCCGCCGCGCCCGCGTCGAGTCCACCGCCGGCGACGACGCCAGCTCCGACGCCGCGCGGGACAGGGACTGATAGCCGCCCTCGCGCCACGCCGGCAGCTCACCGCTCACGGCCACCGCGAAGGCCTCGTGGAACAGCCGGTCCTCGCTCGACTGCGGACACGCCCACCACAGCAGCTGGTGCGCCAGCTCGTGCCGCAGCGCCACGCGCAGCCGCTCATCCAACACGCCGGGCGTGTTCTGCCGCAGCTCGACGAGCCCCGGCCGACCCTGCGCGTTGCGCTCGGGGGACAGGGCCGCGCCTCGCTGGAGGAGGATGGAGACCGGGGCCTTCGTCGGCGCCCCACCCGCCTCCGCGGAATACACCGCCTCCAGCGACGCCCAGCCGGCCTCCGCCTCGCGGCGAAGCTCCGACTCGGGCGTCACGTCACCTCGCGTGACGAAGGTGGGGGTGGCCGCCAGCAACACGGCCACCATGGAAGCCCACCCCATCGACTACAGGTCTCCCGTGCCCTTCTTCGACGGGACCACCTTCAGCGAGTCCGCGGCCGTGCGGCCCCGGATGCTCGCGGCGTACATGTCCTCGATGCGCGCGGGCGGCGCGGAGAACGTGCCGGGGAACTGCGCGCGCAGCACGTAGCCCACCGTGCGCGGGCTGTCGCTCCACCACGCCGGCTCCTCGAAGAAGAACGTCGCGCGCTCCGGGCTCAGCACCCGGCGCTTGAGCGCCTCCGGCACCAGGGGCAGCGAGTGCGGAGGACCGCGGAACGCCTTGTCCTCCTGCAGCGCCACGAAGCCCGCGGGCACCGCGTCCTCCACCACGTAGTACGCCGAGCGCACCTTGTTGCCGCCGCGAGCGTCCATCGTCAGCTCCACGTAGACCTCCTCGCCCTGCGCCACCGTGTCGCCCGCGCCCAGCTTCACCTTCCCGCCCTCGCGCAGCACGTAGTAGGCGCGCTGCAGCGACATGCCCTCGGACTGCTCGCGCACCGCGGAGAGCGGCGTGAGCGTCGTGGCCTGCAGCGTCGCCACGCCGTCGAAGCCGCCCACGTCCACCGTCCGCGTCCCCGCGGGCAGCGTCGCGACCAGGCCCATGCCGCGCGGCGAGAACTTCACCGCGCCCTTCAGGCCCTTCACCTCCGGCGGCGTCATGCCCTTGAACGCCTTCGCGTCACGCTCCAACAGCCACAGCGAGTGCAAGAGCGCCGTGCTCCGGTCGAACGTGGATAGGTCCGGCTCCGACAGCATCTCCAGGATGCGGCGGCGCGCGCGGGTGATGTCCAGCGTGCCGAACGACGCCGCATGCGCGGCGATGGCCGTCAGGCCCACCCGGCGCAGCGGGAAGCGGAAGAACGCCTCCGACTGCTCCAGCTGCTGGCCCGGCTTGTACGCGGCCAGCGTGGTGAAGCCCTCGGAGCTGCGCTTCACCAGCGCGTTGATGCGCGCCTGCAGCGCCGGCTCCTTGATGACGCCCGCCTTCTCCGCCGCGAGCACCGCCAGCGCCAGCGGGTAGAGCTCCCCGGACTCGGAGGACTCCACCAGCGCGCGCACCCGCGCCGCCTGCTTCGGACCGTCCAGCCGCGCCAGCACGTACGCGCGCGTCGCGTCGTACTCGGGCGACAGGTCCTGCTGCGCCTCCAGCCAGCGCGCGCTCTCCACCAGCCGCGGATCCGTGCGCTCCACCAGCCCCGCCTCCGCCGCGTACGCCAGGCCGTCCAGCGCGATGAGCGTGAGCGGCAGGCTCGGCGTCTCGTAGCCGCCGAACCACGTGAAGCCGCCGCCCTTCACCGACAGGTTGAGGATGCGCGCGGTGCCCTGCACCGAGCGGCTGCGCGCCTCCGCCAAGAGCGCCTGCGTGTCGGTGTCCAGCTTCGCCACCGCGCCCGCCTGCTGCAGCACCTGGTACACCGCCACGTTCGGCACCGTCGTGGAGACCAGCTGCTCCAGGCACCCGTACGGGTAGGTGAGCAGCTCACGCACGTTGGACAGCGCCGCGTCGACGATGGACGGCTGGAGCACCAGCTCCACGCTCGCGAGCGTCGCCTCCTTCGCCGCGGGCACCTCCAGCGCGCCGCCACCCCAGGCGCTCACCTTCACCACGTCCTGCACCGCCGCCGGCTCCACCTGGAACAGCTTGCGGTCCTTGAGCGGGTCCTTCGCGCCCGCCACGTCCACCAGCAGCTGCGCGTCGCCCGTCGCCGAGGCGCGCAGCGTCAGCGGCACCACCTTCTCGCCGCCCTTGGCCAGCTCCACCTTGTGCTGGGACTGGTCCGCCTTCAGCGCACCCGCGGACGCGAGCTTCACGTCGAGCAGCTGGCTGGCCGGCGACTTCTCCCCCGCGGACAGGCGGATGGAGGCGAGCGCCTCGTCCCCCTCGCGCAGGAACTGCGGCAGCGCGGCGTACAGGTTCAGCCCGCCGCGCGTGGCGAACTCGGAGGTGCTCTCACCGAAGCGACCGGACGTGTCCGCCGCCACCGCCGTCACCACCCACAGCGTCTGGTTGGACGGCAGCGTGAAGCGCACCGTGGCGCGGCCATCGCGGTCCGTCACCACCGACGGGTCCCAGTGCGCCGTGTCCTTCTCCAGGTCCTTCGCCTGACGGTTCGGAGGCTTGATGGACGCGAAGGCATGGTCGGGCAGGCCCGCCATCTTGCGCGCCAGCGCCTCGCCGTAGCCGTAGCCCTGGAACTCCGCCGAGTAGAAGTTGGACACGTTGTTGCGCGCCGGCGGGTAGAAGAAGTCCAGCACGCGCGGACGGAACTCGGACTGGATGGCGTAGACGGCCTTGTCCACCACGCCCACGGAGAGCTGGGCCACCACGCCCTTGCCCTCGTAATCCGTGACGCGCAGGTCGATGGTCTGCTCCGTCAGCGGCGTGGCCTCGGCCCGGCGCGGCTGCAGCTCCACGGTGAGCGTGCGCTCGCGCGGAATCACCCGGAACGCCACCGTGCGCTCCTCCCAGCGGCCCGTCGACGTGGGGTACGCCACGGACGCGTACACCGCGCCGCCGAAGCGCTTCTCCACGTTGAAGCTGTGCACCAGCGTGCGGCCCTTGAGCGCCACCACCTGCGTGTCGAAGAGCGTGGTCCCCGCGAGCGTCACCCACACCGGGCCCTCGTCGCGTCCACCCGCGCCCCAGCCGTCCGGCATCAGCGCCACCAGCCGCGCCGTGTCGCCCGGCTCCAGCGTGCCCGACAGCGAGGCCAGCGTGAGGTTGGGCACCTGCGCCACCGCCTCGTCCGCCGAGCCGATGACCAGGAGCGACTCCTCGCCCTGCCACACCTCGCCGCGCTTGTCCTTCACCGTCACGCGCGAGAGCACCGCGCCGACGTCGGAGGTCGGCACCGTCTCGCGGTGCGTGCCGTCCGCCGCCGTGGTGAACGAGCGCTTGCCCAGGCTCTTCTCCGAGCCGTCGGCGCGGCGCAGCACGAACTCCACCTCGCCCTGCGTGACGCCGTACGCCTTGCCCGACAGCGTGGTGGCGCGCACCGACAGCGTCGCCTCGCCGCCCTTGGACACCACCGCGTCCGAGTAGCGCGCCGTGCCCAGCACCTCCACCTTCGACAGGAAGAACGACGTCGTCGAGTTGGCGAACGTCTCCTGGTCATCCCGCGCGCGCACCGTCAGCGAGTAACGGTACGGCAGCCGGTCCTCACCGGGCTTGAGCTCCGGGACCGCCACTTCAATCTGCGCCTCGCCCTCCGCGCTGAACGCGGTGGCGCTCGCCCACGGGTCCTCGCTCGCGCCGCGCTCGGCCACGGAGGAGTACAGCCGCTCGGGCACGCTCAGCTTGCCCTCGGTGCTGGACGCCGAGCCGTACGTCACGTCGCTGCCCTGCCCGCCCTTGCCGGCGTCATCCACCCACGCGGGCGCGTCCAGCAGGCTGCGGTAGAGGAACACCTCGTACTTCGCGCCGTCGGGCACGCCGCCCGCGTACCGACGCGCGCGCACCTTCACGCGCAGCGCCTGGCCGGGCACCACCGTCTCCGACTCCGGCTCCGCCTCCAGGTAGAACGTCGGCTTCACGTAGTCCTGCACGCGCGCCTCGCCCTGGTGCGGCTGTCCGTCCAGCTCCGCCGACACGCGCAGCACGCCCGTGCCCAAATCGTCCGGCACCTTGAGCGTGCCGTTGAACGCGCCGAACTCGTCCACCGACGCGCGCGTGGTGAGGGCCCGGCCCTCCTGCGAGATGAGCTTCACCGTCACCTCGCGCTTCTTCGGCGTGAACAGCCGCGCCAGGAACGTGTCCGGCTGGCGCACCACGCCGCGGAACTTCACCTCGTGGCCTGGCTTGTAGATGGGGCGGTCGCTGTAGATGAACACGTCCGGCGTCACCGCCAGCGTCGAGTAGAAGTCCGTGTCGACAATCGCCGTGTCCCCGCCCGCCGACGCCGTGGCGATGATGCGCGGCTCGGTCACCTCCAGCCGCACCTCGCCCTTCGCGTCCGTCTTGCCCGTGGGGCCCTTGCCCTTGGACAGGAACACCTGCACCTGCGCGCCCACCGCGGGCTTCTGGTCCTTGCCCGCCACGCGCACCAGCACCTCGTTGTCCGTCTGCTTCAGCTGCACCGTCAGGTCCGTGACGACCAGCACCACCTGGCCCTCGACCAGCCCCTGCACCAGTTGGAGCACGTAGGTGCCCGCGGGCAGCGGCGCCAGCAGCACGCGGCGCTCCTGGAAGCCGTAGCCCCCGCCGGAGCTGAAGCCCGGCACGTTGAAGTCGCGCTCGGCGCCGCCCAGGTCCAGGTTGAGCCACTGGCTGCGCGTCACGGTGAAGCCCGCCGGCACACCCACCAGCTTCTTGGGACCCTCGGACACCTTGGCCAGCGGCTCACTGGAGCCCGGCACGTCCGCGGCCTCGGGCAGCGCGTCGTTCACCGTGTCGCGGAAGCCCACGTTGAGCGAGTTGAGCAGCCAGTGCCCCGGCAGCGTCACCGCGTTGACGCCGCGGCTGAGCGCGCGGCCCGGGTTGTTCATCGTCGGCGGCGTCTGGTACGCGCGCCGCAAATCCCCCTGGGCGCGGATGAACGCGTCCAGGTTGTCCGGCTTGAGCACGCGCAGCTCCACGGGCCCCTTGTCCTCGAAGGCCACGTCCACCGCCACCGGCTCTCCGCTGCCATAGGCGCGCGGCACGGTGATGTAGAGCGGCTTGGCCATCGCCACGCCGGACAGCGCCACCGCCGCCAGTACCGCGAGTCGAGCTACCATCCTCATGACCCGAAACCTCCAGGAACCAACGAATCGCCGCGCACGGTGCCGCGCAGGCCCAGGTACGGCAGCGACTCCAGGTCGCGCCGCGCCGCTTCGATTTCAGGGGGCGTCGCCTTCTGCATCGGCGCGCCACGCCCCACGCGGGACTCGGACAGGTACCCGTCCATGGTGAGCCCGCCGAACAGCCGTCCCAGGTTCACCCCGAAGGACAGCGAGGTGGGCTCACGCAGCCCCGCAACCACCGGCCCCGCCGCCGCGAGCATGCTGGGCTTGTTGCCCGAGCACGACATGCGCAGCGTGTTCATCTCCGACTCGCTCGACGCGAGCACCACGTGATTGCACAGGGTGGCCCGCTGCACGGTGTGGCTGCCGCCGGTGAAGATGGCCTCCAGCGCCGGCGCGTCCTCCGCGCGGCCCCACAGCACCGCCACCTCCTGCGGCAGCGACGCATCGCCCCGCGGCGTCCACGTCACCGCCACCTGACGCGTGCGCGTGGGCCCCTCGCCGCCGGACGCCCAGAACGCCTTGAGCGACTCTGCCGTCAGCGTCTCGGGCAGCTTCAGCTGCATGGCCAGCAGCACCGGCGTCTCCTCGGGCACCAGCTTCAGCAGCTCGTCGGACAGGGGCGCCGTGTCCAGGCGCGCGGTGCCCTCCATCAGCGCTCCCGCGATGCCACGGCCCACCAGCCGGTCGCCCTCCACGCCGAACTGCAGGCGCGTGTCCTCGGACAGCCCCAGCACGTGGGTGAAGAGGTGCGCGTCACGGCCGAAGGTCTGCGGCTGGAAGCCCAGCTCCACGTCCACGCCGTCGCTGGCCTCGAGCTTCGGAAGGTCCGCGCACAGGCCCTGGAGCACCGCCACCGGGTGGCGCGCGAAGACGACCCGGTCGGCGACCTTGGCCGCCCACAGCGTCTGCTCCGCCACCAGCCAGCGCTTGAGCTCCACGCCGTCCGCCTTCGGCGCGGGCGTGCCGCCCGGGCACGTCTTCGCCGTCAGCGTGCCGCGGCTCGCCACCGAGTCCAGCACGTCGTAGGCGGAGACCATGGAGGTCCGCGAGCCGGGGACGATGAAGGCGGGCGTGCTCGCGCGCGCGTCACCGGCGAACCACGTCACGCGGAAGGGTGTGTCGCCGAGCTTGCCGAGCATCAGGTCCAGCACCGCGCCCTTGAAGTCGGCCTTGAGGTCCTCGCCGGTGGAGCCGAAGAACGCGGCCCAGCCTCCGACGAAGCCCTGGCCCAGGGGCTGGGAGAGCTGCGAGCGCAGCCACGCGTTGCGCGCCAGCGCGTCACGCACCTTGGCCGGGTGGTGCACGTCCAGCCACACGGCCGGGGGCGCGCCCGAGCCGGGCACCTCCATGTCGGCCGTGGTGGGCTCCGGCAGGCCGTCCACCTCGGGAGGCGGCACGGAGCCGTTGGCGCTCGCGCCGGTGATGAGGGGCGTGTGGGGCGTGCCGTCACCGCCGGAGGAACCGGTGCGACGGCCCATCAGGAACGCGCCGGCGACCAGCACGCCGACGACGACCACACCCGCGCCGATGAGCACTCCCTTGGGAGGGCCCGAGCGGGGCGGAGGGCTCGCCGGGGGCGGCGGCGTGCCCGGAGGCGGGCTCGACACAGACGTCATGGCATCCACTCCTTGAGACGGAAATAGCCGACGAAGGCGTTGTTGGAGGGCACGGGGCGCCACTCGCGCGGCGCCTCGTCGGCGAGATTGTGGAGGAGCCCGGTGCGCACCTGGGCGCCCTTCTCCCCCGGGTGGTAGACGACACGCGCTGGCGCGTGGGCCCGGTCCTCGGGGCGCACCACCAGCATGAGATGGAAGACGGGGCCTGAGTCATGCTCGTGGAGGAACGCGAGCACGTCGCCGGTGCGCAGCGACTCGCGCGTGGCGTCGTCGCGGCCCAGCAGCACCATGTTGCGGCGCACCAGCGTCTCCGCGTCCGCGAAGTCGGTGGGCGTGCCGCGCGCGTCGGTCCACAGCGGCGTCTCCAGCCGCGCGGGGGCGATGCGCTTGTACGCGGTGCGCACGGCGAAGCGGATGAGGCCCGCGCAGTCACGCTGGTCCGGATGCCACGCGGGGTCCTGCTTGCGCACCTGCGCGAGCGCCACCTGCGCCACCTGCCGGCGCAGGAGCACGTCGCGCGACTCGGGCGCTGGGACCAGCACGGCCTGCGTCCCCGAGGTGGCCGCGGGCGTGGAGCCCGCCTGCGGCGCGGCATACGCCACGAGCGGCGCAGAGGCATCCCTCAACGTCGCATGCGACGCAAAGCCCTCTCGCGGTGCCGCGTGCGCCACGAGCGCGGCCGCTTCCCACGGTGCCGCGTGCGACGCGGAGCCCGCCTGCGGCGCGAGCGCGGACACATCCCTCGGCGCCCCGAGGGACACGGGCGCGGAGGAACTCACGAGCAGGATGAGAGGCAGGGCGAGCATGACGGAGGACCGGTGCGCGTCACACGGACGCGTCAGTAGTCGCCCTCGCCGCCGCCGCTGTCGCCGTTCGACTGGAGCTCCTTGAGCGCCTCGGCCAGGTTCTTCGGCCAGCCGGCGCGCGTGGGCTTGGGGTCCGACGACGGCACGTAGACCTCCGCCTGTCCGTCCCCGAGCACGTTCACCCACGCGAGCACGCGCGTGGTGCCCGGCGTCGCCAGCGGGATTCGCACCATGCGGCGAACCTCCTGCGGCGTGCCCTCGAACAGCGACAGGTTCAGCGTGGCCACGGTGTGCGCCTTGTCGCCGCTGGGCCAGTAGTTCGTCGCCACCAGGTACACGCCCTTGGGCGGCGCGCGGTGGATGTAGAGGTACGGGCCGTACGCGGGCTGGTCGAAGTCACCGCCCTGCGAGTTCAGGTAGAACGTGCCGCCCGACGGGCTCGCCGTGTCCGCCCAGTACACGTGCGCCATGGACGAGATGGTCAGCTGGCCGTCCTTCACGCTCGAGTCCGTGGGCTCGTAGACGTGCAGGTCCGTGTACACGCCATCCGTGTCACTGGTCAGGATGACCTTGAAGGGCACAGGCGGGACCTGCGCGTAGCTGGTCGCCTGAGCGCGCGCGGTGCCCGCCTGGTTCGTGGCCATCACCGTGACGACGTTCTTCCCGCTCGCCGCGGGGAAGCTGCGGCTGAAGCGCCCGTTGAACGTGCGCATCAGGTAGCGGTCGCCGTTGATGGACACGACGACGGGGTCGATGGTGGCGTCGCTCACCGTGCCCTCGATGAGCATCATCCGGTCCACCGTCCAGCCACCGGAGGGCGCGCTCAGGCGCACCGTCGGCAGCGTCTTGCCCTTGCCGATGGGCACACCTTGCTGGCGCGGGTTGGCGACGGGCGGCGTCTGCGACAAGAGCAGGGCGAGGATGACGGGAAGCATCACGCGTCCTTGATAGGAAATGGGCCCGACAGAGGTGTCGGTGACGGGCAGACTGCGCCCCCTCCACCTTCCATTTCAAGTCGCCTGCCAATCGTCAATAGGGGCGGAACCTCGCGGATTTCCGTCGATGCGCGTCATGGGCGCGGGCAGGCAACCACGCGCGCCGGCGCCGACGAGGGCCTTCTGCCGCACCCGGAGTCCAGGCAGACTCATGCCCCTCGACAGGGGGAGCGACGCGATGATTCAAGGGCTTGATCACATCCAACTCGCCATGCCCCCGGGCGGTGAGCCCCGCGCCCGCGCCTTCTACGGCGAGCTGTTGGGACTGAGAGAGATTCCCAAACCGCCAGAACTCGCGAAACGCGGCGGCCTCTGGTTCGAGCTCCCGGACGGGCGCGGGTTGCACCTGGGCGTGGAGGAGCCCTTCGTCCCCGCGAAGAAGGCGCACCCGGCCTTCCGCGTGCTCACCCTGGACCTGCTGGCCGAGCGCCTGTCCCAGGCGAAGGCGCCGGTGAAGTGGAGCCACGAGGTGCCCGACGTGCGGCGCTTCCACGGCGAGGACCCGTTCGGCAACCGGCTGGAGTTCCAGGAGCACCCGAGCGAGCACAAGCTGACCGAGGACGAGGTGCTCGCCGTGCTGTACGCGCTGGAGAAGGAGGAGGTCACCATCCCGACCGCGCAGCGCCTGCGCGCGGAGGAGGCGCCCAGCGGGGGCGTGCCCTTCGTGTGCTCGAACGGATGGTGCTTCGTCATCTTCAGCGACGCCTTCGAATGGGACTACATCATCCGCGTCACCGCGCCGGACGGGCGCTGGCTGGAGTTCGCGGACATGATGGGCGAGCCCGGACAGCCCAGTCCCATGCCCCGGCTCGCGGACTACCGGCCGCCGGCCCAGATTGGACTCGACGTGTGGGGGCTGTTGGGCGAGAGCGAAGAGGTGGGTGAGGCGCGCCGCGTGCGGTAGTGTGCGGCCTTCGCCGAGAACCCCGACCCGGAGCGCTCGATGCCAACCCTGATTCCCGCCCCGTTGCGCGTGACAGCCGTGGGCAACAAGCCGAAGCTCATCCACGAGTTCGTGGGCAAGGCCACCACGCGCACGGGTGACGTCAGCGTGGCTCACATGAACAGCCCCGGTGGGTGGGAGGAGCCGGGGCAGCGGCCCGAGTTCAAGGAAATCACCCTGGTGCTCGCGGGCGTGCTGCGCGTGGAGCACAAGGGCGGCGTGCTCGACGTGCGCGGCGGACAGGCCGTCATCTGCGAGCCCGGCGAGTGGGTGCGCTACAGCACCCCGGAGGCCGAGGGCGCCGAGTACGTCGCCATCTGCCTGCCCGCCTTCTCCCCCAAGACGGTCCACCGCGACGACTGAGCGCTTCAGCGCGCGTTCACCATCGTCACGAAGAACTCGCGCAGCGCGCGGAACAGCCGCTGCGTGACGCGCTCGTACCAGGCCTGGTCCTCGTCGGACTCGAAGAACTCGTCGTTCCACGAGCCCATGCCGCCGAACACGTCCGCCAGCGAGCACGCGAAGAGTCCCCGCAGGCGCTCCTCCGACGAGGGGAACACCTGGAACAGCGTCACCAGGGAGAAGCGGCGCTCGAACACGTCCCACGCGCGCTCGCCCAGGCCCTCGGCTCGCAGCGCCTCGCGCACGGCGGCCAGCCGCTCGGGCGTGGCGTCGCGCAATTGGAAGCTGGTGTTCTCCAGGACGAAGCGCGCCAGCCGGAACGCCTCCGCGAAGGGGGAGCCCTTGCGCGCGGCGAACTCCTCGGTGTCCCTCAGGCTCGACAGCAGCTCCGCGCGGGTGTCCGTCGTCGCGCGCGGCGACAGCAGCGGCGAGCGCGCCACCTTCAGCGCGTTGAAGAGATACATCTGGTAGCGGGCGTCATTGGGTGCCAGCCGCAGCCGCTCGCGCTCCGGAATCATCCCCGGGTCCCGGGCGCGCTCCTCCTTCGTGGGGCCCATGGACTTGACGCGCTCGCGCAAGCCGTCCGGGATGAGGAGCTCCGCGCCGCGCGCCTTGCACGTCATCTGGAGCTCCTCCATGAGGTTGCCCATGGGGATGCCCTGCGTCTTCTCCTCGGGGCCCTCGCGCAGGAGCACGCGCAGGGACTCGCCGGTGTGAGGGGACTCGCCCTCCGGCAGGAAGCGGTTGAGGTTCTCCGCCGCGCGCGCCCAGACCTGCTCCGCGAAGGGCTGCGCGTCCGTCAGCGTGGCGAAGTCCTTCGCGGCGTCGGGGCTGGTCAGGTACACGCGCTCGTCGGAGGGCACGAACTCCGACAGGCGCTCCGGGGGCAGCAGGCTCCGCTCGAAGTCGTCCGGGTCCAGCGTGCGGAAGAACGGCTGGAACGCCTCGGTGAGCACCACCTGCGCGCCGCCGCGGAGCACGGCGGACTGCAGCTCCTTGAGCAGGTCTCCGCCGAGCAGGTCGAACAGCGCGGAGCCCTCGCGCGAGGCCAGGTAGTCGGCCACCTGGGACGGAGCGACGGCGGGGCGCTGGTTCAATAGATTGGAGTCCGTGATGACGCGTGAGAGCGCCTCCAGGACCTTCTCGGGGTGGGGCTGGGCGCGCGCGAAGTCCACGAACTGCCGCGGGGTGATGAGCGACGCGCTGCTGAAGACGACCTCCAGCTGGTACAGGTTGTTGCCGCGCTGGGTGCGCACGTCGAGCACCAGCGCCTCCGAGTTGACGAAGGCCGCGGCCACGTGGTCCGGCATCTCGCCGGGGCCCATGCCGCCCAGGTCCATGGCGCGCACGCTCACCAGCTCCTCGCCGTCGAGCACCTCGCGCCACGCCTCCAGCGGCAGCTCGCGTCCCTCCCTGGTGCGGGCGCCCACCGAGTACGTGCCTGGGACCTCCAACAGCCGCAGCGTCCACCCCGAGCCCAGCTCCGTCTCCAGGCGGGTCAGGACGTCCAGCCACCGCTCCTTCTCCACGCGGAGCAGCGACACGGTCAACGCCAGCACCAGGTCATCCAGCTTCATGCACGTCCTCTCCCGGAACCCGCGGGCCTTCCGGCCCACGCGTCCCTCCCATCACGGGCACCCGTCCCCCTTCGTTATCCCATGCCCTCGCGCCCGCGTGGGCACGTCTGTTCCCCCGAGTGTCGGGCGTCGACGCTCCCGGGGCTGGGGGCGCTAGGCTTGACGGCGGCGCGTCAGGCGGGTCTCCACCGCGCGGTCCTCGCGGCCCTCGGGCCAGATGTTGAAGGACTGGAGGACGAGGGTGTCCGCGTCGGGCTGGTGAATCACGGTGCGCCAGCCCCACTGCTGCTTCTGGGTGACGCCCTGCTCGTCGCACATGCTCGCGGTGTAGCCGCCGAGCACGGACACGTGGCCGTCCTCCCGGGGCGCGCCGGTGGAGAGCATCATGTTCGCGCTCATGTGGAAGCTGTCCACCCAGGCCGCGGTGAAGTGCTCCTCGGTCTTGTCGAAGCCGAGGATGAGCTGGCCCGCGTGCGGCTTGCCCATGGCGGTGGAGTGGTAGTCGACGCGGACGAAGCGGCCGCCGAGCAGCGGTTCGATGCGTGCGTGCGTGCGGGACTCCTCGGGCGTGGCGGTGGGGTCGAACCAGGTACGCGTGGGGCCTTCCCAGTCGCCCGTCATCCGGTGCAGCAGTTGGTGCTGCGGCCCTGCGTCGAACTGCGTCGTGGGGGCGTTGGTGGCGTTCCAGTCCTGGCTCATGCCCCTTCGTAACCCGGGGCCGTCCCCTCGTCACCCTCGCCCGTGTCATCATCGCTGCCCACCCAGGAGCGTCCTTGAGCAACCCCGCCACCTCCTTCGTCGAGCTGCTCTCCGGTCTGCACGCGGGCTTCACCG
This sequence comes from Myxococcus sp. AS-1-15, assembly GCF_020037055.1. Taxonomy (NCBI): domain Bacteria; kingdom Pseudomonadati; phylum Myxococcota; class Myxococcia; order Myxococcales; family Myxococcaceae; genus Myxococcus; species Myxococcus sp. AS-1-15. The sequence goes on along the minus strand of NZ_JAIQDF010000002.1, from coordinate 513,435 downwards.
CCGAGGGCCTCGCCGTCCCCGAGCCCGCGGCCTGGCCCGAGTCCCCCGCCGAGGCCGCGTCGGCGCTGTTCTCCCTGGCTGCGCGCACGGGGACGTTGGTGTTCTCGGTGTGGGCGGACGCGGAGACGGATGAGGCCGGCGCGTCGTTCTTCCTCCCGGTCGCGGATGCGCCTGGGCATGAGGGGTTGGTCGGTCAGCAGCGCAAGCCCGTGCGTCAGCCGTTCGCGCGGCAGCTGCATGCACCGCTGGGGCGGGCCATCGCCGAGCTGTCGAAGCGGGGGCGGGACACGGCGCGTCCCGCGCGCGGCACGGTGACATCTCCGTTCGACGTGGAGACGGACCCGGAGGTCCTGTTCTGGGTGACGTTCGCGGACAGCGAGGTGGCGCCGAGCATCGTCGCCCATGCGCGAAGCCGGCAGCTGCGCGCGGACCAGCCGGCGTTCTCCACGCTGAGCATGGGACGCGAGGAGGCGGTGTATCTCTCGGAGCGGTTCCTGCGGCTGGACTCGCTGTTCCAGGGGACGCCCGTGGTGTTCTCGGGAGAGAAGGGCACGGGGCGCAGCACGTCGCTGCACGCGGTGATGGAGGTGCTGCCGGACTTCACGAATGTGCTCGCCGCGCTGGAGCAGCCGAGGTCGGCGGATGCGCGGCTGGGGACGGCGCGCGTGGGGGAGTCGATGCCGCTCGCGCAGGTGCTGCGCGCGTTCCTGCGGCAGGACCCGGATGTGGTGCTGGCGGACGAGGCGCGGACGGTGAAGGACCTGGAGCTGCTGCTCAACTGCGCGCTCACGGGTCACGCCACTGCGTTCGTGCTGGAGGCGGCGAGCCCGGAGGGGGTGCTCGAGAAGCTGCGCGAGGCGATTCCAGGGCTCCCCGTGGCGCCGCTCATCGTCCACCACTCGCGCGAGGCGTCGGGCGCGCTCCGGCGTGAGGTCTACACCGTGCGATACGGCGACGATGGGAAGGGGCTCGTCGAAGCGTGGCGCGCGCCCGCTGGAAGCTGAGGCAACGCGAGCTCCGCGCTCGCCCGCAGCGGCGCACCGGGCACATGGCCCCGGGGGCCGCCAGCGCGTGCGGAGGATATCGCCCCCTCGCCTCCGAGGGCAGCTTCCCTTCACGAACGAGGGGCTCGCCACTAACACGGTGTCGGATGGATGGGGCCCTTCGCTAGACTCCGGTCTACCGCGTGAGGGAAGGGGGAATGGACATGCCGGACGCAAGTCCAAAGGACGACGCCGCCGACACGAGGCTCTTCGCCTCCGTCGTCGACGCCCGCTCGCGAAGCACCGCCGACACCACGCGCACCTTCTGGGTGGCCCCCCTCGTGGTGGCCCTCCACGCCCTCCTCCTCGTCGGCCTCGACAGCATCTGGCACGGCTCCACGCGCACCCCCACGCTCACCACGAAGGACGAGGACACCCTCGTCCTGCGCCTGCTCGCCGCGCCACCTCCGCCCCCGCCCGCCCCCGCCGCCACCACGCCCTCCGCTCCGCGCCTCGCCACCGCCCGGCGCGCCCGACCCTTCCCCAAGCCCACCCTCTCTCGACCCCAGCACCCACGGCCCGAGACACCGCCCGTCATCGACCCGCCCGTGGCCCGGCCCCAGGTCGCCGCGCTCGACACCGTCGCCGCCGCCACACCCGGGGGCGTCTCCGGGGGCGTCGCCGGGGGCATCATCGGCGGCATGGTGAACAGCGTGCTCGTCGCGAGCAGCGCGGGCCTGCTGCCCATCACCCCTCCCCCGCCCACCGCCGAGCAGCGCGCCGCCTGGGAGGAGGACTACTTCGAGGTGATGTTCCGCGACCGCTTCGAGAACGTGCGCTACCCGCACCAGGCCGCCATGGCCGGCATCGAGGGCCGCTTCGCGCTGCGCATCACCGTCGGCGCCCGAGGCCAGCTCCTCGCCCTCTCCATCGTCGGCCGCTGCCCCCACTACGTCCTCTGCGACGCCGCGATGGCCGCCGTGCGCGAGGCGGCCCCCTTCCCGCCGCCTCCGTCCGCGCTCGGCCCCCGCGTCACCGTGGAGCTGCCCTTCAACTACCACCTGCGCTGACCGGCGCCGGCGCCCACACGCGCAGCGCCCGACACGCACGCCACCGCGCCAGGCTCCACTCCGGCCAGGACACGTCCTCGCACGCCCGGGCCCGGAACTCGTCGCTCAGCAGCCTCGTCGACGACAGCCCCCGCACCAGCTCCGGAACCGCGTCCAGCGAGAGCTCGTGCAGATACCCCACGTCCACGCTCGCCTCGCCCGCCCCTTGCGCCAGCTCCCGCGCCAGGTTGTGCCGGACGATGAGCGCGTCCGGGTTGATGACATTCACCGTCACCACCGCCCCCAGCGCCGCGGCGAAGGCCCCCACCGCGAAGCGCTCCGGCCGCCACCACAGCGTCACGCCGCGCCACGCGAGCACCCCGCCCAGGAACACCATGAACACGTGCGTGAACACCCGCAGCCGCGTGTACCCGAAGGCATCCTCGTACATCCCCAGCCGCTTCATCGCCGAGGCGAGGATGGCCACCGTCAGCACCGTCATCACGCTCGCCGCCACCTGGAAGGCCACCTTCGCCTTCGCCGTCCCGCGCACCGTCCACCGCGCCAGCCCCATGATGAGGCACAAGGTCAGCATCGACACGAGCAGCAGCTCGAAGAAGCCCCGGCGCGCGTACTCCGCATACGAGTACCCCGGCGCCGGCGCCACCGCGTCCCCCACGAAGAGGTACGCCACCTGGAAGCGCACGAACACCAGGAACAACACATCCACCGCGATGAGCAGCGTCAGTGCCTCGGTGAGCCCCAGCCACGCCCGCCCCTCGCCCACCTCCTCCTCGCCTGGCTCCCTCCTCGTCCGGCGCCGCAGCGCGTGCCCCACCAGCGCCGCCGTGACGCTCGCCGAGAACAGCACGCCCGACACCCGCCCCACCCCCTCCTCCAGCACCGCCCCCACCTCCAGCGCCATCACCCGCTCCAGCGCGGAGGCGAACGCCGCGTCCGCCGACCCGAGCAGCAGCAGGAACACCCCCACCACCGGCAGCGTCAGCACCAACCCGCGCAGCAGCGGGAAGACCCCGGGCGCCCTCGCCATCGCTCCGCGCAGGTCCACCGCCTCGCGCACCATCGCGGGCGGCTGCACCAGGCTGCGGAACACCGTGGACACCACCACGCCGGGGTAGTCCCCCAACGCCAGCCGCTCCACGCGGCCCGCGGCCCAGAAGTGCGCCACCAGCGCCAACAGCGCCCCCACCGTCAGCAGGTTCAACAGCTGGAGCCACGGACTGTCGCGCACCGCCATGAAGCCCGCGACCACCAGCAGCGGCGTCAGGAGCCACGTGTTCGGCGCGGCGCGCTGCCAGCCCTCGCGGCCCCCCACCCCGAGCAGCGCGCCCACCAGCGCCAGCACCACCAACGGGAACGACACACCCCAGTGCTCCCGCCCCAGGAGCACCTCCGCGAGCACACCCACTGCCAGGGCCACGCCGAGCGTGCGCCGGGGCGCGAAGGGCTTCACCCGGGGCCGGACGACGGGCTCCACGGGAGCGGCGCTCCTGGCGGTCGTGGGAACAGCAGGCAAGGACGATGACATGACGGCGCACCCCGGACGGACGTCGGCTGAAGACGTCCGCAGGATGCGTCCTGCCCGTGCACGCGGGGCTTCGGAGCGGGCGAGCGGTCGCCCGCGCCACCTGGCCGGCCTACGTCCCCGGCTGACCGGCCTTCAGCCACCCCTCGCGCTCCAGCAGCCCCACCACGCGGGCGGCCACCTCGTCGCGGATGCGGTGCACCAGCACCTCCGACTTGCCCTGGGGGTCATCCAGCGGCCAGTCCTCGCGCTTGAGCCCCGGCACGCTCGGGCAGGCCTCGCCACAGCCCAGCGTGATGAGCCAATGCGCGTCCTTCGCCAGCTCGTCCGTGAGCCGCTGGGGTCGGGCGCCCGTCAGGTCCAGGCCCGCGTCGCGCATGGCCTCGAGCACCTCCGGGTGCACCTGCTCGCCAGGCTGCGTCCCCGCGGAGATGGCCCGTGCCTTGTCCGGGTCCGCCAGCACGTTGAAGAACGCCGCCGCCATCTGCGAGCGACCCGCGTTCCGCACGCAGGCGAAGATGACCTTGTTCATCGCTACGACTCCTCCTGATCCCTGGCCGCGCCGCGCCCCTCCCCCGCGCGACGCTTGTCATGAGGGCATCCCCTCATGGGCTGCCCCGCGCGGAAACTGACACATCCCGTGAAGGGATGCTCGCAAAGAGAGCGGAAAGGCCCTTGTCCGTCTGTATGGGTTGGTAAGGCCACAGCGGACAGCCCGGGGGTGTCTGCCCTGCCCCATTGGTCAACGCTTGTCTGCGGGACACCGGGCCCCCCGCAGGAGAGGATGCATAGGTTCAGGCGACGACCATGCACCCGATTCCCACATGGCTCTGGGGCGTCTTCTGGGCGGCGGTGTTGACGCTGCTCGTGGTGGACCTGCTCGGACACCGGGGCCACCACGGCGAGTCCCGCCGGGCGGCCTGGATGTGGACGGGCGTGTGGGTGACCGCGGGCCTGGCTTTCGGCGGGCTGGTGTGGGCGGTGCTCGGCGCCGACGCGGGCCAGGAGTACCTGGCGGCGTGGCTCATCGAGAAGAGCCTCAGCCTGGACAATGCCTTCGTCTTCCTCGTCATCTTCCAGAGCCTGTCGGTCCCCGTGCGCGCGCAGCACCAGGTGCTGTTCCTGGGCATCTTCGGCGCGCTCATCTTCCGCGCGCTCTTCATCTTCGTGGGGGCGGCCGCGCTGGAGCGCTGGTCCTGGGTGTCCTACGTCTTCGGCGCCATCCTGCTGGTCACCGCCTGGCGCGTGCTGCGCGAGGACCCGGCGAAGCAGCGGGACAACCGGGCCGTGAGCTGGCTGTCGCGTCACCTGCCGGTGACGCAGCACCTGCATGACAAGAAGTTCATCGTCCGTCGCGAGGACGGCCGCCGCGTGGCCACGCCGCTCCTGTTGGCGCTCTTGGGCCTGGAGCTGACGGACATCCTCTTCGCGGTGGACTCGGTGCCGGCGGCCTTCTCCGTAACGAAGGACACCTTCATCCTCTACAGCTCCAACGCCTTCGCGATTCTCGGCTTGAGGGCGCTGTACCTGGTGCTGGCGGGCACGCTGGGCAAGCTGCGCTACCTGCACTACGGGCTTGCGGGCGTGCTTGCGTTCGCGGGGCTGAAGATGGTGGTGACGCCCTGGTTCCACGTGCCGCCGCTGCCGTCGGTGCTCGTCATCGTCGCGCTGGTGGGCACCGCCGTCGTGGCCAGCGTCATCGCCCGCCGCCGGGAGGCCCCGGCCACCCCCCAATGAGGAGGGGCCGGAGCCGGACGCGACAGCGCGGCGTCAGTCCTCGACGCCCGCGCCCGCGCCGGACAGGTCGTCCGTGGCGTCGCCGAGCACGAAGCCGTCGAAGGCCGCGTTGGCCATGACCTTCACGCGCTCCTCGTGCTTCTTGATGAGCGCCATGTTCGCCGCGGCGGCCTTCTTGGACGCCTCCGAGAGCGTCTCGCCGGTGCCGTTGGCGGTGTCCGACAGCGCCTCGATCTGCTCCTCCAGGCCCGTGCGCGCCTCCTCGAGCTGCGCGCGCGCGTCGGCGGACAGCGAGCCGTCCTCGAGCTTCTTGTCCAGCTCCGCGACCTGCTTCTCCATGGCCTCCACGGCCTTGGCGCTCATCTGCTGCACCGCCGCCGAGCTCTCCGCCACCATGGACGCGTAGACGGTGGAGGTGATGGTCTGGAACTCGTTGGGCGACATGCCGTGCTTCTTCAGGCTCTCGATGTACGCGGCGCGCACGTCCGCCATCATGCTGCCCAGCAGGTTCATCGCCTCCATCGCGGAGTCGAAGGAGGGCTTCGCGTCCGCCCCCGAGCCGTGCTTGTCCCCGAAGGCCTTGGACTTCTCCTCGTAGGTCTTGAAGACGGGCAGCGACGACTCGCGCACCGAGAGGTACGTCGTCAGCCGGTCCTCCTTCAGCGCCAGCACCTCACCGTCGGCGGGCACCGTGAAGGGGTGGGCCTTGTTCAGCTCCACCAGCTCCTTCTGCTGCGTCTCGATCTTCTTGACGGCCGCCAGGCCGTCGCTCGCCTTGTTCGCGACCCACAGCCCGCCCACCACCATGAACCCGACGATGCCGAGAATGATGACGCCACAGCCGATTCCCACCCCGATGAGGACCTTCTTCATTCACCCCTCCGAGAAAAACGAGTCATGCCCCCCGTGCTATCCGGGTGCGTCCCCAGGAGCAAGTGCGCCATGCCTGCTCGGCAGGTCCGGAATACCCCGTCGAGTCGTCCAGGGCAGGCGAGGCGTCAGGGCCAGGCGGCCACATGCGCCGGGGCGGAGAGCACACGCGGCAGGCGGACCATGAAGAGGGTGCCGTCGCGCGCGTTGGAGCGCACGCGCAGCCGGCCGCCGTGGGCATCGACGATGTGCTTCACGATGAAGAGGCCCAGTCCCAGGCCGCCGCGGCCGTCCCGTGACTCGGGGCGCTCGGCGCGCTTCATGGGCTCGAACAGGCGCGACAGCAGCTCGGTGGGGATGGGGTCGCCCATGTTGTGCACGCAGAGCACCACGGAGTCGCGCGTGCCATGGGTGCGCACCAGCACCGGGCAGTGGCTGGGGCTGTAGCTGAGGGCGTTGTTCACCAAGTTGGTGATGACCTGGGCCAGCCGGTCCGCGTCCCACAGGCCCGCGCCGCTGCCGCCGTACTCGAGCTCCAGCGTGCGCTCGGGGTGCGCGAGCCGCACCTCGTCCAGCACCTGCCGCGTCAGCTCGTGCAGGTCCAGGGGACGGGGCTGCATGGGGATGCCCCCGCCCAGCCGGGCCTGGGTGAAGTCCAGCACGTCGCGCAGCATGCGCGTGGCGCGATTGGCGCTGGAGAGGATGCGGTCGATGACCTTGCGCTGGCGCTCGTCCAGGTTCTCGCGCCGCAGGAGCGTGGTGGACGCCATGGTGATGGCGGACAGGGGGTTGCGCAAATCGTGGCCGACGATGCCGATGAGCAGCTGCTCGAACTCGGCGCGGCGCCGGGCCTCCTCCTCCGTGGCGCGCCGCTCGGTGACGTCCTGCATGGCGCCCACCATGCGCAGGGGCCGGCCGGCCGCGTCGCGCACCACCTGCCCCCGGTCCTCGACGACGGCCCAGGTGCCGTCACCCCGGCGGAAGCGGTACTCGTCGCGCCAGTGCTCCTGGCCCTGGTCCATGACGGCCTGCATGTCCCGGGCGACGCGCTCGCGGTCATCGGGGTGGATGCTGAGGGTCCACCAGTCGATGTCCATCGGCGCGTCGTGGGACGCCACGCGGAACTGGTGCAGGGCCAGCTCGCTCCACTCGATGCGCCCGGTGGCCAGGTCCCAGTCGTAGATGACGTCGCTGGTGGCGCGCGTGGCCAGCCGGTAGCGCATCTCCGACTGCCGCAGGACCTCCTCGGCGCGGCGGCGCTCGGTGATGTCCAGGGACACGCCCGACACGCCGCGCACCCGCCCGTCCGGGCCCAGGTCCGGGGAGACGTAGGCCATGAACCACCCGCCGCCGACCTCCATCTCCAGGGAGAACGTCTCGCCCGCCTGCGCGCGGCGCGCGGCGTCGAGCAGCTCCGGCCGGCCCGCGTACACCTCCGCGGTGTTGCGGCCCACCATGGTGCCGGGCTCCACGCCCATGGCCTTCAGGCCCTGTCCCTCGAAGAGGGTGATGTTGCCCACGGCGTCGGTGGCCCACAGCACGACGGGCAGCTCGGTGATGACCCGGCGCAGCCGCTCCCGGGCCTCGTCGCGCTCCTTCTGCGCCAGGCGCGCCTCGGTGACGTCCGTGGAGATGCCGCACACCGCATGCGCCTGTCCGCCCACGCCGGGCAGGGCGAACTTGAGCGAGTGATAGGTGTGCCAGCCGTCCGGGCGCCGCACGTGCTCGTCGGACTCCAGGGGCTGGCCGGTCGAGAGGACGCGGCGGTCATTGGCGGTGAACACGTCCGCCACCTCGCGGGAGAACAGCTCGTAATCGGAGTGCCCCACCGCTTCTTCCCTGCGCACGCTGCCGTGGACCTCGAAGGCCCGGTTGACGAAGAGGTAACGCCCCGAGGCGTCCTTCGCGTAGATGGCGGCGGGCGCGTGCTCCAGGATGTCGTGCAGCTTCGTCTCCGTCTCGCGCAGCGTCCGCTCCCGTTGGTGGGAGTGGCGCTGGACCGCGTCCGCGATGCACACGTCGATGACGCGGTTGAGCGCGCGCATGCCCTCGAAGTCCGGGGCCCACCCCGCGTCCTCCAGCACCTCCACGAGCACCTCCCGCAGCAGGCCGTACTCGCGCACCACCGCGGCGATGTCCGAGCCTTCCCGGGCATGCTCCGCGCCGCGCCCGCCCAGGGCCAGCGGACCGCTCCAATCAGGCGAGACGCTGAGCACGCGCAGCAGCTCCACCACCGAGTCCACCCAGGCCTGGGAGCCCGTCAGCTGCTCGAGGCGTCGGCGCGGGGCCGCGTCTGCCGCCGCGCCCGCGCGGGCCTCCCAGCGCCGGGCGATGTCCTCCCGTCGCGAGGACAGGAGGTCCAGCAGGAGGCTGGTGGGCATGGGGCAGGGGTTCATGGGCACGCCCTCCTCCCCCGTCTCGAGCGAGGCCAGGACCGACACGTCCCAGCCACGCAGCGCGCGTCCTCCCGGGGGCGCGCTCGTGCTGGCCCGCCCTTGGCCGGTCGCTCGTGGGAGCGGACCGTGCTGGATGATTCGCGCGGAGGCATGGCCGTCAGCAATGGGATATTGCGCCCGAGGCTTGCGGGCTCCTCGCCCTCTCGTGCCGACTGGACGCAGCCCCGCTCGGGAGGCGGGCATCAGGGCGCTGCGTGTGCTCTGCGTGATTCATGCGCAGGGCACCGGCGAGCAGGCGCCCCACAAGCCACGTCGGGCACGCCGGGCCTGGGCCTCCAGGGCTTCGAGTTCCCGACGGCGTGAGTCACCCGCGGGCGGGACATGGAGCACGCAGGCGAGGCCCCGCTCCACGAGCAGCGCGCTCACGTCGCGGCCATCGACGAAGACGTAGGCGAGCCGGCGACCGAAGCGGTCCTCACACGCCTCCGCGTCGACGAGCGTCACCTGGCGGCCCTCGACAAGGCTCCGGTTGAACGCGTGCGCCTCGCGGCCGAAGCACTCGTGTCTGCCCGCCGTGAGCTCCGGGGTGTCCGCGAGCAGATAGCGGACACGCACGCCGCCCTCCAGGACGAGGGTGTCACCGTCGAGGACCTCCGTCACCAGCCCCGTCGAGGGACCACACCTGCCACCCGGGTCCGCACCGCACCCGAGGGCGCTCGTGACGAGCCATGCCGTCAGGAGGACGAGCCACCGGGTCGCGGGGATGGGGTTCAGCGCGGGCATGCGCGGTTCTCCAGTCCTGGCGTGCCCCGGTCTCCCAGGCCATAGCGCGCGCTCGAAGGCGCGGCGCAGAAGCTGCCTGGCAGGTCATTGCGCTGGGCATCACTGCTCGCGGGGTCCACCTGCCAGGACACGCCCGGCGTCGCGGCGTTCGACCACCTGATGGCGTCCAGCACCCTGCCGTCCCTCATCAACCGGAGCGAGCGGGCTCCCGCGGTGTTGGCGAGGTTGAAGGAGAAGGTGGCCAGCACCGCCGGCAGGCCCCCGTTGAGCGCCGGGTCCAGGCTGCGCGCGAGCACCGCGCGGGTGCCAGTCCTCAGCGACAAACAGAGCGCGGCGTCGAGCGGCGTGCTCGCTCCGCTCTCGTTCATCAACGTGACGCCGTTGAGGTCCACCTCGCGTGTCGCGAGGATTTCGACCCACTCGCCCACGCCGTCGGCGACCACGGTCGGGTCCGCCATGAGCTCCGTGAGGACGAGAGAGCCGACCTCCGGTACGCGGACCGCGCGAGCGCGTCCCGTGACCCGGTCGATGCAGGTGGAGCCTGGGGGACCGGCATCTGGCGGTCCAGCATCCGGCGGACCGGCGTCGCGAGGCCCCGCGTCCGAGGTCGAACCTGCATCGCGCCCGCCATCCGTGGAGCCTCCACCTGAAGAGCCCGCGTCGCGCCCTGCATCCGATGCACCGGCGTCCCCTCCGCCGCCATCCGCGGTCCCGGCGTCTGTGTCCCCTTCGGTGCATCGGGTGTTCCCGCGTCCCGGAGTCCCCAGGTTGCCACGCTCGCCATAGCGCTCCCGTGCGGGACACCATGACGACAGTGAATCGTTGTCGGACGCATTCGCTCGCTCCACCGACACCTGGGTCGCCACGCCCTCGCGTGCGGGGCCGTACTCGACCGCGTCCACGACCACGTCCCCTGCTCGTACGAGCACGACACCGCCCGCGTTGCGGAGGTCCACACCGAACGTGGCCAGCGGCGTGGGCAGCCCTCCGTTCAGGACCGCATCCGCGCGACGGGCGAGCAGCGCGTACCCTCCCGCGGGGAGCGACAGACATTGCGTCCCCTGCAGCCGTGTCCCCGAGGTGTCCGAGCCCACCGTCAATCCATTCAGGTCCACCGGAGCCAGGGCCAGGACCTCCACCCACTCGGCCGAGGTGTCATCGCCGATGGGGTTCACCATCAGCTCGGTGATGACCAGCTCACCCACGCGGGGCCACCGCACCGGACGCGCCGCCAGGCCCTCCAGCGGGGAACAGCGCTCCACGCCCGCCTCGCCTCCGGAGGCTCCTTCCGTCGGAGCACAGGGCGCGTTCGCCGAGCCCGGACTCCCCTGGAACCCACCACCCACGGTGGAGCCCTCGGAGTCGCACCAGCGCGTCGGGTCGTCATTGCTGGCGGAGTCCGGCACCAGTCGCCCGTCATACACACGCGCGACACCACTCTTCGCGGGCGCCGTGAGCGGGACTTCATCCACCACCCGGGACCCACACCGCAGCCCCAGCCGTCCCGACGAGTTCCCCAGCGCGCCCAGCGAATCGCCGTAGGACAGGTCCACGTGCGCGGGCACGGCTCCCTCGCGAACGTCGCCCAGCACCAGGTAGTCACCGGGTGCCAACGACAGCGGCGCGTCGAACAGGAAGGTCTTCTCCTGCGAGCCATCCGAGCGCGAGGCATGGAGCGTCAGTCCCTCCAGGCTCACCGGCACCGAGAGCGGATTGTGCAGCTCCACGTACTCGCGCCCCGTGTCCGTTCCGTCGGGGTCGTTCAGGTACTCGGTGATGACGACGTCCCCCGGCAACAGGTCCGCGCAGGCGTCCTCTGCCCACTCCTCCGCCGGCGCCCCACAGCCGCTCAACCCCACCACGCACAACCACCATCCCCAGCGCCTCACGTCACCCCTCCTCATCACCGACTCCCCTCCCCACCACTCCACGCTTCAGAAACCGCGTCTCCACCACCAGCCCCTCCTCGTCCTCCCGCGAAGGTGCTCAGCGCAGGCCACGTCAGAACCGCGTCTCCACATCCAGTTGGAACAGGTGGCGCGGTTCATCCGGCGGCGTGCGCGCGGTCCGCGCGTCCTTCAGGTCCACGACCCACGCGTAGCGCCCTCGCATCGTCGTCCTCTCCAGGACGCTCCAGCGCAGGTCCACCGTCGTGCGCACCTCCTGTCGGAGCCGCGTCCTCTCAGACAGGTCCTCGTCCCTCCACTGGACCCGACCTCCCACTCGCCAGGACTCCGCCGGCCGAAGCTTCAGCTCGACGAGCGCCCGCCCATCCCATCGCGCCGTCGTCGCCCCCGTCTCCACCACGCGCGCATGGCCGTACTCCCAGGCCACCTCGACCTGCTCCGACAACACCGAGCGCACCCGCGCCGTGGCGCCCTGCCGCCCTCCGTTCGAGCACGCCGCCATCTCCTCCGGCTCCGCGTCCCCGTCCCGCTCCACCTCCGCGCACAGCGTGGACAACCCCGCGCCGGACAAGCGCGCATCGAGCCGGAGCGACGGCTGCAACCACGTCCAGGCCAGCACATCCACCCGGGCCGAGGCCCTCAGACGCGTCAGCCCCGCGGTCCCCTCCACCACGCCATCCGAGGGCAGCGTCCAGCCATCCACCTGTCCGCGAAGCCGCCACGCGCCCTCGTCGCGGTGCAGGTAGCGCAGCCGCACGCCCAGCTCGTTGCGAACCCGCTGCCCCTCCAACACGTCCGCCCCCGAGGTCGCGCCACTGTAGGGATTCACGAAGCCCCGTCCGTAGTAGCGCAGCGACACCTCCAGCTCTCGCCCCACTCCCGAGACCACCGTGCGCTGAAGCGCCGCCCAACCCCCACCCGCCCCCGGCACGGAGTCGAAGCTGCGCGAGAGCTCCAGGAAGACATCCACCGGCCCCGCCCCCCACGCCGCATCCACGCCCACCGCGCCGAAGCCCCCGCCCGACGGGTAGCGAGCGCCCGGCTGGAAGTCGAGCACCGCGCCCTCCACCGCGAACCCAGGCCGCGCCCCCCACCCCGTCACCCCGAGCCGCGCTCGCGGCGAGACCGCCAGCGTCGCGTTGCCCCCTCCCGCCCACTCACGAAACACCCCTGGCAACGAACCAGCCCGGAGCTTCTCCCTGCGCGCCCCCGCCACCAGCACCTCCGGCGCCGCGCACGCCCCCGAGGAACACCCGCCCCTGTCCAACACCTCCGAGCGCCGCACCGAGCGCCCCTGATACGAACCGAAGCCCGTGAGCGTCAGCTCCACTCCGCTCCCCAGCGCCCCACGCACGCTCGCAGCGACCCCGCGAAAGGCCTCGTCCCAACGGAAGTCCGGGGTGATGTCCGCGTCGCGCGCGTCCTCGTCACACGCCGAGGACGTCAGCAGGCACTCCCGCTCGAGCGCCCCCGGAGGGCGCACGCCATCATCCGGAAGGACACCCTCCGGCGAGGGCAGCGCGGTGGTGTCCAGCGTGAGCCGCTGACCGAACCCCAGCCGATACGTCCCCACCAGCACCGAGGCCCGCGTCCCCGTCCACCGCGCATGGAACTTGGGCAGCAACACCGCCGAGCCCGGCGCCTCCACCACGAGCGCCCGACTCCGCGCATCCCGCCGAGGCATCCCCACCTTGCGACGCGCCCACACCGCGAGCACTCCGACGCGCAGCCCCCGAAGCCCTCCGGCCCGCATCTGCAGCGCCACCGGAGGCCCTCGCGAGTCCGACAGCGCGAACGCCGTCAGCAACCTCGCGTCCCCCGTCACGCGCCCCGACTCCTCCCCCACCAGGAACGGCGCGAGCCGCCGCGCCTCCGCCTCCGTCAGGAGCGCTGACGCGTCACCGGCGTCACGCGCACGCAACCACGCATCCACCTGCGCGTATGTGAGGCCCGGAAGCGAATGGAGCATGTCCCGGGTCGCCCGCTCCGGCTCGACCCCCGCCCGGCGCAGCGCCACCAGCGCCGCCCAGCTCTCGGCGGAGAGCGTCCCCTCTTCCAACAGCCCGAACAGCTCCAGCTCACCGTCGACGTCGGGCTCCACCTCGTACGGGGCCGCCCAGGCCGACGACATCCCCCACAGCCACAACCACCCCCACCACCCCAGGAACCGATGCACGCGGCGCCGGCACTGCACGCCACAGACCACGCTTCCCTACAGTGGCGCCCCACGCTTCCCGCATCCGGACCTGGGATTGAGCGTCCAGCCTCCGGACACCCCGCGAGGCCTCAGGCGAGGACCTGATGCCGCGAGTCCACCAGCAGCAGCTCCTCCATGACGGACCGGGCCGCCACCGCCCGGGCCAGCGCCGCCGCATAGCGCAGCCGCGCCTCGTCACTGCCATCCAGCGCCGACCGCGCCTGCTCCAGGTCGGCCTCGGTCAACATCAACAACGCGGACAGGTGCAGTCGGTTCAGTTCCAACAAGGGAGACTCCGGAGGGGGGCGGCCGCTGCCTTCCCAGTATGACAGGAAGCACCGACGACCCCAGGTCCCCGTGGCGGGCTGCACTCCCGAGGCCAGCCGTCCTGTCAGGCGGATGACCCCTCGGGTGTGCGCCCCAGAACCCCTGGCCGCGCCGGAGCGGGCGCCGGGGGCCCATCCATGTATGCTGTCGGCCGCATCCACATGGGCCACGTCCACATCGTCCGAGACCTTCCCTCCCCCCAGGAGGGCTTCTCCCGCACCGTGCGCATCTACACGCCGGACGCGTACGACTCGATGCCCTGGCATCGCTTCCCCGTGCTGTACATGCACGACGGGCAGAACGTCTTCGCCCATCCGGAGTCCGCGCTCTTCGACACCTGGTGCGCCAACCTCGCGCTCGAACAGGCGGTGGACTCGGGCCACCTGGAGCCGTGGATCATCGTCGCGGTGGACTCGGGCCAGGGGCGGCTCCAGGAGTACTCCCCCTGGGACGACACCACGGGCCGGGTGAAGGCGCGCGGCGAGTCCTACGCGCGCTTCCTCGTCGAACACTTGAAGCCCCTGGTCGACCAGCACTACCGCACCCGCGAGGGCGCCGAGTGGACGGGCGCCATGGGCTCGTCGCTCGGCGGGCTGATGTCGCTGTACCTGGGCTCGCGCTACCCGAACATCTTCGGCCGCATCGGCGCGCTGTCGCCCACCGTCATGTGGAGCAACAGCCGGCTGTTCTCCGAGTGGGGCACCCACCCGCGCCGCTGGACGCGCATCTACCTGGACGCCGGCGAGCAGGAGTTCATCCACGCCGACGGCGTCCCGCTCGACTACGGGCGCGGCACGCGCGCGTTCTACGAGCACCTCAAGACGCTGGGCTACGCGGACCACGAGGTGTCGCTGGTGCTGGAGCCGGGCGGTGAACACCACGAGCGGGACTGGCAGCGTCGGCTGCCCCTGGCGATGCGCTGGCTGCTGGCGTGAAGTCCGGCACCTCCGTCCCCCTCGAGCAGCGCATCGTCTACTCGCAGGTCGTGGAGGGCCTGTTGCAGCACGGGCTCTCCGGCCGCATCTCCCCCCGGCTCCAGAAGCGGCTCGAGCAGGCCGGCATCAACGTGAAGGGGCCGCTGAACCCCACCTATCCGGTGGTGATGTGGAGCCGCTGCCTGCGCGTCATCGTGGAGGAGACCTGGCCCGGTCTCACGCTGGAGGAGGGCTTCCGCCAGCTCGCCGCCGCGCACGTGGAGGGCTACGGACGCACGTTCATCGGCCGCGCGGTGTTCGGCGTCATGAGGCTGCTCGGTCCCCGGCGGCTGGTGCTGCGGCTGCCCCAGACGCTGCGCGCCACGGACAACTACACCGAGGTGCAGCTGGTGGAGAAAAGCCCCACCGAGTTCGAGATGCGGATGAACTCCGTGCTCGACACCCCGGGCTACGCGGAGTCCCTCTTCGAGAACATGCTGCGCGTGGGCGGCGCCGAGTCCCCCAAGGTGACGACGCTGTCCGTGGAGGAGGGCCACACCACGTACCTGCTCACGTGGAAGGAGCGCTGAGGCCTGGTCACTTCTTCGTGGCCTGGATGAAGCGCACCGCCTCCCGCATCGCGTCCAGGTCGGTGTGCCGGGACAGGTACATCTCCTCGCCCAGGAGGCTGTGGTAGATGGGCGGCAGCTCGCGGTGCAGCAGGAGCGCGGGTCCCAGCTTCTTCACCACCTCGTCGTGCGAGTGCAGGTAGCGCCGGCCGTGGCGCCTGGCGCTGTGACACACGTGGTAGCGCGGCGTGTAGCGGAAGTCCGCCACCGGGTCCCCCGTCATCACCCGCGCCCAGAGCCGGTACACGTCGATGTCGCACGTGTAGTTCATCATGTCCGGGATGAAGCCGCCGGGCGGCCGCAGGTTGGCCTCCAGCACCACGAAGCGGCCGTCGGGCAGCCGGAAGAACTCCAGGTGGAACCAGCGCTCGCGCAGGCCGAAGGCCTCCACCACCTGACGGCCGAGCACGTCCAGCGCGGGGGGAATCTCCAGGTGGCTCCAGAAGGAGATGTCGCGCCGCTCGACCACCGTCTCCATGCCGCCGTCGCTGTACTCGTGGCTGAGCGTGAAGACGATGACGCCGTGGCGGTCCACGATGCCGTCGTAGGTGACGATGGTGCCGCGCACGAAGGGCTGCGCGACGTAGGTCGTGGGCAGCGGGTGGGCCAGGGCCGTGTCCACGTCCGCGTCGCTCGCGACCTTGAAGGTGTTGGCGGCGCCCACGCCCACGTCGGGCTTGAGCACCAGCGGGTAGCCCACGCGCGCGGCGAACTGCTTCACCTGCGCCGCGTCGCGCACGCGGATGAGGTCCGGATGGGGTACGCCCGCCTGATGGAACACCTGCGCCATGCCCGACTTGGAGCGCATGCGGTGGATGTCCGCGGGGTGGAGGCCGGGGACGTGGAAGTCCTCGCGCAGGCGCGCCTCGACTTCGAGCCAGGATTCGTTGAGCGAGTCGATGCGCTCCAGCCGCCCGTGCCGCCAGGTGAGGTAGCCCGCCGCCCGGGTGAGCGCGTCCTCGTCGTGCAGGCTGGGGACGAAGTAGTACTCGCGCAGCGAGTCGCGCAGTTCCTGGCGCAGGGACTCGTAGGGCGCGTCACCGATGCCCAGCACCGTCACGCCCCGCTCGCGCAGCGCGGTGACGAAGTGGAAGAAGTGGGACGGGAAGTGCGGAGAGATGAAGACGAAGTTCATGGCTCCTCGGGGCGACAGTCCCGGCTCTCCATGAACCATAGCGCGCCGGGCGCCTTCTCCCAGTTCCTTGTCGAGCCCCGAGCCCCCAGGCGACGGTAGATTCTACCGTCGCCGAGCGGGCCCCCCGCGCGAGGGGACGCTCCCCGAGGGAATTTCAGCGCAGGTGCGTGAAGACGCGGGGCGAGGCGGGCCAGGCCACCTCGGGAGAGGCCAGCGCGCAGACGATGCGCATGCCTCCGGACCAGGGCACCCACCCCGAGCCGAGCATCAGCCCGGCGGGGACACAGGGGCTGCGCACCATCGCCGCGCAGTGGGCCCCGCGCGTGGCCATGTCCCGCATGGCGACACGCAGGAAGCGCTTGCGCTCCTCGCGCGGCACCGATGCGTCCAGCGCCAGGAGGTCGACGAGGGCGATGGTGAGCGTGTCCCGGGCGTTCATCTGGAACAGGTAGGAGTTGATCAGCCCTCGCACCGCGCCGTGCCGCTCCAGCACCAGGGTGCGCGGCACGTCGCGGTACTGGAGCTGATGGGCCAGCCGCTCCGCGGTGTAGCCGTAGCCCAGGCTCACGTGCTCCATGGACTGCTCCACCAGCGCCATGCAGGCGGGCAGGTCCTCGGGGCGGTAGGGACGGATGCCGTGGGTGTCCAGGTCGACGGGCCGCCTTCGTGGCAGCCGGCTGGCCAGCGAGAAGAAGGCGCGCTCGGGGAAGGACGCCGCCCAGCGGGCCACCGCGGCCGGGTCGAAGACGTGCAGCCACAGCCCCAGCGAGCCGAAGGCGCGGGTGCCCCGCACCCTCTTCCAGAACCGCTCCCCCACCGAACCGAGCCCCACGCACGCCAGCGTCATGGCCGCGCCGCGCTCGCGCTGACGGGCCCCCAGCTCCTCGACCAGCTTGTGGCCCACGCGATGGCCCCGGAACGCCGGGTCCACGCTCAGCCAGCTCCCATAGGTGCCATCCACGTCCTGGCCCCCGAGCCGCAGGCGGATGGGCTCCGCGAAGAAGACCCCCGCCAGCTTGCCATGCACGTACGCACCCAGCCGGTACTCGGGCGTGGCGAGCGGGTTGCCGAACAGCACCCAGTCGAGCATGCGCGGCTGGAAGTCCGTCAGTGGCCCCTGGGACGCGTAGTACTCGCCCCAGACGCGGTTGATGAAGCGGGACGCGTCCTCGGCGCCGCCCTCGTACGTCCGCACCTCAACCATGGCACTGCTCCCGGACCTCCGGGGTGACAGCGGTCTGCGCGGGGTGGGGACCGAACAGGTGCGTGAAGAGCGCCCGCGTCGGAGGCGTGAGCATCTCCCACGCGGGCACGTGGACGCGCTCCTCGGCGACGAGCACCTTCGCGTAGAGCGCCTCGTAGACGCGCTTCACCGTGCCCGGGGCGATGGCGTCCACGTCGAAGGCGGGCACCAGCCCCACCAGCGTGTAGCCGCGGTCCTCGGCGTTGCGCTGCCCCAGCGGCGTCTTCAGCGTGGAGTAGTACAGCACCACCTCCGCGCCGATGTTGCGCCCCACCACCTCCAGCGCCGAGGTGCCCAGCGAGCCGATGCCCACCCCCCGGCGCGACGGCTCCACGACGCCCAGCGCCGCGGAGAGCTGGAGCCCTCGCACGTTCCGCTCCAGCGTCAGCAGGCCGATGATGTCCCCGCTGCGCTGCTCGCGACACACGATGGCGTACAGCGGCCGCTCGGGTGACTCGCCGCGCAGGTAGACCTCACGCTCGTAGAAGGAGGGGTCCAGGTGACGGCTCTCCGTGCCCACGCGGATGTCCGGGTACCAGGTGGACAGCAGCGTGGTGAGCCGGGGGATGTCGTCTCGAGAGAGCTGCTCGGCCGTGCAACCCACCGGCGTATCCAGACCCGACAACATCTCCTCGAGACCCAACCAGCGCATCACGTTCATGCGGCGCCACGGTAGGGTCGCGCGGCGCTGAACCAAGCGCCCGATACGTGGAAACCCGCGAGGTTGTCTCTGAGACGTCAGCACGCTTCGGCAAGCGTGACGTGCTCCACAGCCCGCGCGTCACCGAGTGGTCAGCCTCCCCTTCCCCGCGGAAGCACCCGCGGCGCGGTGTCGATGGCGCGACGCGCGGCTGCCTTCCGGGGTGTTCGCACGGCGGTCCCGACCTCTGGCGGAAAGGAGCATTTCCCCTGTCTTCCCGGGCATCCATCTGCCCGCGCGTGCGCGGGGGCGGGGGCATGACGACGGGGGGGTGGACCGGTGTATGAAATGGGTGTCGGGTTCCCGCGTTGGGAACAGACAGTGACCGTCCGAGACACCCTGGTGAGCCATCCATGATTCCTGGCGGACCCGCCACCTCCTCGCGCCCGCCCCAGCACGCGATGACGCCCGCGAAAGCGGCCTCACCGTGGAAGCTGCCGGTGGTGCTCCAGCCCCACCAGAACCTCCTGGCCAACTACCTGCTGGGCTCGCTGCTGGCGGGGCCGGGCTTCCCCATCCTCGCGCTCATCCGGTACTTCAAGTACCGCACGCTGCGCTACGAGCTGGACGAGGAGGGCATCACCATGCGGTGGGGCATCCTCTTCCGCCGCGAGGTGTCGCTCACGTACGCGCGCATCCAGGACATCCACCTGTCCAGCCACGTGGTGGAGCGATGGCTGGGGCTCGCGCGCATCCTCATCCAGACGGCCAGCGGCAGCGCCCAGGCGGAGATCACCATCGAGGGCGTGCAGGACTTCGAGGCGATGAGAGACCTGCTCTACTCGAAGATGCGCGGGGCCCGGGACACGAAGGCGGACGCGCAGGTGAAGCCCGCAGCGCTGGTGTCCGGTGAGTCGGAGGCGCTGGCCGCCGCGCTGCGCGAGGTCGCCGCCGAGGTGCGCGCGCTGCGACAGGAGCTGGGCACGCCCGCCGTCACCCCGGAGAAGACGAATGGCTGACGTGCCCCATGCATGGCTGCTGCGCTGGTTGAAGGTGCCCTCCGAGCGCCAGCTCCCCGAGGGCACGGTGCGGGTGTTCAACGCGGCGCCCGCGTACCTGAACTACCGGCGGGTGCTGCTCGCGCTCAAGCAGGTGGGCGTGCTCGCGGGCACGGTGGTGGGCTGGTTGTTCATCAGCCGTTGGGTGCCGATGATCCTCGACTTCCCGTACACCCGGCCGGTCATGTACGCGCTCGAGGCGTTCGTGTGGGTGGGCTACCTGGTGATGTTCCCGGTGAGCTTCTTCGTCATCCGGCTGGACTACGAGCTGCGCTGGTACGCGCTCACGGACCGCAGCCTGCGCGTGCACGAGGGCGTCATGTCGCTGCGCGAGAAGACGATGACGTTCGCCAACATCCAGCAGATCTCCATCCAGCAGAACCCGCTCCAGCGGCTGCTGGGCATCGCGGACGTGAAGGTGGAGACGGCGGGTGGCGGCAGCGGCGCGCGTGGCAACGACGCGGACCTGGACCCGGCCGAGCACCTGCACGAGGCGCGATTTCGAGGCGTGAGCGACCCCGAGGCGATTCGGGACGCCATCCTGGAGCGCGTGCGGATGCACCGCGACACGGGCCTGGGCGAGCCCTCGGAGCTCATCACGCGGCCCGAGGGGCCCGTCGCCACGACGTCCCCCGTGGCGGCCGCGAAGGAGCTGCTCGCGGAGGTGCGGGAGCTGAGGGGCGCGCTCGCCTCGCGCCGCTCGCCGTGAGCGTGGAGTCCGGGGAGCAGGTCGCGCCCGCTCCGGAACGGCGACCCTCCCCGAGGTGACGGAGGCGCGCCGCACGGCGCGCGCGTCGGGCCCGACGTTGGGCCTCCTCGCGGCGAGGCGCTGGCCCTGGGCCGGGTCGAGCGTCCCGCGGCGAGGTGCTCCCGCGGAGCCGGGCCGAGCTCGTGCCACGTCGCTCGCCCCCACATCAGGACGCGAGACAGGAACCAGGCCTCGTCGCGGCGAGGCGCTCGCCCTGAGCCGGGTCGAG
Source organism: Myxococcus sp. AS-1-15 (assembly GCF_020037055.1). Lineage (NCBI taxonomy): Bacteria > Pseudomonadati > Myxococcota > Myxococcia > Myxococcales > Myxococcaceae > Myxococcus > Myxococcus sp. AS-1-15. The sequence goes on along the minus strand of NZ_JAIQDF010000002.1, from coordinate 493,044 downwards.
CTTCTCGCGGCGAGGCCCTCCTGCTGAGCCGGGCCGAGTTCGTGCCGCGCCGCTTGCCCCACATCAGGACGCGAGACAGGAACCAGGCCTCGTCGCGGCGAGGCGCTCGCCCTGAGCCGGGTCGAGCTTCTCGCGGCGAGGTGCTCCCGAGGAGCCATGCCGAACTCGTGCCACGTCGCTCGCCCCACACCGGGCGCGAGGCGGGGGCCAGACCTCGTCACGGCGAGGCACGTCCCTCGGCCCTGGACATGGAACAGCCCGGTCGACCCACCAGGGGCCGCCGGGCTGTCTTCGTCCATGCGATGCGGGTGATTACGCGTTCGGGCGGACCATCGTCACGTCGAACTGGCGGCCGACCACGTAGCCGTCGCGAGGACCGGGGCGGGTGAGGTTGCCCGTGTTGGGGTCCACGTAGAAGCGGTTGTTCGCGTTGGTGTCCGCGCCGCGGCTCTGGTTGCGGGTCGCCGGGTCGTTGAACGTGTAGTAGGTGCGGCCCTGCGCGTCCGTGCCGCGGCCGGTGATGACCACGAAGTGGTCCGTGATGCCGTCCGCGTTGCCGACGTTGCGGCCCGTCTTGTGGTTGACGCCCACGACCACCGGCTTGCCCGCGGCCAGCTGCTGGTCGATGTAGTTGCGCCCGCGCTCCGCCGCCGCGCGGTCCACCGTGATTCCGTTGGGGCCCTCGCTGGTGGCGACCTGGATGCGCTGGTCGACGCTCGTCACGTTGGCGCCGGCCTGGCGGGCCATCGCGGTGGCGGCGCGGAAGCACGCCTTGTCACCCGCGCGCTCCACCTGCGAGGCGTCGTACTGGCTGATCCACGGGGTGCGCGTCTGCACCGCGGCGCGGTCCGTGGCCGCCGCGACCTGCGCGGTGTCGCTCATGTCCGTGGGCGTCGCGCCCCCGGTCGTGGTGACGGGGCGCTCCGAGGACGGGCGCGGGCGGGGAATCGGCACGTTGTCCGGCAGCACCGTGTCCGACGTGGGGCGCTCGGAGACCGGGCGCGGCTGGGGAATGGGGACGTTGCTCGGCTGGGCCTGGTCGGTGTTGCCGGTGCGGTAGCCGCGCGCGTCGAGCGCCGACACGAGCGCCGTCTCGCGGCGCGTCTGGTCCGCGCGCAGGCGGCTCTCGCTGTGGTCGAAGCCCGCGGCGCGCAGGACACCCTGGTCGTTGCGGTACGCGTTCACGCGCGCGTCGATGAGCGAGTCGCGGGTGACGCCGCGCGGGTCCTGGGCCAGCCTGGGCATCTCGCGGTTGATGAAGTTCTGCGCGGCGCGAGGCGACTGGGTGTGCAGGTCGAAGAACGTGGACGCGAGCAGCGCGTTGTTCGGGTCCAGGCCCGCGGCGCGAGCGGCGCGCTCGTAGGCGGGGGTGGCGTTGGTCAGCTCGCGGTTCCAGATCTGGTCCGCGTGCTCGGGCGAGCGCGCACCGCCGCCCTGGTAGGAGAACGAGCCGCGGTTGTGCTTCGCGTTGCCCGGGTCCGTGTGACCACCGTAGCTGGAGGTGGTGGAGCCGTCGGGGCGGCGGTTGCCCTCGGAGGTGCCGACGATGATGGCCGCCTCGGAGTTGGAGCCGCCGCGCGTGAAGGCGCCCAGGTCCTGGATGTTGCGGTAGCCGTTCTGCGTGCCGGACACGTTGTTGGACGTGATGCCCGCGGCCGCCGTGGTGCCCGCGTCGAAGGTGTCGCCGGGGGTCTGCGTCTGCTGGCGGCGCAGGCCCTGGTTGTTCTGCGCGGACGCCGCCGCCTCGAAGCCGTCCTGCTGGCCGGGCAGCCGCAGGGTGGCTCCCGCACGAATCTTGTTCGGGTCCGCCAGGTTGTTGAGACGGGCCAACTCGTCGACCGTGGTGCCCTCGCGCTTGGCGATCTTCGTGAGCGTGTCCCGCTCCTGGATCTTGTAGCTGCGGGTGTCGCGCTCGCGGTTGCTGACGTTCCTGACAGACATGTGGATGGCTCCCTATGAGGTCCGACGCGCCCCTCCCCAATGGCTGTCAGCCGGGAAAGCGCATCAACAGACGCCAAACGGATTTTCCAGATCACCCACCTAAAGTTGCGAACCCACCCAAATTCACCTTCCCCTACAGAGGGAAACCACGCGCTCCCGCACCCCCGGTCCGCCTGTTAATGCGGTGCATTATCTGGGGAATTCCGGACAGCCCGTGACCTGATTGCCACACTCAATTTTCAGCCTCACGACTATTTTTTGACCCAATCACCTGCAATCACTTGCGGGTCGGGTGTCTGCTCTGGCCGACAGTGAGTCTGTCTGGACGCCGACGCTTCCCGGGCGGACGAGGCCCGCGACGCAGTAGCAGCCGAAAGGTTCTGTCTGACTGAAATCAGCGTCGAGCACTCACGGGCGCTTCAAGACGCCACAGCCAGCGACAGGTCCCGGCGACTCAATCCCACGACATTCAAAGTTTCCGACCTCAATGAATGTCACGAATGAGTCAAACCGGGACCGTCGCGGTGCCACGGGGGTTACTGGCAGTTCGCCGGCTCCTTGCACGAGTAGGTCCGGGTCACGCTGGCGCGGAAGCCATCCGTCCGGTTGGGGCCCAGCGGGATGCACTGGCCCAGGGTGTCGGAGATGTTGCAGCCGCCCGCCGGGCAGTTCGCCGCCACCGTGGAGGTCAGCAGCGTGCGCGCCTGGCTCATCGCCGCGCCGCAGGTGGCGCCCTCACCCGAGCGCGTCGCCGTGTAGCGCGTGCTCCCGCACGTACACGCGGGCGGGCAATAGGTGCGAATGCCATCACACTCCACCCAGCCGCCGTTGTCCGGGCTGGAGGTGCACGTGCTGCCCGCCGACGAGCACGTCACCGGAATCCCGCTCGGACAGGACTGCTCCACGCTGCACAGCGCCGCCTCGGAGGACTCGAGCGCGCCCTGCTCCTCGCTCACGTCCCCGGCGTTGCACGCCGTCAGTCCAAACATCACGACAGCCACCACACTCAACAGCCCACGGGTTCGAAGGTTCATGCGCCGGGACGCTAGAACCCCCCGTGAAGCCACATCAAGAACGGAAAGGTCTCCACACCCTCTCTACCAGGAGAGAGTGGGAGACCTTCCCACGCGCGGCCCGGCGCTCAGGACTTGGAGACGGGGCGGTAGCGGATGCGGTGCGGATTGAGGGCGTCGGGGCCCAGGCGCTTCTTCTTGTCCGCCTCGTAGTCCTCGAAGTTGCCCTCGAAGAAGAAGGCCTTGCTGTCCCCCTCGAACGCGAGGATGTGCGTGGCGATGCGGTCCAGGAACCAGCGGTCGTGGCTGATGACCACCGCGCAGCCCGCGAAGCTCAAGAGCGCGTCCTCCAGGCTGCGCAGCGTCTCCACGTCCAGGTCGTTCGTGGGCTCGTCGAGCAGCAACAGGTTGCCGCCGCTCTTGAGCATCTTCGCCAGGTGCACGCGGTTGCGCTCGCCGCCGGACAGGTCCTTCACGCGCTTCTGCTGGTCCTGGCCCTTGAAGGCGAAGCCCGCCAGGTACGCGCGGCTGGGCACCTGGCCCGCGCGGCCCAGGTCCAGGTGGTCCAGCCCGCCGCTGACCTCGTCGAACACGCTGTTGTCGCCGTTGAGCGCGTCGCGGCTCTGGTCCACGTAGGCCATCACCACCGTCTCGCCAATCTTCAGCTCGCCCGCGTCGGGCTTCTCCGTGCCCGTCATCATCCGGAACAACGTCGTCTTGCCCGCGCCGTTGGGGCCGATGACGCCCACGATGCCGCCCGGCGGCAGCTTGAAGCTCAGGTCGTCGATGAGCAGCCGGTCGCCGTACGCCTTGCGCAGGCCCTTGGCCTCCACCACCAGCCCGCCCAGGCGGGGCGCGGGCGGGATGATGACCTCGCCCGTGGCGTCGCGCTTCTCCTGGCCCTGGTTGAGCAGCTCCTCGTACGCCGCGATGCGCGCCTTGCTCTTGGCCTGGCGGGCCTTGGGCGACTGGCGCACCCACTCCAGCTCGCGCTTGAGCGTCTTCTGGCGGTGGCTCTCCGACTTCTCCTCCAGCTCCAGCCGCTTCTGCTTCTGGTCCAGCCAGCTGGAGTAGTTGCCCTTCCAGGGCACCCCCTCGCCGCGGTCCAGCTCCAGGATCCACTCGGCCGCGTTGTCCAGGAAGTACCGGTCGTGGGTGATGCAGACGATGGTGCCCTTGTACTCCTTGAGCGCCTGCTCCAGCCACGCGACGCTCTCCGCGTCCAGGTGGTTGGTGGGCTCGTCGAGCAGGAGCAGGTCCGGCTTCTCCAGCAGGATGCGGCACAGCGCCACGCGGCGCTTCTCACCGCCGGACAGCTTCGTCACGTCCGCGTCGCCCGGCGGCAGCCGCAGCGCGTCCATGGCCATCTCGATGGTGCGGTCCAGCTCCCAGCCGTTCACCGCGTCGATGGCGTCCTGCAGCCGGCCCTGCTCCGCCAGGAGCTTCTCCATCTCCGCGTCGCTCATGGGCTCGGCGAACTTCGCGCTGACCTCGTTGAAGCGGTCCAGCGAGGCGCGAATCTCCCTCAGGCCCAGCTCCACGTTGCCCTTCACGTCCAGCGACGGGTCCAGCTGCGGCTCCTGCGCCAGGTAGCCGACCTTCGCGCCCGGGTCCGGCTTGGCCACGCCGAAGAACTCCGTGTCCACGCCCGCCATGATGCGCAGGAGCGTCGACTTGCCGGAGCCGTTCGGACCGATGACGCCAATCTTCGCGCCGGGGAAGAACGACAGGTAGATGCCCTTGAGGATCTCCTTGCCGTTCTTGACCTTGCGCAGGTCCTGCATCGTGAAGATGAAATTCTGGGCCATCTGGGGCTTCCTGCTCTGAGCGGGTGGGGGCTCGCGGATACCAGGGTGGAACAACGCACTCAAGGCGAGAGCGTCCCGCCCCTCGGCGGAAGTCCACTGCCCGCCTCACCTTCCCCTCTCCACCCCGCCGTGCTTGGCTCCCAGGCTCATCGCGTCCGGCACCACGACCCACTTCGCACCCCCGAGGTCGCCATGCGCCGCCTTCCCCTGTTCGCCGTCCCCCTGCTCCTGTGTGCCTGCGGAGGCCCCGAGGTCGCCCAGGACACGCCCGCCCCCACCCAGGGCGAGCAGCAGTCCCTGACCACGCCGCTCACCGGCACCATCAACTACTGCAACATGCAGGGCTTCGGTCGCCCCACCTTCACGTGCGAGGGCATCATCAGCGGCGGCACCCCGCCCTACGGCTTCAACTGGGTCGGCGTCAGCAACGCCACCATCCTCACCATGCTGCCCATGGGCGACGTGCTGTCGCGCGCCAACGGCCGCTGCACCGCCGGCCTCCAGGCCCACGTCCAGTACATCGTCTGGGACTCCGCGGGCGCCTCCGTCACCACGGACGTCTTCTTCCCCTGCACGGTGTGACAGGGCGCCCGGACGCGCCGTCCCTCTCCCGAGGGCGCAAGGCACGCTGCCTCCTCGCGGGGTGAGGGTCGACACGACACACCTCGTCATCCCCGGGCGCATGCGGGCTCTCACAAGCCAAGCGCCCCGCCATCGAAGGTGTTACACGAGGCGGCGCCATGTCGACCCCCACCCCCGCCCTGGAGCTCCAGGGACTCACCAAGCGCTACGGCGACTTCACCGCCTTGCAGCAGATGGACCTCACCATCCGGGCAGGGGAGATCTTCGCGCTGCTCGGCCCCAACGGCGCCGGCAAGACGACGATGATCGGCAGCGTGTGCGGCCTGGTCCGCAAGACGGCCGGCACCATCCGCGTCTTCGGCCAGGACCTGGACCAGGACAGCGTGGGCCCGCGCTACCAGGTGGGCCTGGTGCCGCAGGAGATCAACTTCGACCCGTTCTTCACCGTGGCGGAGTCCCTGCGCATCCAGCAGGGCTTCTACGGCCAGAAGCAGGACGAGGCCCGCGTGGACGAGGTGCTCACCGCGCTCAACCTCCAAGGCAAGAAGGACTCGCTCACGCGCGCCTTGTCCGGCGGCATGAAGCGCCGCCTGCTCATCGCCAAGGCCCTGGTGCACAAGCCCAGGCTGGTGTTCCTCGACGAGCCCACCGCGGGCGTGGACGTGGAGCTGCGCCGCGACCTCTGGACGTACGTGCGCAAGCTCGCCTCCGAGGGCACCACCATCGTCCTCACCACCCACTACCTGGAGGAGGCGGAGGAGCTGGCCGACCGCGTGGGCATCATCAACGAGGGCCGCCTGCTCATGGTGGAGGACAAGGCCACGCTCTTGCGCCGCTTCGGCGAGAAGCGCGTCGTCGTCAGCTTCACCGAGCCGCAGTCCAGCCTGTCGGAGGCCGCGCGCCGCTTCACCTCGCGCCTGTCCGAGGACGGCCGTTCGCTCACCTACGTCGAGCGCGAGGGCGCCGCCCCCGCCGGGGACTTGCTGCGCGTGCTGTACGCGGAGGGGCTCCCCATCGCCGACGTGGAGACGCGCCGCTCGCGCCTCGAGGATGTCCTCCTGGAAGTGCTCCGCGGTCGTCCCTCGCCCCAGGCCGCCTGACCCCACCCCTTTCTCGCGCCCGCCCACGAGGACGCGCCTTCCCAAGGCGACGCCTCGGGGCCGCGCCGCCATGACACCACCATGAACGTCCTCGGGATGCAGACGCTGTTCGTGAAGGAGGTCCGGCGCTTCATGCGCGTGCCGGGGCAGACGGTCCTCTCTCCGCTCATCAGCACCACGCTGTATTTCATCGTCTTCGGCTACTCCATCTCCGGCCGCGTCGCCGAGGTGGAGGGCTCGCCGTACCTGCACTTCATCGTGCCGGGCCTGGTCTTCCTCGGCATCGCCAACAACGCCTTCCTCAACAGCTCCTCGTCGCTGTTCATCACGAAGATCCAGGGCACCGTGGTGGACCTGCTCGTGGCCCCGCTGGGCCCCGGCGAGCTGATGGCGGGCTTCATCGGCGGCGCCATGGTGCGCGGCCTCGTCGTCGGTGGCCTCACCTGGGCCGTGGCCGGCCTGTTCACCGGCTTCAGCCTGGAGCACGCGTGGGTGGCCGCCTACTTCCTGCTCATCGCCTCCTACGTCTTCAGCGTGCTGGGCCTGCTCGCTGCCGTGTGGGCGGAGAAGTTCGAGCAGATCAACTTCTTCCCCACCTTCGTGATGTTGCCCCTCACGTTCCTGGGCGGCGTCTTCTATTCGGTGCGCGAATTGCCCGCGCCCTGGAGCACCATCAGCCTCTTCAACCCCATGGTCTACATGGTGGAGGGGCTGCGCTACGGCATGCTCGGCAAGAGCATGTTCTCCCCCGCGCTGGGCGCCGGAATCCTCGCGGGCGTCGCGCTGGTGGCCACCGCCGCCGTTTACTTCGTGCTCCGTTCAGGCTACCGGATGAAGGCATGAGACCCACCCGGACCTTCACCCCATCCCGTCAATGTGGGGTGACAGACGACTGGCCATTTCCCGCACGGTGAGAAAGGGAGATATCCTCCCGGACACATCATGGCGGTGCCATTCGGTAAGTACGAGTTGCTGCGGAAGATTGCGTCGGGCGGAATGGGCCAGGTGTTCCTGGCCCGTGAGCACGGCACGGGATTCGAGCGGCTGGTGGTCCTCAAGCTCATCCTCCCGCACCTGGCGGAGGACGATGAGTTCTTGTCCATGTTCCTGGACGAGGCCGGGCTGGTGGCCCGTCTCACCCACCCCAACCTCATCACCATCCTCGACCTGACGCAGATTGAAGGGCGTCACTGTCTCGCCATGGAGTACGTCCAGGGCGACGACGTGCGGCGGCTGGAGAAGTTCTCCCGGACCCAGGGCAAGCCCCTGTCGGTGGGCCTCATCCTGCGCATCATCGCGGACGCGGCCGCGGGGCTGCACTACGCGCACCAGGCAAGAGACCCGCAAGGCCGGCCCATGCGGCTGGTGCACCGCGACGTGTCCCCGCAGAACATCCTGGTCGGCTTCGACGGCGGGGTGAAGGTCATCGACTTCGGTGTGGCCAAGGCGGCCACCAGCAGCGCCAACACCGCCACGGGTGTGCTGAAGGGGAAGTACCCCTACATGTCCCCGGAGCAGGCGAGCGGCCTGGCCATCGACGCGCGCAGCGACTTGTTCGCCCTGGGCGTGGTGATGTGGGAGCTGCTCACCGGCAAGCGGCTGTTCAAGGGCGACTCCGACCTGATGACGCTGCGGCTGGTGAAGGACTGCCAGGTGCCCAGGCCCTCGCAGCTGAACCCCAAGCTGCCACCGGGGCTGGATGAGGTGGTGCTCAAGGCCCTGGCGCCCACGCCCGAGGAGCGCTACCCGGACTGCGGCGCGTTCCGGCTGGCGCTGGAGGACTACGCGCTCAACCTGCGGCTGCCCACGAGCAGCGCGCACCTGTCCGCGTACCTGCGCGAGCTCTACAACGAGCGCATCTCCACGGAGACGGACCCGGCGAAGCTGGACCAGCTGGCCGAGGACGCGGACCTGGACTCGCGCTCCAACTCGTCGTTGAGCGGCGTGGGCCCCTCCGCGCAGGGCGCGCGCACGTCGGCCTCGCGCCAGCAGCGCAACGTCACGCCGGGCACGCGCTCGCGTCAGGCCGTGGCCGCCGCGGTGGGCGGGCCGGTGGTGCAGGACCGCACGCGGGGCACCTCGCCCATGGAGCGCGTGGTGGAGCCCAGGCGCGTGCCGTGGGTGCCCGTCATCGTCGTGAGCGCGGCCCTGCTGGTGGCCGGCGCCGCCATCGTCTTCCTGCGCGGCCCCGCGAGCGTCACCCCGCCGACGGAGAAGCCGCCCGTGCAGGCCGTGGTGGTGGAGCCGGAGAAGCCGCCCGCGCAGCCCACGAAGCCGCCGCCCGTGGAGCCGGTGAAGACGGTGGAGCTGCCCGTCATCACCGAGCCGCCCGGCGCCACGGTGAGCATCGCCGGCGAGGAGCGCGGCGTGACGCCCATGAAGCTGGCGCTGGAGAAGGGCGCGCCCATCGTGTCGGTGACGCTCGCGCTCGCGGGCTACGAGCCGGTGACGCGCGAGGTCTCCGCCGCGGACGACGAGCTGCGCCTGGAGCTGCGGCGCCAGGGCGGCAAGTCCCCTGGCACCACGAAGCGGCCGCCCGGGGGCACCCCGAGCGGCAACCTGGGCATCAAGACGGGCCGCTGACGGCCCGCCTCATCCCCGCGTGAAACTCAAGGGGTGGCCTGGGGCCGCCCCTTGCTCTTCGCGGCGGTGGAGGTGGCGCCCTTCGAGCCGCCCGCGGCCCCCCGAGGCATCGCCGGGGGCTTGGGCTTGGCGAAGGCATCGATGAGGGGGATGCACAGCGTGGCCACGTCGAGGATGGCCTTGTCGAAGTCCGTCTCCGCCGTCACCGTGGGCGCGAGCCGCAGCAGCCGGTCCGCCTCCTGGGTGTGCTCGTGCCAGTCGACGCCGCCCACGCTCCCCGGCTTCTCGTCGCGCGCGAAGCGGACGATGGCGTCGAGCATGTGGCCGGCCCAGGCCCTGTCCTTGTCATTCATGAACCCCTGGTTCGGCGGGCCCAGCTCCGTCGTCCCGAGGAAGAACGGAATCTCCTGGCCGTGGGGCACACCGTTCGGGCTGCGGGGGCGCAGCATCTCCGCGGTGTAGTCGAAGGCGTAGCGCCACACCGGGTTGCCGCGGGACGCGTGGAGCGTGGCCAGGTAGCGCGGCAGCACGGCGAACACGAAGTCGCGACACATCCTCCGGCCAATCTCCCGGTCCCCCAGCTGCTTTCCGTACAGCGCGCGAACCGTGTCCGCGAGCCCGCCGAGCTTCTCCAGGATGGTGCCCGGGTCGATGCCGAAGGAGGCCACCACGCTGGAATCATCGCTGGTGTTGCCGATGACGAGCGGCAGGTCCAGCTGCTCCCCGGCCAGGAAGGTCTCCCGGATGCCCAGGGGCAGCACGGAGTCCCCCGCGATGGGGCAGGGGGCGTTGTTCACGTCCGACGGCAGCGGCCAGAAGCGCTCCGCGGGGAGGGCCCGCAGCTTCTCCATGGAGACCTCGTGCCAGTCCAGGCCCAGCCGCTGGGCGGTGGCCTCGCCGCAGTATCTCGCGTCCGCCAGGGGCTTCTCCGCGAGCACATACGAGCTCATGGCCACGCCCCGGTGGAACAGGTCCCGGCCGCGCATGAGCGGTGAGCAGTAGAGGGCCAGCACGCTCTTGGCGCCCGCGGACTCGCCCATGAGGGTGACATTGCCGGCGTCCCCGCCGAACAAGGCGATGTTGTCCTTCACCCACTCCAGCGCGAGCATCTGGTCCAGGAGCCCGAAGTTGGCGGGGCCGTTCGGCTGCTCTTCCTGCAGCTTCGGGTGCGCGAAGAAGCCCAGGTGGCCCAGGCGGTAGTTGAGGGTGACGACCACCACGTTCTTCATCGCCAGCGGCGAGCCGTCGTAGGCCTCGAAGCGCGAGGCGCCGAGCACGAAGGCGCCGCCGTGGAGCCACACCACCACGGGCAGCTTCGCGCCCGCGTCCAGCTTCGGCGTCCAGACGTTGAGGTGCAGGCAGTTCTCGTCCGGCTCCCCGGGGTCCCCGCCGCCGGACTCGATGCAAGCCTGCCTCGACTGCATGGAGGCCGGGCCGTACTCGGATGCATCCAGGATGTGACGCCACGGCTGGGCCCGCAGCGGCGCCCTCCAGCGCAGGTTGCCCACCGGCGGCTGCGCGTAGGGAATCCCCTTGAAGACGAAGACCGGGCCCTCCACCAGACCCTGCACCTGCCCTTCCTTCGTGCTGACCACGGGCGACCTGCTGGCGTTCATTCGCTTGGCTCCGTTGCTTGGATGACTGTCCATTCGGGTGAAAAGACACACGCCACCAGACTCCGACGAGACCGCTGCTCGTCGGGAAGCACGGACCCGAACGCCGTGAATCCATCTGGATGCGCGGGCCGGGTGATAGGACTTCGGGACAATCCCTCGCAACCACGCATCCACGCGTGTCTCGTGGAACGGGCGCTGGAAGACAGACACACCTCGACGCCCCTCCCCCGGGTCGGAGGCGGATGTCTCGGTGGATGTATCGATGCGCCCTGGAGTCGGCGTGGGACGGGCTTCGCGAGGCGGGCCCCGCACCGCCGCTCCCATGTGCGGGGAGCGGCGGGGGCCACGCGCCGGCGGAGGCGGGGCCTAGCGCTGGAAGTGGTCCGCGATGACGCTGGCCACGCAGCAGGTGAGCTTCTTGCCGGTGGGGATGTGCAGGAACTCGTTGGGGCCGTGCGCGTTGCTGCCCGGGCCCAGCAGGCCGGTGATGAGGAACTGCGCCTCCGGGAAGCGCTCGCCCAGCATGCCCATGAAGGGGATGGTGCCGCCCTCGCCCATGGCCATGGCGGGCCGGCCGAAGTACGTGCCGGACGCGGACTCCACCGCGCGCGACAGCCAGCTGGCCAGCGGCGGCGCGTCCCAGCCGATGCTGGCCTTGTCACCCTCGAAGGACACCTTGGCCTGGTACGGCGGGTCCTGCTCCAGCGCGTCCTTGAGCGCCTTCTGCGCCGCCTTCGGCTCCAGGCGCGGGGGGATGCGCATGGACAGCTTCACCGTGGTGAAGGGCCGCAGCACGTTGCCCGCGCTCTGCAGGGGCGGCAGGCCGTCCACGCCCGTCACCGACAGCGCCGGACGCCAGGTGCGGTTGAGCACCAGCTCCGCGCCGTCCTCGGACATGGGCTTCATGCCGGACACCCAGGGGAACTTGCCGAAGACCTCCTCGCCCAGCACCTTCGCCGCGGCGCTCGCCTGCTCGCGGCGCTCCTTCGGAATCTCCACGTGCAGGCCGTCCACCTTCACGCGGCCCGTGGACTCGTCCTCCACGCGCGAGAGCACCTGGCGCAGCACGCGGAAGCTCGACGCCACGATTCCGCTGGCGTCACCGGAGTGCACGCCTTCCGTGAGCACGTCCACGCGCAGGTTGCCGGCCACCATGCCGCGCAGCGACGTGGTCATCCAGAGCTGGTCGTAGTTGGCGCAGCCCGAGTCCAGGCACACCACCAGCGACGGCTTGCCGATGCGCGGCGCCAGCGCCTCGATGTACGCCGGCAGGTCATAGCTGCCGCTCTCCTCGCACGCCTCGATGAGGATGACCGTGCGCGCGTGGCCCACGCCCTGCTCGCGCAACAAGCGCAGCGCCGCCAGGGACGCGAACGCCGAGTAGCCGTCATCCGCGCCGCCTCGGCCGTAGAGCTTGTCGCCCTCGCGCACGGGGGTCCACGGCGTCAGGCCCTCGCGCCAGCCCGTCATCTCCGGCTGCTTGTCCAGGTGGCCGTACATGAGGACGGTGTCGTCCCCCTTGGTGCCCGGCACCTCCATGTAGATGACCGGCGTGCGCTCCGCGCCCTGCTCGTTCTTGAGGCGGATGACCTCCAGCGTGAGGCCGGGCAGGTGCGGGGCCTGCGCGCGGCACCACTCCACGATGAGCTGCACCGCGGCTTCCATGTGTCCGGCCTTCACCCAGTCCGGGTCGAAGGCGGGCGACTTGTTCGGGATGCGGATGTAGCGCTCGAGCGCCGGGAGGATCTCCTTCTCCCAGATGCGGTCGGAGGACTCGGTGGCGGTCTGGACGTTCAGGACGTTCATGGCCGCGATGCTGAGCACGGGAGGGCCCCCCTGTCGACACCGGCAAGGCCCCTCGTAAGGCCATGACGCGCCGCCCTGATGGGGCCCATCGGCGCGCCTGTCACCTGCTTCCCTGGCGCCCACACGAGGAAGCACCGCGTCAGCGCGCGGTGCCCCCGTGGGACTTCACGGGCGGTCAGCCCCGCTTCGCATCCGCGTATCGCACGACGACGGCGCCGGGGCCGCGCAGCCGGAGCGTGCCGCCGGTGAGCGGCGAGGCCGACACGTCCCCGCCGAAGCGCGGCGCGTCGCTCCACAGCACCACCTGGGCGTCGGCGGGCACCGCGTGCTCCACCTCGCCGCGCAGGGCCACCAGCACCTGGAGCACCTGGCCTCCGCCGCGCCGCTCCAGCACCAGCGCGTCCGGGCCCACCGCGCGAGCGTCATAGGTGCCCCGGCGCGCGTCCGTGAGCGTGGGGTCCGAGGCACGCAGCGCGAGCAGCTCGCGGTACAGGGCCAGCACGCCCGCGTGCTCGGGCCGCTGGGCCTCGCTCCAGTCGAGCCGGGAGCGCGTGAAGGTGTCCTGGGCCTGCGGGTCGGGGACCTCCTCGCCCGCGAAGCGCGAGAAGCCGGCGAACTCGCGACGGCGTCCCTCCGTGACGAGCCGCCCCAGCTCCGCGTGGTGGTCCGTGAAGTAGAGGAACGGCGTGCTCGCGTTCCACTCCTGGCCCATGAAGATGAGCGGCGTGTACGGCGACGCGAGCAGCAGCGTGCTCATGGCGCGGAAGGCCGCCGGGGACACGTCGTGGCCCAGTCGCTCACCCAGGGGGCGGTTGCCCACCTGGTCATGGTTCTGGATGCAGTACACGAAGCGCCACGGCTCCAGGCCCTCCGCCTTCGTGCCGCGCGCGTGGCCCAGGTTCTTCGACGGCTGACCCTCGTAGAACCAGCCCCGCACCAGCGTGCGCGCCAGGTCCTCCGCGCTGCCCGTGTAGTCCTGGTAGTAGCTCTCCGAGTCCCCCGCGAAGGCGCGGCGCATCTGGTGATGGAAGTCATCCGCCCAGACGCCGTCCAGGCCGTGGCCGCCCTCGGATGCGGGCAACATCAGCTTGCGCTCGTTGCGCTCGTCCTCGGCGATGAGCACCACGCGGCGGCCCGGAGCGCTGGCGCGGGCGCGCTCGGAGATTTCGGTGAGCAGGTGGGGCGTGCCGTCGTCGACGATGGCGTGCGCCGCGTCCAGCCGCAGGCCGTCCAGGTGGTAGTCGCGAATCCACATCTCCACGTTGGCGAGCACCATCTCCCGCACCAAACGGCTGTGCTCGCCGTCGTAGTTCACCGCGTCGCCCCACGGCGTGTGGTGGCGGCCGGTGAAGTAGTGCGGCGAGAAGGCCCGCAGGTAGTTCCCGTCCGGGCCGAAGTGGTTGTAGACGGCGTCCAGCATCACCGCGAGCCCCGCTGCGTGCGCGGCGTCCACCAGGCGGCGCAGCCCCTGGGGTCCCCCGTACACCTGGGCCGGCGCGAAGAGGTCCACGCCGTCGTAGCCCCAGTTGTGACGGCCGGGGAAGCTCGCCACCGGCATCAGCTCCAGCGCGGTGATGCCCAGCTGCTTGAGTTCGGGCAGCCGGGGGATGAGCGCCTCGAAGGTGCCCTCGGGCGTGGCGGTGCCCACGTGCACCTCGTACAGGACGAGCGAGCGGGGCTCCACGCCCTCCCAGCCCGCGTCCGTCCACGCGAAGTCCGCCGTCACCACCTCGGACGGGCCATGCACGCCCTCCGGCTGCGAGCGCGACCACGGGTCCGGGAAGGGGCCCTCCCCGTCCACGCGCAGCTTGTAGCGCACGCCCGCGCCCTGCCCCTCCAGCACCGCGCCGAAGCAGCCATCCGCCTCCGGCGTCATGGGCAGCGCGCGACCCGGCGCGCCCTTCGCGTCGAACAGGACCACCTCGACCCGCGAGTGACTGGGAGCCCAGACCCGCCAGCGCACCCGGGGGCCCGCCTCCACCCATGCACCCAACGAAGAGGTTTGAGACGGCTTCACGTTCCGCTTCTCCGACAGAGCACCCATGAGGGGCATCCCTGTAATGCGCTCGGGCCTGCCTGGGGAGCACTTGCGCGCGAGGAGGTCCGAGCCGTCCCCCGCGGATGTTCACGGGTGGGCGTTCCCGCCCGACACGGGGCCACCGCTCGTCCGCCTCAGTGCAGCGTGGGCTCGCGGTGCAGGAGGAAGGGGATGATGACGTGGCGGAGCAGCGGCAGCTCCAGGTGCGTCATCGCCAGCAGCGTGTGCCCCTCCAGCCAGCGCACCTCGTCCACGAAGGGACGCCACTGCCAGCCGGCCCCACGCGGGTACTCCACCTGGAGCGAGGCGCGTCCGTCCACGCGAGAGACGCCGTCGCGCAGCACCAGCGGCACCGAGCGCGAAAGCCCCCCCTCGCGCCGCACCAGGTTCACCCCGTCGCGCCCTCCCGCCGCGAAGTCCTTGCCCCACCAGCCGCGCAAGCCCAGCAGCCCCAGCCCCTGTCGCACCAGGCCCTGGAACCAGGCGGGCCCCAGCAGCTCTCCCCGGTAGCGCCCCGGCAGCGTGTCGCGCGCGGGGGTGGGGAGGGTGCGGAACAGCGCTCGCCACTCCCCGTACCGGCGCGGCTGGGTCACGGGCACGAGCGAGGGCAGGGACAGGGATGGGAGGCTCATTCCCCCACGCTATGCAGCCGGACGCCCCGCGCCCGCGCGCACCTGCCCGTCCGCCCTCCCGGGGGCTGGGCGCCGGGCCCTGCCGCTCGGGAGGGGGCTCGAGCTCGCCGGGCTGCTTGTGGACACCCCGGAGCGCCGGGATGATGCGGCCTCTCGGGTCCGGGGTCCTCCGGCCCGACGCCCCCGGAGCCATCCTCGATGACTGTCGTCCGCCATGGCCTGGAGCCCCGGCCCTCTCCCCGCGGCGAGGATGTCGTCGAGCGGGTCGCCGCCATCGAGGTCCTGTCCCCGCGCGAAATCGACGCGCGCCTCACGGACCTGGGCTACCGCGGCCAGCCCGAGGCGCGCCGCGCCGCGTCCGTGCTCGCCTACCGCCACCTGCGCCGCATCCGCCGCCTCCACCTGGAGGGGCTCGCCCCCGAGCCGGGCCTGCGGGAGAACTGCCTGTTCCTGGGGCCCACCGGCTCCGGCAAGACGTTCCTCGTGGAGCTGCTCTTCCGCGAAATCCTCGCGGTACCCACGGTGCTCGCGGACGCCACCCAGTTCTCCGAGACGGGCTACGTGGGTGACGACGTCAACACCCTGCTGTCGCGCCTGTACGAGGCCGCCGACCGCGACACCGAGTGGGCCGCGTGCGGCGTCATCTGCATGGACGAGTTCGACAAGCTCGCCACCAGCCGCTCCGACAGCCGCTTCGCCGGACAACAGACGACGAAGGACGTCAGCGGCTTCGGCGTGCAGCGCAGCCTCTTGCATCTGTTGTCCGCGGCGCACGCGGACTTCCCGCCGGACTTCGGCTTCACCAGCCGGATGCCGCCGGATTCCATGGAGATGGCGTGTGTCACCTTCATCGCCTGCGGCGCGTTCAGCGGCCTGCGCGCGACGGCGGAGGGCATGGCGCGCACCGAGCGGCTCGGCTTCGGCCGCGAGCCCCGCCGCGAGCCCGAGGAGTCCATCGCCACCGCCGTCACCCAGGAGCAGCTGGAGCAGACCACCGCCTTCGCCCGCTACGGCTTCATCCCGGAGCTCATCGGCCGCTTCAACCGCCTGGTCTCCTTCACCCCGCTGGACGCGGCCACGCTGGGCGACATCCTCCAGCAGAACGTGCTGCGCGCGTACGAGCGCGAGTTCGAGCAGGAGGGCCTGCGCCTGCACGTGGAGCCGGCCGTGCGCGAGCACGTGGTGGCTGGCGCCCTCAAGCGCGAGACGGGCGCGCGCGGCCTGCGCACCACGCTGGCGCCGCTCTTGGAGCAGGCGGCCTACGAGCACTTCGGCCGCCCGGACGCGGCCTCCACCGTGCGGCTGGTGCTGGAGGGTGACCGGGTGCGCTCCTGCACGGAATAGCGCCCGACGCTCCCTCCCCCACCGAGCGGGGAACCGGGTCCGGCCTCCATCCCGCCCGCACGCACCTTACGGTTTGAGCGGGAACACGAACACCGGAGGGTCGCACACATGGCGCACACGGACCACACGCGAGAGATTCCCCGGGAGGGCTGGGCGGACTATCTGGCCCTGCTCAGCAACATGGAGAAGGAGCAGCCCGTCCGCATCGAGGTGGAGGGGATGGAGCTGGGAGACCAGCCGCTCGCCTCGGGGCTGCCGTTGGTGGAGATCAGCCTGGAGGAGAAGGGCAGCGACCGGGGCGTGGTGGAAATCATCGTCGGCGGCCCCGGCGGCGAAATCACCCACCGCATCCAGAAGCCGGACCACATCTACGCGGACGAGAGCGAGAGCGGCGAGCTGGAGTGCCTCGACATCGAGAGCAGCGAGGACAACACCAAGACGCTCATCTACTTCGGCCAGGCCACCACGGCCGGCGCGCGCAAGATGGACTGAGCCTGGGAGGGCGCCCCCCCCCCGCGCCCATATCAGAAAGGCCGGAAGGCACCCCCCTCCGCGGGAGAAGGAACCTTCCGGCCTGTGGCCTTCACCCGTCCCCGCCGTCGCGACGGGGATGGGGGTCGGCCGGTGCGTCAAGCGCGAATCACGGGTACAGCGCGCGGGCGCCCTGCTTGTCCAGGGTGGTGAGGATGAGGTCGCCCGTCTGGGTGCCGTTGCACTGCGGGTAGTGCATGACCGAGGAGCGGTCGTAGGACGTCAGCGCGCGCCAGTTCGCGTCCTCGTAGCAGGAGCCGTTGACGCGCGTGTGCTCGTGGCGGAAGCCCAGCACGTGGCCCAGCTCGTGGCGCAGGATGCCCGCCAGCGTCCAGGGCGCGATGCTGCCGAAGGCCGTGTTGTCCACGAGCACGTTGCGGCCCGAGCGGCCCGAGTTCGGGAAGAACGCGCGCGCCAGGTACTGGCCACCGGAGTTCACCGGGCGCACGTCGAAGAGCACGCCCGTCTGGGACGCGGTGCAGCTGGCGTCGTAGCTGGTGCTGTGCGTGAAGTTCACGCTGGCGGTGGCCTCCCAGGCCGCCGTCGCGCTGTTCATCGCCGTCACCATCTTCGCCTTGTTGGTGGTGCCGAAGGTGTTGCTGATGCAGTACGTCAGGTTGCCCTTCTGCGCGGAGCTCCACTTGATGTCGCCCGCCGCGGTGCCGCCGCTGTTGTACACGGCCAGCCCGTTCTGGGTCTTGCCATGGTCCGCGACCACGTTGTTGTCGTAGTAGGCGCGCAGCTCCTCCTCGCTGTCCACGGCCTGGTCCATGTCGAAGATCCACTTGCCTTCCGGATCCTGCACGGCGCCCGCCTTGAACTCCTCCCACGTCATCTTCGGCGCCAGCGTCTCGGCGCTGTCGGGACCACACGCGGAACCCAGGAGCGTCACACCAGCCAGCAGCGCCATGGAGCGGAACTTGAGCATCGGTCTTTCCTCGGAAACACACGACTGCGGGGGATGCGCCGCCCCACCTGGTCCCTCCACCAGCCGCGGCAACGGCGCGCCCCGGCCTTGAGCAACTGTCGGGCCAACGACGCCCACATAGCTGGATAGACTGTTTTTCGAGCACAAACTGGATAGTAAGCACTCCAGGTCAAAACAGACCGACTGTAAATGGGCCTGACAAAGTCCGGTGGAAGTCGGCGTGGCGGTGAGGGTTTTCGTTTCGCGCCGGGACTGTTCGGGAATCAGACGGTTCTGTCTGCGAATCAGTCAGTCGCCCAGGGGCTGTCGGAAACCGGGTCAGGGTTTCCCCGCACACGCTTGGGGGCGCAATCAGCCACGCACCATGCAATCACCGCCGGGGCGCGTCAAGCAGCTGCGGCGCGGCGGACAGCTCGCGGCGCGCCGCGCCGTGGCGTCGTGTATAGCCGAAGGCGTCGTGGGCCCTCTTCCGTTCGACATGGCGTGGTGGTTGTCCTGGCTGGAGGCGGTGTGGCCGCACCTGGCGGCGGGGCTGACGGTGCTGGTGAGCGTGCTGGCCAGCGCGCACGTGGTGCTGCACAAGCGGGACGTCCGCGCGGCGGTGGGCTGGGTGGGGCTGGTGTGGCTGGTGCCGGTGCTGGGCGCGGCGCTGTACCTGGTGCTGGGCATCAACCGGATTCGACGGCGCGCGCGCTCGCTGACGCCCCGGCGCGGGCACGGGATGTTCCCGCCCATCCGCGGCGTGGAGGCGGTGGTGGCCGAGGGCGTGTCCCGGGTGAAGCCGGAGGCCGCGCACCTGGCGCCCCTGGCGCGGCTGGGGGACGCGGTGCTGCACCGGCCGCTGTTGCCGGGCAACCAGGTGACGGTGCTGGAGTCCCGCACGGACGCGTACCCCGCCATGCTGGAGGCGATTGCCCGGGCGAGGACCTCCATCTCGCTGTGCAGCTACATCTTCGACAACGACGTGGCGGGCCGGCACTTCGCGGGGGCGCTGGGTGAGGCGGTGCGGCGTGGGGTGCAGGTGCGGGTGCTGGTGGACGCGGTGGGCGCGCGCTACACGTGGCCGACCATCCTGGGGCGGCTGTCGCGTGAGGGTGTGACGGCCGCGCGCTTCCTGCCCTCGCTGATGCCGTACCGGCTGCCGTTCATGAACCTGCGCAACCACCGCAAGATATTGGTGGTGGACGGACAGGTGGGCTTCACCGGGGGCATGAACATCCGCGAGCACTTCTGGCCGGGGGAGCAGGCCGCGAGGGACTTGCACTTCAAGCTGGAGGGCCCGGTGGTGGCGCAGCTGCAGGAGACCTTCGCCGAGGACTGGGTGTTCACCACGCGCGAGCGGCTGAGCGGGGACGCGTGGTTCCCGGAGCAGCAGTCGGCGGGGGCGGTGCTCGCGCGGGTGGTGCCGGACGGGCCGGACGAGAACTTCGAGACGCTGCGCACGGTGCTGCTCGGGGCGCTGTCCACCGCGCGGGCGTCGGTGCGAATCGTCACACCGTACTTCCTGCCGGACGCGTCGCTCATCACCGCGCTCAACGTGGCGGCGCTGCGCGGGGTGAGGGTGGACGTGGTGCTGCCCAGGAAGGGCAACCTGCCGGTGGTGCAGTGGGCGAGCACCGCGCAGCTCTGGCAGGTGCTGGCGGACGGGTGCCGGGTGTTCCTCACCGAGCCCCCGTTCGACCACACCAAGCTGATGGTGGTGGATGGCGAGTGGGGCCTCATCGGCTCGGCGAACTGGGACCCGCGCTCCTTGCGGCTCAACTTCGAGCTGAACGTGGAGTGCTACGACGCCGGGCTGGCCCGGCGCCTGGATGCGGTGGTGGACGAGCGGCTATCGCGCGCGCGTCCCCTCACCCGGGAGCAGGTGGACGCGCGGCCCCTGCCCATCCGGTTGAGGGATGGGCTGGCGCGGCTGTTGTCCCCGTACCTCTGAAGCGACGCGCGCCGCGCTACAGCAGCACGCGGCGCACCTTCCAGAAGGCCTCCTTGGCGGTGCGGAAGGCCTGCGAGTCCGGCGGCAGGAACGAGCGCAACAGCTCCGCCGACTGCGTCTGGAGCGGCCGCACGCAGTGCGCCTCCACCTGGCCGCGCAGGAAGCCCACCGGGTCCCTGCGGCGGTACTCGGAGAAGTACGTGCGCAGCTCGTTGCGCGTGCGCGCCTTGCCGTTGTCCGCGTACTTGGCCACGTAGGGGCTGAAGTCGGGGTAGAGCCGGCCCTCGCCGAAGTCGCCGTGCAGCGTCGTCTTCATGAAGTTGCCGATGAGCAGGTCATCGAAGACGCGGTAGCGCACCGCGGTCATCAGCGAGTGGCGCGGGGCCTCGAAGGTGATGCCCCGGCGGAAGCGGCGGCGGTGGAACTCGATGACGTGGTCCTGGCCGCCCACGCGGAAGCGCAGGAAGTCCAGCACCGAGCCCAGGTGCTCGATGGCGCCGAAGTACTCGCGCAGCATGCGGGACTCGTCGGCCTCGAGCATCTCGCCCCAGTCGTCCCCGAACTCCGTCGGGTCCACGGGCGTCAGCGCGCGCTCGGTGGGGCGGATGAGCCGCACGTCGTCCTGGGCGAAGTCCACCTGGACGAAGGCGGGCAGGAGCGAGCACGTCGGGGACTCGAAGCCGCGCGAGTAGTCCTCCAGCGTGGTGGTGTACTCGGAGGCCCAGATGCTGTCGGCGCGCTGGTACTTGTGCATGGAGCTGAAGGGCACGAAGTAGCGCGCGCCGTAGAACTCCGCCTGCCGGGCGATGGTGCGCCCCACGGGCGTCTTCGCCGCGGCGTAGGGCGCGATTCGCTGCCCGTCCTCGGTGAAGTAGTTGATCATGTCCGCGTCGCCGTAACCGGACAGGGCCAGCAGGTAGGACTGGTCATACCGGCGCACCAGGCCGCGCACGAAGCGGCCCCAGCCCCGGTCTCCCGCGTCGTTGAGGTTGACGAGCAGCCGTCCGCCCACGTCGACGAGCAGCACCGCGTCCTGGTTCATGTCGGGGATGCACATGACGCGGATGCGCGGCGACAGCTGCGTCCACACGCGGTCCACCAGCACGTGCACGTTGAAGCCCTGCTCGCGCAGGTCATCGCGGATGCGTCCGCCGAAGTGGTTGGGGACCAGGATGGTCAATTCGCGCAGCTTCTCCAGGGACTCGGGGCTCAGGTGGTCCGGGTGTCCGTGGGACAGCCACGCGTACTGGCAGCGCTGGATGGTGTCGCGCTGCTCTTCGGGAATGTCGTGGGACAGGGTCCAGCTGCCGAAGTACGCGGCACCGTGAGTCCACGGGTCGGTCACCAGCACCGGTCCGTTGTCGTGGCAGATGAGTGTGGCGTTTCCGATTGTCTCGAATCCGAGTTCCATCTTCCGCTCCCCCCTCAGGCCCGCGCGGTTGCTCGCCATCGCGGTCACAGGCCGGAAGGTGACGCGCAACGGGGGAGAGACCCACTGCCCCCGCGTGCAGCGAAAAGGACTGCACGCCCGGCAGGCTGCCCGAGGCCCGGTGGAGGGGAAGATGTTTTCCCCGGGCACGGCATCGGGCACGCCCTCCCGCGGAGCCGGAACGGCACGGACACGGCGCGATGGAGCCTCGCGAGGGGTCGCCGCGCGCGAGGGACACACCGTCACGGGTGACAAGTGCACGGCGCGGGCGGGCGGGTCGACCGCCCTCGCGTGAGAGGAGGCAGCCACCCGCGTCCACGTCGACGATGTTCGCGAGTGGAGACACCAGGGCCTCCCGGTTCGAGACATGGCTCGGGAGGGGCGCGGCGCTTGGAGCAGGCACCCAGGCGCGAGCCCCGCTCCGAGCGTGGGCGTCCCTCAGCGCTTGCGAGCCACGAGCGAGAGAATCTGGGAGCCGTAGCGCTCGGTGAGCGCGGGCCCCACACCGTGGACGGCCATCAGCGCGGCGCCGTTCTCCGGCCGGGCGGCGGCGATGGCGCCCAGCACCCGGTCCGTGAGGATGCGGAACGCGGGCACCTTGCGCTTGCGCGCCTCGGCGAGCCGCCACGCCTTCAGCGCATCCACCAGCCCCGCGGGGGCCTCCTCCTGCGTCACCCCACGGCCGCGCGAGGAGCGAGCCCCCCGTGACACGGGCTCCTCGGGGGTGCCTCGCCCCACGGGGATGCGGGACTCGGGAGACAGCGCGGTCCTGGACGCATTCCATGAGGAGCGCTGCTCGAAGTCGTCCGAGGGAGAGGAGGCCCGCCACTGTCGGCCGCCGGCCTCGCTCCGACTGGAGCCCGCGCGCTTCTTCGTCGCGCGTCTGGTCGTCTTCCCGCGCTTCTTCTTGGACGCCTTCTCCAGCGCCAGCGGCAGGAAGACCTGCTGCGGGTCCACCACGCGCGTGCGGCGGCCCTCGTCCGTCAGCGACAGGCGCTGGAAGGAGATGACCTGGCCGTCCTTGTCGAACGAGTCGACCTCCAGCCGCGTCAGCCCCGCGCGCACCAGCCCCCCCACCAGTCGCTCGAAGTCACGCCGGGGCAGCGCATCCCCGAACAGCTCGCGGTGGAGTCGCCCGGTGGCCTGTCCATCCCGCTCCTGGAGGGACTCCAGGATGCGCTCGAGCCAGTGGCGCTCGGACGCCGACGGCTCGGCGAAGCGCAGCGTGGCGCACGACTCGGGCGAGCACACGTCACACAGGCCGCACGCCTCACCGGAGTCCTGGGTGTCACCGAAGTGAGAGACCAGCTGCTTCATCCGGCAGCCATGGGCCTCCGCGTAGCGCCCCATCTGCTCCAGGTGCAGGAGCTTGCGCTCACGCTGGGCGTTGTACGCCGCGGACCAGTTGGGACGTCCGCGCCGCACCGTCTCGTCGGGTGTCATCACCACGCCGCCGTGAATCCAGAGCTGTTCGAGCGCCTTGTCGAACACCTCCGGGTCCGTGCGCACGCGGCCCTGGAGCGACGGCTTCGGCTCGGGCTCCAGCGCCGTGGACTGGAACAGGCGCTCCAGGACGTACGCCTCGGGGTAGTCGCGCTTGTGGAAGAACTCGTGCGTGCGCCGGTCGATGTACGAGTGCAGCAGCACGGCGCGAGACGGCTTCCCGTCACGGCCCGCGCGCCCCAGCTCCTGGTAGTACCCCTCCAGGCTGGCCGGCAGCGCGGCGTGGATGACGGTGCGGACATCCGGCTTGTCGATGCCCATGCCGAAGGCCGTGGTGGCGACGATGACCTCCAGCGAGCCCCCGAGGAACTCCGCCTGGACCTTGTCGCGGTCTCCCGGCGGCAGGCCCGCGTGGTACGCGGCCGAAGGGAAGTCGCCCGCGAGCAACTCCGCGAGCTGCTCGGCGTGCTTGCGCGTGGCCGCGTAGACGATGGCGGGCCGGTTCTCCTCGTCCTGGAGCAGCCCGTGGATGGCGTCTCCGCGAGCGCCGGGGTTCAGCTCGCGCACCTCGATGGCGATGTTGGTGCGGCGGAAGCCGTGGATGAAGGTGCGCGCCTTGCCTCCCGCGCCCAGCAGGCCGAGCTGCTGCACGATGTCCCGCTGCACGTCCGGCGTGGCGGTGGCGGTCAGGGCCACCACGGGCGCGGGACGCAGCAGGGGCAGCCGCGCGCCGAGCAGCCGGTAGTCGGGACGGAAGTCGTGGCCCCACTGCGAGATGCAGTGCGCCTCGTCGATGGCGATGAGCGTGGGAGGGCGCCGCGCGAGGAACTCCACGAAGCCCGGCACGCCGAGTCGCTCCGGCGCGATGAACAGGAAGTCGAGCTTCCCCTCCAGGTAGTCGAAGCACACCTGTCGCGAGGTGGCGCGGTCCCGGCCGGAGTGGATGCGGTCCGCCGCGAAGCCGAGCGACTGGAGCCGCAGCACCTGGTCCTCCATCAACGCGATGAGCGGACTGACGACGATGGTCGTCCCCGCCCGCGCCAGACCCGGGAGCTGATAGCAGAGCGACTTGCCCGCGCCCGTGGGCATGACGAGCAGCAGGTCCTCGCCCGCCGTGGCCGCGCGGCACACGGCCTCCTGGTACGGACGGAAGTCGGAGAAGCCGAAGGCCTCCTTCAGGAGCGGTCGGAGCCGGTCCGGAGGCGTGGGAGCGCGAGGGACACGCTCCGGGCGACCCCCCGTCGACACGGAGACACCGCCCCGTGAGGAGCCCGGCCCACGAGACACGCCCGTGTTGAACGCGCCCTGAGCGCTCGTCCGACGAGGCGCCGACACCACGGCTGCTTCCGAGAACCCTGCACTTTGTGAGGAGCGCGAGCCGGCTGAGGCCTCCGCGCGCCAGGCCCCTCCACCGTCGGCGGCACCACCGGGCGAAGTGCCTCGCGCCGTGCGACGAGCAGGCTCCAGCTCCGAGGAGCCACCGCCGAACGAGGCGGGAGTTCCAAGCGAAGCGTTGCGCGGAGAGCCACGGCCTGCCGTCGCGAAGTCGCCTCCACGTGACACCTCATCCCTCGATGCGCCAGTGAACGAGTCCGTCGAGGTACGTCGTGCGCCACCGGGCGCGTCCGAAGTGCCCCGTGAGAACGAGGTCTCCGCACGATGCTCCGTCCCCATCGCGCCGCCCCACCCTCCAACCCCACCCTCGTGAGCCACCGGCCCACCGCGCCCACCCGGGACACCGGCGCGCACCGGCCCCGAGGGCCCCTGCCCCACCACCTCGATGACGTACTTCTCGATGCCCCGGATGAACTCGTCGAGCTGCCCTTCGCCCCGCTCGATGCGCTGGAGCCACGCTTCCCACTGGCCCGTCATCGCCGGCGTCTTCACGTCCGGGTGCACCACGTGGATGAGGTTCAGCCCCTTCTCCGTCGCCTCCAGCACCTTGCCCTTGCGGACCAGGTACTCGCGGTCCAGCAACACCTCGATGATGGCCGCGCGCGTGGCGGGCGTCCCCAGCCCCGTCTCGCGCATCGCCTCCGCCAGCTCCTTCTCGTCCAGCAGCCGACCCGCCGTCTCCATCGCCGTCAGCAACGTCGCGTCCGTGAAGCGCGGCGGCGGACGCGTGCGCTTCTTCACCGCCTCCACGTCCTCCACCGTCTGCGGCTGCCCCCGCGCCAGCCCCGAGGGCAACGACTGCGAGTCATCCTCCGGCTCCGCCTCCTCGTCCCCCTTGCGCGCGTCCGACTTCGGCTTCGGCGCCTTCTTGCCCCCGCCGATGTCCAGCACCTTCCAGCCGATGCGCTCCACCTGCGTGCCCGTGCTCTGGAAGCGGTCCACCACCGGCACCGCGCTCTTCGGCCCGGGCGACGTCACCGCCGTCACCACCGTGGTGACGCGCCACACATGGTCCTCGTGCCACGCCTGCAACAGGCGCCGGCACACCAGGTCGTAGATGCGCTGCTCGTCCGAGGACAGGCGCAGCCCGTGCGGCGACGTGGGCGTGGGGATGATGGCGTGGTGGTCCGTCACCTTCCCATCATCCACGTAGCGCCGACCCAGCGGACGCACGCCCGTGCCCGGCGCCAGGTCCTCCTCGTAGGGCCCGCGCACCGTGCCCACCACCTCCGGCAGCGTGTCCGCCACCGTCTGCGACAGGTGCCGGCTCGACGTGCGCGGATAGCTCAAGAGCTTGTGCTTCTCGTAGAGCGCCTGCGCCACCTCCAACGTGCGCTGCGCGCTGAAGCCATACAGCCGGTTCGCGTGGCGCTGCAGCTCCGTCAAGTCGTAGAGCAGCGGAGGCGCCATCTTCTTCTCCTCCGCCTCCAGCGATTCGATGGTCGCCTGCCCCCGCTTCACGCGGGCGATGATGGCCTGGGCCTCCACCCCGTCCGCGTCCAGCCGGCGCGCCTCGCGCACGCCCTCCATCCCCGGAGGAATCACCGGCTTGCCATCCGGCCCCGAGCGGAACCACGTCCCGTCGTACCGCGCGCCCGGCGCCACGTCCTTGCTCCGGGGCGCGAAGGTGGCCACCACCTCCAGGTAGTCGCGGGGCACGAAGTTGCGGATGGCCCACTCCCGCTCCACCACCATGGCCAGCGTGGGCGTCTGCACCCGCCCCACGCTCAACATCTCCCCCTGCCCGCCATGCGCCAGCGTGTACAGGCGCGACAGGTTCATCCCCACCAACCAGTCCGCCCGGCTGCGCCCCATCGCCGCCGCCGCGAGCGGCTCGTACTCCCGCCCGTCCTTCAGCTTCTGGAAGCCGTCCCGGATGGCCCGCTCCGTGAGCGACGACACCCACAGCCGCCGCACCGGCTTGCGACACCCCGCCGCCTCGTAGATGTAGCGGAAGATGAGCTCGCCCTCGCGGCCCGCGTCCGTGGCGCACACCACCGCGCCCACCTCCGGCGAGGTCAGCACCCGGCGCACCACGTCGAACTGCGAGCGCGTCTGCTCGGAGACCACCAGGGGCCAGCCCTCCGGCAGCATCGGCAGGAGCGCGCGGCTCCACTTCTTCCAGTCCGGCCTTATCTCGTGCGGCTGCGCCAGGCCCACCAGGTGGCCGATGGCCCACGTCACCACGTAGCCGTTGCCACGCAGGAAGCCGTCACCCCGCTCCTGCGCGCCCAACACCCGCGCGATGTCCCGCGCCACGGCTGGCTTCTCCGCCAACACCGCCAGCAACGACGAGCGCCCCGCGCCCCGCGCCGCCGCGCCCTCCCCACCTCGCCTGTCCTCGCCGGGCACCTGGCCCATCGCTTCCCACCTCATGAAACCTGTCCCCTCCCGCCGCCCAATACCCGGGACATCCGCCCCAGGCACACGTCGCAACCGTCTTCCCTACCGCGTCAGGCTGACATGGCCAGCCCCTCACTGTCCCTACCCACGACGCCCGCTCGCCCCTCCGCCAGTCGAGGCGGACCCTCTCACTCCACCCACCCACCTCCCAGGTCTCCCTCCACTCCGGGTGGAACCCGCCACGTTCGTCCCGCCGCCAGCCCTGCCGACAAGCTGGCGCGTTCGCGCAAGCATTTGGCGCTAGCGCGGAAAACTCGTTCCACGGACTGAGCCAGTATGCCCTGGTCGACACACGCCACGGCGCGTGTGGCCGGGGGGACGGCGGTCATCAGTGGGTGCGAAGGGAGAGGCGAATGTCGCACGTCGCGCATGAGTCGGGCCAGCGGGTTCCGGGGGGAAACAGCGGGCCAGGCGGTGTGAAGCGTACGGACAGGGGACGGGGGGCCGCGGCACACAGGGCCCGGGGTCGCATCCAGGGGGGACACCCCAGCGCTCTCGAAGCACGAGAGGGGGACATCGCGGTGCCGGAGCTGGCTGTCTTCGCGGGGGCGAAGCGCAGGGAGCTCGTGGCGCTGACGAAGTCGAAGGCGCTGGGGGTGTTGAGGCAGGAGATGGAGCACGTGACGCGGGTGGCTTCCATGCGCCCGCAGACGTCCGGTTGGGCCCAGACGCTGGCGCGGATGCGAGCCATCTCGCAGCCGGCGCGGTCCTGGCCCTGAAGCCGGTAGCTGAGACACCGGGTGCTTGGGGCACCCGAGGGTCCGGCCGTCGGCGAGCGCACCGGGGGGAGCGCTCGAGTCGCAGTCGAGGTCTTCGCTGGAGGGGTCCAAGGCCCTCCGGACACTCAGGGCGGGTAGGAGGGTGGCGTCGCGGGGGCGGCGTCATCCGTGGCAGGGGACCCGGAGGAGTGACGCTCGCCAGAGGGGGAGAGCGGACTCCGAGTCAGGGTCATTCATCCGGGGGGTGCTCCGCGTACACCGGAGCATCCCCCGTTGCTTTTCCAGGGTACGTCACTCCAGGCGCAGCGTCGCGGTGCCGGTGAGGGTGCGGTGGAGGGTGAGCCACAGCGCGTCGCCCGCGTCGTCGACGGAGGCGAAGTAGTCCGCGTCCGCGGTGAGCACCCGCTCGTCCAGGAGCACGCGCGAAGGGGGCGTCGTAGCGGTGTAGCCGCGCAGCACCAGCACGGGGTGCTCGAGCGGTTGGGTGCCGGTGTCGAAGCGCAGCTCGGCGCGGTTGTCCGCGGCGCGGGCCTCCCACGTCGCGTAGACGGGGTTGTAGCCGGGCACGTCGAAGGGCACGGAGTCGGTGCGGCCCACGCCGCCGGGCCCTTGCGTCACCACGGTGCCCCGGGTGGCGGTGAGGCGCACGCGCTGCCAGGACTCGACCTCCGAGACGCGGCGGAGCACGGAGTCTTCCGTGTGCGTGCCCAGCACCATGAAGACCGAGTAGCTCTGGTAGGGGTGGCCGGAGAGCATGCCGTCGTCGCCGTAGCGCGCGTACTGGCGCCGGCCGAGCGCGCCGTAGTTGCTGCCCCATGCCATGCGGTGGGAGCGCGTGGTGGAGGGGAGCTGGTACTGGTTGAGCTGGAAGGTCCAGTTCCAGTCGTCCGGCAGCGGGCCGCGCTCGTTGCGCTGGCCCCAGCTCGAGTAGAGCCAGTAGCCGCCCGCGGGCTTCTGCTGCCAGGTCTGCGTCTGCACCACGCCCATCTCCGCGTCCGGGGTGGTGGTCCACATGCGGGTGAAGGGGACGACGTTGGGCTCGCGGTAGTCCCAGCCGCTGGCCATCGTCACCGGCGAGGCGAGCGTGCGGAAGCGGTAGCGGTCTCCCCAGCCCAGCCCGGCGATTTCGGCGTTCGCGTTGCCGTCGAAGAGCAGGTCGCCATAGGGCGAGCGCACGTCCGCCTCCAGCGCGTCGGGCGCGACGCGCGAGACATCGTGGGTGATGGCGTAGAGCGGGTGGTCGCGTCCGGTGGCGAAGAGGTAGTGGACGGTGACGTCGACGATGTGGCCATCGAGCGGCAGTGGCCAGCGGAACTCGTGCAGTGCGTGGTGGCGTCCCTCGAAGAGGGTGCGGCCCGTGCCCGTCACCTTCTCGGTCCAGTTGCCCCAGTCGGCGCCGGCGCGCACGTGGCAGGTCACCATGCCCCAGCCGGGGACCTCGTTGGTGGCGCCGTCGCAGGTACGCGCGGCGCCGTGGGCCTCGTAGACGTAGCGGCGGAGGTAGCCGCCGTGCCAGCCCGCGGGGTCCTGGGCGTCGTTGCGCACGAGGAAGGCCGAGCGGGGCGCGCAGTCGCCGTCGCGCCACGTGTAGCGGTCCGTGTGGAAGCCCTCCAGGTCCACGTCGCGCTCCAGGCTCACCGGGACGCAGGGATGTGCCTGACCGGGGCCCGCGTCCGGAGTCCCCGCGTTGCCCTCCGGACGGACCTCCTTGCCACCACAGGCCACGAGCGACAGGGCGAGCAGCGCGACGGCACCCTGCCGCCGGGGCGAGCACCAGGACAGGCGAGACATCATCGTGAGTCCTCTTCGGTTGTCGGAGCCGCTGCGTCCGGGAATCGGCCCCGCATTCCGCGACATCATGGCATGTCGTGCGGACATGACGGGTTTCGAGTCGGAGGCCGGGCGTTTAGAGTCGCTGGACGCGGCCGCGGTCGGGGCCGTGCCGTCACCGTCGAGAGAGCACGATGAACGCCGAAACGCCCTTGTCCGCAGCCCGGTTCCTGGTTCCCCTGCTCATCCTGATAGGCACCGGCGTCGGCGTTTGGATCACCGTTCACCTCCTCGGGACGTGGCTCAAGCACCGGAAGGTGCGTGAGCAGGGACTGCCGGCCCGGGCCATCCTGCTGCGCAGCGAGCGCACGGCGATGAGCAACCAGAAGCGCGCCCGCTACAACCACCTGCTCGAGGTCACCCTGCCGGACCGCCCGAGCTACGAGGTCTGGGTGCTGGACCGCTACCACGACTGGAACGTGCGGGTGTTCACGCCGGGCCTGGAGCTCAACGTCAAGGTCGCCCCCGATGACCCCCAGCGGGTCGCCGTCGTCGGGCCCGTCGTCGAGCAGGACCTGAGCCAGCTCGCCGCGCTCCTGGCGGGCAAACCTGTCAGCGCTCCGAAGGACCCGGTGAAGTCCCTCGCGGACCTGCAGCGGATGCTGGGCGAGGGGCTCATCACCATGGACGACTTCGAGCGCAAGAAGGCGGAGATCCTCGGGCGACTCTGAGCATCCGGGCCGAACAGGTCCGGACACCCTCGGGTCCATGGGCCTTTGCCCAGGAAGGAGACGCAAGTACCTTCCGGGCATGCCCCGTTGGTTCAACACCGCCGGTCCGTGCAATCCGGACCACCACTACATGCTGCCGGCCATGCGCCGGCTGCCCGAGGTCCGGCGGCTCGTCGAGCAGCAGGGCTACTTCGTCGTCCACGCACCTCGGCAGGTGGGCAAGACGACGGCACTGCTGTCCTTCGCTCGCGAGCTCACGATGGAGGGACGCTACGTGGCGGCCCTCGTCAGCATGGAGGTGGGCGCGGGGTTTCCCGACGACACCGGCGCCGCCGAGGATGCCGCCCTCTCGAGCTGGCGGTCCGCCGCGCGAGCACAGCTGCCCGCCACGCAGCAGCCTCCGGAGTTCCCGGACGCGCCTCCTGGATACCGCATCGCCTCCGCGCTCTCGGCCTGGTCCGAAGCCACGGGCAAGCCGCTCGTCGTCTTCCTGGACGAGGTCGATGCACTGAAGAACGAAGTCCTCGTCTCCGTGCTGCGCCAGCTCCGGGACGGCTATCGCAACCGCCCCCTGCACTTCCCCTCGTCGATGGCGCTCATCGGCTTGAGGGACGTCCGCGACTACAACGTGGCCTCGGGGGACTCGAGCCGGTTGGGAACCTCCAGCCCCTTCAACATCAAGGTGCGCTCGCTGACGGTGCGCGACTTCACGGAGGAGGAGGTCGCAGAGCTCTACGCCCAGCACACCGCCGACACGGGACAAGGCTTCGAGCCCGAGGCCATCTCACTCGCCTTCGAACTCACCCAGGGACAGCCCTGGCTCGTCAACGCGCTGGCCAAGGTGGCCGTGGAGGAGCTGGTCACCGACGTGAGCCAGCCCGTGCGCCGTCAGGACATCGAGCGCGCCAAGGCGACTCTCATCTATCGCCAGGAGACCCACCTGGACAGCCTCGCGGCCCGTCTTCGCGAGCCTCGCATCCAAGCCATCCTCGAGCCGATGCTCTCCGGCGACATTCCGCCTCCGTTGCCTCCGGATGACGTTCGCTTCGCGGTCGACCTGGGCCTCGTCCGGTTCAAACCAGAAGGAGGCCTGGAGGTCGTCAACCCCATCTATCGGGAGATCATCGTCCGGGAGCTGGCCTTCCCGTCACGAGCGGCGCTTCCCTCCATCCACCCATCGTGGCTGCGTGCCGACGGGCGAATGGACCTCGAACAGTTGTGAGAGGCGTTCCTCTCCTTCTGGCGTCAGCACGGCGAGCCGCTGCTCGCCACGGCGCCGTACCACGAGGTGGCGCCGCATCTGGTGCTCATGGTCTTCCTCCTCCGTGTGGTCAACGGCGGGGGCACCATCGAGCGCGAGTACGCCGTCGGCCGGGGCCGCATGGACCTGTGCGTGCGCCATGGACCGGACACGCTCGCCATCGAAATCAAGGTCTGGCGCGACAGGGAGTCGGACCCGCTGAACGACGGCCTGGAGCAGCTCGACGGCTATCTCCAGGGCCTGGGTCTGGACAGCGGCTGGCTGATGCTCTTCGACCGTCGCTCGAACCAGCCGCCCATCGCCGAGCGCACCCGGGCCGAACAGGCCCGGACGCCCTCGGGACGTCAGGTCACCGTCATCCGCGCCTAGCGCGTGGGAGTCGCGGTGCCCTGGTCGTGCTCCTGGTGCCACGCCGCGAGCACCTCCTTCTCGCGCGCCGGAGCGATGCCCGCCTTCAGCTTCGCCTGACGCTCGGGCGGCTCCGACTTGAACCACTCCACCGTGTCGCGCACCGTCTCCTCCAGCGGCCGGAACGTGAGCCCCGCCGCCAGCGCCTTGTCGATGTTCACCCGGAGCAGGCCCGCCTCCTCGCCCGTCGGCGTCACCCACACCGGCATGTCTCCGAAGGCCTCCACCTTGTGCTTCGCCAGGAAGGACGGGTGCGCCCAGATGAACGTCGCGTCACTGCGCAGCGCCTTCTTGCTGCGCTCCAGGAAGTCCCGCATCAACAGCGGCTTGTCCGGCCCCGTCGCCGTGTAGGGCCCCGCCAGGTTCTTCTCCACGCCCAGGATGATGAACGCGGCCAGATCCCTCACGTCGATGAACTGCGTGGGGTCATGCCCCGTGCCCGGCGCGAGCACCTCGCCGCCCTGGGCCACGCGCACCGGCCAGTACGTGAAGCGGTCCGTCGGGTCGTCCGGCCCGACGATGAGCCCCGGGCGCACGTTGAACACGCGGCCCGGCATCGCCGTCTCCGCCGCCTTCTCGCACAGCGCCTTCAGGCCGCCGTAGTACTTGTTCACGTCCTCCGAGTTCGGCTCGTCCACCGTGGCCACCGCCGCCGTCTCCGTGAGGCCCGGCTTCGACGCGTCCTTGTAGACCGAGATGCTGGACACGAAGGTGTAGTGCCCCACGTTCGGCGCGAGCAGCTCCGCGGACGCCTTCACGATGCGCGGCACGTACCCCGACGTGTCCACCACCGCGTCCCACTTGCGGCCCTGGAGCGCCTTGAGCCCCTCGCCCTTGTTCGGGTCGCGGTCTCCCTGCAGCTTCTCCACGTTGGGGAAGAGGCCCGGGTTCGTCTTGCCGCGGTTGAACAGCGTGACGGTGTGCCCCCGGGCCTGCGCGGACTCCACCAGCGCCGGCCCCAGGAACTTCGTGCCCCCCAGGATGAGGATGCTCAGGGACTTGTCCGCCTTCGTCCCTCCGCTCCCCTGCCCCTGCGGCGCCGGCTCCGCCGTGCCACCACCCGACGCGCCCTTCGAGGACGCACAGCCCATGGCGAACAACGAGCCCGCGACCACGGCACCCTGAATCACATCCCTGCGAGACAGCTTCATAGCGTGTCGTCTCCTGCCACGAGGAAGCACTGCGAGGAAGATTGCTCAACGGGCGGCGGCATTGTCCGGCGCCGCGCGCGCCAGCTCATCCCCACCCTCGCGAGACAGCCGCCGCTGCTCCCGCGACAGGTACAGCGACACCCCCCACCACAGCCCCGCCAACGGCACCGCCGCCAACGACAGCCCCGTCATCCCCAACCCCAGCGCGGTGAGCCCACCCTGCAACCACGCGCTCACCGTGTCGCTGCCCCGGTACACCACCGTGTCGATGAAGCTCTTCGACTTGTAGCGCGCTTCGCGGTCCACCGTGGTGAAGAGGATTTCGCGCGAGGGCCGCTCCAGCGCGTAGTGGCTGGCCCCGCGCAGCGCCTTGAACGCCACCAGCACGCCCAGCACCGGCACCGCCGCCAGCCCCAGGAAGCCCAGCCCCGTCACCACCGGCGCCACCGCCAGCGCCGCCCCCAACCCCAGGCGCGAGATGATGCGCCCGGTGACGAGCGTCTGCAGCGCCAACGTCAACAACTGCACATAGAAGTCGATGTCCCCGAAGAGGGCCGTCCGCGACGCCGCGTCCTTGCCCACCTGCGCCACCAGCTGCACCTCCTGGAAGTACAGGAACGTGGACGTGGCCGCGTACAGCAGCACCTGGAGCCCCAGCGCCAACAACATCGGCGACGCCACCAGCAGCTTCAGCCCCGCGAGCACCCCGCCTCCCACGGGCCCCTCGGCCGAGGGCGGCTGGTGCTGCACGTCACGCGCCCAGCGGCTCAGCCACCGCACGCACTGCGCGCTCACCTCCAGCAGCACCGCGGAGATGAGGATGAGGTTCACCGGCCCCACCGGCTCCGCCAGCCGCCCCACCAGGAACGGCCCCACCAGCATGCCCGTGGTGCCACCCGCGGCGATGAAGCCGAACAGCCGCTTGCCCTGCTCGCTGGCGAAGACGTCCGCCATGAAGCTCCAGAAGATGGAGACCACGAACAGGTTGTAGACGCTCAGCCAGATGTAGAAGACGCGCGCCACCGGCTCCTTCGCCACCTCCAGCTTCAGGAGCGCGAAGAAGACCAGCAGCGACACCAGGAAGAAGCGGTAGATGCGCGGCAGCACCACCCGCCGGGGCCAGCGCGCCACCAGCGCGGAGAACGCGGGCACCGCCAGCAGCATCACCAGGAACGTCGCCGTGAACAGCCACGGCAACCCCTTCACGCTGCCCGCCGTCCCCATCTCGTTGCGGATGGGGCGCAGGATGGCGTAGCCGCACATCAGCGTGAAGAAATAGACGAACGACCCGAGGACTGCGCGGACCTCCTCGTCACGGACATCCACGAATCGCTTGAGCATGGGCACGAAGGCGCGCGCGTCTCGGGTGGGGACCGGCGACAACGGATGCGTCAGCCGGGCGCGTCCCTGGCTGAACTCCGGTCCTTTCCGTGTATTCCCGGGCCCACATCCGCGTCCAGGGGGACGTGGGCCCGGGCTTCGAGCCGGCTCGACTACTTCGCGCCGAGCGCCTCGCGCAGGGTGGCCTCCACGCGGGGCAGCACGTCCTCGATTTCCGCCACGGACGTGGCGCCCACGGACAGGCGGAACCAGCCGGTGTCCTCCTTCAGGCCGAACGCCTGGAAGGGCACCACCGCGAGGCCCGCCTTCTCCAGGAGGAGCTTGCGGATGTCGTCATTCGTCTTCAGGCCGCTCTTGCCCACCAGGTCGAACTGGACGGACAGGTAGATGGCGCCCTGGGGCGCGATGTGGCGCACCGGCAGCCCCGCCTCGCGCATGCGCGACAGGCCCTTGTGCAGCGCCTCCAGGCGCGCGTCCACGCGCTGGTGCATCTCCTTCAGGAAGGACTCGGTGGCGGGCACGTCGTCCAGGTAGCGGGCCACGGCGACCTGCTCGGCCTTGGGCGCCCACGCACCCACGTGGCCCAGCACGTCGCGCATGCGCGCGATGATGCTCGGCGGGCCCACGCCCCAGCCCACGCGCACGCCCGTGGCGGCGAAGGCCTTGGAGATGCCGTCCACGAACACGGTGTAGGGCGCCACCTCCGGCACCAGCTCCACCGGCGTCACGTGCTTCTCCGAGCCGAAGCTCAGCACCCAGTAGATCTGGTCGTACATCAGGATGAGGGGCTTCTTGCCCGTCTTCTCGCGCTCGCGGTTCTCCGCGACCACGCGCTCGCAGATGGCGCCGAGCACGTCCTTCGAAATCATGGTGCCCGTGGGGTTGAGCGGGCTGCACAGGCACAACAGGCGCGCGGTGCCCAGGTGCGGCGTGAGCTGCTCCAGCGTGGGCATGAAGCCATGCGAGGGGTCCGTCGTCACCACGACGCCCTTCGCGTTCATCATGTGGATGTAGTGGTTGTTGTTCCACGACGGCACCGGGTAGACGACCGTCTCCCCGTCATCGAGCACGCTGCGGAAGGTGCCGTAGATGATGGGCCGGGCGCCGCCCGCGATGACGATGCCCTCCAGCGGGTACTTCAGGCCCAGGGCGCGCTCGTAGAAGCGCTGCACCGCCTGGCGTAGGTCCAGCACGCCGTCCGAGGGCGGATAGTTCGTCTCGCCCGCCTGGAGCGCGGTGGTGATGTGCGTGCGCAGGCCCTCGGGGATGGGGAACTCGCGCGGGCTGAAGTCGCCCACGGTGAGGTTGCACACCTTGCGACCTTTGGCGACGAGCTCCCGGACCTCCGCGGCGATGCGGAGGATTTCGCTGCCGACGAGGCCCCGCGCCATGGTGCCGACGGTGGCGTCGTCCCTCGAGGGACGGGGGAGGGAGGTGAGGTCGAGAGCCATGGGGGATGTGTCTCCGGTTCGTGCGCGTAAGGG
Organism: Myxococcus sp. AS-1-15; assembly: GCF_020037055.1. Classification (NCBI taxonomy): domain Bacteria; kingdom Pseudomonadati; phylum Myxococcota; class Myxococcia; order Myxococcales; family Myxococcaceae; genus Myxococcus; species Myxococcus sp. AS-1-15. Next base: position 457,654 of record NZ_JAIQDF010000002.1, on the reverse strand, counting down.
GGACGCGGGCTGCGGCCGGGCGCGCACCATACCCGCCACCCGGCAACTTGTGGGGTGCGTCCTGCAATCCCGGAGTGGGAGTGCCACGGCTTCGCACGTACCGGAAGCGGAACACGCGGGGCACCCGGCCCGGCGGGCCCTCCCCGGCCCGGCCCACGGGTGTTTGCCGGGCGCAACGGTTGGCGAGCCTTCCCGATATGTCCCGGAAGGGCCTTCCGTTCAGGGCTCCAGCAGTTTCGGGGCGTGGGCGGGTTCCGCGCACCGACATCAATCCCTGACAGGAAGGGCTCCTCCACGCGGGACGTCGCGGTCCGCCACGGGAGCGCCTTGCCCAGAGGTGTCCGTATGAAGCTGTTCGAGCGGGGCTCGTGGCTCATGGCGTTCCTGTTGCTCGCTTCCACCCAGGCGTCGGCGGAAGGCAGCCGGCCCCTCAACCGGAGCCTGTTCGGCACGCGCGCCATCGTCGCGTGTGACGCGGTGGAGCAGTCGTGCGGGATGGCCGTCATCTCCTTCCCGAGCGGGGTCAGCGGGCTGGTGCCGTATGGGCGCTCGGACATCGCGGTGGCCACCATGGCGCTGCCCTCGGTGGATGATGCCCAGGGTGTCATCGCGCGCATCGACGCGGGCGAGGCGCCCCAGGCCGCCATCGACGCGGTGCTGGCGCTGGACCCGTACGCGCCCATCCGTCAGCTCGCCGCGGTGAAGCTGCACCCGGACGGGAGCGTGACGACGGGGCAGCGCTCGGGCGCGCAGACGAGCGCGCACACCTGTGCCATCCAGGGCGCGACGTTCGTGGTGCAGGCGAACAACATGTCCACGCCGGACATGTGCACGGCCATGGCCGCGGGCTTCCAGCGCGCGAAGGGCAGCCTGCCGCAGCGGCTGTATGCGTCGCTCGCGCACGGCGCGCGCGTGGGCGGGGACAAGAACGGCGAGCGCTCGGGTGTCATCCGGGTGTGGAACACCACGAGCGAGACGGCGTTCTACACGCATGTGCTCGCGGAGGCGGTGGTGCACGGCAGCACGAAGGCGCTCCAGGAGCTGGGCGTGCAGCTCAACCGCTACCAGGGCACGCTCGCGGACGTGTACGCCCAGGACCGCGTGACGCTGACGGCGGACATCGCGCGGGACGTGAAGCAGGTGCTGCGCAAGCTCGGGTACTACCGCGGGCCCATGGATGGGAGCTGGTCCGACGCGGCGGAGCAGGCGCTGTACGACTTCAACTGGAACAATCTTTTCTTCCTGAAGCCGACGGTGGTGGAGAACGGCACGCGGAAGATGGACGGGGTGCTGGTGAAGTTCCTGCGGGACGCGGACCTGGGGGCGCTGACGCGGGCGACGGCCTCGGCGGAGTGACACTGTCGGCTTCTCGTCACGGGCCGGTGGTGCTGGCACGTGGCCCCCCTGTCGTGAGAGAGGGTGTCCTCCGTGGCCCCTCTTTCGCGGGCCCCCTGGGGAGGAACGATGAAGCGTGCGGGACGCTGGCTGTCATCGCTGTGGCTGGCCGGATGCCTCGTGGGCACCGGGTGCTCGAAGAAGGAAGAGGCCCCGCCGCATCCGGCGGCCGAGCTGCCAGCGCCCGATGACACTCCCGCGCGGCTCTCGGGTGCGTCCGAGGGCGCCGTGGCGCGGGGAGGTGAAGCCGCCGCGAAGCCTCCCGTGGCCGTGGGAGAGCTGCCTCCCGAGGAGCCTGGTGCGGAGCCAGAGACGCCTTCGGGAGCGGGCTCGCCGTCGGCGGGCGCGGGCGCTCCGTCAGGCACGGGCGGCACGGCACCGGGTGGCGCGGGGACACCGTCGGGTGGTGGGTCGGGTGGAATCACGCCCGAGAACCCGAAGAACCGCGAGTGGACCACGGACGCGGTGAGTCTGGACCGCAGGGACGTGCCGCAGGCCACGCTGCGCTCGGTGCGCGCGGGAGCGCATCCGGATTACGACCGCGTGGTGTTCGAGTTCGAGGGGACGCAGCTGCCGGGCTATCGCGTGGAGTACGCGAAGGAGCCCGTGGTGCAGTGTGGCTCGGGCAACCCGGTGACGCTGGCGGGCAAGGGCCAGCTCCAGGTGAGCTTCACGCCGGCGAAGGCGCATACGGAGGCAGGTGAGCCCACGGTGGCCACGCGAGAGCTGAAGCCCGCGTTGCCGGTGTTGCTCGAGCTGGAGCGCACGTGTGACTTCGAGGGCGAGGTGACGTGGGTGCTGGGCAACAAGAGCCACGCGCCGTTCCGCATCCTGGAGCTGCGCGAGCCGACGCGACTCGTGGTGGACGTGAAGCACTGAGGTGCCTGTTCCGGGGCGAGCGCTTGCACTGCGCTCCCTCGGTCGTGCGCGGGAACGAGTCTGATGCGGTAGCACCTCACCGCATCTCTCGCCCACCCTGAGTCCTGCTCGCCTCGATGCGTTCGCGGGTCGGCCCCATTGTCATCAAGCAACGGGCAGGGGCCCCTCACGCCCCGCCACGCAGCTCCGCCGCCAATCGGTCCAGTCCCGCGAGCAGCTCGCGGTGCTTCTGTCTCACGGGAGCGCCCCCCGCGCGCAGCGCCATCGCCAGGACACCCGGAAGATTCATGGCCGCATCGCCGCGAAGCCGCTCGCGATACTCACGCATCCAGTCCGAGGGCACGCGCAGCGACCAGTTGCGCTCGTCGATGGTGCCCGGCTCGTTGTACGTCTCCGGCATCCCGAGCAGGTCCGTGAAGAACACCATGACATTGCGCGCGCGGCTGGCGAACAGGTCCGCCAGCTTCGCCTGCGCGAGTCGCCCCGGGTCCGTCGCCAGCTCGCGCGCGAAGGCCTCACGGTGCTCGACCTCCGGGCACAGCCGCGTCGCCAGATAGTCCGCCTGCGCCCGCAGCGTCCCGCGCCACTGCCAGTCGCCGACGAGGCGCCACAGCGACTTCGTGTCGTGGTTGCCGACCATCATCCAGTCCTCGGCCGCCGCGTTCTCGCTGCGATACACGTCCGCCGGGTTGCGCAGGTCCGCCTTCTGCGTGACGCGGAAGCGGCCCATCCCGTATCGCGCGAGCACGCGTCCCAGCGGATACGGCATCGTGCTCAGCACCTCGCCCAGCAGGTCCCCCAGCTCGCGACCATTGCGCCTGGCCGCGGCGACCACCGTGTCGAAGAGGACGCTGAAGCGCTCCACCTGCTCGGGCGTCAGCGACTTCACCTCTCCGTCCACATAGCGAGGCACCGAGCGGTCCACCTGCTCCGGTGACACGAGCGCATAGCGCGCCAGCTCGGGGTGCTCGGGCAGGTCGGGTGACGAGAACAACCGCGCGCCCTGTTGAACGGCGGCCACGGGGTCCCACTGGTTGGAGCGATACACCCAGGGGCACACGAGCCCATGCGGATGGTCCAGCCGCAGCCCGTCGTACTCGGCGAGCATCTTGTCCATCCGAGCATCCATGAAGCGCAGCACCGCGCCCGGGCGGAAGCCCTGGGACGGGCCCTCTCCGCCCTCCATGAAGAACTGCTCCGGGTCCAGCACCGGGTAGTTCCACGGCTGGCCGTCGGGGTTCGTGCGACTGGGCGGCGCGCCCATCAGGTACGTGCGCAGGAACAGTCCCTGCCACGCCCACGCGTCGCGCGGCGAGAAGCCGATCTGCAGGTCGCCATAGAGCTTCAGGCGCCACGTGGCCGTCCGCTCCCGGAGCACCTCGTGTTGCGTGTGCACGAGGAACTGGAGGAACGCATAGCGCTCCAACGTGTCGCCGTATCGCGACTCCAGCGCGAGCACCCGAGCCGCCGCCGCGGACTCTTCACCTGGAGCCGGGTTCCACAAACGCCCGTCCAGCGAGTCCGCCCAGGGCCGCCAGTCCGGAACGCCCTTCTCCTCGCACAGCACCTCGAACAGGGCATCGCGCACGAGCCATGCGCGGTGGCGTTGCCGGAAGGAGGTGAAGCGCCGGGACAGGTCCTGGATGGCAGCGGACGGCTTCGGCTCCGCGCGCTGCCGTCGAAAAGACGCCCATGCCTCATCGAGCACCGCGAGCTGCGCGCGGAACGCCCACCGGTAGCGCTCCCCGGGATGGGCCGCATGGGGCCGGGACCGTGAGAGCGCCTCCACGCGGCCAGGAGGCAGCAGCGCGCCCCACGGTTCGTGCTCCAGTGGCGCGAGCGCGATGTTGAGGATGTTGCGTGAGAACAGGGTGCCGTCATACGGCGACGCGTTCGCCTCCGTCGTCTGCCCCTGGGGCCCCAGTTGGATGCCGGTGAAGCCCAGGGCGCGCGCGGACTCCAGGAAGAGTGCGGCGCCCTCGGAGTAGGGCGAGCCCCGTCCCGAGTCCTCGGACGGCAGGCTGGGGAAGCTGGGGTCGTGGATGCTCAGCACCAGGTTACGGACATCGAGCGCGGCCAGGGCTTGGGTGACGAGTCGATGATGGTCTTCAGGCAGCGGGGCTCGGGACATGGCGGATGACGACCGACCCTAGGTGCCCGAGCCGGACACGCCAACCCTTCATCTGAGCCGACGTTCAACATCCGTCCGAGGACGACACTCCGAGCGTGCACGCGGACACCCGGAGCGGACCCAGTGTCACTTCTGCGGCGACTGGGGCACGGGACGCGGCTCCCCACCGCCACTCTGCGGCGGGCCCTGATGTCCCGGGCCCTGGGGCGCGCGGAAGTGGAACACCTTGCGCAGCTTGCGCCCCATCCACGTCCGGCCATCCACCAGGATTTCGTACACCGTCGGAATCACCAGCAGCGTCAGCAGCGTGGACGTAATCGTGCCGCCAATCACCGCGCGGCCCAGCGGCGCCCGGAAGTCACCGCCCTCGCCCGCGCCAATCGCCACCGGAATCATGCCCGCCACCAGAGCGAAGGTCGTCATGATGATGGGTCGCAGACGGATGCGCCCCGCCTCGATGAGCGCCTCGCGCAACGGCATGCCCTTCTCGTGGGACCACTTCGCGAAGTCGATGAGGAGGATGGCGTTCTTCGCCACGATGCCCATCAGCAGGATGACGCCGATGAGACTCATGATGTTCAGCGTGTCCCCGGTAATCAGCAGCGCGCCCACCACGCCAATCAACGACAGCGGCAGCGAGATGAGGATGGCCAGCGGGTCCAGGAACGAGCCGAACTGGATGACGAGGATGAGGTACATCAGCATCACCGCCACACCCAGCGCGATGAACACCCGCGAGAACACCTCCTCCTGGTCCGCGGACTCACCGCCCGTGGTCAGCTCGTAGCCCGCGGGCATCTGCACCTTGTCCACCCGCGCCTGGATGTCCCGCATCACCTCCGTCAACGAGCGCCCCTGCACGTTCGCCTGGATGTTGATGACCCGCTCGCGGTTGAGGTGCGTGATTTGCGCGGGGCCGAGCGCCTGCTGGATGTCCGCCACCTGTCCCAATGGGACGAGCTGCGGCGTCCCTCCCGGCACCGCGCCCACGCGGATGGGCAGCCGAGCCAGGTCATCCGGATTGTCCCGCGCCTCGGGCGCGAGGCGCACCATCACATCCCGAGTCTCACCAATCGGGTCCACCCAGTCGCCCACGTCCAGCCCCGCGAAGGCCGGCCGCAGCACCTGCGCCACCTGCCCCACCGTCACCCCGAGCTGACCCGCGAGCCCTCGATTCAGGTCGACCACCAGCTCCGGCTTCTGCCCTCGCGTGGACAGGCCCACGTCCACCGCGCCGGGCACCTGCTCCACCTCACGCTGCACCTGCTGCGCGAGCTGCGTGAGCGTCTTCTGGTCCGGCCCGCGCAGCTCCAGCTGGATCTGCTTCATCGCCCCGCCGAAGCCCGAGGTGAAGACAGACACCTTCGCGCCCCCCACCGCCGCGAGCTCCTGGCGCAGCTTGCTGCCGAGCGAATCCTGGCTCAAATCACGGTCCGCCTTGGGCGTGAGCCTCACGTACACCAACGCCTGGTCCACGCCCGGAGCGCTCAGCGGCAGCGGCACGCCGATGGTGCTGTACGTATAGGCGACCTCGGGGTGCGCGCGGACGATGCGCGTCACCTCCTCCACCTTGCGCCGCGTGTACTCGAGGCTGGAGCTGGACGGCGTCTCCACCAGCAGCTCCACCTCCGAGCGGTCACTCACCGGCACGAAGCCGGCGCCACCGACGGTGCCCTGGAGCACCAGCGCGCCCACGAGCGAGCCCACCGCGACCAGCACCATGATGAGCCGGTGGTCCAGCGCCCAGGCGATGACGCGCTTGTAGCGGTCCGCCTGCCGGTCGAACCAATCGTTGAAGCGCGTGAGGATGCGCGAGATGAAGCCCTTGCGAGCCCCCTTCTCCACCTGTGGGTCCGCCCAGTACGCGCTGAGCATCGGGTCCAGCGAGAAGGAGACGAACAGCGACACCAGCACCGCGCAGGCGATGGTGAGCGCGAACGGCTTGAACCACTGTCCGGCCACGCCGTACATGAAGGCCACCGGCACGAAGACGGCGACGATGGAGAACGTGGTCGCCGACACCGCGAGGCCAATCTCCGACGTACCCTCGCGTGACGCCGTGTAGTGGTCCTTTCCCATCTCGATGTGGCGGACGATGTTCTCGCGCACCACGATGGCGTCATCGATGAGGATGCCGATGGCCAGCGTCAGGCCGAGCAGCGACATCGTGTTGAGCGTGAAGCCGAAGGCCCACACGCTGATGAACGCCGCCAGCACGCTCACCGGCAGCGCCAGCCCCGTGATGACGGTGGAGCGCCACGAGTTGAGGAAGATGAACACCACCAACACCGTGAGCAGCGCGCCCTCCACCAGCGCGGACTGCACGTTCTCCACCGCGCTCTCCACACGCACGCCCGCGTCGCGCACGATGGCCAGCTTCACGTCCGGAGGCAGCTTCTTCTGGAGCGCCTCCACGCGCGCTCGCACCGCGTCCGCGACCTCCGTGGTGCTGTAGCCCTTCGACTTCAGCACGTCGATGCCCACCGCCTGCGCGCCGTCGTAGAGCGCCAGCGTGCGGGGCTCCTCGGAGCCCACGAAGACATCCGCCAGCTGCCTCAGCCGGATGACCTGCCCGTCGCGCGTGGCCACGACCATGTCGCGGAACTCGTCCACGTTCTCCAGGCGCCCCTTGAGGCGGATGGACTCCTCCCCGAGCGGCGAGTTGATGCGGCCGACGGGCGCGGCCAGGTTCTGCGATTGCAGCGCCTGCACCACCTCCGCCAGCGAGACGCGCGCGGCCTGGAGCGCCTCGGGCCTGAGCTGCACCGTCATCTCCCGCTCGACGTCGCCGACGACGTCCGCCTGCGCCACGCCCGGCACCGAGCGCAGCTCACCCACCACCAGCGGGTCCGCCACGCGCGACAGCGCCGCGACATCGAGCCGCTCCGAGGTGAGCGTCAGCGAGACGATGGGTGCATCCGCGGGGTCGAAGCGCGTGAGGACCGGCTCCTCCATCTCGCGAGGCAGGTCCGCGCGCTTGCTGGAGATGGCGTCGCGGATGTCCTGCGAGGCCTCCTGGATGTCCTTCTCGAACTCGAAGAACACGGTGAAGGTGGCCAGGCCGTCGGTGGCGGTGGCGGTCGTCTCCTTCGGGTCGACGCCGCTGATGGCGAAGATGGCGTCCTCGATGGGCTCGACGATTTCGCGCTCCACCGTGTCGGGTGAGGCGCCCGGGTAGACGATGGTGACGGCGATGACGGGCGCCTGCACGTCGGGGAACTCGTCCGTCTCGAGCTGCCACAAGGCGACGAGGCCGAAGACGACCAGCGTCACCATGGCGGTGATGGTGACGATGGGCCGCTTGATGGCGAAATCGGAGATGAACACGGGGTGACTCCCGACAGGAGGCGAAGGAACGACGTGGGCTCAGGGCGTGGGCTGCGTCGCGCCCTCGGTGGAGCCTCGCGGTGACTGCGTGGGACCTGCACCGTCGTCGCGCCCGGCCGGTGGTGACCTGGGCGCGGCGCCTTCGCCCTGCTGCGCGCCACCACCGCCGACGCCCGGGCCCTCGTCCCCGCGCGGCGAGTCCCCCTCACGCGGCGGCGCGACCTTCACCTGCATGCCCTCGCTCACCTCATCGCGCGCCGAGCCGAGCAACACCACGTCTCCTTGCTGGAGCCCCTGGCGCACCTCCACCCGCTTCTCGACGTCGTCACGCAGTCCCAGCGTGACGCTCACGCGCTCCACCTTCTCGTCGCGCACGCGCAGCACGGAGGGCCTGCCCTCCGCGTCGTCGATGGCGTCCAACGGCACCGCCAGCGCTCGCACCGACTCCGAGGCCACGCGTCCCTCCGCGAACAGACCCGCGAGCAATTGCAGGTTCGTGTTCGGAATCGCGACGTAGATGCGCACCTGCCCCGTGTTCGGGTCCACCACCGGGTTGATGCGCTCCACATGCCCGGTGAACGCGCGGTTCCCATAGCCGGTGACCCGGAACTCCACGGGCGTCCGGGCCTTCACCTGGTCCAGGTTCGCCGCCGGCACGGAGGCCTCCAGGCGCAACGTGCGCGGGTCCACCACCGTGAACAACGGCGCACCGGGTTGCACCACGTCACCGGCGCTCGCCTGCCGCTCACTGACGACCCCCGCGAAGGGCGCGACGACGCGCGTGCGTCCCAACTGCTCCTGCGCCAACGCGTAGCGCGAGCGCGCCTCCGCGAGCTGCCCCTTCGCCTGCGCCACGGAGAGCTGGGCCCGCTCGAAGTCCCGCTGGGTGATGACCCCCGCCTGGGCCAGCTTCGCGCTGCGCTCCTGCTCGGCCTCGGCCACCTGCAAGGCATTGCGCGCCGTCGCCACCGCGGTGCGCGCGGCGATGACCTGGTCCCTCAGCGTCGCGTCGTCGATGCGCGCCAGCTCCTGGCCCTGCTTCACCACCTGGCCTTGCTGCGCCTTGAGGTCGAGGATGGTGCCGCCCACCTGCGCGCGGACCGCCGCCGCGGTGCGGGCTTGGAGCGTGCCGGAGATGCCGGGGCCGGAGCGCAGCTCGCTCGCCTGGACGCGCGCCACGTTCTCCTGTCCCAAGGTCAGCACGGGCGGGGCCGGAGGGGCCGCCTCCTCCGAGCCCTTCTTGCATCCGGCCACCGCGCAGGCCGCCGCCAGCAGCACCCCCTTGATTCCGCCAGCGACCGTCCCTCTCATCCGTCGGGCTCGTCTCACCGCGCGTCTCCGTCCTCCGCCAGTCCCTCCCCTGCCCCTGGCGGGCCGGCTAAACGTGGTGTCGGCCCCTCGCCTCCGGAAGTCGGCCTCTCGTGTCGCCCACCCCAGGAGACAAAGGCAGGCCGCCTGCTCCCGGGCACAGCGGGCAGCCAGCCTCACCGAGCGGATGCCGCGCCCTTCGCGTCCGTGGTTACGGCGCCACCGGGACTTCACTCATCAGCAGCGTGCCGCCCGTCTCGAAGCTGGAGGACGGGCCACAGGTGGGGACCACCGTGCCCGACGCGCACGCCACCGCCTGCGTCCCCGCGCGCGTCGTCTGCGAGCGGCAGCGCGCTCCCGCCGCGTCCCACTCCGCCTCCAGGCTCCAGCTCTCGGTGTCCTGCTGCACGCCCGCGGCGTCGTACAGGTTCACCCAGTTCCCATCCGTCGTATACGACGTGCCGTCGCCACAGAAGTCCGCGCGCACCATGCGCGTGCAGGCCTGGTGCAGCTCGCCCAGGCTCTGGCCATTCACGCTGCCCGCCCACGGGCGGTAGCCGAAGCGCACGCACTTGGCCAGGGCCGCGCCCTCGCACGCGAAGGTGAAGGCCTGCGCGTCCTCGATCTTCGCGCCGCCGCCCGCCACGCCCTGCCGGTAGTCCCAGCGCCCCGTCAGCGCAATCGCCCCGAGCGCCGAGCCATCCGCCGCCTGGCACGCGGGCTTCCACGCCCCTTCGTCGGCCGCGTAGTAGGAGACGCGATACACCCAGACATCCGCGCTCGCGCCCGTGGCCGGCTGGATGTCATCGATGCGCAGGGGAACCGTGTCCCCGCTCCCGAGCTCCCCCACGAAGCGCGCCCCGAGGAAGTCCATCCCGGACACCACGCCCTGCGACGTCGCGCCGTGGAGGACGCTGCCGTCCAGCCACGTGTCCGACAGCGCGGGAGCGCCCGCGTCCGCGCGCTCGGCGCCCGCGAAGCGCACCGACACCAGCATCTGCCCCAGCTCCGTGCTGTTGAGATTGCGCCCGTTGAGGTTGCGGCCATTCAGGTTGCGCCCATTGGGCGACGACAACCCGGCCACCTGGGTCCCCAGCGTCCGGGACTCCTCGACCTCCACCGCGCTTCCACAACCCCAAAGCCCGCAGGCGATGACCATCGCCCCCACCATCCGCCTCGCCACCATGCCCCGACCCTCCCCGGCCCTGCGCTACTGGACACAAGGTTCGCAGGAGCCTGCCCGCTCGCAAGGAGGAGTGATGACCCCACGACAATCGTCCCACCCTCGAGGGGGTGGCGAGCAGGCACGACAGGGTGAACGGGCGCTTCCAACGTCCTGTGCCGGGCCACTCCCCGGACCCACATCCGGGCAGGCTCACGGCCTGGGTGCGGACAGGTCCGCGCACACGCGCAGGCCCATCGTCACGTCGCGCAACGAGGGCTCGGGCAATTCGCGGTTCGTCGAGCGCGCGGAGGTGGCCGCGAACGCGAAGCTCCCACCTCGCGCCACCGCGCGCCCCGGCTCCAGCCACGAGCGGGTCCACTCCCAGACATTGCCCGCCATGTCATCCACGCCGAACGGACTGCGGGACGCGGGGTGGCTGCCCACCTCGTCCGGGCCGAAGCCTCCGGGCTGCTTGCCGTACGTGGTGTCGATGTTCGCGTCGTCCGGGCCCAGCCTGTCGCCGTGCGGGAACTCGCGTCCGTCCACACCGCGCGCCGCGCGCTCCCACTCGAGCTCCGAGCACAGCCGCGCCCCCGGCACCCTTCCGCTGAAGGACAGCCAGGACACGTACGTCTCCGCGTCGGAGAAGGAGATGCCGCTCACCGGGAAGCGCAGCCAGTCCTGCGTCCCGCGGCGGGTGCGGTTCGCGTAGCGGATGGGCTCGTCCGCGCGGGCCTCGTAGGGCACGTTGCCGGGCTGGAAGCGCAGCCGCCAGACACCGTCCACCTGGTCCAGCGCGAGGTGCCCCGCATAGCCCCCCGTGCCCACGCGGGGGCTGTGCGCGGCGCGTGACTCGGGGGACAGGGTCTCCAGGAAGACGAGCCAGTCCGCGTACGTCACCTCGTGCCGCGCGATGAGGAAGCCCGGCACCTGCACCGCGTGCTGCGGCACCGCGTTGAAGAACTCGCGCACGCTGGCGTCCGCGGCGCTGCCGAAGCGGACCTCGCCCGGGGGAACGAAGACGAAGCCCGAGGGAATCGAGCCCTCGCGCGGCAGGCGCAACTCCAGTCGCCGTGCCTCTCCGCGACGCAGGAGCAGCGGCTGCGTCACGGCCTCGTGGTGCGGCGCGCGCAACGTGAGCCGATAGGCGCCCGGTGGCACGGAGACGTCCATCCAGGGCTCGGACTCCAGCGGCAGCGGCTCACCGGGCTGCTCGTTGCCGAGCGTGTCGCGCGTCAGCGGACGCAGCTCCACCTGCACGTCGTGCGCGGCGACGCCCAGGGTGAGCCGGGCGGGCGCGGTCCATCGCCGCCAGCGCTCACCGTGGGCGTCGTAGAGTCGCAGGCGCTGGAGCAGCGTGGGCACCATGGCCACTTCTCCGTCCTGCTCGGCCCACAGGGCGCGCTCGAAGAGGAAGTCGGCGAGCGCGTCGCGGACCTCGGGCCGCTCGGGCGCGAGCGCGAGGGCCCGCTCGAGTCGTCCTGCGACTCCATCGAAGCGATGGCGCACCTGCGCGGCGCGCGCGACGCTCTTGCCCCACAGCCGCTCCGCCTCGGGCTTCTGGCCGCTGCCGTAGAGACGGAAGGCCTCCGAGCGCTCGGAGTGGAGCAGGTCCTTGGTCTCCAGCGCGGACTCGAGTGACTTGCGCGCCTCTTCGAGCTCCGCGCGCACCTGACGCTCCAGGCTCCAGCGCTCGCGCAGCTTGAGGCCCCCGTAGACGAGGCCGAGCGAGAGGACGAAGCCCACCACGAGCGCGTGGCGCAGACCGCGACTGCGGATGAGCGTGCGGCGGGAGGCGCGCAGGAAGTCGCGCTCGCGGCGGTTGAGCTCGGCCACGTCCAGCACCGCCGCCTCGGCGAGCTGACGTGAGCCCCAGAGCAGCTCGCGCGAGTGGTGGTGCTTCTCCCAGTGGGCCGCGGCCGTCTCCAGCAGCGCCTGGACCTCGCGCCGCTCGGCGGCCTCGGTCAGCCAGTGCGCGAGCGAGTCCCAGCCCGACAGGAGCGCCTCGTGGGCCAGCTCATAGGACGTGCCCTCGGGGGCCTCGCGCGCCACGAGCAGGCGCGCGCGGACCAGGGCCTCGAGCGCGGCCTGGTAGCGCGGGTCGTCTCCGGCGAGCTCGCGGTCCGTCTTGCGCGCGCGGGTTCCGTCGGCGGTGACGAGTCGGAGCAGGACGCCTCGCGCCGCGACGCGCTGGTCTGGCAAGAGGCGCTCCACCGCCGCGTCCGCGTGTCGGGCCAGGGCTCCGGCCACGCCACCCATCGAATCGAGCGCGGCCTGGGTGATCATCTGCGTCTTCGTGTCGCGGGCCTCCCAGAGCTCGGCGAGCGCGAACTGGAGCAGCGGCAGGCCCCCCTCGGCCGCGGCGGTGACGAGCGCGTCGACGAGGGACTCCGACTCGAAGCGGACGCCCTTGACGCGTGAGGGGCCGGTGACGGCCTCGCGGGTCTCCTCGGCGGTGAGGGCGCGCAGGAGGTACAGCGCGCGGGGGACCTCGGCGCCCAGGCCGGGCACGGCGGTGAGCCGGGTGAGGAAGTCGCTGCGGCTGGAGGCGAGCAGCCGCACCCCGCTGGCCCCCTCCGCGAGGCTGCCGAGGGCCTGTCCCGCGAGCGCCGCCTCGTTGGGCTCGGCGAGCGTCGCCAGTTCCTCGAGCTGATCCACGTAGACGAGCAGGCCCTCACGGGCGCCCAGACGGGCGCGCAGGCGACGGGCGAGGCACGCGGGCTCGGCGCGCAGCGCCTCGGCGAGGAGCTCCTCCTCGGTGGCGAGGAGCGCGGCGAGCGCGGCGGAGAGCGCGACCAGGGGCTTGCGTCCCGGGACCAGGCGGACGGTGTGCCAGCGACGGCCGTCCTCGAGCCCGCCCTCGACGACGGCGGGGAGGATGCCGGCGAGGCACAGGGAGGACTTGCCGACGCCGGAGTCGCCGGTGATGAGCAGGAAGGACTCGCCGCGCAGGCGCTCCAGCACGGCGCGGCACTCGCGGCGGCGGCCGAAGAAGAGGGCGCGGTGCTCGGCCTCGAAGGCGCGCAGGCCGCGATAGGGATTGCCCTCGGGGACGTGGGTGGGCGTGTCTTCGCGGCACAGGGCCTCCAGGGCCTCGAGGAGCTGGGCGGCGGAGGCGAAGCGCTCGGAGGGCTCGCGGCGCAGGCAGCGGTCGATGATAGCGGCGAAGGTCGGGTCCACCTGCGGAGAGACTTCGCCCAGGGGCAGGGCGTCCTGGGTGCGCACGACGTGAGGCAGCTCGCGCCAGACGACGTCGCGGTAGGGGCCCCGGCCCACGCAGAGTTCGTAGAGGACGATGCCCAGCGAGTACACGTCGCTGCGGGCCGACAGGTCCTCGCCGGCCCAGGCCTCGGGGGACATGTAGTACGGCGTGCCGACGAGGGCGCCCTGGGGCAGCGAGGGCAGGAAGACGCCGTCGAGCGAGCGGGCGGAGAAGTGCGGGTTGAGCTCCGGGTCCAGGTCCATGGGGAGCTCGGGTGGGGTGGTGGTGCGAGGAGAGGGCACCTCGTCGCCCACCGCGCCGTCGAGCAGCTTGGCGAGGCCGAAGTCGAGCAGCTTCACGGCGCCGCTCTCGGTGAGCACGGCGTTGCCGGGTTTGATGTCGCGGTGGAGCACGCCCCGACGGTGGGCGGCGCTGAGGCCCCGGGCGAGGTCCCGACCGATGGCGAGCACACGCTCCCAGCGCAGGGGTTTGACGAGCCGGTCCAGGCTGACGCCGCGGATGAACTCGGAGATGAGGTAGGGCTGTTCGTCGAGTTGTCCCACCCGGTAGAGGGTGACGACGTTGGGGTGCTGGATGCGGGCGGCGGCGCGGGCCTCGACGAGGAAGCGCGCCAGGGCATTGGGGCCGAGGGCGGGGATGAACTTCACCGCCACGGGGCGTTCGAGCAGGGTGTCCTGGGCCAGGTACACCCGCCCCGTGCGTCCCCGGCCGATGGGCCGAACGATTCGGTACTCGTCGAACTCCTCCGGAGGAGTCCACGAGTCTGGCGGCCGGAAGGTGGCGGGGGTGCCCACTCCCACGGGCTAGGCATCCGGACGTCCAGCGGCAACCCCTTCCCCCGTCCGAAAGGGCAGGAGCGCGCCGGGAGGGGCCACCCGATGTCGGGTGGTCGTCACTTCCCGCCGGTGGGAGGTGTCAGCCTTCCTGCCCGTTCGGCTTACGCGTCTTGCTCGGCTTGAGCATGTTTCGGATCTTGTTCTCCAGGTCCGAAGGCAGGCACGGCTTGGCGACGAACTCGTCGGCGCCGGCCTCGCGGGCGTGCTCGGCGTTGCCCGCGAGCACGTGGCCCGTCAGCGCCATGACGGGGATATCGCGGGTCCTAGTGTCCTGTTTGATACGTCGGGTGGCCTCCCAGCCGTCCATGACGGGCAGGGAGAGGTCCATGAGGATGATGTCCGGCTCGCTCGTCTGGGCCTTCTCCACCGCCTCGACGCCGTCCCGGGCGGTGTCCACCTCGAAGCCGACGAACTCCAGGTATTCCGCATACATCTCGCGGGCATCGTCGAAGTCGTCGACGACAAGGATGCGCTTGCGGTTCACGGGGGACACGGCCGGGGTCGCGTCCGCCACCGGCTCTTCCGAAGTCTGGGTGGCCGTGCGCTTCATGAAGCAGGTGCCTCGCGTGTAGGGAAACAGCGGTAGACACGACAATCTATGCACGCATCCGTCATCGCGCCCACCCCACATCGCCCCAGGGGGCACCCCACCACCGTTCAATGGAGAACGGTGGTGCGCGGCGTGGCCCCGTGTCGCGGGGGTCAGTCGTTGGAGATGTAGACCTGGATGAAGTGCTGCGCATTCGGCGGCTGACCCGTGGATTCGATTCGAGTCACCAGGAACCGTCCGTCCGGAGTGACTCCGAATCGGGGCGAGGGATTCGGAGTCAAATCGGGCGGCGGACGCAGCAGCCCCTCGAGAGGAACCCATTCGCCACCAACGAGCTTTCGCATGTGCAGCGTCTCGGGCTGCCCAGCGGCCTCCGGCTCCCCCAGGAGGACCACCAGCGCCCCCGAGGAATCCAAAGCGAAGCGACGCACTTCAGCCCTAGCCCCAGCTGGGAACCGTTCTTCGAAGGCACTGCCAAGCTCGCGCCATGCAGCGCTCCGCCACTCCCAAAAAGAGAGTTTTGCCGCATCATGAATCGCCACGAGAGGGCGCCCAGGGGCCCCCACACCCCAGGCCCATCCACTCGGGTGCCCCAGCGTCAATGGCGTGCTCTTCCATTCTCCCTCACTCCACCAGCGCGTCTCGTAGCGAATGGTATCACCCGAGGCATTCATCTCTCCCCAGATGATAACTGGATTCCCGCCCCCATCGAGTTCCATCGCCGTCGAGCCCACACTCCAATTTTCTGCGGGTCGAAACAGGCCCCGTCGAAGCCAGGTTGTGCCATCCCATTCATAAACGAAGAACTCCTCGCGGATGGCGAAGCTCACGAACCAACGCCCCGTCCCATTCGTTCTCAAGGAGAGTCCCCAACAGTAGGTTTTCGGGGCACGAATCACGGCACCCATCGAGACCCATTCACTCCCCGTCCATCGCCGGACATGAACTTCCCCCACTTCATCGTCGAGCCACCCCACCACCGGGTGCTGACTCTCATCCAGGCGCGCATTGAAATAGGTGACCCTCCCAGCAACCCTCAGTGGAGTTCCGCCCAGCAATTCCCAGGCAGCGCCCGCCCATTGATGAATGAACACGCCTCCGCTACCGCTGTCTCCCCATGCGACAAGGGGCCTGCCCGACGTCGGGACGAGCACCTCGGGAAAGCTGGGCGTGCTGTATTGAGGAGGGTCGCTCGTAAGCGCATTGCCCAGCGGGAGGAAGCCAGGAACCGTCCAGCGCCATTCATCACCCTGCTGAATTGAGTTTCCAGCCAAGTCTGTCACAGAGGAATCCATCACCACCTGGACAGCCACATCCTTCGGCAGTCGGCTCGCTGGACTTATCGTCAACACCCTACCGTCTGAGGACAGGGCCACGTCCCCTGCGATGACTTTGGAGTCCACCTCCAGACGAACGGAGGACACATGAACTGTCGACGGCTCGAGCCCCTCTGAAAACTCAGCGCGAACCGTATGACCAGCTCGGACTTGAGAGTCGCCTGGCGAGGGAACGCGCGACAAGAGGACCGGAGCTGTTCTATCCACCCTCAACAATCGTGGCTCGCTCAGGAACACCCGCTCCGCCAGTGTCGTCCGCACGAGCAGCTCGTGGTCTCCCTCTGACAACGACTGCGTCTCCAGGCGCAGCCTGTACGGAGGAAGCAACGTCTCCACCGCAATACCATCCACCAGCAACTCCACCTTCTCCGGTGAGGCTCCCGTCAGTTCGACCTGGAGGTCGACACCACCGTTCGTCGCCGCCCGGGACAGGATGAGCCGTGCCCCCACGGTGGGCACCCCAGCGTCGAGTTCGACCACCGGAGGCTCCTCCACCTGGATGCCTGGGATATCGATGCAAGCGCTCCAGAGGAGCCCGAGGGAGACGACGACAAGACGCAATGTGGAATGACGCATGACGTGACAGGAGGGCAATTTGCATTCCATCGATGCCGGGCCTCGCTCAGCCCCCGGGACGGAGCCCGGCCACTCACAAGGCCCCTGAAGAAATCTCAAACAGCAGACGGGCGTCCACATGGAAGGACACTTCGTCGACCTACTGGGCCCATGAATCCTCGATGGGCCTCCACAAACAGCAACGCCCCCGTGGAAATCCACGGGGGCGTCATCAGCCTCGGACGGCGATACGTCGAGCCATCATTCGGCGGGGCTGTCTCAGGGAGTCGGGGCGGGGGTGATGCCCAGGCCAGTCACCGTGAGGTCCGTGACGACAGGCTGGCCCCAGATGTTCTCGTACGTCTGGTTGATGCCACGGCTGGCCAGCTTCGAGAATGCAACCGTGAACCCAGAAACGAGGGTTGGATTGATGGGCGCATAAGCCGCCCCAGAGGGATGCTCGAACGTGAAGTAATAACGGGTGCTGAATCCGGATCTCGTGATGGCGAAAACGGGCCGCTCGGGCTGGCTTGCATTCGTGACGAACGGCGCGGTCGGCTCATCCATGTACAGGGGGAAGCCCTGTCCACTGATGTTATTGACCTCACCGTACGAGACACCACCCACAGTGCCATTGCCGTCGAGGTCGTAATTGAACAAGACCTGGACCTGCCCGTCCCCGACACGCAACGGGGAGAGGGGCGAGCTGAAGGTGAAGTAAACTCGTTCCCCTGTCGTGAGTTGCTGCGCAGCGGGAGGAAGCGAGCTCTCCCTGTAACGAGCTTCCGTGATGGTCACCGCCGCGGGGGCCGTCGGCTCACCGCCAAAGAAGAAGCCGACTCGCTCGTAGAGCTGCCCCGTCTCCACGGAGACGGCCCTCAGGTCCAGGTTGTACTCCTTGCCCGTCTGAATCGCGCCAGTGGAGGGGGTGATGGTGGCGCTGTAGCCGCCGTTCCCCAGGGCCACGGTGACGGGCAGCGCCTCCTTGGCGTACTCGTCCGTCAGGCGCGCCAGCAGCGAGCCCTGCTGCACGGGCTGGTTGAAGTACAGATAGATGGGCTCGCCCGGGCGCACCATGTTGTGCAGCGGCTGCGAACTCGAAGCTCCACGCAGCATGGCCACGTTGCTGGACTCGACGACCAACGCGCTCCCCGTGGGACGCGACGCCGGCAGGTTGAGGATGCGCGTGGTGCCGACCGACACCACGGACGCGGCCGAGTAGGTATCCACGTAGCCGTTGATCTCCGGGACGCCGTCGCCGTTCGAGTCCGTCGGCGCCACCCACAGACGGTACTGCCCCGTCTGGTTCGTGAAGCGCGCCAGTTCCTGCGCGGTCGGGATGTTCTGGAACAGCAGCACGCCCTGCTCGTCGGACGTCGCCTCCACCACCACCGTGCTCAGCACGCCCGTCGTGTTGTCACCGTTCGACAGGACCACCGTGCCCGCGGGAGACGCCTCGAGCGTCGCGCGCACGTTCGCCGCGGGGCGCCCCTGCGGGGTCACCAGCAGGAAGCGAAGCGAGCCATCCAGCCGCGTCAGCGTCACCGGACCGAAGCTCACGTTCGCGTTGTTGAGGGGCACGTTGCCCGCGGACGACGGAATCTCGGAGGTGGCGCGCAGCGTCGCGTAGCCCGTCTTCGTGAACGTCAGCAGCACGTGCGAGCCCGCCGGGACACCCTTGAACTCGAAGTTGCCCTTCGCGTCCGTCGTCCCCGCCAGCGGCTCATCCGAGCTGCCAATCGTGATCTCCACCGACGCATCCGCCAGCGGCTTGAGGTCCGTCCCCAACACCTGGCCCGACACCGTCCCCTTCGGCGTCGCCGGCGTCACCACCGTGACGTTGTCCGGCTCACGCACACCGTCCGCGATTCCGTCCCCGTTCTCGTCCTTGAAATCGTCTCCACACCCGAGCGCCAGGAACGGCACCACGGCCATGACCAGATGCTTCTTCATCTTCCCCACCTTGTATTGGATTGGCTCTGACGCCCCAAAACCCCGAAAGAGCGCGCATCGGACACTCTCCGACCCGGGCCCTCCCCGTCAAGAAGGCGACAGTCGCGGGTGCATCACCACTCGGCGGCATGCCCCGGCGATCACATACCTCCTGGGTCCGACACCGGGGTCCATCCAGACCCTGATGGGTTGAATCTCATCCATTGAGACGCGTTACCTGAGCGGATGGCTGATACCTTGCCCGCATGGTGGATGTGAATGAACCGTGTCTCGGCTGCGCCATCACTCGCGGCGAGCACCGCCCCGTCGGAGGCATCCTGGCTCGCGCTCCCGGGCTCGTGCTGCACGGCGTCGCCGGTCCCAGCCCCGTGCCGGGGTGGGTGGTCATCTCCAGCGAGCAGCACGCCCGCGCCTGGTACGAGCTGGATGACGGGACCTCCCGGGAACTGGGAGCCTTCGCCGCCCGCGTCATGAGGGCCCAACGCGAGGTCCTTGGCGCCGAGCACGCCTATGCCTTCGCCATCGGCGACGTGCTCCGGCACTGCCACCTGCACCTGGTGCCTCGTTTCGCCGGGACGCCCCAGCGCCTGTGGGGCCGCGCCGTGTTCGACGCCCCTGTCGCCGACCACCTGCCCGCCGAGGCGCTGGAGGCCGCCGCTCGCGCCCTGGCCGCCGCACTGTCCGGCTGAGGTCCCCACTCGGGGGGACGTGCTAGACCCACCCTCTCCCTCCTCCCGAGAGGTACCGCCCGTGTCGTCCGAGCCCCGCAACCGCGTCCTCGAGAAGATGCTCGAGCGCCTCTACGCCGCGCTCGCCTCCGGCCCCAGCCTCAACTGCCGCCCCCACCACAGCCGCCAGCGCCTGGACCTGGCCACGCTGACCCGACTCGACGGCACCTCACCTCACGCCGTGCTGGCCGCGCTCCTCGGCGACAAGGCCACCGTCCGGCTCGCCGTGAAGCCTCCCGTGTCCAAGGGGCGTCTGACCGCACCCGGCGGCGCCAGAACCAGCTCCGCTCGCCTGGCCGCCGACGCCCGCGACGAGAACTCCGCCCCGCCTCGTGCGGCGAGCATCTCGACACGCCACGAGGACAAGACCCGCGACGAGAACCCCGCCCCGCCTCGTGCGGCGAGCACCTCGACGCGCCACGAGGACAACACCCGCGACGAGCCTACCCCCCCCGTGGCGGATGATGCGATTGCGCTCGCCGCATCCTCCCGGCCCGAAGGTGAGGTGAGCATCGAGCGCGACACCCCAGCGCTCATCCGCGACGAGCGTGCCTTCGAGGACGAAGACAGCGACGACCGCGCCGCCCCTACCCGCGCCGAGGAGGAGCAACAGGCGCTGCTTCGCAAGCTCGCCGCCATCGTCGAGGACGCGCGCATCTTCGAGCAGGACACCGGCGCGCACGTCCTCCACGTCGGCTTCCCGCTGCTGCAGCTCCCCCCGGGCCCCAAGGACAAGCGCGGCTTCGGCACCCGGCGCATCCTGGCCCCCATCGCCTTCGTCCCCGTGCGCATCACCCTCAAGAAGGGGCGCACCCCGTCCGTGGAGTTCGAGGGCGCCGAGGAAGGGGTCGACCGCGTCGCCCCCAACACCGCCCTCCTCGCCTGGCTGGAACAGCAGACCGGCCAGCGCTTCGGCGAGCTCTTCGCCGACGAGACCGGCGAGGACCCGTGGCGCGAGGTCAACGAGCTGGTCGCCCTCGTCTCCAAGTCGCTGGAGCTGCCCGTCCCCGAGCCCTTCACGGCCCAGACGGCCCTGTCCGCCGTGCCCCGTCCGGACGAGGACGCCGCCACGCAGGCCGCCATCCTCCCCAGCGCCGTGCTCGGCCTGTACCCGCTGTCCAACCAGAGCCTCGTGGACGACATGCGCGCCCTCGTGGACGGCGAGCCCCTCTCCGGCCCCATCGAGAGCTTCCTGCGCGTGGACGTGTCGCTCGACCAGCCCACCCACCCAGGCGGCGGAGAGCGCAACCTGGAGGGACTCAAGCGCGCCGAGGACGAGCGGCTCGTCACCATCGCGGACCCCTGCCAGGCCCGCGCCGTGCGCCTGGCGCGCAGTCGCCGAGGGCTCGTCATCCACGGCCCTCCGGGCACCGGAAAATCCCAGACCATCGCCAACGCCATCGGAGACCATCTCGCCCGGGGTGAGCGGGTGCTGTTCGTCTGCGACAAGCGCACCGCGCTCGACGTGGTGAAGCACCGCCTGGACCACCTGGGCCTCGGCAGCCTGTGCGCCGTCGTGCACGACGCCCAGCGGGACCAGCGCGACCTCTACATGGGCATCCGCGAGCAGCTCGACACGCTGGCGGAGACCCGCACCGACGCCGCCGTCCCGCGCGAGCTGTCCCGCGTGGACACGGAACTCCAGACGCTCCACGACGAGCTCACCACCGCCGAGCACGCCCTCTCCGCGCGCCCCGAAGACGGCTCCGCCCCGTCCTTCCACGAGCTGGTGGGCCAGTGGCTCGCCCTCGAGTCCCCCGAGGCGCTCACGCCCGCCACCGCGTCACTCACCTCCGCGCGCCTCGCCGACGTCACCGCTCGCGAGCGCGAGGCACGCGAGGTGTTCGAGCGCGCCCTCAAGGAGGGCTACCCGGACAACCCCTGGCGCGAAGCCCTGGGCATCGACCTGGCCACCTACCTCGCCACGCCCCTCACCACCTGGCGCGAGCGACTCGGCGCCACCGTCGAGGCGGCCCGTGACGCGGACGCGCTCACCTCGCCGGACATCCCAGCCTTCGGCGCGGAGCCGGAAGCCGAGGGGCTCGCGCGCGCCCACTTCGCCGAACAGCTCGCCCCCGTGTTGGAGACCACGAACCCGGAGTCCCTCGCCCGCTGGGCCGCGGCCTCACCGGACACGGTGCGGACCGCGAAGGCCCAGCTCGAAAGCCTCTCCCCTCAAGTCCAGGTGCTCTCCGAGGGCCCGCTCGACACCGAGCTCGCGCTGATTCACCGCGAGCAGCCGCAGGCCCTGGGTGCCCTGTCCACCGCGCTCGCCACGCTGGGCGCGTACCTGGGCATCGCCCGCAAGTGGTACGCGTTCTTCTGCTTCGCCCGGAAGGCCGGCGCGCGAAAGGTGCTCCAGCAGTTCGGCCTCACCCTGGGCGCGGCCACCGCCGAGCGCGTCCGTCACTTCCTCACTGGCGCCCGCGCTCGCGCGCTCCTGGGCGAGTTCCACCGCGCCACCCTCGTCCCCACCTCCGCGAGCCTGCCCGATGAGACGCTCGCCCGAGATTTGCGCGCCCACGCCGCGCTCTTCGAGGTCCTCGGTGCGCTGGACTCGACGCCACGACTCGCCTCGTGCCGGGACGCCGTGCGACGGGCCCTGACGACGGACGCCGCGACACGCGCCGCGCTGCTGACGGGACTGCGACGCTCCGCCGCCCGGGGCGCGGCCGTGGCGAGGCTGGAGCAGCGGCTCGCCGAGACAGGGCTGTGCTCCTCCGAGTGGCTCACCCTCCGCGTGCACGAACTGCGCGCCGGCGCCCTGATCACTCCCGTCGCCACCGCGCTCCAGTCACGTCTGTCCACGGTGGAGGGGATGCTGCGTCTGCGCTCGCTCCTGTCGGGCATGCCCCCGGCGTTGGCGGCCTCGGTCGAGTCGCTCGCCCGCCTGGGCGCGGACGCGCGGACGGGCTGGACGGCCGTGCTCAAGGCCACGCTCGCCGCCGAGGCGACCTCGCGCCTTCGCGAGGACTCCACCCTCCAGCACGTCGACGCCGAGCGCACCCAGGCCACCCAGGCGCGCTACCGCGTGCTCGAGGAGAAGAAGCGCGGCCTCGTGCGCGACGCCATCCTCCACCAGTGGACGCAGCGCCAGCGTGAGCGGCTGCTCGCGGCCAACGGCGGTCGACTCAACAGCCAGGGCGCGGAGCTGCGCCGACGCCTCATGTTGCGCGGAGAGCGCGCCATGCGCGTGCGACAGGTCATCGCCACCGGCCTGGACATCGACGGCGGAGACCCGCTCTTCGACGCCCGACCCGTGTGGATGGCCAGTCCCCAGACGGTGGCGCAAATCTTCCCGCGCCGCCCCATCTTCGACGTCGTCATCTTCGACGAGTCCTCGCAGTGCCGACTGGAGGAGGCCCTGCCCGTGCTCACGCGCGCCAGGCGCGTCGTCATCGCCGGAGACCCGAAGCAGCTTCCGCCCACGCGCTTCTTCGAGTCCGCCGTGGTCCAGAGCCAGCAGGACACCGAGGCCGAGACCGAACAGGGCCTCTTCGAGGAGCAGCAGTCCGAGGTGGAGGACCTGCTCTCCGCCGCCCTCAACCTGGACATCGACCAGTGCTACCTCGACGTGCACTACCGCTCGCGCGACGCGGACCTCATCGCCTTCAGCAACGAGCACTTCTACGACAAGCGCCTCCAGGCCATCCCCGCCCACCCCTCACACCGCGCGCCGCACGCGGCCCTGCGCCTGCTCCCCGTGGGCGGCACCTATGAGAAGCGCGTCAACCAGGTCGAGGCCCGTGCCGTGGGCCAGCTCGTGAAGGAGCTGCTCGCCCGGCCCGAGCCCCCATCCATCGGCATCGCCTGCTTCAACCTGTCCCAGCGCGATGCCATCACCGATGTGCTCGACGAACTCGCCGCTGAGGACGCCACCTTCTCCGCACGACTCGCCACCGCGCGCACCCGCCGGGGTGCCGGCTCCTTCGAGGGCCTCTTCGTGAAGAACCTGGAGAACGTCCAGGGCGACGAGCGCGACCACCTCATCATCAGCACCACCTACGGCCCGGACCGACAGGGCCGCTTCTACCGCCGCTTCGGACCGCTCGGCAGCGCGGGCGGTGGCCGGCGCCTCAACGTGCTCGTCACCCGCGCACGCCAGCAGGTGCACCTGGTCACCTCCATCCCTCGCGACGCGTACACCGCCCTGCCCCCCGTGGAGCCCGGCCGGCAGCCCAACGGCGGCTGGCTGCTCTTCGCCTACCTCCAGTTCGCCGAGTCCCTCTCCCAGCCACAGCGTCCCACCACGCCCGAGGCCGCCCCCCGGGAGCTCGTCGTCCACGAGCGCGAGACCGACGCGGGCTCCACCTTCGCCCGCGCGCTGGCCCACCACCTGGCCCGCCGCCACCAGGTCTCCTCCGACGTGCACTGGGGCAACGACGGCTTCTGTGTGGACGTGGCCCTGCACCACCCCACCTCGCCCGGCGACGTCACCGTGGGCCTCTTGTGCGACGGCACCCGCTACCCCAAGGCCGCGGACCGCGTGGAGTGGGACCTGTTCCGCACCGGCGTGCTCGAGGGCCAGGGCTGGAAGCTCGTGCGGCTCTGGACGCCCCACTTCTTCCGTGACCCGGAGGGCGCCACCACCCAGGTGCTCCAGCGCGTGGGCGAGGTGCTCATGCGCCAGCCCGCCCCGCTCACCGTGGACACACCCGACAAGCGCGCCCTGCACTGAGCACCCGGCTCAGGGCGACCCGGGCTTCACCTCCGCAGTCAGCCACAGGTCGCCCAGCGCCAGCTCCAGCGCCTCGAAGGGCTCGGCCCGCACCCGCTCGTCTCCCGAGAAGGTGCCGAGCTCGACCCACCGCGCCCCGTCCCGTCGGAACACCTCCAGCGTGCGCGCCTTCGGGTCCACCAGCCACACGTGGCCCACACCCTCGCGCGCGTAGATGCGCTTCTTCTTCACCCGGTCCAACGGCGCCGTGGAGGGAGAGAGCACCTCACAGACCCAGTCCGGCGCGAGCGTGAAATACGGCACGTCCGGGATTTCCGGCATCCGCTCCCTTCGCCAGGCCGCCAGGTCGGGCACCAGCACGTCCTTGCGGAAGTGCAGCTCCGGCTCCACGAGGAACCACCACCCACCGGGCCCGCCTCGTCCCCGCTCGAAGGGACCATAGAGCTCGCCATACAAACCCGAGTTGGCCTTCGCATGCGGACTCGCCGGCCGGGGCATCACGATGAGCTCCCCGTCGACTATCTGCCCGACCACATGCTCCGGCAGTGCGAGCAGGTCCTCGTACGTCGCCGGTCGCTTCGGTCCTTCTCCCATCGCCTTGCTCCTCTCACCGCCCGCACCCCACCCCTCCAACATCCGCGCCGCCTCCCCGAAGTGGAACCCCACCCCATACCGCGTGTCCACTCATTCCTACTTCATGGGTCTGACATCTGAACCCCCACCCAAAAGCCCCCATGGACCTCCCATTCCATAGAGGGAAGAATGTCGCCGCCCCATGGTTCCCTCACGCTCTGGCCTGCTCGTCCTGTCGCTCCTGCTCCTGTCCTCCCCTTCGTGGGCGGACAACAACGCCGACGAGGCGGATATCGCCTTCGAGCTGGGCAATGACGCCTACGCCAAGGGGCAGTACACCGAGGCGCTGCGCTCGTACTTCACCAGCTACCGGCTGGTGCCCAACCGCAACGTGCTCTTCAACATCGCCCGCTGCTTCGAGGCGCTGGGCAAGTTCAACGAGGCGTACCGCTACTACAACGACCTGCTCACCGAGGACTTGCCCACCGAGGACGCCTCGGAGGTCTCCCGCTCGCTGGACCGGCTGCGCCCCAAGGTCGCGCTGGTGAAGGTCACCACCGTGCCCAAGGGCGCGGACGTCTACGTGGACCGCATGGACCTGGGCAGCCGGGGCCGCTCGCCGCAGACGCTCGCGCTGTCGCCGGGCCGGCACAAAATCATGGTGAAGAAGGACGGCTACCGTCCCACCGAGGCCACCGTCACCGTGGCGCGCGGCAAGGAGACGGAGCAGACCTTCGACCTGTTCCTCATCACCGGCGGCGTGGAGCTGACCGGCACCCCCGAGGGCGCCGAGGTGCGTGACGCCCCCAACGGCCCCGTCATCACCAAGCTGCCCGGCCGCGCCCGCCTGCCGCCCGGCCAGCGCATCCTCTACGTGCGCGCGCCCGGCTACGCCCCCGGCCAGTACGTGGTGGACGTGCCCGCCGACGGCAGCGTGCCGCTCTCCGTGTCGCTGCGCGTGCAGGACCGCCCCTCGGGCCGGCTCGTCGTCACCGCCAACCGCGACGGCGCCACCGTGCGCGTGGACGGCCAGCCCGCGGGCTTCACGCCCACCGTCGTCACCCTCCCCGAGGGCGAGCACCAGCTGGAGGTCGAGAGCCGCGAGGTGCGCCCCCTGCGCCAGAAGGTGACGGTCATCGCCGACCAGGAGGTGAAGGTCCACGCGGAGCTCAGGTACGCGCCCCCGCCCGTGCGCGCCGCGTCCAAGAGCCTGGTCGCCGTCGACGACGCGCCCGCCTCCACCACGGTGCTCACCCAGGAGGAGCTGCGCGCGTTCGGCTGGCGCACGCTCGCCGAGGCGCTGTCCGGCGTGCGCGGCTTCTTCCTCACCGACGACCGCACGTACACCTATCTGGGCGTGCGCGGCTTCTCGCCCCCGGGCGACCTCAACACGCGCATCAGCATCCTCTGGGACGGCCACCCCATGAACGACGTGTGGGCCGGCCAGGGCTTCGCCGCGCACGACTTCAACGTGGACCTGCTCGAAATCGAGCGCATCGAGGTGGTGCGCGGCCCGGGCAGCTCGCTCTACGGCACCGGCGCCTTCTTCGGCGTCATCAACGTGGTGCCCCGCGAGTCGCTCGGCCAGGACAAGCACCTGGAGGTGACGGGCGCCGTGGGCGCGCTGGGCACCACGCGTGGACACGCCACGGCGGCGTGGGCGAACGGCAACCGCTCCATCCTGGTGAGCGCCGCGGCCCTGACGGCCTCGGGCGCGGACACCACGCGGCTGCTCGCCGACCGGGAGTACCTGGTCACCGGCCTGGACGCGGAGCGAGCCGCCACCGGCTCCATGCGCGCGCGCGTGGGCGACTTCGCCTTCCAGGCCATGCTCAACGTGCGCTCCAAGGAGCTGCCCACCGCCCCCTACGGCACCGTCCCCGGCACCGAGGGCAACCGCGTGAAGGACCTGCGCTTCTTCGCGGAGGGGCGCTACGAGCACGAGTTCTCGGAGAACTTCAGCCTGTCCGCGCGCGGCTCGTTCGACCTGAGCCGCTACGACGGCATCTACGTGTACCAGGAGTCGGCCGGCGGCCCGCGCGAGGAGACCGGCGACGCGGACTGGGTCAACGCGGAGCTGCGCGCGCGGGTGGGGCTGTTCGAGGGCAACCGGCTCACCCTCGGCGTGGAGGCCCAGGGCCAATTGGGCGTGCGGCAGTCGACGAACCCCGGCCCCATCCTCGAGACCAAGACGCGCACCATCCTGTCCGCGTACCTGCTCGACGAGTGGAAGCTGCACCCCCGGCTGAGCCTGTCGGCGGGCCTGCGCCTGGACAAGTACACGGACGTGGACGAGACCCCCATCACGCCTCGCGTGGCGCTCATCGCCCGCCCCTACGACGCGGGCCTCACCAAGCTGGTGGCCGGTAACGCCTTCCGCGCGCCCACCATCTACGAGCTGCACTACGCGGACGGCATCACCCAGGCCGCGCCGGAAGCGCTGGACCCGGAGACCATCACCACCTTCGAGCTGGAGCACGGCCACGATTTGACGGACGAGCTGCGGCTCACCGTGGCCGGCTACCACAACCGCATCTCCAACCTGGTTCGGCTGCAGGAGGAGGCCAACCCCTCCGGCCAGTGCGGCACCAGCACCCAGTGCCTCGTGTTCGGCAACGACAGCGGCACCACGCTGGCGTGGGGCGCGGAGGCGGGCGTGCACTGGCAGCCGGGTCGCTACCTGCTGGTGGACATGAGCTACTCGTACGTGCGGCTGCGCAACGCCTCGGACGAGGTGGCCGCCGCGGCCCCCGCGCACCTGGTCTCCGGTCGCCTGCTGATGCCCATCGGCGGCGGCGATATGCGGCTGGCCACCCAGGCCACCTACCAGAGCGCGCGCCCCACCGGAGAGGGCGGCGCCGACAGCGGCGAGGCGCTGCTCATCAGCTTCGGCCTCTCCGGTGACTACGGCCCGCTGCGCTACTTCGCCGGCGTCCACAACCTGCTCGACACCAGCTATCGGATTCCGGTGTCGGACGAGAATTCCATCGCGCCGGTGCCCCAGTACGGTCGCACCTTCACCCTGCAGCTGACCGGGACGTTCTGATGAGCGGGTCCGGCGCCGCGCCGTCCGAGCTCGCGCTCGACTTCATCGAACCCGGCCACGCGCTGTATGCCGGGGAGCTGGAGCTGCGCTTCCGGGTGCTGCGCGAGCCGCTCGGCTACACGCGCGAGCAGGTGACGTTCCCCTTCGAGGACACAAGCCTCCATCTGGTGGCGCACGTGGGCGGACAGGTGCGCGGCTGTGTCCTCTTCCATCCCGAGGACACGCACGGAGGCCGGCTGTTCCAGATGGCCGTGACGCCCGAGCTCCAGGGTCAGCGGCTGGGCGCCCGACTGGTCCGGACGTTGGAGGCGGAGCTCGTGCGGCGAGGCCTCACCCAGGTCCACCTGCATGCCCGACAGGTGGTCGTCCCCTTCTACGAACGGCTGGGTTATTCCACGTACGCGGAAGCGTTCCTGGAAGTCGGCATTCCACACCGGCACATGCGGAAGTCACTCGGGACGTAGGCGCGGGAGCGGTGCTCACCAGCGGACACCGGCGCATGTCGTCGAGCATCCGGGCGGACCATCGCCGTGTCGCCCCCTGACCTCAACAACCGGGGGATGCTGGTAACCTTTCCAGCGCGGTCAGCGAGCCAGCGACATCGAGGAGAGACGATGAACGGAACGAACGACGGACGCGGCGCGCCCCCTTCCCATTGGGCCGGCCCCTCGGGAGCTCCCAGAGACAGCGAGCTGGAGGACGAGGGCCTCGCCTCCGACGCGGAGGCCGAGCGCGCGCCTCGCCGCCCCATCCAGGTGATGGAGGACAACACGCTGCACACACGGCTGACGAAGGACCTGGGGGTGCACTACCCCTTCGTCAGCGCGGGCATGGCCTTCGTGGCGCTGCCGCCGCTGGTCATCGCGGTGTCGGAAGCAGGTGGCATCGGCATGCTGGGCTCGGCGCCCGAGCCCGCTCCGTTCCTGCGCGCTCGCATCCAGTCCATCCGCGCCGGCACGCAGCGGCCCTTCGGCGTGGACTTCATCCTGGACCATGCGCGGGCCGGGGACCTCACCACGCGCGAGCACATCGACACGTGCATCAGCGAGCGTGTCCCCGTGGTCGCGTTCCACTGGGCCCTGCCTCCGGCCGCGTGGGTGAAGGACTTGAGGGCCGCGGGCATCCGCGTCTGGGTGCAGGCGGGCTCGGTGGAGTTCGCGAAGGACGCGCTGGCGCTCGGCGTGGACGGGCTCATCGCGCAGGGGCGACAGGCGGCGGGCTACAACCGGGGGACCACGCCCACGTTGAAGCTGGTGCGGGAGCTGCGCGCGTTGACGAGCGAGCTGCCCCTGTTGGCCGCGGGAGGCATCGCGGACGCGCTGAGCGCGGCGCGCGCGATGTATCACGGCGCGGACGGCGTCTGGGTGGGCACGCGCATGGTGGCCTCCGTGGAGGCATACGCGCACCCGGGCTACAAGCAGCGCCTGGTCGACGGGGACGCGCGCGACTCGGACTTCACCACGCTCTTCGGTCCGGAGTGGAGCGGCCCGAGGCAGCGGGTGCTGCGCAACCGCGTGGTGCGCGAGTGGGCGGGCCGGGAGGCGAAGGCGCCGACGCAGACGCAGGACACCATCGGCACGACGCGGCTGTTCCCGGGGCTCGCGGGTGGTGACGCGCTGTACACGATGCCGCGCTTCAGCGCCTTCGTGCCCACGCCCGACACGCAGGGGGATTTGGAGGAGATGGTGCTGCCCGCCAGCGGCTCCAGCATGGCGCGCATCGAGAGCGTGCAGCCCGCCGGGCAGATCGTGGTGGAGATGATGGAGGGGGCGCACCGGCTGCTCGCGAACCCGTACGAGCTGGAGGCGGACACCGACGAGAACGACCGCTCCTGAGGCCGGACGGACGGCGCTCCGCCCGCCTGGTCTCGGGCGGAGGATTCGGGTGATGCGGCCGTGGGAGTTGGAGTAGGAACCCATCGACGACGGGTGGGCTCCATGACGATGACGAAGACGCAGGCGCACTGGCGACGCGTGGCACTCTCGGGATGGCTCGGGCTCGCGCTGTGCGGCGGCGTGGTGGTGGCGCGGGCGGTGACTTCGGAGGTGAGGGCCCCCTCGCGGCGCCTGTCCCCGGAGGAGCGCGAGCTGCTGGGCAGGATGGCCGCGGAGGCCGAGCCCCACTGGCGGCGGCGCTCGATGCACTCGTTCCCCGGCGACCACTGGTCCCAGGATGACGACTTCGGCGCCTCCGAGCGCGGCTGGGTGATGAGCGAGGCGCGACGGCGCGATGTGCCCGTC
The DNA here is from genome assembly GCF_020037055.1 of Myxococcus sp. AS-1-15. Classification (NCBI taxonomy): domain Bacteria; kingdom Pseudomonadati; phylum Myxococcota; class Myxococcia; order Myxococcales; family Myxococcaceae; genus Myxococcus; species Myxococcus sp. AS-1-15. The sequence continues at coordinate 427,730 of NZ_JAIQDF010000002.1, read as the reverse complement.
ACGGACGTGTTCGACGCCATCGACACGGAGCTGCGCGCCTCGTCGCCCGTGACGGCGCCTCGCAAGGCCACCGCGAGCCCGTGCAAGCCACGGCCGTTCTACGACTGATGCGCGGCGAGACCTCTCACCTCGCGTGGTCCGCGCGTGCCTCGCGCGACGGCGGCGCTCGCGAGCGGGCGGATGAGGAGTGCGCTCCGACGCAAGGGGGCTTCCGGCGCGTGACGTCGCCCGGGGCAACCGGAGCGCTTGGCCTCGCCGGTTGCTCACTGCAACCACGGTGGGCAGCGACAGTCGCTGACCTCCCGATGCCACGGGCGAGCCTCCCACACGAGGCGTCGCCCGGGACGGACGGAGCGCATCGCCCCGCCGACTCCTCACTGGCTCCTTGGTGGGAGCCGCTGGCCGATGCGCTCTCGCCGATGCGCGGGAGCACCTCACACGTGACGTCGTGTGGAGCCGATGAAGCGCTCCGTCCTACCGCTTCCTCACTGCATTCTGGGTGGGCGGCGACGGCCGATGTTCACTCGCCGATGCGCGGAAGTACCTCGCGCGTGACGCCGCCCGGAGCCGATGAAGCGCTCCGTCCCACCGCTTCCTCACTGAATTCTGGGTGGGAGCCGCTGGCCGATGCGCTCTCGCCGATGCACGGGAGCACCTCACACGTGACGTCGTACGGAGCCGATGAAGCGCTCTGCCCCACCGCTTCCTCACTGCATTCTGGATGGGCGGCGACGGCCGATGTTCACTCGCCGATGCGCGGAAGTACCTCGCGCGTGACGCCGCCCGGAGCCGATGAAGTGCTCCGTCCCACCGCTTCCTCACTCCATCCTCGACGGATGCGAGCCACCTCTCCCGCTCTCGCGCTCCACGGCGCGCCCCTTCGCGCATGACGACCTCGTCCCACGGATTGCTCCGCGCCGTGCACCGCGCCGCCTCGCTCACCAGCGTGCGCCTGGCCCTCTTCGGCGTCATCGCGCTCATCGCGTGCTGGCGGCCCCTGTCCGTCGCCGGCGGGCTGAACGACTTCCGCGACTCGCACCTGCTCGACTCGTACGAGGACGCGGGCACCCGCAGCGTGACGAACTACGGACAGCTCCCGCTGTGGAACCCCTGGTCCTGCGGCGGCCAGTACGCGCTCGGCAGTCCGCAGACGCGCGTCTTCGCGCCCACGGTGCTCGTGTCCTCGCTCATCGGTCCGCGCCGCGCGGAGCCCGTGCTGCTGTGGATGTTCCTCGTGCTCGGCATGGAGGGCTTCTTCCACTACGCCCGACGACGCGTGGGCTCCGCGGCAGGCGCGCTCGGCGCCGCGCCCCTCTTCGGGTTGATGGGCTTCACCGCGCTGTCCTGGTCCATCGGCTGGCTCAACTTCGCGGGCTTCCTCCTGCTGCCGTGGCTGCTCGTCGGCACCCGCCGCGCCGTCGAGGGCAGACTGTCCGGCGCCGCGCTCGTGGCCGCCGTCTTCTCCCTGCTGCTCGCCTTCGGCGGCACCTACCCGGTGCCCATGGGCGCCCTCTTCGTCGTCCTCGAGACGGGCCGCTCGCTCTACGCCCTTCGCGGCACGCCCCGCCGCCTCCAGGCCCTGTGGTCCCTGGGCGCCACCGCGTGCTTCACGCTGGCCGCCTGCGCCTTCCGCCTGTGGCCCATCCTCGAGACGATGCGCTCCTCGCCGCGCGTCATGGCCGGCACGCCGGGCAACGACCTCACGCCCCTCGTGAAGATGCTGCTCGAGCTGCCGGCACGCTCCGGCTACAGCGATACCGGCAACTTCTACTTCGCCCCCGCCGCGCTCGCCCTCGCGCTGCCGGCCCTCGCCTTCGCGTGGCGTCGCGCGCTGTATCCCGCCATCGTCGCCAGCCTCTGCGCGTGGATGGCCGCGGGCTACGCGGCGTCACCGTCGCTGTTCGCGGGCCTGCGCACGCTGCCCATCTTCGAGACGTTCCGCTACCCCGAGCGCTTCCTCGTCCCCACCTGCTTCTTCCTCGCCGAGTTGGCCGCGCTGGGCCTCGCCGTCCTGCTGGCGCGCACGTGGCGCTCGCCCGCGCGGTGGACCTGGGCCGCGGCGGCCGCGTGCGCGGTGGCCCTGGCGAGCTGGGGGCTCCAGCTTCGCGCCTTCGACAACCTCTCTCACTGGGCGCAGATGATTCCGCAGCCCGTCGAGAAGGAGCAGCCCTTCGCGCAGGCGCGCGGCAACCGCTGGTCCCAAGGCCACCTGCTCGCGCTCAACCGAGGCTCCATCGCCTGCGGTGAAGCGTGGCCCGTGCCCATGTCCTCCAAGCTGCGCGGCGACCTGAACCAGGAGGAGTACCTGGAGGAGCCCGGCTCCGGCACCGCGCGCCGCGTGGAGTGGACGCCCAACCGCGTCACCGTGGACGTGGAGGCCACGCGGCCCACCGTGCTCCTGGTCAACCAGAACTGGCACCCCGGCTGGAAGTCCTCACAGGGCGAGGTCGTCTCGCGCGACGGCCTGCTCGGCGTGCGCGTGCCCGAGGGTCGCCATCAGCTGGTGCTGAGCTTCCTGCCCCGCTCGGGGCTCGGCGGCACCCTGGTGTCCGTGCTCGCGTGGGTGGGGCTCGGCTTCCTGTTGTGGCGCGAGCGTCGGGGACAGCGGCTGTCCTGGCCCGCGACGGTGGGCGTGGCCCTGGTGCCCCTCGTCGCGTGGGGCGCCGTGGCCACCGCCTGGAGCGAGCCCGTGGCGAAGCCGGACCCGCGCAACCAGGATGGCTCTCCGCTGACGGTGGCGCAGCTGCCCGCGAAGGCCACGCCCATCAACGCACGCTTCGGTGTGCCCGTGGAGCTGGTGGCCGCGGAGATTCCCGAGGAGCCCGACGCGGAGGGCATCGCGTCCATGGTGCTGAACTGGCGCGTGACGGGGCCGGTGCCGCGCTCGGTGGGCATCTTCGTGCACATCGTCGCGGCGGATGGTCGTCGACTCGGCGCGGACCACGACGTGGTGGGCGGCACCTGGTTCTTCACCGACGCACCCAGGGACACGCTGCTGCGCGACGCGTTCTCCGTGTCCACGCGCGGCTGGCCCCAGGGCGAGTGGACGGTGCTGGTGGGGCTGTGGCACGCGGGCGGCGACCAGTCGCGCGTGCCCCTGCTCGAGGCGCCGGGACGGCCGATGTCCGATGGCCGGGTGGCCGTGGGGACGTTCACCGTTCCACGGAAGGTCCGGGCGAACGAGTCCTCCGTGAACCCATAGTCCGAGTGCCGACAGCCCGCGCGAGACGCGCGGCGCCCGGGGCGTTATGAAGCGCGGCATGCGAATCCTGCACACCATGTTGCGCGTGGGGAACCTGGAGAAGTCGCTCGACTTCTACACCCGGATCATCGGCATGACGCTCCTGCGCCGCCGTGACTACCCCGATGGGAAGTTCACCCTGGCCTTCGTCGGCTTCGGCCCCGAGGACACGCACCCCGCGCTGGAGCTCACCCACAACTGGGGCGTGGAGAAGTACGAGCTGGGCACGGCCTACGGCCACGTGGCCCTGGGCGTGAAGGACATCCGCAAGACGTGCGACGCCATCCGCGAGGCCGGCGGCAAGGTCGTCCGCGAGCCGGGGCCGATGAAGCACGGCACCACCGTCATCGCCTTCGTCGAGGACCCGGACGGCTACCGCGTCGAGCTCATCGAGCAGGGCACCTGAAAGCCCCCGTCCCCACGCGAGGGAGGGCTGACGTGACGTCCCAGCCCCCGCGCCACGAACCCGTGAAGCCACCCGGGGCCCCCGGAACGAGTCCTGCGTGCGTGGGCCCGGCCCATTAAGCTGCCCCCCGTGAGCCCCACCCCCATCTTCCTCCCCAGCCACGAGCCGCCCGCGCGTCCTCGCGACAACGCGCTGCTCTTCCTCGCGCGCGGCATGGAGCTGCTCATCTCCGAGCGCGATGGCGCCATCGTCCTGCCCACCGGCGCGGCGTTCCCCGACGTCGTCCCGGCGGCGCACTACCTGGGTACGCTGGACGGCGTGGACTGCTACACCGCGCCGCTTCCCCGGGACTTCACGCCGCCCGAGGGCACCACGCTGGTGCCCGCCCGGGCGCTCTACAAGCGGCTGGACGAGGTGCGCTTCGCCATCGCGGGGCGCGCGCTCGCCATCTCCGAGTGGGACGTGCAGCACCGCTTCTGCGGACGCTGCGGCCAGCCCACGCAGCTCGTCTCCGGGGAGCGCGCCCGCAGGTGCCCGGTGGACAACACTCCGTTCTATCCGCGCATCTCCCCCGCGATGATTGTCCTCGTCACCCGGGGCGACACGATGCTGCTCGCGCGCAACTCCACCCTGCCGGAGCCCATGTTCAGCACGCTCGCGGGCTTCGTGGACGCCGGTGAGTCGCTGGAGGAGTGCGTCGCGCGCGAGGTGAAGGAGGAGGTCGGCATCGAGGTGAAGAACATCCGCTACTTCGGCTCGCAGCCCTGGCCCTTCGGGCGCTCGCTGATGGTGGGCTTCACCGCCGAGTACGCGGGCGGCGACATCCAGGTCGACGGCAAGGAGATCGCCGAGGCCCACTGGTTCCACCCGGACAACCTGCCCCGCGTCCCGCCGCGCCTGAGCATCGCCCGACACCTCATCGACGCCTTCGTCGAGCGCGTGAAGGCCCGCCCTCCCACCGGGCGGTGAGCCCGCGAGTGCCAACAAGCGGGCGCCACGGGCATTCGGTACAGTGCCCGCCAGCTCTCGCAGGAGGGACCCGGATGAAGCGCTTCGCGCTGCGCGACCGAACCGACCGCCTGGACGCGGTGACGCAGTACGAGGACATCGTCCGCATCCTCGCCACCCAGGAGTTCCCCTGGGACATCACCCAGGCGCTCAGCTTCGCGCTGTTCCGCACCTACGCGGTGCCGAGCATCGGCGTGCTGCTGCACGACACCGGCGAGTTCACCGCGCGCCCCCAGAAGCGCTACGACGACACCGTGCTCATCCTCGACGCCATCCTCGAGCACGGAATGGCCAGCACCGCGGGGCGCACGGCCCTGCGCCGGATGAACCAGATGCACGGCGCCTATGACATCTCCAACGATGACATGCGCTACGTGCTGTCCACCTTCGTCGTCACGCCCGTGCGCTGGCTCGCGGAGTTCGGCTGGAGGGCGCTGACGCCCCACGAGGTGACGGCGTGGACGCACTACTACCGCGCCATGGGTCGCCACATGGGCATCCAGGACATCCCCGGGACGTACGAGGACTTCGTCACCCTCCTGGACGACTACGAGGCGAAGCACTTCGCCTTCGACTCGCGCAGCCGCGCCGTCGCCGACGCCACGCTGGAGCTGCTCACCACCTTCCCTCCGTCGAACCTCGCGCCCAAGCCGCTCGTCACGCTGTTCGCGCGCACGCTCATGGAGGATGCGCTGCTGGACGCCTTCCACTACCCGCGCCCGTCCTCGCTCAGCCGGAAGGTGTTCCGCTCCGCGCTGTGGCTGCGCGGCCGGTTCGTGCGCTACGCGCTGTCGCCTCGCGAGACGCCGCTGTTCGGGCGCGAGGGCTCCAACCTGCGCACCTACCCCCAGGGCTTCGACGTCGAGAAGCTGGGCACCTTCCCCAAGGGCTGCCCCGTGCATCACCACCGCCCGGCCGCCGCCCCCACCGCGGAGCCCGAGGCCGCTCCGCCCCGTCAGGGCACCGCCGGCACCTGAAGGCCTGGGCGCACCCGGGCGTCCGGACAGCCGCAAGTCCTCCAGATTGCTCGGGGTTCCCGCCCCCTGGAGCCCTGGGGCCGGGCGGGGAATCCGGTGGCGCGGCCGGGGCGTTGGCTCGGGATTGGGGGAGCGGCTTGACCTCGTGGGCTGACTGGGGTTGAAGCGCCGCTCCCTCCCGTCTCACGAAGAAGCCATGCCCGCCGCGCGCCCGCACATCGAGCCCCGTCTGGTCCCCACCGCCGACTCCGTGGTGGTGAAGGAGATCTACCTCTCCCTCCAGGGCGAGTCCTCGCACGCGGGCCTGCTGTGCGCCTTCGTCCGCCTCACCGGCTGCCACCTGCGCTGCACGTACTGCGACAGCGAGTTCGCCTTCCACGGCGGCACGCGCATGAAGAACGCGGACGTGGTGGAGCAGGTGAAGGCCCTGCGCACGCCGCGCGTGGAGGTGACGGGCGGCGAGCCGCTCTTGCAGCCCGGCGTGTATCCGCTGATGCAGTCGATGCTCGACGCGGGGCTCATCGTGCTGCTGGAGACCAGCGGCGCCATCGACGTGCGCCTGGTCCCGCCGGCGGTGCACAAGATCGTCGACATGAAGACGCCGTCCTCGGGCGAGTGCGCGCGCAACGACTTGCGCAACTTCACGTCGATGAACGCCAACGACGAGGTGAAGTTCGTCATCGGCTCGCGCGAGGACTACGAGTGGTCCAAGGCGCTCATCGCCGAGCACCGCCTCACCGAGAAGCCCTTCTCGCTGCTGTTCTCCACCGTGTTCGGCAAGCTGCACCCGCGCGAGCTGGCGGAGTGGACCATCGAGGACCGGCTCTCCGTCCGCTTCCAGCTCCAGATGCACAAGTACATGTGGGACCCGAACGAGCGCGGCGTCTGACGACGGGCCTCACCTGTCGATGGCGAGGAACAGGAACATCGCCACCCAGACGAGCACCAGCAGGAGCGTCAGCCCCCCCAGCACCCAGCCGACGCGCGCGGGCCACTTCCCCCGGACGGGGCTTTCGGCCCTGCGGATGCGCCCGGTCTCACGCAGCCCCAGCACCATGGCGCCCGCGCCCGCCACCAGCGTCGGAAGGGGAATCCCCAGCGAGCACGGCAGGAGCACAAGCCCCGCCACGCCCAACCCCAGCGCACCCCAGGCCACGCGCGACGCGGGCCCGTCCATGCGCAGCCGCGCCCGGCACGGCTCGCACACGGAGCCCTCCGGGACCAGCTCCACGCACTCGGCACACAGGAAGGTGCCGCAGCGCGCGCAGGTGGCGACCGCGGGCTCTTCCGGATGAAGGCCGCAGCGCGCCACGGCGGAGCGTCAGAAGCCCGGCGGAGGGAAGCGGATGGGCGGCGGCGCGAGCGCATGCGCGCCCAGCCCCAGGAACACCGCCGCCAGCGCCGCACACGACACGAAGCCGGCGACGATGAAGCCCTTGTGGCGGTGCTCGAACTGGCTGAACGCGTAGAAGAACACGTAGCAGGGGATGAGCAGCACCATCACCCCCGTGCCCACGCTGCGACGGAAGGCGTGGACGAGGAGGAAGGCGGCGCACACCAGCGCGACGAGACTGAACAGGAGGGCGAGCGGGAGCAGCGGCACGCCCCTCCCTTAACACGTTCCCCCCTGGCCCGCGCGCCGTGCACATACTAAGCACGGCCCGCCGTCCTCCTTCCGAGGTGCTTGCCCATGAACGCCGCCAAGACGCTGCTCAACTTCGTCCTGCTGGGAACGCTGCTGGGCGTCCTCGTGGCGTCCTGGGTGGGCCCCAACTACCTGGGCTGGTACAACGAGACGCCGCTGGCCAGCCAGACGATGTGCAACCTGCCCGAGGTGATTCGCAACGTCACCACGGACCTCATCCACTACCAGACCATCGGCGCCGGCGTGGGCGCCTTCATCTTCCTGGTGCTGGGCGTGCTCTTCGTCATGCGCGCCAACCGCAAGGCCCGGGACACGGGCGCTCCGCCCCCGGCCGCCCCCCAGACGGCCCCCTGAAGCACTACGGCACCCGCACCAGCACCGACGGCGCCGTGCCGAGCAAGCCGCCGCCCTCGTTGTCCACCACGTTGACCTGCAGCAGGAAGTGCTTGGGCCCATCCACGTCCGGCGCCGTCCACGTGGGGGCGCGCGCGTGAGGGTCACTGAACCGGCCCGCGGGCTCCGCGGGCGACTGCGTCCAGTAGTACTCCATGCCGTCCCCGTCCGGGTCCTTCACCTCGAACAGCATCTGCACCACCTCGCCCGGCGCCACCGTCTTCGGGCTGGGGATGGGCCCGGCGGTGACCTCGGGGGAGTGGTTCACCACCATCCCGCAACCGGTACCCAGGGCGGAGATGACCAACGCGAGGAAGACTCCCGAACGAGACCGAAGCATGACCGACCCCTGCTGTGAGGAATGACTGCACGGTAACGCGTGGGCCGGGTTTCGTGTATCGGCATCCGGAACGGAAAAGACCCGGATTCCGGGATGAAAACACATGCGCGGAGAAAGGCTCACCGAGCAACAGACATCCCCGCTCCGAGGTATGACGTCGAGCCGCCGCCTTCAGCGCGGGCGGCGCCTTGCGGGTGGACGGGCCGCCTCCACCATCAGCAGCTTGTCGCCCCGGGACAGGCGCTTGATGGCGGCCTCCCGCCGCAGGGCCGCGCTCCGGTCCTCGGCCGCCTCGCTCCAGACGAGCGTCACCGGCAGCCGCGCCCGCGTGTAGGCCGCGCCCCGCCCCCGACCATGGGTGGCCACCCGGCGCTCCAGGTTGTTGGTGGCGCCGGTGTAGAGCGAGCCATCACGGCAGCGCAGCATGTAGACAGTCCAGCGGGGGGCGTCGTCCGGCACGGGGGGCGCCACTGTAGCGCCACGCCGCGCCCGGCGCGCCCCCGGACGTCAGGTGGGCAGGCGCCCCTTGCCCCCACGCCGCAGGGTCAGCTTCGGCAACCTCAGCCGGAAGCGCTGCCGCTCCGGAGGAGGCTCGCCCACCCTCGCCATGACCGCCGACACCGGGGCCAGCGGATCTCCCCGCCACGCCGCCAGGATGTGCTGCTCGCTCACCAACCCCATCAGCCCGCCCCCCTCCCCCACCACGCCCAACAGCTGTACCTGGTGCCGCTCCATCACCCTCAGGGCACGCAGGAGGGTGTCTGTGGGAAAAACGGTGGCGATGAAGGATGACAATGCTTCCTTGATTGCCCGGTTTTGCCGCATCCAGTTTCCTCCGAACGGATATGCCTACATCTCCTTGCAACCCCCCTGCCGACAGGGGTGACTGCCCAGGATTGGACACGGCAACGAGCCCTGGACCGGCGTAGAGTAGGGGTGTGACACGTAGACAGGCGGCGCGGCTGGGGCGGATGGCGGACCTCTTCTCGCGGACGATGACGCGCGGAAAAGAGGGGCTGCTGACGCTGACGTTCCGCCCGGACGAGCTTTATCGGGTGCCCACGGACGACGGCGCGGCCATCTCGTTGGGGCGCTACCACGCCCGAGGGGAGCGCCGGCACGCCGAGCCCGTCATCCTCTGCCACGGGCTGGGCGCCAACCGCTTCCACCTGGACTTCGACGAGCAGTACAGCCTGGCCCGCTACCTGGCCCGCTCGGGGTTCGAGACGTGGGTGATGGAGCTGCGCGGCCGGGGGCTGGCGGGCGACTGCTCGGACTTCACGTTCGATGATCAGGCCGAGCACGACGTGCGCACCGCGCTGCGCACCGTGGTCTCCACCGGTTCCAAGGAAGTACTCTGGGTGGGGCATTCCAAGGGCGGGCTGATGCTCTACGCCCACCTGGCGCGAAATCCGCAAGCGCCGGTGCGCGCGGCGGCCATCCTCGGCAGCCCCTTCACCTTCGCGGTGCAGCCGGGGCTGCGCACCTTCATCCAGAAGGTGGAGCCGCTCCTGCGGCTGAAGGTCATCCCCACCGGCCGCGTCACCAGCATCGCGCTGCTCGGCGCGCCGCCGGGCCCGCTGAGCCGGTACATGATGCTGGCGGAGAACATGGAGCCGGACGTGGTGCGGCGCGCTCTGGCCAACGTGCCCGCGAACATCTCCGGCGGCGTGGGGCGCCAGTTCGCCCGGTGGATTTCGACCAACCGCTTCACCACCTACGACGGCGGCTTCGACTACCGCGAGGCTTTGTCGAACGTGCGCATCCCCTTCCTGCTGCTTGCGGGGAGCAAGGACCTGCTCGCCCCGCCCATGTCGGTGGCGCGGGCGAAGGAGGCCCTGGGCGGCCCGGTGAAGTTCCTCGTCGCCGGGCGGGGGCACGGCTTCGGCGCGGACTACGGGCATGCGGACCTGGTGCTGGGCCGGCGCGCCCCGGATGAAATCTTCCCCCTGGTGGAGGCGTTCCTCTCCGCGCACGCCACCCGGCCGTGAGCCGGCCGACGTGAGGGCCTGGGCCCGGGTTGTCCCCTCCTCGGCCGCGTGCTACCCCGCTGAGCCTCTCCCCCATGAGTCTGTTCCCCCGCCTCCCACGCCCCGCCCCGCTGGCCGCCGCCCCTGGTGGACACGTGCCGGCCGAGCGCGCCCGGGACGGCGGGCGGCGCGACGACGGGGCGTCCGACAGGGCGCACAGCCCATGAGGGCTCGCTTGCCAGCTCGGGGGGCCATCCCCACCTTTGGGAGTCGCCCCCACCCTTCCCCCAGGACCTCGCGCATGCGCTTTTCTCCCACCCGCGCCCCCCTTCTGTCCCTGGTGCTCGCCCTGGCGCTGGGCCCGGCCTGCAACACCCCGGTCAAGTCCGCGCCGGAAGACACGGTGGTCGCCACCGTGAATGGCGAGGTGCTGTCGCGCACGGACTTCGAGCAGGAGCTGGCCCGGGAGCTGGCGTCCACGGACGTGTCCCAGCGCACGCCGGAGGAGATCGAGCCCTTCAAGCGCACGCTGCTGGACACGTACATCCACCGGATGCTGCTCTTGCAGGCGGCCCGGAAGAACAACCTCACCGTCACGCCCGAAGAGGTGGACCGGGGCGTGTTGAGGCTGTCGGGCGACTACCCGGCCGGCAACTTCAACGAGGTGCTGGCCCAGGGCCAGCTGTCCATGGCGGAGCTGCGCGCCCGCGAGGCGAGCCGGCTCACGATTGAGAAGCTCTTCGCCAGCCACGTGTACTCGCGCGTCGCGGTGACGGAGGAGGAGCTGCGCGCGTACTACTCCGCGCACGAGGCGGAGCTGAACGAGAGCGAGCAGGTGCACGCGGCGCAAATCGTGGTGAAGGGCCTGGACGAGGCCCGCCGGGTGCAGGCGCAGCTGAAGTCGGGCAAGAAGTTCGCGGACCTGGCGCGCAGGTACTCGCTGAGCGCGGACGCCAAGGTGGGAGGCGACCTGGGCTTCTTCCCCCGAGGACAGATGCCGCCGGCCTTCGACGAGGTGGTATTCAAGCTGGGAGTCGGTCAGGTTTCGGACGTGGTGTCCACCGAGTACGGCTACCACCTGTTCAAGGTGCTGGAGCGAAAGCCCGCCCGCAAGCGGGACTTCGCCGAGGCCCGGCAGTGGGTGGAGGCCAAGCTCCTGGAGCACAAGCGCACCGAGGCCCAGGAAGCCTTCGAGAAGGACCTGCGGGACAAGGCGCAGGTCCAGGTGAACGAGGCCACGCTGCAGGCCATCCGCGGAGTGCCCGCGGTGGTCCCGCAGGCGGCGAAGTGACGGGAAATGCAGGGGGTCGTCGGAAGGTTGGACGGCGCCTGGGTGGTGCGGAAGGATGCACGGAATGAAGAAGCTGGTGGCATTCGTCGCTGCGGCGGCGCTCCTGGGGGGCGCCACGTCGGCGCGCGCGGAGCTGGTGGACAAGGTGGCCGCGGTGGTGAACCGCGACGTCATCGCGCTGTCGGAAGTGCAGCAGCGCGCGGCGCCGGAGGTGTCGCGCCTGAACGACCCGGATCCACGCAAGCGCGCGGAGATGCGCGCGCAGCTGATGAAGACGGCGCTCGACACGCTCATCGGCGAGAAGCTGATGGAGTCCGAAATCACGGAGATGGGCATCTCCGCGACCGAGGGCGAGGTGGACGAGCTGGTCAACGACGTGCGCCGGCAGAACAACATCACGGACCCGTCGCAGTTCGAGCAGGTGCTCGCCGCCGAGGGCCTGACGATGAAGGCCTACCGGGAGATGCTGCGCAAGCGCATCCTCCGCGACCGCCTGCTGCGCATGAAGGTGGGCCCCAAGGTGAAGGTCACCGAGGAGGACCTGAAGGCGGCCTACAACCAGTACGCCCGCGTGGAGAGCGAGGACTCGGAGGTCCACGCGCGCCACATCCTGGTGCAGGTGGACCCGAAGGCCACCGAGGAGCAGGTGGCCGCCGCGCGCAAGAAGGCCGAGGGCATCGCCCAGGAGGCCCGCCGCGAGGGCATGGACTTCGCCTCCCTGGCGCGCGCGCGCAGCGAGGGCCCCAGCGCGCAGGACGGCGGAGACCTGGGCTGGTTCAAGCGCGGCGTGATGGTGGCCGCGTTCGAGAAGGTCGCCTTCAACCTGAAGGAGGGAGAGGTCAGCGAGCCGGTGCGCACCAACTTCGGCTGGCACATCCTGAAGGTGGAGGAGCGCCGCTCGGTGGCCGCCACCTCGTACGACGAGATGCGTCCGAAGCTGGAGAACAAGCTGCTCCAGGAGAAGACGGACAAGTTCCTCGACCAGTACGTGCAGGAGCTGCGGCAGAAGGCGAACGTCGAAGTGAAGATGTAGCCGGACGGAGGTCCGGCGGGGGATGCTCGGGTGCGTGAGCCTCCCCCTCGTCGGAATCTCCCTGGGTGATGTGTCGGGCATCGGGCCGGAGGTGACGGCCGGTGCCCTGGCCCGCCCCGCCGTGCGTCGCGCGCTCATCCCCGTCGTCTTCGGGGACGGGCCCACGCTGGAGCGCTTCCCCCTCTTCCGCCGCTATGCCCGCGTGGAGCTCGCCGCGCTGGGCCGCGTCGAGTCCCCCACCGTGGTGGAGGTGACGCGGCTGAACGAGGCGGAGCGCGTGCCGGGCAAGCCCTCGCGCGTCGGCGGCCGCGCGCAGTTCGCGTTCATCACCCGCGCCATCGAGGCGATGCGCGAGGGACACGTGGACGCGCTGTGCACCGCGCCGGTGTCCAAGGAGCAGATTTCGCGCGCGGGCATTCCCTTCATGGGCCACACGGAGGTGCTCGCGGAGGCGTTCGGCGCGGACGTGCTCATGATGATGGACGGGCCGCGCGTGCGCATCGCGCTGGCCACCAACCACGTGCCGCTGTCCTCGCTGTCCTCGCTGCTCACGGTGGAGAAGCTCGTCGCGCAGCTCAAGCTCCTGTCACGCAGCCTGGAGCCGGTGGTGGGCCGCAAGCCTCGCATCGCCGTGCTGGGGCTCAATCCACACGCGGGCGAGGGTGGCCTGCTGGGACGCGAGGAGGTGGAGGTCATCGGCCCCGCCATCCGCAGGGCGCGCGCGGCGAAGGTGGACGCGCACGGGCCCCTCCCCGCCGACGGCCTGTTCGCCAGGCCGGATGACATCGCCGGCAGGTACGACGCGGTGCTGGCCATGTACCACGACCAAGGGCTCATCCCGGCCAAGGCGCTGGACTTCGAGCGCACCGTCAACGTGACGCTGGGGCTGCCGGTGCCGCGCACGTCGCCGGACCACGGCACCGCCTACGCGATTGCGGGCAAGGGCGAGGCGAGCTGCGTGCCCATGGTGGAGGCGCTGCTCAAGGCCGCCCAGCTGGCGGCGGTGGGTTCGCGAGGCGCTCGGCCAGGTCCTCGCCGTCCTTCGCCGCGTCGATGAGCTGGAGGCTCGAGCCCGTGCCGTTGGGAGGCAGCACCAGCACGGTGACGAGGCCGAGCGGGCACTCGCCCAGACATCCCGAGGAGAACACGCGCGTCGTCGGTCCCAGGCCTCGCGCGGCCACGGCCTCGCGGATGCGGCGCGGCAGATCCACGCCACCCAGGCTCGAGTCCAGGCGCACCATGCAGTTGTGACAGACGTGCAGCTCCGTCGCGGGAGCGCCGGGCGGGGCCTCGGGTGGGGGGGGCTTGCGCGACATTTCGAAACATTAAGGCCAACACGCGCCGCGCGCCGCACACATGCTCGCCTGACAGGCTCCCTGGCGCGCCCACGAAAGACCTTGCGACGACAGGGGGGCTCCGTAAGCTGCCTCATGGGTGTCGAGGGACGCCCGGACCCGGAAAGACGACGTCACCCTCCGCTGGAATCGCGTGGCCCGCTCAGGCTCCTGGCGAGTTCCTTTCATGGCCCATGCTCGGGTGAGGGCCGCTCCTGAGGGACTTTCGATGGACCCCCTGAACGAGAGCTTCGGCTCATGAAACCGTCATTCGGTCGCGACCTGACCACCGGCAGCATCCCCCGTCACATCGTCGCCTTCTCGATCCCCATGCTGGTGGGGAGCTTCCTGCAGACGGCCTACAGCTTCGTCAACGCCATCTGGGTGGGCCGCTTCCTGGGCACCGAGGCGCTGGCGGCGGTGACGGTGAGCTTCCCCGTCGTCTTCGTCCTGTTCTCCATCGGCATGGGCCTCACCATGGCGACGAGCATCCTGGTGTCGCAGAGCTACGGCGCCAGGAGGATGGACGAGCTGCGCCGCGTGGTGGACAGCTCCACGCTGCTCATCTACGCGCTGGGCCTGGTGCTCACGCTGCTGGGCGAGTGGCTGGCGCCGACCATCCTCACGTTGATGGCCACGCCGCCGGAGATCCACGCGGAGTCGGTCAGCTACCTGCGCATCTTCCTGCTCTCCATGCCGCTGGGCTTCGGCCTGTTCCTGACGCGCAGCCTGCTGCAGGGCGTGGGGGACTCGAAGACGCCGCTGTACTTCCAGGCGGCCTCGCTGCTGCTGACCACGGTGCTGGACCCCATTCTGATTTTCGGTTGGATGGGATTGCCCAAGCTGGGGCTGAACGGCACGGCGTGGGCCACGGTCGTCTCGCAGCTGCTCGCGCTCACCGCGCTCATCATCTACCTGCGCAAGAAGGACGTGCCCGTCGCGCCGCGCATGCCCCGGCTGGGCCACCTGGGCCCCACCACGTTGAAGACGCTGCGCATCGGCGTGCCGGCGGCGGTGCAGCAGTCGCTGGTGTCCATCGGCATGGTGTTCGTGACGGGCATCGTCAACAGCTTCGGCGAGGTGGCCACGGCGGCCTTCGGCGCGGCGTCGCGCATCGACCAGATTGCGTTCATGCCGGCGATGACGTTCGGCATGGCCGTGTCCACGCTGGCGGGACAGAACCTGGGCGCGGGGCGGTATGACCGCGTGCAGGAGATCTTCAAGTGGGGCTGCCTGTTCAGCGGCGGCATCACCCTGCTCATCTCGCTGGTGGCGGTGTCGTTCCCGGAAGCGCTCTTGCGCATCTTCATCTCGGACCCGGCGGTCATCGCGCCGGGCGTCTCCTACCTGCACATCGTCGGGACGACCTACGTGCTGTTCGCGCTCATCTTCGTGAGCAACGGCATCATCAACGGCGCGGGGCGCACGTTCGTGACGACGGTGTTCTCGCTGGTGAGCCTCTGGGTGGTGCGCGTGCCGGTGGCGTACTGGCTGTCGCACCGGATGAACAGCGTGACGGGCGTGTGGCTGGCGATGGCGCTGAGCTTCGCGGTGTCGCTGGCCGTGAGCATGGCCTACTACTTCTCCGGCCGGTGGCGCACGCCGCTGGTCAAGAAGGCGCCGGAGGGCCCCGCCGCGCCGAACCCCGGCGAGGTCTTCGGACACGAGACAGGCGAGGCCTGAAGCACGGCCCCGCCCCCTCGTCGACGCGCGGACTAGAAGACGAACGGGAAGCGGATGGGCTCCTGCATGCGGACCGCGTGCACGGGGAACTTCCAGGTGCGCACCACGCCCTCGATGCAGCCGGCGAGCGGCGTGGCGCGCAGGGCCTGCGTGTCCATGGCGACGTTCGTCGTCTCGCCGCCGGGCTGCACGGACCAGCGCATCACGAAGCGGCCGCTCTTCTCGGCCGAGGTGTCTGCCGCGTGCTGGCGCAGACACGCGGTGATGGCGGGCTGATTCGCCAGCACCACCTGCTTCACGTCCTCCGGCGTCAGGTGCTGCTTCGCCTCGAGCGCCGGAGGCACGTACACCGTGCGGGTCGGCGCGGTGTCCTCCTCGGCCTGGGCGTCGGCCTCTTCCGTGAAGCCCAGCTCGCGCGCGAACTCCTCATCCAGCTCGGACTCCGGCTCGTTGGCGGCGTCCGAGTCATCCCCGGTGTCGGCGGGCGCGCTAGCGGCGTCGTTGCCGGTGTCGGGCTCGTCGAAGGTCATCTCCTGCACGGCGGCGGTCGCCACGGCGGCGACCGCAGGGGCCGCGGGCTTCGCGGTGGGCAGGGGCGCGGGTGGCTCCACGCGGGAGCGACGCTCGCCGTTCTTCACCGCCTGCGTGTCACGGTGGGCCATGAGGTCCGCGTGGCTGGGGCCCGTGCTCGACGTGGGACGCGCGTTCGTGCCCACGCTCGCGCCCGGCGTGCCGACGCTCGCGAGACCCGGCAGGGCAGCACCGGCGGAGACGCCCGGGACACCGCCGAGGGACCACGCCTCCGAGGGCACGGGACGCAGGACACCGATGGGGCCCGTCGAGCCGATGCCCGTCCAGGTGGACACACCGGGGATCACCTCCCCCACCTGCGAACCCGCCGCGTTCGGTGACACACCCGCAGCGCTCCCGACATACGAACCCGAAGCGAGCATCGATGCGCCCGCGAGGACTCCCACCTGCGCACCCGCCACGCTCGGTGACGTACCCGCAGGGCCTCCGACGTACGAGCCCGAGGCCTGCGTCGAGACACTTGGGAGGCTCCCCACCTGCGAACCCGCCGCGTTCGGTGACACACCCGCAGCGCCGCCGACGTACGAGCCCGAGGCCTGCGTCGAGACACCCGTGAGGCTCCCCACCTGCGAGCCCTCCACGTTCACGGACGTACCCGAGGCGCCCCCGGCGTATGCACCCGACGCGTGCATCGGTGAACCCGCCGTGTTCACGGACGCGCCAGCGACGCTCCCCATCGCGCCCGCGCGCTCGTACGGAACCGACGCGCTCGAGCCCTGCTCCCAGATGCGAACGCTCGCGACCACGAGCATCCCCGCCGCGACGACGCCCACGCCCGCGACACCGAGCAGGACGCCCGAGACCACATCACGGCTCCGACGCGACGCCTGCGCGCCGCGCCCCTGCGCCGCGCCCCCGTTCGTCATGCTCCACGGGTTCGACATCCCCGGCGCGATGGCGCCATCCCAGTCAGTGCGCGCGCCCTCGGCGTCACTCCCCTCCAGCGCGGAGGGCGGCACCAGGGGAATCCCCCACGGTCGCTCCTGCAGATTGAGCGGAGCCTCCGAAGTACCCGCCGCGCGCACGACCCGCGGCGCCTCCTTCGAGTACGACCACGCCATCCGCACGGGGTCCGCGACAGGCACCTGGGGGTTCGCGCGCATCCACTCGGGAATCACCACGGGCACCGACTCGGGCGTGGCCACCACGTCCGACTCCTCATCGGAGCACGAGGGCGCGGGCAGGTCCGCCAGCCACCGCGTCTCCTCCTCGGCCAGCTCCAGCAGCGCGCGCATGCCCTCCGTCACCTCACGCGACGACGGCGAATCCACCACCTCGCCCTCGCCCACCGTGAGCGCGCGGTCCAGGTACGCGTCGAGGTCTCCCTCCAGCGCCTCCATCACGTTCAGCGCGTCGTTCGCATCCTCGGACCCCAGGCCCTCCGTCTCCGGAGCCCCCAGGTCCCGCGCGCGGAACCGTTCCTCGCCTCCAGTCAGAAGCTCGCCCACACACCCCTCCCCTCGACCGCGCGACCCGTCTCGCGCCAGGGCTCGCAACGTAGGGATGGGTCCGGCGCACGCCAGCGCGTCTGTCCGACGCATGACGCTTCACCGCCCGGGCACGCGCTCGCTGTCCGCTGTATCACCGCTCGCGCACGAACACGGCGACGTGCCACGCCTGCACACCGACATCCCACGCCAGCGAGCCGCTCGCACCCCGTCACACCGCGGAGCACTTCGACGCGCGCACGAGGGAATGGGTACAACCCCCACCCACGTCCCGCTCAGGAGCTCACACCCATGACGCCCCAGAAGCCCACCGAGGATGTCCAGGCGCTGCTGTCCCTCGAGCAGTCCATCGTCCGCGCCATCCACGCGCGCGACACCCGGGCCCTGGAGGGCCTCATGGCGAAGGACCTGGTCTTCCGGATGGGCGACACGCAGACCGACCGGGCGACGTTCCTCGACAACGTCGCGTCCATCCCCGGCACCATCCTCGCGGTGGAGACCGAGTCGGTGAGCGCTCACGTCTTCGGAGATACCGGCGTGCTGATGGGCACGCAGCGCGCTCGCGTGCGGCTGCCCGATGGCACCGAGGTGACGGACGTGGGGCACTTCACCGACGTGTGCCAGCGGCGCGACGGCCACTGGTGGGTCGTCCTCGCGCACAACATCGCCGCGCCCCAGGACACGGCGCCAGCGCCACGCTGACTACGGACGACGCGGGCCCGAGGACGACGACATCCCCAGCGGCCGCTGCGGCAACAGCTTGAAGAGGAAGGCCAGCAGGTTGTCGAAGTGGTCGCCCTTGCGGAACACCGCGTCCACCGGCATGTCGATGGGACTGTCCGCTCCGGTGACGAACACCACCTTCGCGCCCGGCATGTGGTGACGCACCAGCGGAATCAGCCCCGTCCCGAAGCCGTCCCCCAGGCTCTGGTCCAGCAGCACCGCGTCGATGGGCCGCGGCTGGTTGAGCCACCGCTCCGCTTCCGAATAGGAGCCCGCCGTGACGACCGCGAACCCCGCCTCCTCCAGCAGCGCCGCGAGCGTCATCCGGTTGGACGGGTCATCTTCCACCAGCAGCAGGCATCGCCCGAAGGTCCAACTCGTCTCCATCACTTGCTCCCCCGTATCTCGTCCTGCCCCAGCCGCGTCCGGCCGCGCGCCTCCGGGCGATGGGGAAAGATGACCTCGACGTGGGTCCCCCCGGAGGGCCCCCCATCCAGCGTCACCTTCCCACCCTGGCGCAGCACCAACCGCTGCACGATGTTCAACCCCAGCCCCGCGTGTCCCGGGCGCGTGGAATAGAAAGGTTCGAAGGCACGCGAATACGCCTCCGCCGTCAGCCCCTCTCCCGAGTCCTCCACGCGAATCCCCACGCCGCCCTCACCCTCCTCAACGTCCCAGGTCCGCAGCGTGAGCATTCCGCCGCGCGGCATCGCCTCCACGGCGTTGTCCACCAGACAGCGCACCAGCAGCGCCAGGTCCTCCACGTCCAGCGGCACCGTGTCGCGCGCCTTGAGCTCGCGCACCACCCGCACGTGCTCGGGCACCCGCGCCTCCGCGAGCCCGCGCTCGGCGGCCTCGCTGGCGTGACACAGCGGCCGGTCGCTGCTCGACACCGGCGCGCGGCGCGTGAGCACCTCCTCCGCGGCCGCCAGCTCCTTGTCGATGAGCTGGAAGAAGGCCTCCACCCGGGCATCCGCGCCCCAGGCGTCCGTCTTCTGCATCTTCCGCATCAGATAGAATGAGGCATTGCGGACGCTGGCCAGCTTGTTGCGCAGGTCATGCCGCAACGTGGAGGCCACGACGTCCGCCACCGCGGCCCGCTCCCGAGCCTGGAGGTCTGCGCGCGCGCCCATCCGTCAATTCCTCGCGCCCTGGGTCCCCGCGGGCCCCTGCGCCCTCGGCTGACCCCTCACCCGGGCAATCGCTTGCACCAGCTCCCGCAGCGGCACGGGCTTGGTCATGCACACCACCGCCCCCTGCGCCGCCACCTTCCGGAGCAGCTCCGGCACCACGTGGCCCGACATGGCGATGACCGCCACCGACAGGTCCGCCGCCTTCACCTTGGCCACCAGCTCCGGCCCGCTCATCTCCGGCATCACCAGATCCAGCACGCACACGTCGAAGTCGCCCGAGCGCAGCCACGTCAGCGCTTCCTCGCCGCTGTACACGGCCCGCGCGCGCAGCCCCACCGTGCTCAGCGCGCGCACCATGGCGCGCGCCACCGGCTCCGTGTCGTCCACCACCAACACCTGCGGCGCCCGCGCCGCGCGCAGGATGGTGTCCAGCGCGTGCGCCACGTCGAAGGGCTTGGGCAACACGGTGAACGCGCCCTCCGCGAGCGCGTCCTCCACCAGCTCCTCCGCCGTGAAGGCCGTCATCAACACCACGGGCATGTCCGGTCGCGCCTGTTTGATGCGGCGGAGCAGGTCCACCCCGTGCAAGCCCGGCATGCGCATGTCGCTGAGCACCACGTCCACCGGGTGTTCACCCAGCAGGCGCAGCGCTTCCTCGCCGTTGGAGGCCTCCAGAACGGTGTGGCCCTCCAACTCCAGGTTCGCCGCGAGCGTGATGCGCAGCCCCTCCTCGTCGTCGACCAAAAGGATGCGAGCGGGGCCCAAAGCCACGTCCTCCATCATGCGGCCTGCGCCGCCGCGGTTGCCGGGAGATGAATATGGAATTCACTACCCCGGCCGGCTTCGCTTCGCACAGAGATTGTGCCTCCGTGACGTTGCACCATGTTGGCCACAATGGCCAGCCCCAAGCCGGTGCCGCGCGTCTTGGTTGTGAACAGCGGTTCGAAAATCTTGGGCAGCACATCCGGTGGGATGCCCGTCCCGTCATCTACCACGCGAATGGCCCAGGGCCCCGCGTCTCCACCTTCCGCCAGCACTGAAACCTGTCCCGTCCTTCCCTGAGGCATGGCCTCCACCGCGTTCTGCACCAGATTCACCAGCACCTGACGGAATTGTTCCTTGTCCAGGCTGGGCACGGGCAATGACTCCGGGACATCGTTCACGATGCGAACACCCTCCCGGGAGGGAACCACGCCGATGGCCTCGTCCACCAGAGGTCGTAAAGGACACGGCTGCAGCGCGGGGGGACGCTCGCGCGCGAAGTCGAGCAGGTCGGAGATGATCTTCGCGCACGCCCCCAGCTCGCGCTCCATGACGCCCAGGAACTGGGGCACGCGTGGGTCATCCGCGGCCCCAATCGCATCCCGGCTCAACCGTCGGGAGAGGTAGGCGTGCGCGTTGCGCACGGCGGCCAGGGGATTGCGGAGCTCGTGACCCACGCTGGCGGCGAGTTGACCCACGGCGGCCAGCTTCTCCACGCGGATGAGGTGCTCCTGGAAGCCGCTGAGCTCGCGCAGCGCGCGGTCCAGCTCGGCGGACTTCTCCTCCTCGCGCTCGCGCGCCAGCTCCAGCTCCGCGCGCCGCACCGCCACCTCGCGCATCTCCCGCCGCATCACCCTCCCCGCGTGCAGCAGCACCAGGTCCAGGCAGCCCACCCACAGCGCGTGCTCCAGGAAGCGCCACCACTCCGGATTGGGCAGGCCGTACACCGACTCCGGCCAGAGCAGCCCCCGGATGACGTGGTCCGCCACGGTGGCGCACGTCGCCGTGAGCAGCACCCACGGGTCGCGGTACAGCGAGAGGAAGGCGAGCGACACGAAGATGTGGAAGTGTGTCTCGATGCGCCCACCCGTCAGGTGGATGAGCAGCGAGGACCACAGCACCTGCGCCAGCGCCACGCCGTGCCGGGTGGAGGTGGCCCCGGGCCGCCAGTGCGCCAGCGCGATGGGGAACACGGTGAGCGCCGCGCCCAGGAAGAGCACCGCGTACACGTGTGCATGCAGCGCGCGGTCCTCGCCGGACCAGCCATAGGGCGACACGAAGAGGGCCACCAGGACCCCCACGGCCCACTGCGCGAGCATCAACCCCGCGAACAGCCGGTCCGTGCGACGGCGCACGGCGCCCAGGTGCTCGTGGAACAGCAGGACGGCGCGTTCCTTCAGAGCCACCGTGGGGCCGCTGACATCCTCCGTGGGCTTCATGGGGTGTTCGTGGCCCGGGCCGCGGGCGGTTCCTCCGGTACGGGGCCGTAGACCGTTCGCATCATAGGCCAAGGAATGTCCGGAAGTGATGACTGCAAACCCGCGTGCCTGCTCGCTCCCCTGGAAGCAGCGGCCCTGGGAACACACGGCGCCGTGCGTCGTGCGCCAGGGTGGTGGAGGACTCGTGGGGAACGGCCCGGGGTGAGGGGATGTCGGCACGAGGGCGCGAGGTCCGGCTGCGAGCGCCGTGTGTCGAGGGGGCTTCGTCGTGAGCTTCCCCCCGGAGAACCGGAGGGAGGGCTCATCGAGGCCCCCACTTGTGTTCGGCCAGGCCGAGCGAGAGCTGGCTCATCTCCCGCTTGAGGCGGGCGGACTCGGCGGCGCGGCGGATCATCCCGATGAGGTCCGAGGGCTGATAGGGCTTGAGCACCAGATAGAAGAGGCCCTGCGTGTCCAGCCTGTCTCGCCAGTCGAGGTACTCGCGCGAGCCCGTCACGAGCACCCCGGCGAGGAAGGGGTCCCGGATGACCGACTGGCGCAACAGCTGGATGCCGCTGGGCCCGGGCATGTGGAGGTCCGTGCAGAGGACGTCGAACGGATGACGCGCGAGCAGCCGGCGCGCGGCGAACGCGTCGCGCGCGGTCTGGACGTCGAAGTCCTCGGAGAGCACGGCGGCGGTGGTGGCGAGGACGGGCGCCTCGTCATCCACCACCAGGACCTGGAGCCGCGGAGCATTCATGGCGGGCAGACGTCGAGGATAACGAGCGGTCCACGCGCGCGTCCGCGGATGCGCAGGACTGTTCGCCACTCACTGGCACCCTGCACACGAGCGCTAGATGGCGAGCACCCACACCCGCGCGGGGGAGGCGACAGGCGTCATCCGGCGGACGTCCCGCACACGGCTCCGGCGCCTCGGCGCTCCGAGCGCGCGCCATGCGGGCCAGCGCCGCGGCGTCGAACGCGCGTCGGGCAGGCGACCTCGCGCGCTCCGTCCCAAGCGATGGAAGGGTCGAGTTCGCGCTGTCCGCGCCACATCGTCGAACGGGCGCGTCGGGCAGGCGACCTCGCGCGCTCCATCCCAAGCGATGGAGGAGGCGATCTCGCGTTGCCAGCCATCTCCCTGGCGACTCGCGGGCGAGGCGTCGCGCCGTCTCGCCCCGGAGGCGCCCGCTCCTCAACGCCCCGGGGACTTCGCGCGCGGAGCACTTCGCGCGGACTTCGCCTTCGCGGGCTTGCCGTCCACGCCCTGCTCGCGCGCGGGCAGCGACGGGGCCTTGGGCAGGTGCCGCAGCCCCATCCAGCCGAGCGCCGCCACGTGACGGGCCACGCTCTCGGTGGAGAACGACTTCCCCTCGGCGGCCCACCAGTGCCCCACCTGCGTCACCATCCCGACGAGCGCGTTGGCGTAGATGGGCGCGACCTTCGATGGATACCCGGCGCGCTCGAACTCGCTGCGGAACACATCCCCCACGCGGTGGGCCAGGTCGTCGATGACGCGCGTCAGGCCGCGCCGCGCCGTCGCCAGGGGTGAATCCCGCGTCAACACCGCGAAGCCCGCGGGCTCGTCCTTCACGTAGGCCATGAACGCGAGCACCGCGCCCTCGAAGCGCCGGCGCGGCGAGCCGTCCGTGATGCTCGACGACACGCGCGCCACCAGGTCGTCCATCTCCCGCTCCATGATGGCCGCGTAGAGCCCCTCCTTCGCGCCGAAGTGCTCGTAGACGATGGGCTTGGACACGCCCGCCCGCTGCGCGACCTCCTCGATGGAGGTGGGCTCGTAGCCCTTCGCCGCGAAGACCTCCCGGCCAATCTCCATCAGCTGGACCCGGCGCTCGGCGCCCGTGAGCCGTTGCTTCTTCTTCACGTTGACCTCGAACCTACTCACCAGTAACCTACCCGACCGGAACCTACCATGCGGTAGGGACGAACCAAGAGGGCCGTCGTCATGGATGCTTCCGTCTGGATGGGTATCGCTTCCGGCGGGGTGGCGCCATGACCGCGGCGGTGCTCGCCGGGGAGAAGCCGAAGCTGCGCGGCGTGCTGCACCAGTGGGCGGCGACGTTCGCGGTGGGCGCGGGAATCGTCCTGGTGGCCATGGCGCCCACGTGGCGCACGGCCGTGGCCGCGGGCGCGTACGTGGTGAGCCTGGTCTCCCTGTTCACCATCAGCGCGACGTACCACCGGGTGAACTGGTCGCCGCGCGGGCGCACCTGGATGCGCCGGGCGGACCACGCCGCCATCTTCCTGCTCATCGCGGGCACGTACACGCCGGTGATGCTGCTGGGCCTGCCGCCCGAGGTGGGCAACCGCCTGATGCCGTGGCTCTACGCGGGCGCGCTCCTGGGCATCCTCCAGTCGATGTTCTGGGTGAACGCGCCCAAGTGGGTGACGGCGGCGCTGGCCGTCGGCGTCGGGTGGACGATGATGCCGTACTTCGGCGACGTCTTCCGCGCGGTGGGGCTCGGCGCCACGCTGCTCATCCTCGCCGGCGGCCTGGCGTACACGCTGGGCGCGCTCGCGTATGCCCTCAAGCGCCCCAACCCCCTGCCTGGCGTCTTCGGCTACCACGAGGTGTTCCACGCGCTGACGCTCGTCGCCGCGGCCCTGCACTTCGTGGTGGTGCTGGGCATGGTGCGCGCGGCGGCATGAGCCCCCGGAGAGGGCCCCTCACGCGGACCCTCTCCGACCCACACCGCGCTCAACCGTGGCGGTGATGCGCGTGCAGCGCTCCGGTGTAGTGCTGGAGCTGTCGGCGCACGGCCTCGAACGCGTCCGTCACGGCCTGGTACGGGTCCTCGTGCGCGGCATGCTCGTCGGGGTCCCTGGCGGCGACCAGGTCCTTGCCGGGCACATGCAGGTCCACACGCACCCGGAAGTGGTTTCCCTGGTGCTTGTGTCGATGCGGCTCATCCACCACCACATGGCATCCGACGATGCCGTCGAAGAACTGCTCCAGCTTCTCCGCGTGGTCGCGGATGTGCTCGTTCAGTGCCTCGCTCGTCGCCATGCCCCGGTAGGTGATCTGCAACGCTCGCTTCATCGTCGACCTCGGGTGCTGTCCCCGCTCGTGCGGGGCTCGGGTTGCACCCCTTCTCATTGCATCCCCCCTGCCAGCACCAACCCCGCGGAATGTCAGGGGTTCGCGCGGCACGGGCCGCAGGCTTTGCGGAGGAATGGGACAGCGCGCAGAGCCTGCGGGGCGGATGGCCCCACCTACCCGCGAACCTCCAGCACGGCCGCGCCGTGGACCCGTCCCTCGCGCAGCGCGAGGAGCGCCTCGTTCGCCGCCGCCAGGGGGAACACCTGCACCCGCGTGTGCACCGGCACGCGGGGGGCCAGCGACAGGAACTCCACCGCGTCCGCCCGCGTCAGGTTGGCCACCGAGCGCACCACGCGCTCCTCCCAGAGCCACGCATAGGGGAACGTGGGGATGTCGCTCATGTGGATGCCGCCGCACACCACCACGCCGCCCTTGTCCACGGCGCGCAGCGCGGCCGGCACCAGGCTCCCCGAGGGCGCGAAGAGGATGGCCGCGTCCAGCGGCTCGGGGGGAATGACCTCCGAGCCTCCCGCCCACTCGGCCCCCAGCTCCCGGGCGAAGGCCTGCCCCGCCTCGTCACCCGGACGCGTGAAGGCGAACACCCGCCGCCCCTGGTGACGCGCCACCTGGATGAGCAGGTGCGCCGCGGCGCCAAAGCCATACATCCCCAGCCGCGCGCCCGCGCCCGCCATCCGCAGGCTCCGATAGCCGATGAGCCCCGCGCACATCAGCGGCGCCGCGTGCACGTCATCGAGCCCTGGCGGCAGCGGGAAGCAGAACGCGTGATGCGCCAGCGTGTACTCCGCGTAGCCGCCATCCATCTGGTAGCCGGTGAAGCGGGCGAAGTCGCAGAGGTTCTCGCGCCCGGAGACGCAGAAGCGGCACTGGCCACACGTCCAGCCGAGCCAGGGGACCCCCACGCGCGTGCCCGGCTCCAGCCCCAGCACCTCGGAGCCCACCTCCACCACGCTCGCCACGATTTCGTGGCCGGGAACCACCGGCAGCTTGGGGCGGGGCAGCTCACCGTCCACCAGGTGCAGGTCCGTGCGACACACCGCGCAGGCCCTCACGCGCAACAGCACCTCCTGCGGCCCCGGATGGGGGATGGGCCAGCGCTCCTCGCGCAGCGGCTGTCCCGGCGCGTGCAGCGCCATCACGCGCATGGTGCCTTCCATGGGCCCGCCCCCCGGACTGCCCACCCCAGGTGAGCGCGTCCAAGGGGAACATGGGGCGGGCCCTCCACGTCGGGAAGCGCCCGCTCCTCCCGCTCAAATCTGCACGCCCGCGAGGATGCCCGGCCAGGTGCGCACGATGGTGCGCCCGCTGTCGGAGACCTCCCGCCACTCCGGACCGATGCCCAGGTCCTTCCACGGGTCGCTCCCGTTCCAGGTGACGAGCGTGTTGGCGCTGACGCCGCCGAACACCGCGAAGCGCTTGGACAGCTGCCAGCCCGCCATCACCCGCAGCTGCCCGAGCACGTGGTTCGTGTCGTCGTCGAAGTCGAACAGCCGGTTCGCGTGCACGCTGGAGCCGAGCAGGTCCACGTCGAAGAAGAACCGCCCCGCGGGGATGTGCCCGCCCACGCCCGCGCCCAGCGTGTAGCGCCGCCGCTCTCCGCCCATCGGCGGGTTCAGGCCCACGGTGAACAGCGTGTACAGGTGACGTCCGCCCAGCTTCACGCCCACGTTGGTCAGCGCCACGTCGCTGGCCCACACCTGCACGTGCGCCTGGCCGTTGCCGACGAAGCTCAACAGGCCCACCGACTCGCCCTCCGTCTCACCCGCGAAGTTGAGCAGCCCCACCTGCGCGCCGTCCATGTGGCGCGCCACGTTCACCAGGCCCACCTGCGCGCCGTCCACGTCGCCGCCCACGTTGATGATGGACACCTGCGCGCCGGCCAACCTGCTCGCGTAGCTGACGCCCGACGACATCTGCAGGCCCGTCAGCTCCGAGGCCACGTTGACGCCCGCCGCCATCTGCACGCCGCGAGACACGCCGCGCGCCACGTTCGCGCCCACCGCCATCTGCAAGCCATTGAGCGTGCCCCCCGCCAGGTTGCCGCCCACCGAGAGCTGCGCGCCCACCACGTTGGCGCCCGCCACGTTGGCGCCCACGCCCAGCTGCGCGCCGTCCAGCGCCTGCGTCGCCACGTTGGCGCCCACCGTGAGCTGCGTGCCCTTCATCGTGCCGCGCACGATGTTCGCGCCCACGCCGGCGAGCAGCCCCTCCGTGTCCGCCCCCACCACGTTGCCCCCCACCGTCAGCAGCGTGCCGCTGACCGGTCCGCCCGACACGTTGACGCCCACCGAGGCGAGCACGCCGCTCGCGCCATGCGTCACCCAGTTGCCGCCCAAGGCCAGCCCCATCACCCGCACCCGCTTGGCGTGCGTGGCGAGCAGGCCGATGGATACGTCATGCACCTGGTTCTTCTGGCTGAAGCCCGACGTGCTCAGCCCCGGGACGACGGTGAAGCTGAAGGGCACGTGGACCTCCGCCTCTTGCGAAGCCTCCGAGGTGGCCTTGGCCTCCACCTCCGTGGGCGCGTCAGCAACCGGCGCCGAGCTCCCCGCCACCGTCGTCGCCTCCACCAGCGGAGGCGGGGCCATCACCCGCTCCGCGCCAGGCCCCTCCACCAACCCCTCCCCTCCCGCCGAGGCCACGGGCGCCTGGTCGCCCGCCTTCGCCTCTTCGGCCCCCGCGGCCATCGCCACCATTGCCGCCATGACGCCCGCACACACCGAGACCTTGCGCTTCATCGCTGGACCTTCCTGAGTTGTTTCCCAGAGGGGCTCGGCCCACCTTCACGCGGGCACACGAGCCACGGTTGCTTCGCGGGAGGCTGTGACGCCCCCCTCGCGCAACGGAACACCGGTCCCACGAAATACTGTCACCCGTTAGAGTCCCGCCATGTCCCAGCCCCCCTCCCCACCCTCGCGTCGGGACGTGCTCGTCGCGGGACTCGGCGCCGCGCTGCTGTCCCCGCTCACCCACGCCGCCCAGCCTGTCCCCAAGCCCACCATGCTCACCCGCCCCATCCCCAAATCCGGCGAGGCGCTGCCCGTCATCGGCCTCGGCACCTGGCAGACCTTCGACGTGGGCGCCTCCCCCGCCGAGCGCGCCCCCTTGAAGGACGTGCTGCAACGCTTCCTCGACTCGGGCGCGCGCCTCATCGACTCGTCCCCCATGTACGGCCGCGCCGAGCGCGTGGTGGGCGACGTGCTCGCCCAGCTGCCGGACGCGCCCAGGCCCTTCCTCGCGACCAAGGTGTGGACCACCGGCAAGGAGGCGGGGCTCGAGCAGCTGGAGACGTCCGTGCGCGACATGGGGCGCGGACGCATGGACCTGCTCCAGGTCCACAACCTCGTCGACTGGCGCACCCACCTGCCCGTGCTGCGCGAGTGGAAGGCACAGAAGCGCGTGCGCTACGTGGGCATCACCCACTACCAGAAGAGCGCCTTCCCGGAGCTGGAGCGCCTGTTGAAGGAGGAGACGCTGGACTTCATCCAGCTGCCCTACTCGCTCACGGACCGCGAGGCGGAGAAGCGGCTCTTGCCCGCCGCCGCCGCGAATGGCGTGGCGGTGCTCGTCATGCAGCCCTTCGCCACCGGCGACCTGTTCAGCCGCGTAAAGGGCCGCGCGCTGCCGGAGTGGGCCCAGGAGTTCGACTGCGACAGCTGGGCGCAGTTCTTCCTGAAGTTCATCCTCGGCCACCCCGCGGTGAACTGCCCGCTGCCCGCCACGAGCAATCCCAGACACGTGGCCGACAACGTGCGCGCGGGCTTCGGACGCATGCCCGACGCGAAGACACGCGAGCGCATGGCCCGCGTGCTGGACACTTGAGCTACAGCTCCGGGTCCGGCGTGTACTGCACCTCACCGGTGGCGGCGAGCACCACGCCGGTGCCCGGCTCGCCCGCGTCGTCATCGCGGCCGACCTCCAGCACCTCGTCCTTCGCGTCCCACTGGCCCAGGTAGTACGAGCCGCCCGCCACCATGCACGCGCGGCCGTCCGACACCACCGTCTCCACCACCTCCTGCTTGTCGCTGGTCGCGCGCAGGAGCGTCCACGGCTTGCCGTCCTCGCGGAACTCGCGGACCATCTCCTCCAGCTCCGCGTCGCTCGGCGTGCCCTTGTCCAGGGTCTGCTTCTCCCACCGACGCCCGTCCTTCGCCGGCTGCCGCTCCTTCCACGCCCGCCCCAGCTCCAACAGCTTCTCCTCCGCCGCGTCCTGCAGCCCGTGCATCTCCTCGGGCAGCTCGATCTCCTCCAGCGCCAGCAGCGCCGTCTCAATCTGCAGCGCCTTGAGGCACCACTCGTTCCACGCGGTCTTCAGCATCGTCGCACTCGCTTTCCATCCCCGGACACGGCAACCACCCCGCCACCGTGAGGGCTCTCCACGCCCACTACCACACCGCCCGCCTGCCCTGGCGCCATCCAGCCGGCCCCACCCGCCCCGGCCTCCGGACACTGCCTAGTTTTCAAGGTCAGGAGGCAGCCATGAGCAAGAAGCAGGAGCAGGGCACGCGAGGCGCCGTCGAACACCTGGGGCAGCTCATCCACGGCATCAAGGTCGCCATGATGACCACGGTGGATGCCGACGGGAGCCTGCACAGCCGTCCCATGTGGACCCAGGACCATGACTTCGACGGAGAGCTCTGGTTCTTCACCCGCGAGCACTCGCACAAGGTGGACGAGGTGGAGCAGGACCACCACGTCAACGTCTCCTTCTCCGACCCCGCGCGCGAGCGCTACGTCTCCGTCAGCGGCCGCTGCCGGCTGGTGAAGGACCCACGCAAAGTTCGCGAGCTGTGGAGCCCCGCGCTCAAGGCCTGGTTCCCCGACGGCATGGATGATCCCGAGCTCGCGCTCCTGTGCGTGCGCGTCGAGCGCGCCGAGTACTGGGACACCCCCTCCAGCCGCATGGTGCAGCTGGTCGGCATGGTGAAGGCCGCGCTCACGGGCAAGAGCTACGCCCCGGGCGACCACCAGTCCCTGGTGCTGGGCGACCCGCGCTCCCATTGACACTTGGGGTTGCGCCACGGCGACATGGGCGCCATGACAGGCCCGCAGCCGACTGTTGGCTCGCGGGCCGTCCCACACCCCTCGAAGGCTTCCCCCACCCCTCGACACTCACCCTGTCAGTTCACCCCGGGTCCTAGCGACCCCGGACCTACCCTCCACGCCCATGGAAGGTCAGGTAGGTGTCATTTTTCTCACGACGTGGTGTTTCTCTGACAGGCGCGTTCGCGGCGGCTTGTACCTGGGCCTGCGCTGATCCATCAGTCCGCGCCACACCGTGGTAACCAGCCTGCCCCACATCACGTTGAAGTCACGAACGCTTTAGCGTATCAACCATCCGCATCCGAGATTTTCCGCAAACCCCACGGCATCCAGTCGGTGCGCAGCGGCAAGTCCGAGAAGACTCACCACAGGGCGGCCCCCCGCCCCCCTTAAGGAACCCCACGATGGAGAACAAGAAGTCGGTCACGAAGCCCGAGGGCAGGCTGGCGGTGCTGGTGCCCGGGCTGGGCGCGGTGTCCACGACGCTGATGGCGGGCGTGGAGCTGGCGCGGCAGGGCAAGGGCGCGCCCATCGGCTCGTTGACGCAGATGGGCACGGCGCGACTGGGCAAGCGCACGGACGGACGGACCGTGAAGCTGGGCGAGCTGGTGCCGCTGGCGGGCCTGGGTGACGTGGTCTTCGGCGCGTGGGACATCATCAGCGAGGACGCGTACCAGGTGGCGGTGCGCTCCGGCGTGCTGCACGACAAGCACCTGGAGCAGGTCAAGCCGTTCCTGCAGGGCATCAAGCCGAAGAAGGGCGTGCACGACCCCGAGTTCGTCCGCCGCATCGAGGCCAACCACACCAAGTCCACCAAGACGCATCGCGAGAGCGTCGAGGCGCTGCGCCAGGACATCCGTGACTTCATCAAGGAGCTCGGCGCCACCCGCGCGGTGATGGTGGTGTGCAGCAGCGTGGAGACCTTCCGTCCGCTGCCCGAGGCGTTCAAGACGCTGGCCGCCTTCGAGAAGGCGCTCGACGAGAACAGCCCGGACATCAACCCCACCGCGCTCTACACCTACGCGGCCATCAAGGAGGGCGTGCCCTTCGCCAACGCCACGCCCAACGCCAGCGTGGACACGCCGGCGCTGCAGGAGCTGGCGAAGCAGGCGGGCGTCCCCATCGCGGGCCGCGACCTCAAGAGCGGCCAGACGATGATGAAGACGGTCATCGCCCCCGCGCTCAAGGCCCGCATGCTCGGCCTCGAGGGCTGGTTCTCCACCAACATCCTCGGCAACCGCGACGGCGAGGTGCTCGACGACCCCGCGGCCTTCAAGGCCAAGGAAGTGACGAAGTCGAGCGTGCTGGACACCATCCTGCAGCCGGAGCTCTACCCCGAGCTGTACAGCAAGTACTCGCACAAGGTGTCCATCCACTACTACCCGCCCCGCGGCGACGCGAAGGAGGGTTGGGACAACATCGACATCATCGGGTGGCTCGGCTATCCGATGCAGATCAAGGTCAACTTCCTCTGCCGCGACTCCATCCTGGCGGCGCCGCTCGTGCTGGACATCGCGCTGTTCCTGGACCTGGCCAAGCGGCTGGAGTGGCGGGGCATCCAGGAGTGGATGTCCTTCTACTTCAAGAGCCCCATGGCGCAGCCGGGCCTGCCCGTCGAGCACGACCTGTTCATCCAGCTCACCAAGCTGAAGAACACGCTGCGCGTCGTGGCCGGTGAGGAGCCCATCACCCACCTCGGACTCGACTACTACGGGGATGACCTCCCGCTCGCTCGCTAAGACTCCGGCGTTCATCTGGCTCGTCACCCTGTTGGCGATGGGCCATTTGATGCTGGTGACGGCCACCGGTCGGCTCCGGTGGGACCACGTCGCGGCGGACGCGGCGCTGTTGGGGGTGGCCTGGGCGGGCCCCCGCACGCGCCGCTTCCTCTTCGGTGGGTTCCCGCTGTGGCTGACCGGCATGCTGCTGGACAGCCAGGGGCTCTGGCTGTTCCTGCGCGGCCCCATCCATACAGGTGACTTGTGGGTGTGGGAGACGCAGTGGTTCCCCGCCCCCGGCGGTGTCAACTGGCCCCAGTGGTGGAGCACGCGCTCGAACGTCGTGCTGGACCTGCTGTGCGGCTTCGCCTACGCGGCCTACCTTTACGAAGTCTTCCTGATGGCCATCTTCTTCTTCGTGAAGAAGGACGCGCGCTTCGAGAAGCTGTGCTGGGCCTTCCTGGTGGTGAACGCCCTGGGCGTGGTCACCT
This sequence comes from Myxococcus sp. AS-1-15, assembly GCF_020037055.1. NCBI lineage: Bacteria > Pseudomonadati > Myxococcota > Myxococcia > Myxococcales > Myxococcaceae > Myxococcus > Myxococcus sp. AS-1-15. Next base: position 396,003 of record NZ_JAIQDF010000002.1, on the reverse strand, counting down.
ACCTGCTCTATCCGGCCGCGCCGCCCTGGTACATCCTGGATTACGGCCCGGGTCCCGCCAACCTGGCCGCCCTGCCCAGCCCCGCGGGCACGGCGCGCTTCGATGCCCTGTTGGGCATCAACTACTTCGCCGGCTTCTACGCGCGCAATCCCAACGTGTTCGGAGCCATGCCCTCGCTGCACGCAGCCTACCCCTTCATGGTGATGCTGTTCGTGTGGAGGGATGGGTGGAAGTGGCGGGTGGGCACCGGGGCGTTCGCCCTGCTCGTCGCATTCTCCGCCATCTATCTGACGCACCACTATGTCCTGGACGTGCTCGCGGGCCTCGCCTTCGCGCTCGCGGCCTTCCTGGCGGTGGAGCTCGCGTTCTCTCGCAAGAGCGCGCCCATGACTGTTTCGATGCCGCTGACACCTGGAGGGGACACCCGTGCTTGAGAACCTGGTTGCCTGGTTGACCGGAAACCTGTCTCCGTCGGCCCGCATCTGGACCGCGCTGGGCCCCGCCATCCTCGCCTGTGTGTACTTCCTGGGCGGCCTGCTCATCTTCTGTATCCGCGTCGCCTTCAAGGGCGTGCCGCGCGACGAGGAGACGCTCAAGCGGGGCAATGCGGGCTTCGTGGGCTACTTCCTGCGCCACTACTTCTTCTGGGTCATCCAGCCGCTGTGGGCCGTCATCCTGCGCTCGGGGCTGCCGGCCAACGCGCTGTCGATGCTGTCGGGCCTGCTGGGCATCTCCTCGGGCGTGGCGGTGGCGGCGGGGCGCTTCGCGCTCGGTGGCTGGCTGTTCCTGGCGGCGGGCATCCTGGACGTGATGGACGGGAGAATCGCCCGCACGCGCAAGGAGGCCAACCCCGCGGGCGCGGCGCTGGACTCGGTGCTGGACCGGTACGTGGACTCGGCGATGTTGATGGGCCTGGCCTGGTACTACCGGGACACGTGGGTGCTGCTGCCCGCGCTGGGCGCGCTGCTCGGCTCGTCGCTGGTGCCGTACGTGCGCGCCAAGGGCGAGGGCCTGGGCGTCAACGTGCGCGACGGCGCGATGCAGCGGCTGGAGCGCGTGCTGTTCCTGGGCGCGGGCACGGCGCTGTCGCCCATCCTCGAGGCGGTGTTCTGGCCCGAGGAGAAGCACCCCATGCACTGGATGGCGGTGGTGGGCCTGGTCTTCGTCGCCATCATGAGCAACCTGACGGCCATCTCCCGGTTCAGGAACCTCGTGAAGGCGCTGGCGCCGAAGCGCCAGGAGGCGCGCTCGGAGAAGGCGATTGTGAGCCTGAACGCGGCGGCGGGCGCCATCGCGACGGTGGCGGACTTCGCGGTGGTGCTGGCGCTGGTGGAGTGGATGGGCCTGCTGCCCGCGTGGGCAACGGTGCTGGGCGCGCTGCTGGGCGCGGTGGTGAACTACTCCATCAACCGGGTGCTCACCTTCCGCAGCACGGCCGCGGTGGGCCGGCAGATGATGCGCTACGCGGTGGTGAGCGGGACGAGCGCGCTGCTCAACGCGGGCGGCGTGGCGCTGCTCACGTTGCATCCGCAGCTGGCGTACACGCTGGGCTGGTGGCTGGTGCGCGGCGTGGTGTACTTCGCGTGGAACCTGCCGCTGCAGCGCGACTACGTCTTCAACGACACGAACTCGTCGGACGCGCTCATGGAGCAGCGCCCCCATGCGGCGTGAGGGACGGTCCCAGGTCCTGGGACTCCTGCTGACGCTGCTGCTGCCCACCGTGGCGGCGGCGGGCGCGGCGCTGGAGCCCACGCTCTCCCCGAGCGACAACTACGGGGAGAGCTTCACCTTCATCGGGGACCTGGAGGACGGCACCTTCGTGCTGGTGCAGTTGCAGGTGACGAACATCGGCCCGGGCTCGCGCACGGGCATCTGCCGGGCGACGGTGCTCAAGCCGGGGCAGCGCGCGTGGACGCCGCAGAAGAAGGTGGGCGCGAAGGAGTGGAGCTATGACGCGGCCACCAGCACCTTCCGGGTGGGAGCGTGCTCGGCGCGCTCCGCGGACGGGGTGACGAAGGTGGAGGCGGGACTGGAGGGCGGGCGGGTGGTGCTGGAGTACGCGGCGCAGGTGGAGCCGCGCTCGCCGGAGGGCTCCGAGGTGGAGGTGGGCAGCGCGCGCTACCGTCACGAGGTGACGCTGGCGTTCAGCCCGCTGAAGGCGACGGTGCAGCAGCCCAAGGGCGCGGCGGTGACGCTGTCGGGCGGCGGGTACGCGGACCACACGCGGTCCACCATTCCCCCGGGGAAGCTGGCGCGGCGGTGGGTGCGCTTCCGGGCGCTGCGCGACGGTGGCGAGCGGATGGTGTTGCTCGCGCGCGAGGGACAGGACGGTGAGTTCGGCCCGGTGTACTCGTGGACGGAGGGTGGCGCGCCGAACGCGATGGAGTCGTTCACGCTCAGCCGCGAGGGCGCGAAGGAGCGCAGCGTGTGGACGGTGGACGTGTTCGGCGGCGATGGCGCGAAGGCCATGGTGCTGAAGTCCACGTCGCTCCTGCAGCGCAGCGCGCCCGTGGAGGAGCTGGGCATGCTGGGTGGGCTCATCAAGCCGGTGGTGGGCTCGCCGGTGACGTACCTGCACCGGGCGGTGCTGGAGCGCTCGGGGAAGACGCCGGTGGCGGGGCTGATGGAAGTGACGCTCGAGGGTGATTTGTGAGCGTGTCGTTGTTGCGGGACGTGCACCACGTGCCGGGGGTTCGAGGCTGGGTGCGCAAGCAGGTGCTGCGCTCGGTGGCGCGCTGCGTGGAGTGGACCACGAAGCTGCCGGGCCAGGGCCTCAACGTGTCGCAGGTGAACGAGTGGCTGCACGTGGGCGGCTCGGTGTCGCCGTCTCGGTACGCGGAGCTCAAGGCGCGCGGAATCACGGCGGTGATTGATTTGCGCGCGGAGCGGGTGGACGACGCGAAGGCGCTGGCGGCGCTGGGCATCGAGCTGCTCAACCTGCCGGTGACGGACCGGTATCCGCCGACGGTGGAGCAGCTGGTGCAGGGCGTGGAGTGGGCGCTGCCCCGGCTGGAGAGGGGCGGGCACCTGTATGCGCACTGCGAGCACGGTGTCGGGCGTGGGCCGCTGATGGGATTGGCGGTGATGGTGGCGAAGGGCTGGGAGGCGCCGGATGCGTACCGCGCGCTGAGGAAGGCCCGGTGGCAGTGCACGTTGAATGACCGGCAGCTCGGCGGCCTCGCGGACTTCGTCACCGCGTGGGTGGCCCGTCGGTCCGGGCGCGCGGCGTAGCGGCGGCTCGTGGTGCTCGCCGTTCGACGGTGGGCGCGGCGTGGTTTCGAGACCTCGACTCCTGGCAACGGTAGGGCCTTCCACGAACGGACACTCGTGGTGGCGGGGACTGCGTTCCGCGGTTGCGGGCTCCTACGTTGGAGATGTGCGCGGCGGGTGGCGCGGCCCCTGTGCTCCGGGCGCGTGCTCCGTCCACTGGAGACCTCTCGTCATGTTGGGACTGTTCACCGATGACGTGCGTCGGAATCCCTTCGCGCTGTACGCCGAGCTGCGTGAGCGCTCGCCGCTGTTGCACGAGCCGCGAGCGGACCTGTGGATTCTGTTCGACTACGACAGCGTGAAGCGGGCGCTGCAGGACCATGAGGTGTTCAGCTCCGTCGTGACGACGGTGACGGGGCGGACACCGGACTGGCTGTTGTTCTCGGACCCGCCCCGGCACACGAAGCTGCGCGGAATCATCATGCGTGCGTTCACGCCGCGCTCCATCGCGAACCTGGAGCCGCATGTGCGGGAGCTGTCGCGTGGGTTGCTCGGGCCGCTGGTGGGGCGTGGGGAGATGGACGTGGTGGCGGAGTATTCGAGTCAACTTCCGACGATGGTCATCGCGGAGATGATTGGGATTCCGGTGGAGGACCGGGCGCGGCTCCTCGGGTGGGGGGACATCATCCAGAAGCTCAGCCACACCATCTCCGAGGGCGAGGAGGCGGAGCGGGCGCGGGCGGAGAACGCGGCGATGCGCGACGAGATGCGGGGGTATCTCTCGACCATCCTGGAGGAGCGTCGGAGGGAGCCGAGGGATGACCTGCTGACGCGACTGGTGGAGGCGGAGGTGGATGGGGAACGGTTGGACGAGAAGGAGATACTGGGCTTCTTCCAGTTGCTGCTGGCGGCGGGGACGGAGACGACGACGGACCTCATCGACAACGCGCTCTTGTGTTTCCTCGAGTACCCGGACCAGTTGGCGCGGCTGAGGAGACAGCCGGAGCTGTTGGGCTCGGCCATCGAGGAGGTGCTGCGCTTCCGGTCGCCGGCGCAGTCGATGTATCGGTCGACGAAGCGGGCGGTGGAGTTGAACGGTCGGGTGATTCCGGCGGGGAAGTTCGTGTTGCCGATGATTGGCTCGGCGAACCGGGACCCGCGGCACTTCGAGGAGCCGGAGCGGTTCGACATCGGCAGGGAGCCGAATCCGCACCTCGCCTTCGGACACGGCATCCACTTCTGCCTGGGCGCGGCGCTCTCGCGGATGGAGGCGAGGGTGGCGCTCACGGACCTGCTCGAGATGCTGGGCGACTTCAGGCTCGCGAGCGACGCGCCGTGGGAGCCGAGACAGGCGCTGCACATCCACGGCCCCAAGCGCCTGCCACTGCGCTTCGAACCCAAGGTGCTACGCTCGTAAGCCCGGAGGGAGGGAAGCGATGAGCACCACGTCGTGGTTCGTGATGGCCACCATCATCGGTGGCCCGGTGTTCCTGAGTGGGTGCTCCCTGCCGGGCCACTACAAACCGAAGCAGGCCGAGCGAGCACCAGCCGCCGAGTCGACCAAGGTGACGTTCCCCGACTCGTTCGAGCAAGGAACGCATCTCGATGGACCCGCCATGGCGGCACTCGAGGTCGCCATGAACGCGTTCCTACCGCCCAACCGCCGCCCGGAGGCACGTGATGAAGCGCTCGCGCGCTGTCTGGCGCGTCGTGACACCTATGACACCACCGTGCTGAAGGAGAATGACGACCTCTACTTCGTCAGCTTCCTCCCGAAGCTCTCTCGCTGCGGCATCGAGCTCGAAACCCCCATCATGGATGCGGGGGCGGTCTACGCCATCGACGCGAGGGGACGCATCCTCGCGGAGCTCTGACTACCAGCGCCGCTCCGGCTCCATCGCCGTGGGCCGGCGCTTGTCCGTGGGCGTCAGCGCATCCGCGGGCGAGCAGCGGCACACCTCACAGCCCCGGTCGCGGTCCATGGAACACTCCGTGCCCGTGATGCACGAGAGATTCCGCGACTCCTCACAGCGCGTGTCGCCCTTCTTCTCCTCACGCTGGCCCCCGTGGGAACACCCCACCAGGGCCACCGCCATCGACACCGCCGCGAACCACCCGAGCGCCTCGCCTCGCATCATCACGCTGCCCTCCTGAGCTACGCCCCCGGCGCCGGCTCCTCCGCCGTCGCGCCGTGCTTGCGCCGCCAGCGCTCCACCAGCAGCAACAGCGACGGGAACCCCAACAGCACAATCACCAGGTTCAACCCGAACCCCAGATTCGCCAGGTCGCCAATCGAGTTCAACCCCGGGTGCTTCGCCAACACCAGCGCCACGAAGCCAATCGCGCTCGTCAGCAGGCCGCCGGTAATCGCCCGCCCCGTCTCCGCGTACACGGAGATGAAGTCCGCCCCCGGCTCACCCAACCGCTGCACCAGGTGCACACCCGCGTCCACCGTGGTCCCCACCAGCACCGGCAGCACCATGATGTTCAGGTAGTTGAACTGCAAATCCAAGAGCGCCATCAGCCCCACCAGCCCCGCCACCGACAAGAGCGTGGGCACCATGCAGATGAGCGCCGTGCGCAGCTTCCCCAACGTCAGCCACATCGCCGCCAGCACGCTCAACACCGCCGCCGCCAGGATGCGCGGACCCTCGCGCGACACCATGTCCAGGATGTCCGCCAGGATGAGCGCCTCACCCGCCGCCGACACCTGACTGCCGTCCGGCATCTGCAGCCCGCGCACCTCCTTGGAGAAGCGCCGCGTCCCCTCACCGTCCGACAGGCTCACCCCGCCGCCCGCGTACACCAGCACCACGCCGCCCGTGCTCCCATCCAGGCTCTCGAACTGGTGACGCACGCTCGCCGGCAGCTCCGCCTGCGTGAAGGGCTTCGCCTTCGACATGTTCAACGCCCGCGCCAGCGCCACCCGCGTGTCCTCCGGCAGCCGCTCCGGGTCCAGCTTCTCCAGCCGCGCCCGGATGGCCTCCAGCACCGCCTGCTTCTCCGGCTGCTGCCGGGGCACCAGGTCCTCCAGCGCCCCCACGAAGTCGATGGTGGACTCCTTGCCCCGGGCCGCCTTGCGCGCCTCGAGCTGCCGCACCACCTCGCGCTCCATGTCCTGCGAGTCCGTCAGCACCACCACCGGCGTCTGCGAGTAGCCCAGGATGTTGTTCACCTTCTGGTCCAGCACCGCCGACGCCTGCTTGTAGTCCTCCAACGTGCGCGAGTCGTAGTTGAACGAGATGCGGTACGCCTGCGAGATGAGCACCACCACGCCCACCCCAATCACCACCGCCACCCCACGGTAGGAGCGCGGCAGCCAGCGCCCCAGGAGCGCCATGGGCCCCGCCCCCTCCTCCTGCGTGCGCGGCGCCCACCCGAAGCGCGACGCCATCCCCAACAGCGCCGGCAGGATGAGCACGTACGCGAAGATGCTCACCAGCATGCCCACCGCCGCGATGATGCCGAACTCGCGAAACGCCCTGAACTCCGACATCGCCAGGCTCAGGAACGTCAGCGCCGCCACCAGCGCCGCGATGAGCGCGGAGAAGCCCGTGTGCCGGAAGGACTCCTGCACCGCCGCCTCGGAGGTCATCCCCTCCGAGCGCAACGTCCCGTATCTCCCCAGCAGATGGATGCCGTGCTCCACGCCCAGGCCGCCGAGCACCGCCGCCAGAAAGCCCGTCAGCAGATTCACCTGCCCGTACGCCAGGCCCACGAAGCCGTACGTCCACCCCAGGCCCGCCATCACCGGCACCATGGTGAGCACCACCGACAGCGCGCTGCGGAAGTGGAACACCAGGTAGACCACCAGCAACACCATGGCCAGCGTGGACGCCCGCGCCAGATCACTCACGATGACGCGCTGCTGGTCGATCTTCTTCTTGAAGGTCCCCGTCACCGCCGTCTTGAAGCCCGGCCCGTACTTCGACAGGTCCTGCGTCGCCAGGAACTCCTCCACCTGCGTGACGACCTTCTTCGAGTAGTTCAGGTCCGCGGCGCTGCCCTTGGGCTTCGCCATCAGCACCACCATCCGCTCCGTCGTGTCCAGGTAGTACAGGTCCCCCTGGCCCGACAGGCGCTGGTTGGCGCGGCCCGTGTACTTCTGCTCGATGTCGGAGAAGTCCACCGACGGCGCGGGCTCCTCGTCCAGCCGGACGAAGAGCGGGTTGGCCTGCTCCTTCTCCCACGCGATGCGCGCGTCGATGCGGCCCTGAATCGTCTTCAGGTCCTCCAGGTCGACGTAATACAGCGCGTGCTCGTTGAAGAACTCGCTGGGCCGCTGCGAGTTGACGTAGCGGATCTCCGACAGCTGCGCGAGCTTCGGCGACAGGTCATCCACGAAGCGCTTGAGCGCCTCGGGCTCCGCCCCCATCCCCACCACCACCACGTTGCCCTGGCCACCGAAGCGCTTGCGCATCTTCTCGATGTCCTGGACGCTCGGGAACGACTTGGGCAGCAGGCCCACGAAGTCCGCGCTGAGGGTCAGGTTCCTGGCGAAGTACGCACCCAGGAGCGTCAGCACCACCGCCACCACCACCGCATGCATCGGACGCCGATGGCTTCGCGCGGCGAGTTGGCCCATCGCCCCCTCGAACCGCTCCGACCAACGCTTCTCACCCATGTTGCGACACCTGCTGTGTTGTTTTCGGGCCGACCCGCGGCCCACCTTGGGCATGCGCCAACCGGGGAGTCAACGCGTTTATGCCGTAAGCCGGAATGTAAGGCCCCGAATGACTTTCCCTCTGTAACAGGCCCCCACGTCCCCCGCTCGACTGTCCGCACGGCCGCCTGCGGGCTCGTGACGCCCACGGCCCTGCGTCGCGCATCTGGACCGCGCGCACCGGGCCCGAAGGCCTCCTGGAGGGCAGACGGCCGAGCGGCGCGGACTGCACACCCCGCGCCGCGTCCCCAGGTTCCCGCCCACATGGGGCCGCTCTCGCGGACACCCGAGGGAGGGGAAGCCGTGCCACCTTCCACGCCGTCGGACTTCTCCGGGGGTGGGAGGCTGGGACGCCCGCGCGACGGATGGACTCGGAGCCGACCACATCGACGCAGGGAGAGCGCCGTTGGATGCAGCGCGTGGAGCGGGGGCTCGGCGCCCTGGCCGCGCGCAGCCACCGGCGGCCGGTGCTCGCGCTGGGCCTGGCGGTGCTGCTCGCGGCGGTGGGAGGAGTGCTGTCGCTCAAGCTCCGCCTCAACGCCAACCTGGTGGACCTGCTTCCCCGCTCCTTCGAGAGCGTCCAAGATTTGGGGGAGCTGGAGTCGCGCTTCGGCGCGCTCGGCTGGGTGGCGGTGGTGGGCGAGGGAGGCGACACCGCGTCGCTGCGCCGCTTCGCCGATGACCTGGCGCCCCAGTTGGAGAAGCTGCCGGGCATCCGCTTCGTGGAGAAGGAGCGCACGGGCGCGTTCTTCCGCGACAGGGCGCTCTACTTCCTGTCGGAAGAGGACCTGAAGGAGGTCCACCGTCGGCTCGAGGCGCGGCTGGCGTGGGAGCGGCAGCGGGCCAATCCGCTCTACGTGCCGCTGGTGGACGAGCCGGAGCCGTCGCTCGACTTCTCCGACCTGGAGGCGAAGTACGGCGGCGCGGCCGGACAGAAGCTGTCGGGCGCCCAGGACGACTACTACCTGGACGCCAAGGCCGGGCGCGTCGTCGTGCTGGCCAAGCCGGAGACCACGTCCGCGGACCTGGCCTACTCGCGGCGAATCGTGGACGAGGTGCGCGGGCTCATCGACGCGCAGGACCTGTCGAAGTACGGCCCCGGCTTCCGGGTGGACATCACCGGCACCTTCCAGAAGAAGCTGGACCAGCAGCAGCAGATTGTCCGCGACATCGCCGTGTCGTCCGCCGTGGCCACGGCGCTGATGCTGCTCTACCTGCTCTTCCACTTCCGGAGCCCCGTGGCGGTGGGGCTGGTGCTGACGCCGGTGGGCGCGGGGCTCGCGTGGACGTACGGGCTGGTCGCGCTCCTGTATGGACAGGTGAATCTGCTGACGGGCTTCCTCGGCGCCATCCTGGGGGGCCTGGGCGTCGAGCACGGCATCCACCTGCTGGGCCGCTATCTCCAGCTGCGCACGCAGGGAGAGGACTCCGAGCGGGCCACGCGCGAGTCCTTCACGCACACGGGCGGCGCGGCGCTGGTGTCCGCGCTGGTGGCGGCGCTCACCTTCTTCGTGCTGGGCACGTCCCGCTTCCGAGCGTTCCGCGAGTTCGGCGTCATCGCCGGCATCGGCATGCTGGTGCTCGTGGCGGCGTACGTGCTGGTGCTGCCGGCGCTGCTGGGGCTGACGGCGCGCCTCGGCTGGCGGCCGCGACACGCGCGCGTCGCGCCGCGCGAGTCCTCGATGGGCCGGGTGCTGGTGCGCCACCGCGTGGCCATCACCGCCATCTCCGCGGTGGTGCTGGTGGGGCTCTTCTCCCAGGTGCCTCGGGTGCGCTTCGACTACGACTTCGGGACGCTCGAGGACCAGGACCTGCCGTCGTTCGTCCTGGACCGACAGGTCAACGACATCATCGGCTACTCACAGACGCCCGTGGTGGTGCTCACGCGGGACGAGCAGGAGGAGCACGCGATGGCGTCCGCGCTCGCCCGGCGTCAGCGGGAGCGGGGCAAGGACTCCACCATCGACTTCGTGGCCTCGCTGTCCTCGCTGGTGCCCCGGGACCAGCCGAGCAAACAGGTGGTGCTGCGCGACATCCACGCGCTGCTCGAGAACGTCCCGGAGGAGCGGCTGTCCGCGGAGCAGCGCGCGCAGGTGGCGCAGCTGCGTCGGCAGACCCAGGCGCCGCCCTTCACGCTCGCGGACCTGCCGGCGAGCGTGCGGCAGCAGTTCACCGGACGCGAGGGGACGACGGGTGGCTTCGTGCTGGTGTACCCGGCGGTGAACCAGTCGGACGGCCAGGCCGTGCGAGCGCTGGCGCGCGAGATTCGCGGCGTCACGCCCCCGGGAGGCGGACGCGTGTCCGCGGCGGGCGAGTCCATGGTGATGGCGGACATCCTGGACATGGTGACGCACGAGGCGCCGCTCATCCTCGGAGGCGCGACGCTGGCGGTGCTGCTCGCCATGTGGATGACCCTGGGAGGGCTGCGCATGGCGGTGCTGTGCCTGCTGCCCACGGTGGTGTCCTTGCTGGCCTTGATTGGCCTGATGCCGGTGGTGGGGTTGGAGTTCAACTATCTGAACATCCTCATCATCCCCGTGCTCATCGGGACCACGGTGGACGCGGGCGTGCATCTGCTGACACGGCTGGCGTCGCCGGGCAGCGACTTCGTGGCGGTGTACTCGGAGACGGGGCGTGCGATTGCGGGCGGCCTGCTGACGAGCGCCATGGGGTTCGGCGCGCTCTTCCTGGCCAGGCATCCAGGCCTGAACTCGGTGGGGGCACTGGCCAGTCTGGGATTCGCCACCAATCTACTGGTCATGCTGGTGGCGTTCCCCGCGCTGCTGTTGGTCCTGACGGCGCGGGGGCACCGCAAGCGGCGAGCGCGGTTGGACTCGGAGGTGAAGGAGAGGGCGGCGGCGGGGGGCACGGGGCCCGAGCACGCGACGCCTTGAGCTGAAGCAACACATACCCACGAACGGAGGCGGCAATGGTGAAGCACATGAGGCGGTGGATGTGGGCGGGTGCCATGGCGGGGACCCTGGCGCTGGGCACGGCTTGCAGCGCGACGGAAGCGCCGGTGATGGTGGCCCAGGCGGACCCCAGCACCACGACGAGTGAGCCCGCGACGGGCGGCTCGGGCACGACGACGACGACGCCCAGCCCCACCACGACGGACCCGATGACGCAGGACCCGACGCAGTCGACGCCGGGCACGGTGCCGAGCACGCCGGACACGAACCCGGGCAGCACCACGACGATGCCGGGTGACACCACGACGGCTCCGGGCAGCACGACCACGGCGCCCGGCAGCCTGCCCACATTCGACGGCGACGCGGGCATGGGCGGCTCGGGCCCCACCACCGTGCCGGGCCCCGCGGACGACAACGCCTCCGGCACCTTCACGCCGCCCGCGGGTGGCTCGGTGCTGGACGGCGGCACGTACTGACGTCCGCTCGCGCCTGAGCGCGACCTGAGGGAGCGGAGGGCGACTCGCTGGAGACGTCTTCCGCTCCCGTCGCGTGGCCCAGGCACAGGCTCGACGCTGGACAGCCCCCCTCGCGCCTGCTTTGTCGCGAAGCCGATGCAGACCCAGACGCCCCGCATCCTCTCGCTCCACATCGGCATGCCCCGCGAGCTCGGCACGCCCGGCGCCGCCGACCCGATGGAGCGGCCGTGGACCAGCGGCATCCACAAGCAGCCCGTGACGGGGCCCGTGTGGCTCACCCGCACGGGGCTCACCGGTGACGGCCAGGCGGACCTGCGCGTGCACGGAGGCCCCGAGAAGGCCGTGCTCGCCTACGCCGCGTCACACCATGCCTTCTGGCGCGAGCAGCTCGGCCGCGAGGACCTGGGCCCGGGCGCCTTCGGCGAGAACTGGGTCGTCTCCGGCGGCGCGGAGGAGAGCGTCTGCATCGGCGACGTGCTGAAGGTCGGCACCGCCGTGGTGCAGGTGTCCCAGCCAAGACAGCCCTGCTGGAAGCCCGCGCGGCGCTGGCGCCACAAGGAGCTGGCGCTGCTGATCCAACGCACCGGCCGCACCGGCTGGTACTTCCGCGTCCTCCAGGAGGGCGAGGTCCGCGCGGGAGACGTGTTGGAGCTCGTGGAGCGTCCCCACCCCCGCTTCACCGTCACCTTCGCCAACCAGGCCATGCACGAGCAGCGGCCCGAGGACGCCGCGGCCCTGGCCGACTGTCTCCTGCTCACCCCCAGGTGGCGCGAGTCCCTGCACCGCCGCGCCCAGGGGAATCGGGGAGACGACGCCCCCCGGCTCACCGGCCCCAACAGCGACGGCTGAGCCGCGCGAAGCGGCGCTCGAAGGACCTCCGGAAACGCCCTGTCTCGACACCACCACGAGACGCGCGACGCCTGGGACAGGCGTCAATCACAAACACTCCACCCCGCACCTCGGGACGGTATCGAAACGGCGGCCGCCTCCCCGTGCGGGTGACAAATGACAGTCCCGCCCCGACAAGTCGCCCCCACGTCGGGCCCCCGCCGTCGTCAGGAGAGCAGGCAGCCGGAGGAGCGTTCCCTGCACACCGCGTTCCGGCTGCTCACGTTCCCGGCCAGCAGCAGCCAGCCACAACCACCGCAGCACTCCAGAACTTTCCAATGAGGGGAACCACCATGAAGAAGTTCATGAAGACGAAGGTCGTGTTGGGTTCGCTCGCCGCCGGCGCGCTCATGTTCAGCACCGCGTGCAAGTCCGACTCGAGCGCCAAGCGCGACGACACCACGGCGCCCACGACGACGGACACGGGCACCACGACGGGCACGGACACGACGACGACGCCTCCGACCGGCACCACCCAGGACCCGGGCACGGGCGGCACGGGCATGGATGACCCGACGATGAGCCCGCCGCCCGCCACGGACCCCACGTTGGACCCGGGCACCGGTGGCACCGGCGTGGACGACCCGTCCATGAGCCCGCCGCCCTCCACCGGTGACACGCCGGTGAGCCCGCCCACGGGCATGGACCCGTCGACGGACCCGGGCACCGGCGGCTCCGGCACGCTGGACCCCGCCGATGACACCGCCGTGGACCCCGGCACCACGGGCGACGGCGACCTGACGGCGCCCGACTCCAGCAACCGCGAGGACCCGTACGCTCCGGACGCCCTGCCCCGTGAGCCCGAGTCCGGCCGCTAGGCAAAGCCCCCTGCCCAGGCGCTGACCGTGGCGCCAAGGCGAGTGGAGCTCCGGAGGCCCGCGCCCCGACCGGCGCGGGCCTCTGTGTTTCCGGCCGACCCGGGGACGCGCCCACCCCGTCACGACCGCGCAACGACAGCAGGCCCACGCCCCGCCTCGGGCATGGGCCTGCTCGCCGCGCGTCACGCTGTCGACGCTCAGCTCACGCTGACGCCGGGATAGCGCCCGGGCGTCGTCTGCGGCTCGATGATGCGCGGGGTGTCATCCACGCCCGGCGTCCCACCCGGCCCCGTGTTCGGGTCCAGCGTCTTGGGGGCACGACGCCTGGGCTCGTCCTCGGCGCCAGCGTCATGCTTGGGGATGGTGGGGAGGTTCTCGGTCGGAATCTTCAACACGTCCTTCTTGCTCATGACGGCCTCCTTTCCCGCAAGGTGATGTCCCCAGTGCCTGCGGGCAGCGTGCGCCTGCTTGAATGGTGGCCCCGGCCTTGGCAGCGTCCTCTCCGGATAACCTCGCAACCCGGAGTATTCACGCCATGCGCCGTCTCCTCGCGGTCCTCGCCCTCCTCCAGCTCACCGCCTGCGCCACCACGCACACCAACGACCCGCAGAACCCGACACCGCCGGTGCCGCGTCCCGTCCCGCCCGACGCCAGCGAGGCGCGCCGCCTGGGCACCGAGGCCGACAAGCTGCTCGAGGACGGCCGCTACGAGGACGCGCTCTTCCTCTACCGCCGCGCGTGGAACGACGGCTTCCGCCACCCCGACGGGCTCTATTACGCGGGCGTCATCGCCGCGCGCGCCGGCAGCCTCGACGAGTGCATCGTCTGGCTGGAGCGCGCCGCCGACGAGGGCTTCTCCGCCACCCAGTCCCTCACCACCGAGCCCTCGCTCGAGGCCGTGCGCACCCACGCCGCCTGGAGCCGCATCGCCGAGAAGGTCGCCGCCAACGCCCGCAAGGACGCCCCGGCCGCCACCACCCAGAACTGACGCTTCACCCTTCTTGAAAAACTGAATCACCATTCACCTTCCGCGCCCGCACTCACCGGGGCGCGGAAGACCCGGCACCTCGCCTTGGCCCGTCCACACGGCAGCCGAGCGAGCCAGCGCTCCGTCGCGCACTCGGGCCTTCGCGCGACGTGGAGCACGGGCCGGCCGGCACACCGGGTCGGTGGCACCTTCAGCGTGAAACGCGCTTTCCTGACAAGGCGCGGAGACATGCCCGGTCCCCGATGCGCGGGGGGCCCCGAACCCAAGAGAGGCGTGATGAGTTTGAAGTTGCTGCTGGCCGGCTGGCGTGGGGGGGACGCACCGCACTCGCCGACATCCGAGAACGCGCGCACGTGGCTGGGTCAGGTCGAGCGTTGGTTCCAGATGAATGTGTCGGAGTGGCTGGAGAGCAGTCGCTTCGGCACCGGTCCCCGAGGCGCGCCGCAGCTGCGGCTGCGGCTGCATCCGGCCGCGGGCGAGGTCTCGTTCCTCGCGGCCAGCGGCTCGCGCGTGGTCATCTCCGCGGAGACCTCCGCGGTGGGCCCCGGCTACCACGTGTTCCTGTGCGACACGCTCAAGGCCCTGGGCCAGGCGCTCGACATCCAGTGGGTGCAGGCCGACGACACGTTGGACGTCGGAGACCCCACGGGCTACTTCCACACGGGCGACGCGGGGCCGGTGGAGGTCTACATGCTGGCGTGGCTGCAGGAGACGGTGGCCCAGGTGCTGCGCATGCGCAGCCTGGGTGAGTCCGGCTTCTCCATGTCCCTGCGCTTCGGCCACATGTTCGAGCACCCCGGCGCGCTGCTCACGCCGCTGGGGCCTCGCGACGAGCGCTGGATGCGGCGTGTGTACGAGGACCCGCGCGTGGGCATGGACGTGTTCCCCTGGTGGCGACAGGGCGTCGGCGCGCACGCGCGGCTGGGGCGCGCCTTGTGTCGGCTGTGGACGGAGGTGGTGTGGCGCCCGCCGCTGCTCGAGGAGGAGCGGCGGCTGTTGCGCGACGTGGCCCGCTCGCTGGAGCTGGCGTGGCGCGAGGACCCGGAGCTGGCCTACCCCTGGCGCGAGTGGCGCGAGGTGCTCGGCTACCTGGGCGTGGGCGGCACGCTGGCGGAGACGGTCCATCACCACGCGGACCACCACGGGGCGCGCGGCCCGTCCATCGGCTACCGGCGCGGGGCGGTGCAGGTGGCGCTGCCGGCGGGCTGGGAGATCCGCATCCCCGGCTCGCTCGCGGAGGCGCACCTGGAGGACGGGACGTGGGTGGCCCGGGACCATCGGCGAAGTGTCCGATTCGTGCCACTCGAGGACGACGCGGAGGAGCACTTCGCCACCACCACGGCCGAGCGCCGCGCGCTGGAGCTGGAGTACCAGGGCGAGCGGGTGAGCGGCCGCGCGTCGCTGCACATGGAGCCGGGCGAGTGCCGGCTGACGGCCCTGTGCAGCTCCGGGCGCCACCGGGCGCTGTGCGTGGTGAGCTTCGCGGACCCGGAGGAGGAGGACTGGGCCCTGGGGACATGGCGCTCGCTGGACCACGCCGCCGCGGCCTGACGCTTGCCGGTCCGCCAGGGCCATCCCACATTCAGCGGGCATTTTCCTTGAGAGGAATCGAGAGCCTGTATGAGCAGGGAGGTCTGGCCGGGCAAGCCCTGGCCGCGCGGCGCCACGTTCGATGGCACCGGAGTCAACTTCGCCGTCTTCTCCCAGGCGGCGACCCGCATCGAGGTCTGCCTCTACGATTCGGCGAACCCGACGCGCGAAATCGAACGTTTCACGCTGCCGGAGGCGACGGACTTCGTCCACCACGGCTACGTCCCCGGCCTGGAGCCCGGGACGCTCTACGGCCTGCGGGTGCACGGCCCCTACGAGCCCACCAAGGGCCACCGCTGCAATCCGCACAAGCTGCTGGTGGACCCGTACGCCAAGGCCCTGTACGGCGAGGTGGACTGGAAGCAGCCGGTCTTCGGCTATCCGCTGGGCCACGCGCAGCAGGACCTGGCGCGCGACGAGCGCGACAGCGCGGCGGGCGTGCCCAAGAGCGTGGTGGTGAGCGACTCCTTCGACTGGGGCGATGACCGCCGGCCGGAGATTCCCTGGCGCAAGACGGTCATCTACGAGGCCCACGTGCGCGGCCTCACCATGCGCCACCCGGAGGTGCCCGAGCACCTGCGCGGCACGTACGCGGGCCTGGCCTCACCGCCCATCATCGAGCATTTGAAGAAGCTGGGCGTCACGTCGGTGGAGCTGCTCCCCATCCACGCCTTCGCGGACGACTCGTTCCTGGACGACAAGAAGCTGTCCAACTTCTGGGGCTACAACACGCTCGGCTTCTTCGCGCCGGAGCAGTACTACGCGAGCCGCAAGACGCCGGGCAGCGCGGTGGCCGAGTTCAAGGCCATGGTGCGCGCGCTGCACGCCGCGGGGCTCGAGGTCATCCTCGACGTGGTCTACAACCACACGTGCGAGGGCAACCACCTGGGGCCCACGCTGTCGCTCAAGGGCATCGACAACGCCAGCTACTACTGGCTGATGCCGGACGCGCGCTACTACCTGGACTTCACCGGGTGCGGCAACAGCATCAACGCGTCCAACCCGAACGGCGCCCGGCTCATCGTCGACAGCCTGCGCTACTGGGTGGACGAGATGCACGTGGACGGCTTCCGCTTCGACCTGGCCACGGTGCTGGGACGCACGGGCGAGGGCGGCTTCGACCCGAGGGCGGCGCTGTTCCAGATCCTGCACCAGGACCCGGTGCTCAGCCGGGTGAAGCTCATCGCGGAGCCGTGGGACGTGGGGCTCGGCGGCTACCAGGTGGGCGGCTTCCCCGCGCCGTGGCGCGAGTGGAACGGCAAGTACCGCGACGCGCTGAGGCGCTACTGGAAGGGCGACGAGAACCTCGCCGGCGAGGTGGGCTACCGGCTCACGGGCAACTCGGACCTGTACGCGGAGGCGCGGCGCAAGCCGCAGGCGAGCATCAACTTCGTCACCGCGCACGACGGCTTCACGCTGCACGACCTGGTGACGTACAGCCACAAGCACAACGAGGCCAACGGCGAGCACAACCGCGACGGCGCGGACGACAACCAGTCCTGGAACTGCGGCGTGGAGGGTGAGACGGACGACCCGGGCGTCGTCTCGCTGCGCGAGCGCCAGAAGCGAAACCTCCTGGCCTCGCTGTTCATGTCCACCGGCGTGCCGATGATTGTCGCGGGCGACGAGATGGGGCGCACGCAGCAGGGCAACAACAACGCCTACTGCCAGGACAACGAGCTGTCGTGGGTGGACTGGTCGCTGGACGAGCGGCGCAAGAAGCTGCTCGCCTTCACGCAGAAGCTCATCCACTTCCGTCACCGGCAGCCGGTGTTGCAGCGCCGCCGCTACTTCAAGGGCGCGCACCTGTGGGACTCCGAGCACAAGGACCTGGCGTGGTTCCGTCCGGACGGCTCGGAGATGAGCGAGGAGGACTGGCAGAAGCCCTTCGTGCGCTCGCTGGCGTTCCTGCTCGGCGGCGACGCCATCCCCACGCCCGACGAGCGCGGCCAGCGCATCATCGGCGACGCGCTGCTGGTGCTGCTCAACGCCCACCACGAGCCGGTGGCCTACACGCTGCCCGCCCTCACGGACGGACAGAAGTGGGAGCTGGAGCTGTACACGGCGGACGATGCGCGGGGCGCGGAGAAGGTGCCCTCCCAAGGCAGGTTCCAGCTGGAGGGGCGCTCGATGGCGGTGTTCCGGCAGGTGGAGCGCTGAAGGAGCGCGGCACCCCGGGCGATGCGTGGCTCGGGGTGCTCGCTTGTCGGCGGACGCGTGCGCGCACGCCTGGAGCGCGATGCGTGCGCGGGTGAAGACACTTTGCGTCCGAGTGGTCCTTCGACAGTGGACACACGTGAAGGTTCAGCGCGCCCTGGGACTCGGGGCACGGTAGAACGGCCGTCCCCATGCGAGCGAAGCGCCATGTCCCGCGGTAGTCCCCAGGAAGAGGCCGTCCGGGCCATCTACGGGGAGATTGCGTCCGCCTACGAGGCCCTCTTCCCCGTGCTGGGCCGGTACGAGGACCGCGTCGAGCGGTTCCTCACGGACGCGGTGTCCCCGGGCTGCAGGGTGCTCGACGTGGGCTGTGGGCCGGGGCTGCACACCAAGGGCCTGGAGCCCTCCGTGCACGTGGTGGGCACGGACCTGTCGCCGCAGATGCTGGAGCTGGCGCGACAGGCCCGTCCCTCCGGCGAGTGGTACGCGCATGATTACTACCAGCCGTTCCCCGCGGAGTGGGGGCGCTTCCAGGTGGCGCTGGCGTTGGGCTGTCTGGACTTCTGCGACGACCTGCGGCGCGTGCTGCGGCACATCGCGGACATGCTGGCGCCGGGCGGGCGGTTGTTGTTCACCGCGCTGGAGCGCAGGCCCGGCCACGAGGGACACGAGGCCCCCACGCGCGAGGTGCGGACCGCGGGGCCCGCCGTGACGCTGCATTTGTATTCCTTCGAGGAGGCCTCGCGCGCCGTCACGGACGCGGGGCTGGAGCCGCGTGCCTACGTGCATGCCCCCGGGTGGGTTCAGCTCGCCGAGGAGCGGACTTTGTGGTTCGGTTGGTGGGAGGTCGAGCGTCGGTAGTCCCGCGACGTGTCGGGCGACACTGCCCGGTCGGTCAGCCAGGAGCGCACTGCGGATGATGACGGAAGAAGACATCCTGGCGGCGGAGGAGACGCTGCGCCAGGCCATGCTCGCCAGCGACGTGGACATGCTCGACCAGCTCCTCTCCGAGGACCTCGTCTTCGTCAACCACCTGGGACAGGTCTTCAACAAGGATGCGGACCTGGAAGGCCATGGCTCGGGCGCGCTGCGACTCACCCGGCTGGAGCTGGGTCCCCCCGTCATCCGGTTCCTCTCCGCGGGCGCGGTGGTCGTCGTGCAGGCCTCCGTCGCGGGCCAGTCCGCGGGCACCGGGTTCGCCGCGCAGCTGCGCTACACGCGCGTCTGGCAGTGGGTGGACGAGCGCCCCCAGGTGGTCGCCGGCCAGTGCACCGTCATCGTCGACGCGCCGAGCTGAAGTCCCGGGCAGGAGCGCGGCCCCGTGGACACGGCGCCGTGGCTGCCCGGACACATCCGGGGGCCACGCGCGCGCCAGGATGCACACGGACCCGGGCGATGGACTGGCCTGAAGGTTGCCAAGGCGTGCACCGCTCCTCTCTCTCGCGAGACTGAACCCATGACCTCACGCCCGCTTCGCGTCCTCGTTCCCCTTCTCGTGCTGACGCAGTCCTGCACCTCGGCGCCCGTGCGTCCGAACGCCGCGGAGGCGGCGCGGGCGACAGGGGCAGGTGAGTACACGCTCGCGAAGGACATCACGGTGCGGCGCATCGCTCCGGGGGTCTGGATGCACACGACGCTCTCGGACGAGGACTTCGGCTTCGTTCCCGCCAACGGACTCATCGTCGAGGACGGGGACGGCTCGCTGCTCGTGGACACGGGCTGGAACCAGCAGCAGGCCGAGCAGCTCGTCGACTGGGCCGCGAGCTCGCTGGGCAAGCCCGTCCGCGCGGCCGTGGCGACGCACTTCCACGACGACCGGACCGCGGGCATCCCCGTGCTCGTTGCCAGGGGCATCCCGGTGCACGGCCTGGAGGACACCGTGAGAATCGCGAAGGAGCGCGGCAAGCCGGTGCCCACGCGCGCCTTCACGGAAGTCGCGACGCTCGGTCCGCTGGAGTTGTTCTTCCCTGGTGCGGGCCACGCGCCCGACAACATCGTGGTGGTGCACCGCGACAGCCAGGTGTTGTTCGGTGGGTGCTTCGTGAAGGACGCGGCGGCGAAGGACCTGGGCAACCTGGGGGACGCCGTGGTCTCCGAGTGGCCCGCGAGCCTCGAGCGTGTGCAGGCGCGCTATCCCGACACACGCATCATCGTCCCGGGCCATGGCGCTCCGGGTGGCCCTGAGCTGCTGAACCACACCCGCGCCCTGCTCCGCTGAGCCTCCGCATCTCGCGCGCACGAGCAAGGCGCAGGGCTCTCGTCCGGCTGCTCACCCTCGGATTCAGGTGAGAGCGTTGGGCAGCACACGGGGATGGGTCATCGCGAGCTCGGCTGTCTGCCGTCAGCCGTCCGATGCACGACATGCGTCTGGTGCGCGAAGGCTGCGCCGCATGGGCAGGTGTTGGTGACGTTCCTACCGTGCATCCGGGGCGAAGCGCGGAGCCTGGGCCGGCGGGTGGGACGGAGGAGGGGCGTCATGAGGCGAGTGGCGACGTGGGTGCTCGTGCTGGCGGCGAGCGGGTGCGCATCGGTGAAGGTGGAGCAGCGCGACGGTTGCTGGGTGAAGCAGACCCGCACGTTCCCCTCCACATTCAGGGAGGAGGTGGGCCCATGCTCGCGGCCGAAGCCCGAGTGGTCCGCGGATCGGCTCACGCGGCTGGTGCAGGAGTGCGTGATGCACGCGGACTACCGCTGGCAGAGCAGCGCCATGGTGGCGTGGAACCGGGGTGAGCCCCTGCCCGTGCGCGAGCCGGACGAGAAGGTGCTCGAGGCGTGCATGGTGACCACGGAGCGGATGCTCTCCGCGGAGAAGGGCGCGCTGGAGGCGCAGCTCAGCGACGTCTCCAAGGAGCGCGACAGCCTGCGCGCCCACCAGGAGCAGGAGCGGGAGCAGTACCGCGCGAAGCTGGATGCCCAGCGCGAGGCCGCCCAGGCGGAGCTGCTGAAGGAGCGCGAGCGGCTCCAGGACAGCATGGACCAGCAGCGCGCGCACTCGCAGGCGAGCCTGGACCGCGCGCGAGACCAGATGCACGAGAGCAATGGGCGCCTGGCGACGGCGCTCGGCGAGGCGGCGAAGCGCCCGACCCCGTCCGCGGTGGCGACCGCCACCTCCTCGTCGACGAGTGAAGGCCGGGCGGACACGCGCAGCGACTCGCAGTCACGAGGCGACTCGCGCGCGCGCGGTGACGCGACGCCGCCCCGCGTGGCACGGCCCACGGTGGCGACGCCCGCGTCCATGTGCTCGCTGCCCGCGAAGCGCGGCGCCCCGAGGGCCACGACGTCGAGCGAGGCGGAGGCGTCCCCCGAGCCGGCGAGCTGTCAGCCGATGACGCCCGCCGAGCCGCCCGAGGCCGAGCCCACGCTCGTGCCTCCGGCGCAATCCCAGACGACGGCCTCAGTGCCCCTGCCGCTGTTGCCCAGGCTCCAGCCTCAGTAGGGCTTCTCGCCCTTCACCACGCCGAACGGGGACGGCTCCATGAAGACGCCGTTCACCGTCGTGCCGCCGTTGTGGATGGCGGGGAAGATGGGCTGCATGCTCTGGGGGAAGCCGAAGGTCGGCTTGCTGAGCGCGTCGAGCCGGCCGAGCTGCTCGGCGCTCAGCTTCACCTCGAGGGCGCCCACGTTGTCCTCGAGCTGGGACAGGCGCCGGGCGCCGATGATGGTCGAGCTCACGCCCGGCTGTGCCTGCACCCAGGCCAGCGCCACGCGCGCGATGCTGGTCCCCTGCTCCTTGGCGATGACGCCGAGCGCGTCGACGAGCGCGTAGGTCTTCTCGTTCAGGTACGACTCCACGAAGGCGCCGCGGTCACCCTTCTGCTGGCCGGCGTTCGCGCGGGTGTACTTGCCGCTGAGCGCGCCGCTCTTGAGCGGCGACCAGGGGGTGATGCCCAGGCCGAGCTCCAGCGCCATGGGCACCAGCTCCTGCTCCACGCTGCGCTCGAGCAGGGAGTATTCGATTTGCAGCCCGATGAAGGAGGACCAGCCGCGGAAGTGGGCCATCACGTTGGCCTGGGCAATCTTCCACGCAGGCGTGTCGGAGACGCCGAGGTAGCGGACCTTGCCGGCGCGCACCAGGTCCTCGAGCGCGGCCATCGTCTCTTCAATCGGCGTGTGGATGTCCCAGTTGTGCAGCCAGTAGAGGTCGATGTAGTCGGTCTGCAGGCGGCGCAGCGAGTTCTCGGCGGCCGCGATGATGGACTTGCGGCCCGAGCCGCCGCCGTTCGGGTCCCCGGGGTACAGATTCCCGCTGAACTTCGTCGCGAGGACCAGCCTGTCCCGCCGGGCCGGGTGGCGACCGACGTGGTCTCCGAGAATCTTCTCGGAGTGGCTCTTCGTGTAGAAGTTCGCCGTGTCGATGAAGTTGCCGCCGAGCTCGATGTAGCGGTCGATGATTTGCTGGGACTCCTCCACGCTGGACCCCCAGCCGAGGTCTTCACCGAACGTCATGGCACCAAGGCACAGCGGGCTCACGCGCAGGCCCGAGCGGCCCAGCGTCACGTAGTGGTTGAGAGGCATGTGGGCTCCAGGGGAGTGCTACATTGTGAGGACGACGATTTAGTTCAATCCGGAACTGGATTAATTTTGAACCAATTTCCGCGCAAGGGCCCATGTCGAAAATCGACCCGGCGAGAATCTGGTCGTTGAACCACCGGCTGTTGATGTCGGTGATAGCCAGTGTCGCCTCGGACATCGCGGCGTTGGGCGTGGAGACGAAGGAGCTGTTCGTGCTGGCGGAGGTGGACGACCACCCCTACCCGGCCGAGCTGGCGGCGTCCCTGTGCATCCCCAAGCCCTCGGTGACGCTGTACGTGAAGCGGCTCGAGGCCGCTGGGTTCCTGCGCCGTGAAATTGATACCGCGGACCTGCGGCGTCACCGGCTGCAGCTCACCTCGGCCGGCCGCAAGGTCATGCAGCAGGGGACGACGCTGCTCTCGGAGGCGTTCGGCACGAAGCTCGGCCGGCTGACCGCCGCCCAGCAGGCGGAGCTGCGGGCCCTGCTGGAGAAGATGAGCTGAAGCAAGCGTGCCGCGACCTCAGGCCAGGTGAGCGACCTCCAGCACGTGCCCCTTCACCTTCAGGGTGGTCATCAGGTCCCGGAGCCGAGCAGAGATGAGCCAGCGAGGCTCTGGGCGAAGCTCGCCGCGCCTGTCGCCCCAGCGTGTGTCCGTGATGAACAGGTCCGAGCCATCGAGCGAGGCCCGGTCGACATGGAGCGCTGAGAGCAGGTTGAGGCCCGCGACATGCCCCTTCGGGCACCGGTGCTCACCACGCTCGTCGAGGTCGAAGGGGTTGTTGCCCGAGACCGTCTTCGCATCCAGCTTCAGCGGCTTCGAGGTCGTGACGGGCTGATACCACTCCGGCTGGCGCGAAGGCTTGCCGCCCAGGTGCAGCACGGGGCGGAACTCCGCGCCTCGCAGTCCAGCCTCCTGGAAGGCGTCGACGAACCTGGAAGAGACCACGACCTCTCCCGCGAGCGTCTTCGCGAAGTCACGGTCTTTGGCAATCCGGCGCGTGTCGAGGATGAGGTCCGTCGTCTGCCGTGCTCCAACGCCACAATGCGGGCAGGCCTCCGACGCATCATAGCCCGTGCCGCACATGGCTCCGGTGGGCGCGAAGGCCCCTCGGATGACGAGGTTCAACAACTCCGCCGACTCGAGTTCCCGAGCCGAGTAGCGGCGCTCGACGTTCCAGTAGGTGAAGAAGAGGTCACCCTCGGCGCGGAGCTTGCGCTCGATGGCGCCAATCTCCCGCACGCGGGGATCATCCCCGGGCAACACCACCTTGCGCAGCCCCTCGTTCACGAGCATGCCGAGCCCAGGCGCCAGGAACTTCCGGGCCCGCTCCTCCGCAATCCTGAACTCGAACGTCTCGCGCATCGTCAGGGAGGGATTCCGATGAGTTGAGGGATGGGGTACCGGGAATAGACCCGCACCAGGATGTCCGTCAGTGCTCGTGCATCCGGTCGCTGTCCCTGACCATAACGCCACTCCTCACGGAAAGCCCGGGTGATGGCCTTGTGATACGCCGTGGGCAAACGGTACGTCTGCCCATCCTTCGCCCCTCCCAGGTACAACGGAACGAGGTGATGGTTCTCGTATCCCGCGCTGTTCGGGTACGTGGTCTGAGCCTCCTGAAGGCGTTGCTGGTAGAGCTTCCTTGCTTGGAGCACCACAGCAGCATCCACTGTGCGTCGCGCCTGGACTTGAGCCTGGAGTGGCGCGGGTCGTGGAGTCAGGAGAGGAGGTCTGCGCAGCGGACCTGCTCCTGGCGTGCGTCGCACGGGGCGGGTGGCGATGGCGCCCTTGAGTGGATCCACATCATCGCCGAGCGCCTGTCGCGCCCAACCCGTGGGGAGGAATGCGCCTGCACGAGTCTCCAGGTCCGCGTCGGACGTGAGCTCGACATAGGTGTACTCCTCGGCCAACCCATCACGGGTGCTCCATGCCGAGGAGCCTCGCGGCTCTACCTCCGGGCTTCCCCGCACACCCCAGGCACACCACCCACAGGCTCCAGAACACGAAGGGCTTCGTCATGAACATTGGCTCCAGACATCCCCTGGCCCCGCTCGCCCCCCCCGATTGACCCTCCCATCCGGCGGGTTCAGGATGCACAGCGAATTTACTCGTTTTACAGGAGATGCGGCTATGCGCTCGAAGCTCGTCCTCACCACCGTGGCGCTCATGGGAGCCGCCCTCACCACGGGCGTGGCGCAGGCCTCGTCCGATGAGGGGCAGACCGGGCTCACGTTCTACGCCAGGACTTTCACCCAGCCGGTCCTGAACGTGGCGCAGCCAGACGGCACGTGCACGGCTTTCCCCGCCGATGCGGACTCGCTCGTGGGCTGGAGCAACGTCCAGCAAGTCCTCGCATACCGCACCGCGGACTGCACCGGCCAGGCCGTGGGCCTGGGCACCCTGCGCACCTTCGCCGCAGGCGAGTTCGCTAGTTTCGTCGCCTACTGAGTCGAACTCCTCGCATCTCCCGCTGTCAGCCCCGGCGCGGCACCCGCGTCCCTCGCCCCCGACGCATTCCAGAGGTGTCACGGGGCTGTCCCCGGGCTCCCGAATCCGGACATGGGTGCTCTGCGCTCGTGTCCCGGACAGGGTGTCCCCCGGGTCCATCGTCCGCGGTGACTCCCTCACATCGGGGCGTCCGGCCGGCCGCCGCGAAAGCCAAAGCGAGCAACCCCTTCCAGGGACTGCTCAGAACTAGCTCACCCGGTAGAGCACAAGATATTGGATCTTGAGGAGAAGGTTCGAATCCTTCGTTCTGACCCGATCTGAAAAATCGGTTCCGCCAGAAGGCTCCATCCCGAGCCGGTAGAAGCGCTGGCCCACTCCACCCAACCTTCCCCCACCGCGAAGCCACGCCGTCCGCCAGGACGACAGTCCCCTTCCGCGCCGTCAGCGGAATGTCTGTCGTCGTCCGCGCCCGGTCCGGCCCGCGAGCGCGGGATGCGTCGATGGGGCCCGGGCACGCAGTCGGCGCTCTCCACCCGCGAAGGCTGGAGCCTTCACTTTTCTCGCAGTCCCCGGGACGCGCGCCTCTCGCGCCACCTCGCGCCCCGGTCTCACCACTCCCCCCTCCGGGGGAAAGGAGGTGCGCGATGAGCTTCTTCATGCGTGTGGATGTCGTGCAGCACGAGCGGGCGTTCGTCCTCGTCGACGAGGTGCCGACGCGCTACCTCGTGCCGGGCCGCTACCGGCTCACCTACCCCTTCCGCAACGTGCGCATCGTCCGCGTCGCCACGGGCCTGCCCCTGGCCAACCTGGACGCGGAGCTGCTCGCGCTCGTGCCGCCCTCGGACCTGCAGGTCGTCGACCTGGGCGCCGACGAGCGCGCCATCCTCTACCACCGGGGCCGCCCCCTGAAGTGGCTCGGCCGCGGCCAGCACCAGGTCTGGACCGTGGAGCACGTCCCCGCGCGCGCCCTGACGCCGCCCACCCCCGCCGTGCGCGTGGAGCTCGTGGACACCACCGGCGTCTCCACCGCGCCCCTGCGCGACGACGTGCGCGCCATCGTCCCCGCGAGCGACTACACGGAGGCCACGGCCACGGAGGGCTCGGTGACGCTGCGCTACGTGGACGGCACGCTCGACGCCGTGCTGCCCGCGGGCCGCCACGCCGCGTGGACCGTCGCCCACAAGGTGCAGCTGGCCGTCATCGACCTGCGCGAGCGGCTGCTCCACGTCACCGGCCAGGAGGTCATGACGCAGGACCGCGTCACGCTGCGCCTCAACCTGTCCACCGCCTTCCGCGTCGCGGACGCGCGCCGGCTCGCCGTCGTCGCCCGCGCGCCGGATGACATCCTCTACCTCGCCATGCAGCTGGCCGCCCGCGAGGCCGTCGCCACCCGCACGCTCGACGAGCTGCTCGCCTCCCGCGAGGCCCTGGCCGACGGCCTCTTCGCCCAGGTGAAGGAGCGCGCCGAGTCGGTGGGCCTGGAGCTGTTGCGCTTCGGCATCAAGGACGTCGTGCTGCCCGGTGAGATGAAGGAGCTGCTCAACCGCGTCATCCAGGCCCAGAAGGAGGCCGAGGCCAACGTCATCACCCGCCGCGAGGAGACCGCCGCCACGCGCTCGCTCGCCCAGACGGCCAAGGTGCTCGCCGAGAACCCGCTGCTCGTGCGCCTCAAGGAGCTCGAGGCCTACAAGGACCTCGCCGCCAAGGTGGGCCAGGTCCACCTGGTCCTCGGCGAGGGCGCCGTGCCGTCGCTCCAGCTCAAGGGCTGAGCACACACGCACGTGGAATTGTCGTGACGAAGGGCCTCTGGGGCCGGTTCCCCGGGGGCCCTTCGTGCATCACGGCTCCATGCGTCATGCACCATGGGTGCGGTGCGGGCGCCTTCGGCTGACTCGAAAATCAATCTCGGCTACCCTCGTGGGCCTTTCGTCCTCGTGAGGAGCTTGAGATGTCGTCGTCCGCCAACCACTACGTCCCCAACCTGCGCGATATCGAGTTCAACCTCTTCGAGTTCCTCGACATCGGCCGAACGTCGCTGGGGCGCGCGCCCTTCGGCGACCTGGACGAGACATCCGCCCGGCAGATGCTCCAGACGTTCTCCGTGCTGTGCGCGAACGAGCTGGCGCCGTCGTTCGACGAGGCGGAGCACAACCCGCCCAAGCTGGAGAACGGCGTGGTGACGCTGCCCCCCGGGCTGAAGAAGTCCATGGCGGCGTTCTTCGACGCGGGCATGCACCTCTTGGAGCAGCCGCCGCACCTGGGCGGCCTGGGTGCGCCGCCGTCCTTGGGCTGGGCCGCGTTCGAGCTGATGGTGGGCGCCAACGCCTCGCTCGCCTTCTACACGCTGGGCAACCTGCTCGCGCGAATCATCGACCGGCTGGGCACGGACGCGCAGAAGCAGCGCTTCCTGCCGCACATGCTGGACAAGCGCTGGAGCGGCACCATGGTGCTCACCGAGCCCGACGCCGGCAGCGACGTGGGCGCCGCGCGCACCAAGGCGCGCCCGGTGGGCGGCGACGTCTGGGAGATTGAAGGCGTCAAGCGCTTCATCACCAACGGCGACTCGGACATGTCCGAGAACGTCATCCACATGGTGCTGGCGCGTCCGGAAGGCGGTCCCCCGGGCACCAAGGGCCTGTCGCTGTTCGTCGTCCCCAAGTACTGGGTGAACGAGGACGGCAGCCTGGGTGAGCACAACGGTGTCGTGTGCACCAAGCTCGAGAAGAAGATGGGCCTGAAGGGCTCCGTCACGTGCGAGCTGACGTTCGGCGACGGCAAGCCCTCGCGCGGCCTGCTGCTGGGCGAGGTCCACGACGGCATGCGCCAGATGTTCTACATCATCGAGCAGGCGCGCATGGCGGTGGGTGTGAAGTCCATGGCCACGCTGTCGGCGGGCTACCAGCGCGCGCTGGCGTTCTCCAAGGACCGGCTCCAGGGCGCGGACCTCTTGCAGGCGCGCGACAAGACGGCGCCGCGCGTGCCCATCTTCCGCCACCCGGACGTGCGGCGCATGCTGATGACCCAGAAGGCGTTCGCGGAAGGCATGCGCGCTTTGTGCCTCTACACCGCCTCCGTGCAGGACGGCGTGGAGCTCAAGGGCGGCCACCGCGCCACCGAGGCCGGTGAGATGGACGCGCTCAACGACATGCTGCTGCCGCTGGTGAAGGGCTACTGCTCGGAGAAGGCGTACGAATTGCTCGCGCTGAGCCTCCAGGTGCACGGCGGCTCCGGCTACCTGACGGACTACCCGGTGGAGCAGTACATCCGGGACCAGAAGATCGACACGCTCTACGAGGGCACCACGCACATCCAGGCGTTGGACCTGCTCATGCGCAAGGTGGCGCGTGACGGCGGCGCGACGCTGCAGGCGCTGCTCGGCCAGGTGCGCGAGACGGCCGAGGGTGAGCTGGGCGGCAAGGAGCTCCAGGCGGAGCGCGCCGCGCTGGGCAAGGCGCTCGGTGACTTGGAGCTGATGCTCGGCACGCTGATGGGCAAGCTGGGCGAGTCCGTCTACCACGTGGGCCTGCAGGGCAACCGCGTGCTGGCGGGCGTGGCGGAGGTGGTCATCGGCTGGCTGCTGGTGCGTCACGCGGGCGTCGCGCTGGAGCGGATGAAGGCCAACCCCGGCGACCGCGCCTTCTACGTGGGCAAGCTCGCCAGCGCGCGCTGGTACTGCGCGGAAGTGCTCCCGGGCCTCGCCCACGCCGCGCGCATGGTGGAGTCCGGCACGCTGGACCTCATGGAGGTCCCCGAGGAGTCGTACTGAGTCGCGAGCCGTCGCCCACCCGCACCTCGTCGAGGGGTGCGGCGCCGGCCTGGCCTGAAGTATGGATTCGGTCCGTATGTCGTAGGCGGGGCCTGCTGGGCCGGGCCCCATCACGGATGGGCAGGCGAGCGATGCGCGACTGGCGAGCGGTACTCGGGGTGATGCTGCTGGGGCTGTGGGCATGTGGCGGCGACGAGGACGTGTCGATGGAGGACTTCGGCACCCAGGTCGTCCAGGCGCTCTGCGCGCGGGCCCAGCGGTGCGGCGAATACGTCCGGGCGAGCGCGTGCGAGGACGACATGCGCCAGTGGAACCGGCCCCAGTCCCTGGGGCTGGGGACGCGGTACGAGGACTCGCTGGAGTCCGGCCGGCTGCGCTTCGATGGGGCCGCGGCCCAGCGCTGTCTGGACGCGCTCCGAGGCAGGAGCTGTTCCGAGCCCGCCCTGTCCGACGCCGCGTGGCAGTACGGCATCGAGTACGAGCCGGCCTGTCAGCTGTTCGTCCAGCAGGGCTCCGCGAGCGGGTGCGGGATGAACCTGGACTGCGGCGCGGAGGCCTACTGCGGCCACACCTCCCAGAACGCCTGTGAGGGCACGTGCACGCCGCGAGGCGCGGAGGGACAGGCCGTCACCCATCCCTGGCAGTGCGCGCCCGGGCTCGTGTTCGAGGGCTCGACCCGGACCTGCATGAAGCCCGTGGAGGAGAACGTCTCGTGCGTGCGCCAGCACCCCAACGGCACGAGCTTCTCGCTGCCCTGCGCGCAGGGGCTCTGGTGCGACTGGAATGGCTACCGGACCTGTCGGCCCGTGGGCGCGGAGGGGGACGTCTGCGAGGACGTGGGCTACTACCCCTGTGGACCTTCGCTGGTGTGCAATGGCAACCGCTGCGCGCCGCACGTGAAGGAGGGCCATCTGTGCAACGCGCCCCCCTATGACGTGAGCCTCGGTTTTCTAGTCACCGTGTGCCAGCGCGAGCTCTTCTGCGACGCGGACCCGTCCAACCCCGGGCTGTGCCGTCCCCGCCGCGCCGAGCGGCAGGAGTGCCGTCTGGACACCGAGTGCCAGGAGGGGCTGTGGTGCAAGGACGCCCGTCCCGAGGCGGGGGTCTGGGGCATCTGCGTGAAGGCCACGGGTCCCGACGACGCGTGCGACAACGTGAGCCGCTTCTGCCCCAGGGGCTACGCCTGCCTCGAAGGCAGCACGTCGCGCTGCCTGCCCATCGTCCACCAGGGAGAGCGTTGCGGCCCCACGCTGGGCCTGTGCGACATCGACAACAGCTGCGTGAGCGGCCGCTGCGTCGGCGCCGAGGCCTCGTCCTGTCAGTGAGGCACCGGCGCGGGGGACCCGGCGCTCGGGCCCGGGTCCCCGTGCGACTCAGGCTTTCCGGGCGGACAGCTCGCGCTCCACATACAGCCGCAGGATGTGCATGAAGTCCTGGGCGTTGGTCACCACGCCGAAAGCCTGGTGCGTGCCCCGGTCCTTCAGCTTGCTGACGACGAACTCGGACGAGTCCACGCAGATGGTGGCCAGCTCGCGCAGCGAGCCGTCCTTCTCCGTGACGAACGCGGGCAGCATGTTGCCGGTGGCGATGGCGTGCAGCGCGGTGGCCACCAGCACCGCCATGGTCGCCTTCTTCGCGTGCTGGCGCATGGCGTCCTGGCCGCCCACGTTGTCCGTCACCACGTCCGGCAGCGGGCCGTCATCGCGGATGGAGCCGGTGAGGACGAAGGGCACCTTGTGCACCACGCACGCGTGCATGATGCCGTTGGTGATGACGCCCGCCTCCACCGCCTTGGCGATGGAGCCCGCCGCGCGCACCTTGTTGATGGCGCGCATGTGCAGGCCGTGGCCTCCGCTGGTGGCCTCGCCCGTGCCGCTCATGCCCAGGGTGGTGCCGAAGATGGACGCCTCGATGTCGTGCACCGCCACCGCGTTGCCCGCGAGCAGCGCGCCCACGAAGCCGTTGGCGATGAACCACGTCATGTCCGCGCGCGCTCGCGAGTGCACCAGCGCCGGCCCCGTCACCCAGATGGGGTAGCCGCCGCGCTCGCGCTCCTCCACCAGCACCCGCGCCATCTGCGCGTAGTCGATGGGCTTCTCGCGGGACACCTCGCTCGTCATGAACTTGAACTCGCCCTCCCCGCCTCCGCCGAGGTAGGCCATGTTCACGTACACGCCCTCGGAGCCGTCCTCCGCGTGTCCCACCACCACGCGCTCGCCCGCCTTCACGCGGCGTCCCTCGCGAATCCACAACTCGCCCTGTGCATCCAGCACCAGCGCGCCGTCCATGCGCGGCTCCCGCGGCATGCGCCACGCGCCGTCGATTCGCACGTAGGTGGGCAGGTTCGTGGTGGTGAAGAAACCCTCCGGCAGCACGCCGTCCGCCGGCGCGGGTTCGAAGCGGGCGTCCGGGCAGCGGGTGAACTGCTCGGCCGCGAAGTCGGGATGAGGAATGGAGGTGCTCACGCCGGCCACCATGCGCGGAGCGTCCCACCTGTTCAAGGACCTTGGTGCCACGGCCGACTCAATGGCGGCTGTGTGACAGCACGACTCGCAGCGTGGATGACGCAGGGGGTCGAGGTCGCACCCTCCGTGAGCCGCCCTCGCGCAAGTGCGCGACCTGCATCGAGGTGATCGACAGATCAGCGGAATCAGGCACGCGTCCACGCAACTCGCGCTCTTGGCTTCCGAGAATAGGGGCAAGTTGTACGCGACCTTCCCCGCGCGTCACCGCCCCCCATTCGGAGCCCTTCGCTCATGAGCTACCGCATCCAGTCCGGCGACACCCTGTCCGCGCTCGCGCTTCGTTACGGCACCACCGTGGACGCCCTGCAGAAGGCGAATCCGCAAATCAAGGACGTGGACCTCATCTACACGGGGGACACGCTCAACATCCCCGGCGCCAAGGACGGCTTCGACTCGGCGCCGTCGCGCTCGGGCCCGAACCTCACGGGCGGCACGACGAACTACCCGGCCAACATGACGACGGGCGAGGGCACCAAGGGCCCCGGTGGCAGCCCGTTCGACATCGCGCGCTCGCACCTGAACAAGAACGCGGGCTCGCTGAAGCTCGAGGGCAGCGGAGTTGGCGCGGACATGGAGGACTGGGTCCCCAACAACGTCAACTGCGCCAACTTCGTCTCCGCGTGTCTGGAGCAGGCGGGGCAGATCTCCGACGCGCAGCACGACAACAGCGTGATGGGCCTTCAGGCCAAGCTGGACCGGGACCCGGACTTCAAGCGCGTGTCGCTCCAGGACGCCAAGCCCGGCGACGTGGTCTCCATGAAGGTGGGCAGCGGCCAGCACGTGGTGATGTTCGCCGGCTGGGAGAACGGCAAGCCGATGTTCATCGGCTCCAACAACGTCAACCCCGACGGCTCGCAGCGCATCACCATCAGCAGCATGAACTACCCCATCATGTCGGTGCACCAGTACCAGGGCTGAGCCCACACCGAGCCTTCGCAGTGCCCACGGGGCTTCGCCTCCGCCACGCGCGGAAGCGAGGCCCCGTCGTACGTCAGGGGCGTCTCAAGGCTTCGGCGCGAGCGTGAGCGCGGCCTGGATGAGCGGGCTGCGCGCGGAGGACCGCCGCCACGCGGCCTGAATCGCGCCCGATGGTGCGCCCGGCAGCGGCCTCGCCACCACGCCCGCTTCGCGAGGACCTCCCGGCAGCAGCGAGGCGAGCAGCGAATAGCCCAGCCCCGCCGAGACGAAGCCGAGGATGGTCTCTGACGAGTCCGCCGCGTGCAACCGCCGGGGCCGCACTCCCGCGCGCGCCAGTTCCGCCAGTTGGAGTTCACGCAGGTACTTGTCCGTGCTGTAAGCGATGAAGGCGTCGTCCCGGAGCAGGTCCAGCCGCACGCGTCGGCTCTTCGCCTGGGGATGATTCGAGGGCAGCACCAGGAAGGGCGCGGTGTGACCCACGACGCGGGCCTCCACGTCCTCGGGTACCTCCGGGAGGTGGTCCACCACCAGATCCGTGTCACCCGCGGAGAGGATGTCCACGGCGGGCACCTTGGACTCGTGCAGGACGACCTCGATGTCCGGGCGGCGGGCCTGCAGTCGCCGCAGCCACGCGGGCAGCAGGTGGCGCAGCACGTGGCCGGAGGCGTGGATGCGCAATGTGCCGCCCACCTCGCCCTTGCGCAGCGACTGCACCACGGCGTCGAGCCCCTCCAGGAACGGCGCGACGTGTGAGTACAGCGCGCGGCCCTCGGGGGTGAGCACCACGCGGTCCTTGCCCACGCGCTCGAAGAGCGCCACGCCCACCTCGGACTCCAGTCGCTTGACCTGCTGGTGGATGCCGGGCTGGGTGATGGGGTACGGGAATGAGCGGACGGCTCGCGCGTAGCCTTCGGCGCGGGCCACGCGGTAGAAGCCCTCGAGGCGCTGGAGCTGAATCATACACTTCAGGTTATCAATCACGCATCGATTAGTTCCATGCGCTTTTCGATGGGACGCGGCATGTTTTCCCCATCAGCGAGCCAAGGCTCGCTCCCGAGGAGAAACCATGTCCCGTTCCACGCCCAAGGTCGTCGTCGCGCACAGCTCCGCCTGGGTCATCCAGACCTGGCTGTCCTTCGCCCTCTCCGTGGGAGTCACCGCCATCGGCATCTGGCACCTGCCGGTGGACACGTGGGTGAAGTCCTTCATGGCCATGGGGCTGCTGTTCAGCGTGGGCTCCGCGTTCAGCTTGTCGAAGACGGTGCGCGACCAGCACGAGATGGAGCAGCTCGGCGCCCGTCTGGACGAGGCGCGCGTGGCGAAGATGCTCTCCGAGCACGACCCCATCGCGCCTCCGAAGCTGTAGCCGGCTTCCGCGTCACCTTTGGGTCCGCGCGGGATGCGTTAACGTCGAGCGATGATGTTCCAGGGACTCCAGTTGTTGATTCCAGCCAAGGTCGACCCGGAGCGCGACGCCGTGGCGCGCGCCTGGGAAGATGGGGGCGGCACGGTGCTGCGACTCGACCGCTTCTGGAGCCCGCCCGACGTCGAGCCCGCGCGGACCCGTCTGTATGGCAACGACACGTTCTGCCTCGTGGTCGCCCAGAAGCTGGGGCTCACCCTCGTCTCTCCGCCCGATGACCTGTTGCTCCAGGCGGAGGCGGTCTGGGTGAAGCGCGAGGTGCACGGCTCCACGCTGGAGCGCGTCGTCACGGGCCCCTTCCCACGCTTCATCAAGCCGATGGTCCCCAAGGTGTTCCGCGCGGCCGTGTGGCCCGGGCCAGAACCCTTGATGGAAGAGTGTCGGGGGTTGCCACCCGAGACGCCGGTGCTGTCATCCGAGGTCGTCGTCGTGCGAGCCGAGGCCCGTGCGTGGATGCTCGACGGCCGCGTGCTCACGTGCGCGATGTACGAAGGTGAAGGCAGCGTCGAGGACGCACGGGCATTCCTCGCCACCGTGGCGGCGTGGGAGAAGCTCCCGCGCACCTGTGTCCTCGACGCGGCCCTCGTCGAGGGACGAGGCTGGGTCCTCCTCGAGGCCAACGCCGCCTGGGGCGCCGGGCTCAACGGCTGCGTGGCGAGCGAGGCCGCGCGGTGCATCGCGTGCGCCACCCAGGCCTGAGCGACGACCGCCCACAAGGGCCTCGTCGTGGGCTGGCTCCGAGCATCTTCACCGCGTCGCGGGCCTGGCGACGGAGGCGCCGCCACCGCGCCAACGTCCCGTGAGTTCGCGTGACGCCCCCTCACCCTGTCCGCGAGCCAGCGCTTCTACGGCGCGCCCCGCCCTGCCCGCAGGCTCGCGAGGGCCTCATCGAGCACCGGCAGCGCGGTCTCGGTCCATCCCTTCAATCGAACCCGCTGGGACAGCGCCGCCTGGCCCGGATGGACCAGGCCCGCCACGGTGGCGTCCTCGACGAGCTGCGCCTGCTGCTCGGGATTGAGCTCCTCCCAGCGCAGTCCCGCTTGCACGCCCTTGCGCCAGTCGTACCCGTCTCCCCAGAACTGCGCGGCGAGCGCGGCGCTCAAGTACGCCGTGCCACCGTGCTGGTGTTGCCACACATGCGTCAGCTCGTGCGCCAGCAACGCCGCGTCCGTGGGCCCGCTCCTGGGCGGGATGAACACGGTGTCCCCATGCACGAAGGCCCGCCCGGGAATGCCCAGCACGCCCACCGGTCCCTCCTTCACCCGCACCGCCGCGTAGTCCAGGCTCGTGCCGAACACGGGCCGCAGCAGCGACACCTCGAAGCCTGTGAGCCGACGCCCCACCGGCTCCAGGCCCAGCAGCACCTGCACCGCGCTGACCAGCCGCCCGGCCAGCATCAGCACCACGTCCACCGGCAGCTGCGCCACGCGCACCAGTCCCCGCCGCAGTTGGAACCACCCCTCGCGGCGACGCCCCAGGACGAGCGCGACGAGCCCTCGCACCACGCCCGAGAGCACCACCACCAGCCCCAGCACCAGGCCGCGCACGGCGCTCAACGCACCGGTGAGCAGACCCCACCCCGCGTCCGCCAGACGGGCGGGAACCCCAGACACCCGACTCACGACGAAACCCTCAGCGCCCCGCGGCGGCGCGAAGCGGTGCGCGCTGTCCCAGCACCGACTCCACCAGCGAGCGCAGCATCCCCGGACGCCACGGCCGCGCGAGCGCGAAGTGCGTCAGGCACGAGCCGCTGAACGCCTCCGCCAGCTCCGGACAGAAGCGCGACGACACCAGCACCCGCGGCCCCTGGAAGTCCTTCTCCACCAGTCGAGCCAGGAACGCGTGCGACACGGCGCGAGGCTCCGAGTCCAGGTCCACCACCACCGCCGCCGGCACCGTCCCCATCTCCAACCTGCGCCCCGCCGACGCCACGCCCTGCGCGTGGATCAACCCGAAGGACGGCGCCAGCTCCCGCCCCATCAGCAGCCGCGAGAACGGCGACTCGGAGACCACCATCACCGTCGGCCCACCCGAGCCCTTCAGGGAACGTCGCGCCCCAGACACGCCCAGGACGCCCACCTCCCTCAAGCGAGGCACGGAAACGGACTCGAGCAGCCGGGGCTGGGCAATCGTGGAGGGGGGCACGCATCGGACTGTAGCCAGCAATAGCGGAAATATCAAATTCCACTTCAATTATCCGATTAGTCCGCTCTTGCTCCAGGCAGCCATGCCACATCCCACGAGCCCCGTCACAGGCCCGTGGGATATGCCATCCGTTCAGTGGGTCTCTTTCAACCCAACCCCTCGCGACACAGTGTCAGGGAGACGACGGTCGCCGTCGGGCCCCGGGGTTCTCCCAGGCCTCCAGCTGATCAGCGAGCGAGCCCGAGGCGGGCAGCTCGGTGGCGCCGCCCTGGTCCAGCGCCTGGAGGAGCAGCGCTGTCAGCGAGGTCCCCACGACGGGGATGTCGGTGGCCCGCTGGCGGGAGCGCAGGGGGGTGCGCAGCGTCTCGCAGTCCAACATCACCGTCTCCGCGGCCGTCACGCCGGGTGCCAGCCCCATCGGCTCGAGCGCATCCGCGCGCAGCCGGACGAAGCAGGAGGGGCGCCGGCCACTGCAGGAGCGCAGCGCGAGCACCGTCCCGTCCGGCAGGTCCACCACGCAGCGCACCGGCGTGAAGTCGTCGCCCTCGAGGGGGATGTGGACCTCGACATGCTCGGCGGTGGGCCGCACGCGCCAGGGCCGTGTCCCCGGGAAGAGCGTGGCGCTGGCCAGGTGGTCATAGAGCGCGTTGAGCTCCGCGAGGCCCCGGTACGTGCTCGGCTGGGTGGCCCGGACGACGGAGTGCTCCGCGACGAGCCGCTCGATGAGCAGGTCCACCGAGGCGCCCCCCGAGCGGACCATGACGCCCGCGCGAGGCATGAGGGCCCCGTCGGCCGCCACCGTCACCGCGAGCACGCCCGCCTCCAGGGACCACGTCTCCCGCCAGGTCATCGGCTCGTCCTGGACGCGCAACGGCACACACGACAGGCCCGCGGGCACCCAGTGCAGCGCGACGCCCGGCACATCGAAGTCGTCCAAGGCCGCGTCCCGCGACTTCAGGAACTCCGCGTGGGACTGCGCGAGCAGCGGGTTTCGCTGGTCGAAGCTCCCGGACTGGCCGATGTAGGGGAACAGCCGCATCACCCAGCCCGCCATGCGGTCCCAGCCATACGCGGCCGCGGGCTTGTAGAGCTCCGTCCAGAGCTGACGGTCCGGCTGCCCCTCCGAGGCGCGCACCAGCTCGTCCGCGATGGGGATGAGCGAGGACGTCCACCAGGCCAGGTCCAGCTCGGCGATGACGTCGATGCGGCGACGAATGGCCCGCCAGTCCTCGGGCGTGCCCAGCAGGGTGACCCGAGGGATGCCGCACCGGATGGCCAACGTGAAGTCGAAGTAAGGCGACATCGCATCCATCAGGACGACGTCGCCAGCCATGCGCTCGATGTCGGTGCTGGTGGAGAAGTCACACGACATCAGGCGGGGGAGGCCCGGTCCCATCGCCTCGCGGAGCTGTCCCCGGAAGTCCTCCAGGATGGCGAGGAAGTCCTCGTCCGTCCGAGGCACCGCGCCCACCTGGACCTTGAGATTCCGGCGCCCCTCGTGACGGACGAGTCGCTCCCGGAGCCGCTCGGCATTCAACCGGATGTGCTGGGCCACGCCCTGCGCCAGCGTGAGCCACACCACGTCCGGGGAGAGCACCAGGGGCCGGTGCTCGGCGAAGGCCTGATGCACCGCGGCGAGCAGCGGGTGGATGCCCTGGGGGTCCACCACCGGGGTGTCCGCGCCAGGCGCCATCCAGTGCGTCTTTCCCACCAGCGTCCCGAGCGGAACGGTGTCCAGCGGAGTCCTTGCTTCCTCGACAGCGTCCACTGCGAAGGTCGTCACGGTTACGCTCCCTCGTCATGTCGTGTGAACTCAAGCCGCCCGACGGCGGACGCCACCCGACGAGGGGTTTCTCATCGACCTGACAGGTGCGTCCGCGTGCCTCGGTTCGACATACAGCAGCACCTCCGGGCCGCAAGGGTGCCCGGAGGTGCTGGGATGACTCAGGACTGGAGCGCGCGAACCAGCTCGGGCAGGGCCTCCTCGGCGCGGGCCGTCACGGGCTCGATACCCCGGTCCAGCGACACGTTCGAGGGGTCGATGCTGAACATCCTCGCGTCCAGCTTCCGGCCCCGCCGGTAGACGAGCTCCGTCACGCCCACGGAGAAGGACGTCCCGACGAAGACAATCACGCGGCTCTGTCGCGCCAGGATGAGCGTCCGCTCGATTTCGTAGGTGTCGTGCTCCGTGTAGTTCTCATCGAACCAGAGCACGTGCGGCCGCAGGCGGCTGTCGCAGCGAGGGCAGCGCGGCACCGTCTCCGGGCTCGGGTTCGCGTGGAACGCCGAGAAGTCCACCGACGCCATCGGCACCGTGCCGCGAGGAGCGCCCAGCTCGCACCCCTGGGCGGAGCAGCGCGCCAATCGCAGGCTCCCGTGCACCTTCACGAGCTGCCGGCTCCCGGCGTCCTCGTGCAGCGAGTCCACGTTCTGGGTGACGACGGCGAAGCCGCGCCCCTGCGCCTCCTGCCACGCCTCCCACGCCACGAGCGCCCGGTGCGCCGCGTTCGGCTTCGCGGCCCGCGCCAGCTCGAAGCGCTGGAGGTACATCTTCCAGGACTCGTGCGGCGCGCGCTGGAAGAACGCGTGCGTCCCCTTCTCCATCACCTCGTTGGACCAGACCGCGCCCGGGTCCGTGCCCCGGAACGTCGGAATGCCACTGGCCAGGCTGATGCCCGCGCCGGTGAGGACCAGGACATTCACCGAGGCCG
Organism: Myxococcus sp. AS-1-15; assembly: GCF_020037055.1. NCBI lineage: Bacteria > Pseudomonadati > Myxococcota > Myxococcia > Myxococcales > Myxococcaceae > Myxococcus > Myxococcus sp. AS-1-15. Next base: position 357,851 of record NZ_JAIQDF010000002.1, on the reverse strand, counting down.
GTCCGCGCACGGCCTCGAGGAGCGCCTCGAATCCCGAAGACGTCATGTGAACACCTCCCCACGGCTCGACGATGGCACGTCGCCGAGCATGACACGCCCGGCCCCGTTCACGCCGTGGCCGGCACCAGCGTCAGCTCGGCGATTTCGGGCGACGGCCCCAGGCGCAAGGGCGGGCCCCAGTACCCCGTGCCCCGATGCGTGTACACGCGCACGCCGGCGATGGTCGCGAGCCCCCGCACCACGGGCTGCTGCAGCTTGATGAAGAACATGAACGGGAACACCTGCCCGCCATGCGTGTGTCCGGACAGCTGCAGGTCCACGCGCACGCCGTCGCGCGCCACGTGCAGCGCCGAGCGGGGCTGATGCGCCAGCAGCACCACCGGCACGCCCTCGGGAGCATTCGCGAGCGCCGCGGAGGGACGGCTCGCATGAGCCGGGATGATGTGTCCCGCGTCGTGGTCCGTCACGCCCGCGACGACCAGCCGAGCGCCGTCGCGATCCACCACGCGGTGCGAGTTGCGCAGCACGGTGAGCCCCAGCCGCGCCACCTCCGCCTCCCAGGCGGGACCTCCGTGGTAGTACTCGTGATTGCCCGTCACGTAGAACACGCCGAGCGACGCGCGCAGCTCCGCCAGGGGGCTCACCTCCTCGCGCAGCGCCTCCACGTGTCCATCGACCAGGTCCCCCGTCACCGCGATGATGTCCGGCTTCAGCGCGTTCACCTGCTCCACCACGCGCCGCAGCCATTTGCCATCCAGCGTGGGCCCCACGTGGACATCTGAAATCTGAACCACCCGCAGGCCATCGAGCCCCGGCCCGAGCCCCGTCATCGGCACCGTCACCCGCTCCACCGTCGCGCGCCCCCGCGCCGTCACGAACGCGTAGAGCACCGCAGGCACCGTCACCGCGCCCACCACCAGCGCCTTGCCTCGCGCGAGCACCAGCGCGTCCGGCACCACGCCCGTCCACCCCAGCACCGCGCCCACGAGGTCCGCCACCACCACGGCGCTGAGCAGGATGCCGAAGCTCCCCAGCCACAGGAACGACGTCCACTGCAACACGCGCTGGGCCGTCGAGGGCTCGCCCCGCCCCGCGAACAGGCCGGCCGGAATCGACACGAAGAGCAGCACCATCAGCACCACGCCCAGCGCGCCCCAGGGCGAGGGCCACGCCGGGCTCACGAACAGCCGCACCGCCAGGTACGCGTGCAGCCCGCCCATCAGCGCGAGGATGCCGCCCAGGGACATCAGCCAGCGCAGCACCCGCCCAGGGCCCGCGCGGCGCTGTCGTGACTGCTGCTCCACCGCTCGAGACTGCTCCGCCACGTCCAGCACCTCCGGTGCGAAGGCGGAGCATAATGGCCGCCCGTGTCGCCTGCCCGGCAACCCGCGCGCCCGCCCGTTAGTGTGGGGCTCCCGGAGACCCGAATGCCTTCGCGCCGCGTGGACAGCCCCTGGCAGAGCTGGATGGTGGCGGCCGCGCTCGTCCTCGGGGGGCTCGGCTGCTTCGCCGCGGGGGTGGCCTGGGTGTCGCGCTCGCTCTTCCAGGACATCGAACAGGCGCTGCGCCGGGACGACGTGCACCGGCTCGCGCTGCGCACCGCGGAGGCCAGCCCGCTCGCCACCGAGCGGCTGGGCGCGCCCCTGACGAGCAGCTTCATCACGCTGCGCTCCCATGACGCCACCGACCGCCGGGGAGGACAGGTGGACTTCGACCTCACCGTGCAGGGCCCCAAGGGGCGCGGCGTGCTGGAGGCCCAGGTGTTCTACACCTCGGAGACATGGACGCTGCGCAGGCTGGTGCTGCGTCCGGAGGGAGAAGATTCCGTGGAGCTTCCCGCCGGAGGCAGCACGCCCGCCCTGCCAGCGGACTGAGCACACCCACGCCACGGGCTGCGTAGGTTCAAGGACATGAAACCCTCGCGCTTCCTCGCCCTCGGCCTGCTCGCCAGCGCTCCCGTGCTGGCGGCGAACTCCCCGGACCAGTACCTCGACCTGCGGACGCGGGAGCGCGCCGTGAGTCTCCGCGTCACGGAGGACAACCTCTCGGGCCCTCAGCTCCAGCTGTACTTCGGCGATGACGTCGTGCGCGGCCGGGCCTTCGGTCGACCGGTGAACCTCCAGGTGGAGGGCGACACCGTGAAGGGCATCTATGGCCAGGGGCCGGTGGACCTGAAGGTGACGGAGGACGGGGACATGCTCGAGGCCGTGGGGACGTTCGGCGGCCAGCTCTCCAACTTCCGGGTGAGCCCCGACCAGATCGCCGGGAACATCGGCCGATGCAGCTACGAGCTGGTCACCAAGAGCAAGAGCAAGGACCTCTACACCGGCTGGCGCACCTGCGGCGGCAGGCTGGACAATGCCGTGACGCTGTCCATTCCTCCCGCGCTGGCCGAGGACGACGCCGGGCTGGTCACCGCGCTCTCCATCGTGCTCGCGCAGTAGACATGGGTTGAGCCCCGCGAGAGGGCGGCTATGGTGCGCCGACCCTTTTCGACGGAGCAATCCCATGGCGCAGATGCACGAGGTCGACTTCCACATCTACGGCGATGACCTGCAGTTCGTCGAGGTGGAGCTGGACCCGCAGGAAGCGGCGGTGGCCGAGGCCGGCACCCTCATGTACATGGAGGACGGCATCGAGATGGAGACCATCTTCGGTGACGGCTCGGAGAAGAAGAGCGGCTTCCTGGGCTCGCTGCTCGGCGCGGGCAAGCGGCTGCTGACGGGCGAGTCGCTGTTCACCACCGTCTTCCTCAACCGGGGCGGCGGCAAGCGCAAGGTGGCCTTCGCGGCGCCCTACCCCGGGAAGATCATCCCGGTGAACTTGGGTGAACTCGGCGGCGAGCTGATTGCGCAGAAGGACAGCTTCCTCGCGGCGGCGAAGGGCGTGTCGCTGGGCATCGCGTTCCAGAAGAAGCTGGGCACGGGCCTGTTCGGCGGCGAGGGCTTCATCATGCAGCGGCTGCAGGGTGACGGCCTCGCGTTCATCCACGCGGGTGGCACGCTGCGCGAGCGCACGCTGGGCCCGGGCGAGGTGCTGCGCGTGGACACCGGCTGTATCGTCGCGTTCCAGCCGACGGTGGACTACGACATCCAGATGGTGAGCGGCATCAAGACGGCCTTCTTCGGCGGCGAGGGCCTGTTCTTCGCCACGCTGCGGGGCCCGGGCAAGGTGTGGCTCCAGTCGCTGCCCTTCAGCCGGCTCGCGGGCCGCATCCTCTCCGCCGCGCGCCCGGGGGGTGCGCGGGACGAGGGCAGCGTGCTCGGCAACGTCGGCCTGGGCTCGCTGCTCGGCGACGACTGAGGGACGGAAGTCTCCAGCGGCGGCGGAGGTCCGTGAGGCCTCCGCCCTACGCCCCCCTTCGAGTGCTAGCTGCGCCGACGACGCAGGAGCGCCAACCCGCCCACGAGCAGCACCCACGCCCCCGCTCCCACGGGGGATGCGCCGCAACCGCCGCAGCCCACGTCCAGTGCCATGGGCCCACGCACCTGGAACCCCGTGTCCGCGGACCGGGGGCCCGGCGTCCCGGACTCGCCGTTGAGCATGTACGCCGACACGGCATGCTCCCCCGAAGCCAACGCGCTGTCGGTGGGCACCGAGTGCCGGAACGCGCCCGTCGAGTCAGCGGTGACGGTGGCCACGCGAGTCCCGTCCACCTCGAGCGACACGGAGATACCGGGCCGAGCCACTCCCGCGAACAAGGGCGTCGGGTCGACGACCTCGCCTTCCGCGGGCACCACGAGCACGGGCGTGTCACCCGAGAACACGGAGCCTCCGTCCCCTGTGCCCGGCGAGCCCGCGTCCGGAGAACCCGCGTCCGGAGAACCCGCGTCCGGCGTTCCCGAATCAGGCGGCGTCGTTCCACCGTCGACGTCCTCCACCACCTCGAAGACGGTGTTGGGCGAGTCCGGTCCATAGTCCTGGTTGTTCGCGGCATGCCCGTGCGCGTTGACGCGGTGAGGACCGGGCCCGAGTGGCGCGTCGTCGGGAATCTGGTAGCGGAAGCGACCGAACGCGTCCGCGGAGACGATGACCTCCTCGCGGTCATCCACGTATAGGCCCACCGTGCTCGCGTTGGGCGCCACGCCCGCGATGTAAGGGGTGGGCCCCACCACTTCGCCCTCCTCGGGCACGACGATGATGGGCTGGGGAATGGCGCCCGCATCCGGCCCCGAGACATTGAAGGCCACCAGGTCCGCGGGCTTGCTGTACGCGCCCAGCGAGTCGGCGATGGCCGTGACGGAGTGGCCTCCCGAGGACAGGGGCGGATGCCCATCGCCCACCGCGGCGGAGAAGTCACCACTGGCGCCCGAGGTCACCTGGGCCACCTCCACGCCATCCACGTAGATGACGATGCGCATGCCCGGGTCCGCGAGGCCCGTGATGCGGGGACGCTCGGAGACGTTGGTCTGATTCTGGGTGGGCGCGGTGATGACCGGCCTGGTCGGCGTGGCGTACGCATACGAGTACAGCTTCGCGTCACCTCCCCCACCGACGCCCGCCCCGTGCGTGGGGCCATGCGCCCCCACCGTGGACGTCACCCCCGCGGCGCCTCCCGAGCTCCCCATGTCACACGAGACCGACGAGCCATGGAGCAGCAAGGAGCCGCCCGCGCCGCCACCGCCCGGTCCGAACTGGGAGGTCGTGCCGCGCACATCGCCCCCGCGCCCGCCGAGCACCGCGACCTTGCACGCCAGCGTGCCCGAGGTCCTCACGATGACCGAGCCACCCGCGCCGCCGCCGCCCGCACCGTCCTCCCCTGTCACCGAGAGCGCGGCCTGACCGTTGGCGGTGATGCTCCCGCTTCCAGAGAGGGAGGCGCTCCGGAAGAACACCGCGCCGCCGCCCGCGCCACCTCCGGTCGCCACGGTGTTGTCACCCTCGCCCGCGCCGCCACCGCCGCCGAAGAGGAAGGCGTCGACGATGGAGTACTCCATCAACGTGCCGCCCAGGCCACCCACGTCACGCGAGTTGTCGAGCGTGGAGGAGGAGCGTCCGCCCGTTCCACCGAAGCCCCGGTGTCCGCCACCGCCGCCACCGGAGTTGTGGCAGATACCGCCGCCGCCCGCGTTCACCAGGTTGCCGCGTCCGGAGGCCGTGCCGTAGCGCTGCACCACCACGCCCTCGCCCTTGAAGGTGCCGCCCTGGGACGGAGCGAGGTCGTTTCCCGCGCAGCCGGACCTCGAGATGTTGTTGATGGCGGCGCCTCCACGGAAGCCCGCGCCGTCGGCGGAGATGTTGCCCTCGAGGCTCACCGCGCCCGTGGCGAGGAAGGCCACGATGCCCCCGGAGCTCCCATCCCAGGGCCGCGCGACGAGCGAGCCCGAGGAGGACACGGTGACGCGGGAGTACTCGGGGACCGTGACGACCTGCGCGCCGGGCGCGGTGTAGGGATTCACGAGCGGCGCGGAGAGCTCGAGCACGGTGGGACTGCCAATCGTCACCCGGGACACGCGCGCGAACTCCCAGCGACCCACGCCACCGGGGCTCGTCTGGCCGGTGCCGCCCGAGGGGGTGCTCGCCGGGAAGCCCATCGTCTGGTGCACCATCACCAGGCCGCCCACGGGAGGCGCCGCGGAGGACGTCACCGCGAGCGACCTGTCCCCGCGCGCCGAGCCGAGCGCCAGGGGCATCGCGGTGTTGATGACGGTGTTGGCGGTGGTGACGCTGAGCGCGCCGTTGAGCGCGTCGCCCAGACCGAACGAGTCAGGCTCGGCCAGGGCGGCCGAGGACCACAGCAACAGCAGCGGGAGGCAGGACACGAGACGCATGTCCCCCCATGCTGCCTCAGAACCCGGGATTATCGCGAGAGCGTGACAGGTCCTCCCGCACCTCACTCCCCCGTGCGGGAACGCAGATCCCGGGCGTTCCGAGGGGCGAAGAAGGGCTGCCGCGCGAAGCGTTGCAGGGTGCGCTTGTCGACACACCAGAGCTGGAGTGCGTCCTCCCACTCGCCCAGCTCGGCGATGGCGCGGGCGTCGGGGGCGTCCCGGTAGAGGTCGTTGAGGTTGTGGACGAGGACGGAGAGGTCCTCGACCTCCCACTTCTCGGTGACGTCGCCGACCTGGACGTGCAGTTCGAGGACGGAGCGCTCGCGGACGTCGACGACCTTGAGGTTTCGAGCGGGGCCACCCATGGCGGTGGTGAGGGGGCCCATGAGCTCGTCGGGGCGGACGCCGTAGGCGACGGAGAGGCCGCCCTGGAGGAGGCCCGCGTCGCACAGGCGCAGCAGGGAGACGTGGGGCGGCTCACCGTGGCGCACGAGCTCGGCGGCGGCATCGCGGTCCTTGAGGAGGCGCTCCTTGGTGAGGGTGTCGAGCAGGGAGGACATGAGGGCGCGGAGCCTATCGCTCCTCGCCGCTCCAGTAGTCCACTTCGGCGGAGAGGGGCAGGACGGTGAACAGGGTTCGAGAGGCCTTGTCGCCGCCGGGGGCGGAGCCCGCGGTGACGCAGAGCTTCTTCGAGTCCGGGTACACCATGACGTCCGGCTCCACCATGGTGGAGAACGCGAGGTAGCGGAGCGTCTCGGTGCCGTCGTTGAGGAGCTGGTGCGCGGACTGGGCGCCTGGGGGCAGAGCCACGTAGTCACCGGCCTTCACGGGGAGCGACGAGTCACCGAGGCGAAGCAGGCCGGTGCCGGAGAGGATGAGGTAGGCCTCTTCGTTGGCCAGGTGGAAGTGCAGCGGGAAGGCGTGCTTGCCCGGCGAGAGTTCCATGAGGCTGCAGCCGAGCTTCTGTCCCTTCGCGGCGGCACCGAGCTGCTTGCGACGATAGGCCACACGAGGGCCTTGAGTGACTTCGGTCCACGGGAGGTCCGGCTCGTGGATGACGTGGGGATGTGAGGACATGGGGTGTGATCCGTGGGTTCGGGAGGGTGCGGCGCCCGAGGCGCAAGCAACGTGGGGATGAGACAGGGATGCGTGGCGAAGAAGACGGAGGGATTGACGGGCCCTCTCTCAAGGACGCGTGGCGAGGAGCGCGAAGACGCGGTGAGGGATGTCGAGCGTGTCCTGTGGAAAGCTCTCGGCGAGGAGACGAGCGTGGGCGGCGTCGAAGCGCTCCACGTCGTCGGGAGGCAGGGTCGCGGCGACCAGGGCGCTGGCGCGGCAGCGACCACGCCAGGACTCGTGGGTGTAGGGCAAGAGCACATCGAAGGAGAAGGTCTCCAGGGGCGTGAAGCCAGCGTCGGTGACGTCGCGGAGCCACTGGGGATAGAGTCCCACGCCACAGCCGAAGCGTGCGTGGTCGGGAGGGTCGGGATTGAAGGCGCTCATGAGCGCCTCGGTGGCCTCGACGACATTGCCAGGCAGTGGCAGCCAGTCGAGGTGGGCGATGATGAGCCGACCACCAGGGACGAGCAGGCGCAGTGCCTCGCGAGCAGCCGCGGGCCGATAGAACCAGTGCCAGCACTGTCCAGCGGTCACGAGGTCGAAGGCACTGGCGGGGAGCCCCGTGGCTTCGGCGGGGGCCTCACGGAAGTCCATCGAGAGCGCCGCGTCCGAGGCGAGCTGACAGGCCGCCGAGAGCATGTTCTCAGAGATATCGGTCGCGGTGACGGAGCAGCCATGACGGGCGAGTCCCCGAGCAACGGTGCCGGTTCCCGAGCCGACGTCGACGGCGCGCAAGCCAGGACGCAGCACACCTTCACGAGCGAGCCGGGTGAAGAAGGCGTCCGGGAAGCCCTGGCGGTGTTTCGAGTAGTCGGAGGACGTGCGTCCGAAGTCGACGACAGAAGGCATGACGGTGCTCCTCTCGGCGCAATCACGAGTGGGACGCGAGCGGAAAGGCTCACATCGACAAGTGAATCGAGTCGAGTCGAGAATGGAGAGACGGGGAGGTTGCGAGAGAATGAGTAGACGCAAGGGTGGACGCTCTCAATCTCGATTCGTCCATCGACCTGAGGACGAACTGGTGACGGCGGTGGAGGCCGCGGCGCTCCTGGGAGTGAAGCGGGCGACGCTCTACACCTACGTGAGCCGGGGGCTCGTGCGCTGCGTGCCGGAGCCGGGCTCGAAGGAGAACCGCTATGTGCGCTCGGACCTGGAGCGGCTGAAGGTCAGACACGACGCGCGGGCGGGGCACGCGGCTGTGGCCTCGGGTGCACTGAGGTGGGGAGAGCCGGTCATCGACTCCTCCGTGTCCCAGGTGGGAGCGGAGGGACTCGCGTACCGGGGGCACTCCGCGGTGGCGCTGGCGACGAGTGGGAGGAGCCTCGAGTCCGTGGCGGAGCTGCTGTGGTCGGGGGCGCTGCCCGAGGAGGACCCACGCTGGGCAAGCGAGGAGCCCGCGTTGCCGCCCTCCGAGTTGGCGAGACTGTTGCCGCGAGGAACGACGCCGGTGGCGGCGTTGTCGGCACTGGTGCCGTTGCTGGCGGCAAGGGATGCGGGGCGTTTCGCGGCGCCGCCAGAGCAGGAGAAGACACGGGCGAGGCGGCTGTTGAGACAGCTGGCGGGCTGGGTAAGCGTGGCGCAAGCACCCGGGCGAGTCGTCCGAGCCTTGCGAGCGCCGACCGTGGCCGAGTCGCTCGCCATCGCGTGGGACACTCAGGTGAAGCGAGCGCCGGAGTTGCTCAATCGAGCCCTGGTGTTGTGCGCGGACCACGAGCTGAACGTGTCGACCTTTACGGCCCGAGTGACGGCGTCCTCGGGAGCGGACCTGTACGCATGCGTGAGCGCGGCACTGGCGGCGTTGTCAGGGCCGAGGCACGGCGGGGCCTGCGACAGGGTGGAGGCGCTGTTGTCGGAAGTGGGGAAGCCGGAGCGAGCGACGGCGGTGGTACACGAGCGCCTGCGTCGAGGTGACGCGGTGCCAGGTTTCGGGCACCAGCTGTATCCCGACGGCGACCCGAGGTCTCCGCCCATCATGGACGCGGCGCGAGAGGTGAAGCCCGAAGCGCAAAGTGTGCGCGTGGCGAGGGCGGTCCTCGATGCGATGCGCAAGGCCGGGCATCCGGAGCCGACGATAGACCTGGGGTTGGTCATGCTCGCGGAAGCACTGGGCCTCCCGCCCGGCGCCGCAGCCACCTTGTTCGCCGTGGGGCGCATGACAGGATGGGTCGCGCACATCCTGGAGCAACGTGAGCAGGGGCACCTGCTGCGTCCCAGGGCGCGCTACGTGGCATCGACGGAGTCGTCGCGAAAGTAGGGATGGCATATGAAATCCTCCGCCCTCATCTCATTCCTGGTTTCTGGAGCGCTGACGATAGCGGCCTGCTCCAAACAAGAGCCGATTCCCACCCAACATGGAGCCGGATGCATGGTCTCCGTCGGAGACAAGCTCGAGCATGTCATCACCCGGTGCGGGAAGCCCTGTGCCTCGGGCGGAATCCCCAAGGGTCCCTGCCGCCTCGATCCACCACTCTTCAAGGTGGAACTTTGCTCAAACGAATGCGTCATCTACCAAGATGTCGCGCTCTGCCTGGTTGGGGATCAGGTGGCCTCGATCTTCCAGATGACGGATGGCAGCTATTGGACGCTCCAGTCATGTGAATGGCCGAACTACTCGAGCCCCACCCAGACACGCTGAGCGCCCTATTTGATTGTCTTTGATGTCATGGTGTTGCGTCCTCCGACTCAGGCGATGTCACCTTCCGACCACCCCACTCACTCCCGGGTTGGCCGGAAGGCCTCCACAGTGGACACTGTCCGTCGTGGACCCTCGACGCACCTACCCGCGCTTCGCCGTCGCCGCCCTGCTGGGCAACATCGCCTTCCTCGCCTCCTGGGGCGTGCTCCTGTCCCGGCCCACGGGCTGGGCCGTGGTCGGCGGCATCCTCATCACCCTCTTCTTCGTCCTCCGCGTGGGCGGCATGTGGCTCTACGCCTCCCGCCAGACGGACACCGCCCCCCAGGCCCGGCGCGCCGCCATCTTCACCACCCTCATCGCCCTCGTCGGCCTGGGCCTCTGGGTCTTCACCGCCGTGCGCGGCCCGCGCATCACCCTCTGACCCCACAAACGCCTCGCGGGCGCTCCCAGACGGCCCCAAGGCCCTCCAGAACGCGTCCGCGCGGTACTCCCGGCTCGCGGCCCCCAAGGGCCGCCACCGTCACACGTTGAAGCGGAAGTGCATGCAGTCACCGTCCTGCACGACGTACTCCTTGCCCTCCATCCGCAGGAGCCCCTTCTCCTTCACCGCGGACTCACTGCCCAGCTTCACCAGGTCCTCCCAGCGCATCACCTCGGCCTTGATGAAGCCGCGCTCGAAGTCCGAGTGGATGACGCCCGCCGCCTGCGGCGCCTTGTAGCCCTGGTGGATGGTCCACGCGCGGCACTCCTGCTCGCCCACCGTGAAGTACGTCCACAGGCCCAACAGCTTGTAGCCCGCCCGCACCACCTTGTGCAGACCCGGCTCCTTCAGCCCCGCGCTCTCCAGGAAGCCCGGACGCTCGGCCTCGGGCAGCTGCTGAATCTCCGACTCCAGCGCCGCCGCCAACACCACCACCTCGAAGCCCTCCTTCGCGGCCATCTCCTTCACCGCCGCGACGTGCTTGTTGGCGTCCTCCTTCCCAATCTCCCCTTCCCCGATGTTCGCCACGTACAGCACCGGCTTGTCCGTCAGGAGGAACAGGTCGTGGATGACCGCCTTCTCCTCCTCCGTCAGCTTCTGCGCGCGAACCGTGACGCCGTTGTCCAGGCCCGCCTTCACGCGGTCCAGGAGCGCCATCTCCGCCTTGGCCTCCTCACCCGCCTTGCCACCCATCTTCGTGTTCTTCTGGGTGCGCTCGCGGCGCTTGTCCACCGTCTCCAGGTCCTTCAGGCACAGCTCCGTGTCGACCACGTCCCGGTCCCTCACCGGATTCACCCCGCCCTCGACGTGGGTGACGTTGTCGTCCTCGAAGCAGCGCAGCACGTGCAGCACCGCGTCCACCTGCCGGATGTTGCCCAGGAACTGGTTGCCCAGGCCCTCGCCCTTGGAGGCGCCGCGCACCAGGCCCGCGATGTCCACGAACTCCAGCGACGTGGGGATCTTCTTCAGCGGCTTGATGAGCTCGGAAAGCTTGTCCAGGCGCTCATCCGGCACCGGCACCACGCCCACGTTGGGCTCGATGGTGCAGAACGGGTAGTTGGCCGCCTGCGCGCCCGCGGCCGACAACGCGTTGAACAGGGTGGACTTGCCCACGTTGGGCAGCCCGACGATGCCGATGGATAGCGCCATGGTGTTTCCCTGGAACAAGCGCGCCTGTGGGCGCGCTTCCCCGAACTAGGCCGACCGGCGAACGCCGGCGTTGCCGGTGCCGCTCAGGGGGAGGCCCTGCACGAACTGCTCGGCCAGCGCGCGGTGCTTGCTGTCGTCCATGCGCTCGTTGATGAGCTTGCCGGCCACTTCCATCGCCAGGTCCACGGCCATGGAGCGCACCTCGGCGATGGCCTTGGTCTTCTGCTCGTCGATCTCCCGACGCGCGGACAGCTTCAGCTCCTCCGCCTCCTTGCGGCTCTTGGCCATCAGCTCCTCGCGGAACTTCTCCATCTCCTGCTGGTTGCGGCGCGTCTCCTCGGCGGCCTGACGGCGGGCCTCGGCGATGGCCGTCTTCTGGTCGGCCAGCAGCTTCTCCGCCTCGGCGCGCTCACGCTTGGCGCTCTCCACGGCGGCGGAGATCTGCTTCTCGCGCTCCTCGACCAGCTGGAGGATGGGGCCCCACGCCTTCGACTTCAGGACGAAGAAGACGATGACGAAGGTGACGAGGGTCCAGAAGATGAGGCCCGGCTGGACGCTCACGAGGTTGCTGGCGGCGAGGACGGAGGGCAGGAACATGGCGGCGTGTCCGGCGTGAGGGAGTCAGTCAGACGGCGAAAATCTCAAGGGTTCTACCACCGGGAAGCACCGGCCCCCGCGAAGTCGCGAGCGCCGGCGCGTTCCAGGCTTCCTGCGAAGCGGCCTTAAGCCTTGGTGGCCAGAAGCACGCAAACGACCAGCGCGAACAGCGTGGCGCCTTCGATGAGGGCCGCGGCGATGATCATCGTGGTGCGGATGTCGCCACCGGCGGCGGGCTGACGGCCCGTCGCGTCCATGGCGGCGGCGGCGAGCTTACCGATGCCGAGGGCGGCGCCGATGATGGAGAGACCGGCACCGAGGCCGGCGGCGAGGAAGGCAAGAGCGAGGTTGGTCATGGCGGTGCTTCTCTTTTCGTAGCGAAGGACCCGCTTGTGGGGGGGTCGTGATGCCCTTCAGGACTACCTCTGGCGACCTTTCGAATCGCCAGGTCTCCGACCGGAGCGCCCGACTGCCGGCGCCCCGCTAACTTGTCTCAGGCGTGCGCCTTGCCGTGGTCGTGGCTGGGGCCCAGCTCCGAGTGCCCGTGGCCGTGGTCGTCCGCGTGGCCGTGCTCGTCGTGGTGGTGGCCCGTCGCCACCGCCATGCCGATGAACAGCGCCGACAGCAGCGTGAACACGTAGGCCTGCACGAAGGCCACGAACAGCTCCAGCAGGTAGATGGCGAACGCGAACGGCACGCTCACCACCGCGACCGCGGGGTGGCCCAGGATGAAGATGAGGCCGATGAGGAAGAAGAGGACGATGTGGCCCGCCAGCATGTTGGCGAACAGACGCATCGTGAGGGCGAAGGGCTTGGTGAACAGGCCCAGGATTTCGACCGGAATCATGATGGGCCAGAGCAGCCAGTGCACGCCGCCCGTCAGGTGCTTCAGGTAGCCGCCCAGGCCCGCCGCGCGGATGCCCGCCGCCTGCGTCACGATGAACGTGCAGATGGCCAGACCCGCCGTCACGGCCAGGTTGCCCGTCGCCGTCGCCATCCAGGGCACCAGGCCCAAGAGGTTCATGAAGAGGATGAAGAAGAACGCGGTCAGGAGATAAGGCACGTAGCGCGGGCCGTCCTCCTTGCCGATGTTCTTGATGGCCATCTCGTCCCGGACGAAGAGGACCAGCATCTCGATGAGGTTGGCGCCCGCGCCGCGCGGCACCAGCTTGGTCTTGTCGCGGTTGCTCCACACCAGCATGGAGCCCAGCAGCAGCAGCGCCGCCAGCCACATCATCACCGTGTGCTTGGTGATGGAGAGGTCCAGGCAGCCCGCGAACAGGCCGCTCCAACCGGAGGGGGCCACCAGCCCGTGGTCCGTCATGACCGGCTCGCAGCTGCCGATGCGCAGCGGCGGAATCGCGCCCAGGTGGATGGGCTTGCTGAGCGGGACCTCGAGCTCGAAGTCGTTCGTGTCCGAGACGTGGTGGAGGATGTACTCCGGCACACTCGGCTCGTGCCCCTCGCCGTGGCCTTCCGACCCGGCGGCCCACGCGGTGGCCACGAACAGACTGGCGAACAGCACCATTGCCTTGCGCATCACTCGTCTCCGCCCGCCGCGCTTTTCGACGCGGCCATCACGTAGCTGACTTCAATCCATTGCAGCGCGAAGTAGACCCCGAAGAAGCCGGCGATGAACGGCACCGGCTGCATTCCTCGCGACACCATCCCCAAGAGCCCCGCCACCACCGCCACCATCCTCAGGCCGAACACCACCCCGACCACCTTCAACGCCGCCTTGAGGTCCTGCTTCATCGCCCGCCGCTTGAGCAGCAGCGCCACCACGCCCGTCACCGACGCCAGCCCCACACCCCACAACGCCGACACCCGGTCCTCCACCACCGTCGGGAGCAGCCCACCCACCGCCACGCCCACCACCATCACCCCGGCCGCCAGCCCCGCGTGGGACTTGAACGGGTCCTTCTCCTCGCCGTCCTGCCCCGTCACTTGCGCTTCCCCAGTCGGGCCATCTCCCGGAGGAATCCGTAGAAGCCCACGCAGATACCCAGGAAGCTCAACCCCACCAGCAACCACGGCCCCGACCCCAGCTTCCGGTCCAGCCAGTAGCCTCCCAGCACCCCCACCACCGCCCCGCCCACCAGCTTCCACACCGCGTTGATGTAGGGCTGCGCCGCCCTCATCTGGCGAGCCGTGGTCCCCAGCTCGCTCCCATCCGACTGCTCCCGGGGTTCCTTCGCCGCCATTCGGACGCCTCCCCAAACCCTGGGAAACCCTCGGATTTCCATGCCACCCGATCCAACCCCTTCACACGCGGGCGCCGCTTAACACCGAATGCGCGACAGGTGCAACCGGTACAAGCTCACTGGAGGGGCCACCCCCAGCGGGGGTTGAGGGAGCCGCAAGCGCAGCTATCACCTCCAGCGCGGGCAGGCAGGACTCCCCGGGGTACACCGAGGGCCCGGCCGCTTCGTCCCCCTGGTGCCCGGCGCTCCAGCGGCTGGGGTGTCGCCCCTCCGCGCCGGGGTGGGCGCATCGCCAGCTTGCTCCTGGCCCACTTCAGGAGGACTCCATGCCCAAGCCCCTCGTGCTGTCGTCCCCCCGCTTCAACGACGGGGACCTCATCCCCATCGCCTTCACCGGCGAGGGAGAGGACATCGCCCCACCCCTGCGCTGGGAGAACCCGCCCGCGGGGACCAAGAGCCTGGCGCTCATCGTCGAGGACCCGGACGCGCCGGACCCCCAACGGCCCCAGCGCGTCTTCTGCCACCAGGTGCTCTACAACATCCCCCCTGGCGCCCGGGAGCTGCCCGAGGGCGCCCAGCTGGACACGATGCCGCCGGGGATTCGCGTGGGCCTGAACGACTTCGGCCACCAGGCCTACGGCGGCCCCATGCCGCCCGTGGGCCGGCACCGCTACTACTTCAAGCTGTACGCGCTGGACCTGGTGCTGCCGAACCTGGGGCGGCCCACCCGCCGGGACCTGCTCAAGGCCATGGAGGGGCACATCCTGGGGCAGGCGGAGCTCATCGGCCTGTACGAGAAGGTCCACCACCGCGCCGCCGAGGCGGTGCCGGGCGCGTCGGCCTGAGCCGGACGTTCCCGGGAGCCTGCCCGTTGGGAGCACGGGCGGGCCTCGACCTCAATGACTTGCGGGTGTGGCTGCGGGAGGGCGGCCCGCCCGCATTCCCTTGCATCCATCCAAGGACGGTCCAGGCGGCTGGATATGTCCTGACAGACGTTGGATGTAAGGGGAAACCGCGAGTCGTTGGCCGCGTCTGTGGTCTGGTCATCGAAGCGCGGGCGGGTGCACTTCTCGACGCTTGCACGCGGTGGAAGAGTCGTGGGTGCCGTGAATCCATCCCTCCGGGGCGGGGCCCCCTATGGCTCCTTCGACGAGATGTCCGTGGGCGTTTGCGTCATCCGCGAGCGCTGCTTCGTGTATGTGAATGACGCGCTGGGCATGTTGGTGGGGCACCCGCGCGAGACGCTGGTGGGCCGCCCGGCGACGCTCCTCCTGACGGAGTCGAGCGTGATGGAGGTCACCGAGCGCCAGTCCCGCAGGCTCCGCGGCGAATCGGTCCCCAGCACCTATGAGGCCGCGCTGCGCACGGCCACCGGAGAACGACAGGTGGAGATGACCCTCATCCCGAGCGGCCCGGACTGGGTGGCGCTGGTCCGCGACGTCACGTCCCGCAGTCAGCGCAGGGGCGTGCTGCAACGACTGGCGGAGCTGGGCGCGGGGCTCCCCTCGCTGCGCACCGAGGGCGAGGTGCTGCGGCGGATGTTCTCCGGGCTGGAGGAGCTGGGGTTCGCCTTCGCGTGGCTGTCTCCCGAGGGCGAGGGCGTCCGGCTGGGACAGACCTATGTCCCCATCCCGTTGGTTCCGCCGGACGCGCGGCAGCTGAGCGGCAGGTGGGTGCGGGACGTGGTGGGGCGCTGGCCGACGATGCTGGCCCGGGCATGGAAGGAGGGCTCGGCGTACTCCGAGGACTTGTCGGTGGAGGTCGGCCACTTCCTGGAGGGCGCGCTGGCGGAGGAGGCTCGCGGCGTCCTGTCGCGGGCGAGCACGTCCCACACCGTCGCGGTGCGCATCGACGTGGAGGGACGTCCCCGGGCGATGCTGGCCCTGGCGGGGGACTGGCTGCGCGAGGAGGAGCTCGCGCCGGTGCGGCTGTTCGGCGCGCAGGTGTCCGCGGCGCTCGACGCGGCGCTCACCATCTCCCGACTGTCCGCGCAGAACAACGCGCTGGCGGCGCTCAACCGGCTGGCGTCGGAGGCGGCGTCGGCGCCCCACCCTCGCGCGTTCTTCGGCCCGGGCACGGAGGAGATTGTCGGGCTGGTCGCCTGTGACGCGGTGACCATCCTGCTGCCGCAGGACCACGGGATGGAGGTGACGTACGCGCGCGGGATGGACCTGGAGGAGGCGGACACGGAGCGCTTCGCGCGGCTGTGGCTCGCGGGCGGGCTGTGCACGCAGGCGCAGCAGGAGGGCGCGCCCCGGGTGCTGGAGACACGCGAGTGCCCGGACGGGCTGCGTGAGGATTTGCAGCAGCGCGGCTTCCACACCGTGGTCATCATCGCGCTGCGCGTGCGCTCGCGCGGCGTGGGCACGCTGAGCGTCCTGTTCCGGGAGCCGAGGACGCTCACGCCGCTGGAGCTGGAGACGCTCCAGGCCATGGGCACGCACTTCGCCGCGGCCATCGAGACGCATCGCCTGTTGCAGGAGCTGCGCGGGCGCGCGGAGGACATGGCGCTGCTGCACGAGGTGGCGCGCGCGCTGGCCACCACGCTGGAGCTCGACAAGCTGCTCGCCACGGGCGTCACCAGCCTGGCGCGCATCATCGACACACCGGATGCATACGTGCTGATGCCGGACCCCTCGGGCGAGTGGCTGGAGGTGCGCGCGGTGAGCGGCAGCCACCCGGAGCTGCTCGGGCGGTGTCTGCCCGCGCGCGCGCCGGACAGCTCCGCGACGGGGCTGGCCTATCTGACGCGCGAGCTGCTCATGGTGGAGGAGGCCATCACCGACGTCCGGGTGGACCAGGACCTGCGCGAGAGCGCCTCCGCGCAATCCTTCCTGATACTGCCGCTGGTGGTGCGCGAGCGGCCCGTGGGGGTGATGGTCGCGTCGGAGACCCGGCGCACCCGGCGCTTCACGCCCGCGGAGGTGGAGCGCGCGAGCGCCATCGCCAACCAGCTCGCGCTGGCGCTCGAGGGCGCCCGGCTGGTGGAGGACCTGAAGGACAGCTACGTGGAGCTGGCCCGGACGCAGGAGCAGCTCGTGCGCCGTGAGCGATTGGCGGCCCTGGGCGAGCTGTCCGCGGTGGTGGCCCACGAGGTGCGCAACCCGCTGGGCGCCATCTTCAACTCGGTGGCCTCCATCCGGCGCATCCTCGGGCCGGACAGCCCCGCCGAGCCGCTGGTGGACATCGTCGCGGAGGAGGCCGACCGGCTCAACCGCATCGTCGCGGACCTGCTCACCTTCGCGCGGCCGCCCGCGCCCCATCCACATCCGGTGCCCCTGGCGCCGCTGGTGGAGGACGCGGTGCGCGGAGCGCTCGCGGAGTCTCCTGGTGCCGTGCGGGTGGAGCTGGATTTGGAGGAGGACGTGCCGCCGGTGACGGTGGACGAGCGGATGATGCGACAGGCCTTCCTCAACCTGGCCATCAACGCCATGCAGGCCATGCCCCAGGGTGGACGCCTGCGAGCAGCGGTGCGCAGGGCGGCCGGCTCGCCCGAGGTGATGGTGGAGTTCAGCGACACCGGCCCGGGCATCACCGCCGAGGTGCGCGCGCGCATCTTCGAGCCCTTCTTCACCACCAAGGCCAAGGGCACGGGGCTGGGGCTCGCCGTGGTGAAGCGCATCATCGAGTCGCACCAGGGTCACCTCACCCTGGACTCGCAGCCGGGAACCGGCACGTGCTTCCGGCTCTACCTGCCGCTGGAGGCACCCGCGTCCTCGCGTCCACTGCTCGCCGTCCCGTGATTCCTCGAGAAGGAAGGTCCATGCTCCGTCCTGTCGGCGTCCTGGTCGTGTTGCTGTGTCTCGGGAGCATCCCCGCGCGTGCGGAGCCGCGCACGTCCCTGCGGTTCGTGGGTGAGCTGGGCTTCCTCGACGTGCTCTCGCACAGCCTGCGCCAGGGGCGGGATGGGACGCTGTTCCGCTACACGGAGGATGGCGGACAGGACAACCTCTACACCTTCGTGCGCCTGTCGGCGGAGCTGACGCTCGGCAAGCGACACACGGTGGGGTTCCTGGTGCAGCCGCTGTTGTTCGACACGGACGTGGTGCTGCGCCGCGACGTGCGCATCGACGCGCTCACCTTCCCCGAGGGGACTCCGCTGAACGTGCGCTACAGCTTCCCCTTCTATCGGGCCAGCTACCTGTTCGACCTGCTCGGGGTCTCCGAGGACGAGCTGGCCGTGGGTGTCTCATTGCAGCTGCGCAACGCGAACTTCGTCTTCACGTCGGCGGATGGGACGCTGCGGCGGGCGACTCGCGACGTGGGGCCGGTGCCATTGCTCAAGGTGCGCGGGAAGTGGGCGCTGAGCGAGCGGTGGTGGCTGGGATTGGAGGCGGATGGGAGCTATGCGCCCACGGCCCTCATCAACGGGGATGACAACTCCGACACCACGGGCGCGCTGCTGGATGCGTCGGTGCGCGGTGGGATTCGGGTGACGCCGCAGCTGGAGGCCTTCCTCAACCTGCGCTACCTGGGCGGCGGCGCGCGCGGCGTGTCCGATGACAATGACGACGAGTTCGGAGACGGGTTCACCAGCAATTGGATCTCCACGGCCACGGTGAGCCTGGGCTTCAGCTACCGGATGGCGGTGACGGACTGAGCGGGACCTACCGCCACACCGTCAGCCAGACCACGAACAGGCCTACCAGGGCCGCGCCAACGAACAGCGCCAGGGCGAGCCCGAGTCGAGGCGCCTGGAGCCAGCGCCCGGATGGGCGCTCGGGTTCGACCACGGGCGCCTCGTCCTCTCCGGTGATGGCGCGGACCAGCTCCAACCGACGGGCCTCGATGGCCTGGGTGGCCACCGTCTGGGAGATGTCGATGCCGAAGCCCACCTGTGTCTCCCGGGGCGCACGCCTGGGGTGGGGGCTCGGCATGGCGGGAGTCACGGTGTCCTCGGACCTGGGGGCGCTGGCCCGCGCGACCTTGACCTGCTTCTCGATGGCCACCAGGACCTTCGCGGCCTCGAGCGCCTCGGTGGCTTCGATATTGGTTTTAGGCGCGGCTCGCTGCGCTCCGGTGTCGACGCCGTATTGCGCGGTCCGCGACTCGATGGCCTCGATATCGAGCGGGAGCGTGATGGAGGGGTCGGCCGCCACCACACGCGGAGGCACGGCGACAGCGGTGGGCTCGTCCTCGTCGGCGAGTCGCCAGCCCTCTTCGTGCGCCAACTCCGGACGGCTCGACGTGGGGATGACCGGGCCTCGCATCGCGCCCTGCGGCCCCATACCGCGAGCGGCCTCGGTGTCCAGCCCCGGGTGACCCAAGCGGCGTCCGTCGACCTCCGTGCGCGTCGGTTCATCGTCGCCAGGACCTCGAGCACCCTGCGTGGGAGTCGGCTCGTCGACTCCTCGACCGGGTCTGCCGACCGCATGCGTCGGCTCATCATCGCCCGGCCCCGCGCTCCCTCCACGAAGCGTCGGGACTTCGTCTCCGAGCCGTGGGCTCCCGCGCGCATGCATCAGCTCCGCATCACTTGGGGTCGCGCTCCCACCACGAAGCGTGGGGAGGTCATCTCCGAGCCCGGGCTTTCTCGCCGCGTGCGTCGGCTCATCGTCAGTCGAGGCAGCGCCCCCACCACGAAGCGTGGAGACGTCATCTCCGAGCCCGGGCTTTCTCGCCGCGTGCGTCGGCGCATCTCTCTCTGAGCCAGCGCTCCCACCGCGAAGCGTGGGGACTTCATGGCCGAGCCCCGGCCTGCCGCTTGCGCGTGTCGGCTCATCATCACCAGGCGCCGCAGCGCCTCCACGTAGCGTGGGGACTTCATCTCCGCGTCCCGGCCTGCCGCTCGCGCGCGTCGGCTCATCATCGCCAGACGCCGCACTGCCACCACGAGGCAGACGGACGTCATCTTGGAGCCCAGGCCGACCACTCGCGTGCGTTGCCTCATCATCGCCGAGGCCCGCGGCTGAACCGCCGACACGCGACGGCCCGGTATCACCCGCCCCCGTTCGTCCACCCCGAAGCGTGGGCAGCTCATCCGCGCGCCTGGGCCTGTCCATCGCATGGGTCGGCTCATCCTCACCGGGGCCCGCGGCGGACCCGCTGACATGCCCCGTGCGCCCGCTCCGAAGCGTCGGGGCTTCGTCTCCGCGCCCGGGCCTGCCCATCGCGTGCGTCGGCTCGTCCTCGCCGAGACCCGTGCGCCCATCCCGCTCACGAATCGTCTCGTCGCCGCCGGGCCTCGCGCCCCCACCCCGCTCACGAATCGTCTCGTCCTCGGCCGTCGGCGCGGGGCCCACCTGGACGCGCTCGGACGGGACGAAGTCATCCGGCGTGTAGATGGCGTTGTGCTCGAACGCGAGCGCCGTCGGCGGCGCCAGCGTGGCCACGAGCTGCGGCTCGGTGTTCGTGCGCTTCGCCTCCTCGCGCAGCAGCTCCTCGAGCAGCGTCTCCTCCGCCTTCTTCTCCCGCGGGAAGACCAGCGCCAACAACTTCCCCAGCTCCGCGTCCCCCACCCCGGGCGCAAGCTTCGCCTTCAAGCGCGCCAGCTCCGCGCCCATCGCCGCCGCGTCCGGGAAGCGCTGCGCCGGCTCCGACGTCAGCGCCTTCGCCAGGAACGCCTCGATGCTCGACGGCAGCCCCTCCCGATGCTTCCCCGCCGGCTCCCACTGCGGATACGCCGCGCGCCGCCACCGCTCCACCGGGTCTCCCCGCTGCGACAGCGGCTTCCACGCGAACAGCTCCCACAGCAACACGCCCACCGCGTACACGTCCGCGCGCCGGTCCACGAAGCGCTTGCGCGCCTGCTCCGGCGACATGTACGTCAGGTTCCCAATCACCACCCGGGGCGCCGTCTGCTGCTCCTTCAGCGTGGACTGCGCCGCGCCGAAGTCGATGATCTTCACCTCGCCCGCGTAGCTGATGCACACGTTCGCCGGAGACAAGTCCCGGTGCACCAGGTGCAACGGATGCCCTTCCTCGTCCGTCGCGTCGTGCGCGTACGCCAATCCCTCACACAGCCGCTCGCCCAGGTGCAGCACGATGCCCAAGGGCATCATCCGCGCCAGCTGCCGCAGCCGATACGACAGGCGGCTGAGCGTCTTGCCGCGCACGTACTCCATCGACAGGTAGAGCTGCCCCTCCACCTCGCCCATCGCGTACACCCGGGCGATGTTCGGGTGCGTCAGCCGCACCACCACCCGGGCCTCGTCGCGGAAGCGCCCCACGAACTGGGGGCTCTCCATCAACTGCGGCAGGACCTTCTTCACCACACAGGCGCGCCGAGGGCCCTCCTCGCGCGCGAGGAAGACCTCCCCCATCCCTCCGGCGCCGATGCGGCGCACCAGGGTGTAGGGACCGAAACGAACAGGCCCCTCCAGGGGCGGAGGCTCAACCGGTCTGGCCAAGCGCGCGGAAGGCCTTTCTCGCCGCTCCCAGCACGTGCGCCACCTCCGCCTCGCCCATCGCCAGCGAGACGAAGGCCGCTTCGAACTGGCTCGGCGGCAGGTACACGCCCGCATCCAACATGGCGTGGAAGAAGCGACCGAAGCGCCCCGTGTCGGACGTCTTCGCGCTCGTGTAGTCGAACACCGGCTGCTCGGTGAAGAACACCGTCAGCATGCTGCCCACGCGGTTGACGGTGACGGGCACCCCCGCCTCCTTCGCCTCCGCGATGAAGCCCTCCTCCAACATCCGGCTCACCTGCTCCAGCCGCGCGTACGTCCCCGGCGCCGCCAGCGCCTTGAGGCACGCGAGCCCCGCCGCCACCGCCACCGGGTTCCCCGACAACGTGCCGGACTGGTACACCGGCCCGGCCGGCGCCACCTTGCGCATGACGTCCGCGCGGCCACCGTAGGCGCCCAGCGGCATGCCGCCGCCAATCACCTTCGCCATCGTCGTCAGGTCCGGCTTCAGCCCGTACAGCTCCTGCGCCCCACCGCGCGCCAGCCGGAAGCCCGTCATCACCTCGTCGAGCACCAGCAGCACGCCGTGCTTCTGACACAGCGCCTGCAGGCCCTGCAGATAGCCCTGCTTGGGCACCAGCACGCCCATGTTGCCCACCACCGGCTCGATGATGGCGCAGGCGATGTCCTGGCCCTTCTCCTCGAAGATGCGCTCCACCGCGGCCAGGTCGTTGAAGGGCGCGGTGAGCGTGAGCTTCGCCAGCGCCGACGGCACGCCCGGCGAGTCCGGCAGGCCCAGCGTCTCCACGCCGCTGCCCGCCTTCACCAGGAACGGGTCTCCGGCGCCGTGGAAGCAGCCCTCGAACTTGAGGATGTGCTCGCGGCCGGTGAAGCCGCGCGCCACGCGGATGGCGGCCACGGTGGCCTCGGTGCCGCTGGACACCAGCCGCACCATCTCCACCGCCGGCATCGTCGCGCAGATGAGCTCCGCGAACTCCACCTCGCCCGCGTGCGGCGCGCCGAACGACGAGCCGCGACGGGCCGACTCGATGATGGCCTCGACGATGGGCGGGTAGGCGTGGCCGAGGATGAGCGGCCCCCAGCTCCCCACCAGGTCGACGTAGCGGTTGCCGTCCACGTCGGTGAGCCAGGCGCCCGAGCCCTCGCGGAAGAAGACGGGGTCTCCTCCGACGCCACGGAAGGCGCGCACCGGGGAGTTCACTCCGCCCGGGATGCGCGCCTGCGCGCGGGCGAACAGGGACTGGCTGTGAGCGTGATTCATGTGGGTTCCATAGCACGCGCCGCGAGGCGAGCCTCCCTCCGAGTAGCCTGCCCCCATGCCCGCCCCTTCTACGGCCCATCGACCGCCGCCCGCGTTGACCCTTCGTCAACGTATCCCCGGGGAATCACACCAGAACGCACATCGGCGTGATGCCGATGTCCCGGGGGCTGGACACGGGGGTGATACAGCGCTGTGACGACGACGGCCCCGAGGCCACCCTTCCCAGGAGAGCAGCCCCATGGACTTCAAGACGGCGGACCTGTGTGACACGCACGCGGGCACGGCCCACTTCCAGGTCGCCGAGCCCGGCTTCATCGACTTCGGCGGACGCACCACGTTCACCGGCCCCATCAGCACCGTGCGCGCCCCCGAGGACAACTCGCTCGTGCGCAAGGCCCTGGAGGAGAAGGGCAACGGCCGGGTGCTCGTGGTGGATGGCGGTGGCAGCCGCCGCTGCGCGCTGGTGGGGGACCAGTTGGCGCTGCTCGCGCAGCAGAACGGCTGGGCGGGCGTGGTGGTGAACGGCTGCATCCGTGACTCGGAAGAGGTGGGCCGCATGGCGCTCGGCGTGAAGGCGCTGGGCACGCACCCGCTCAAGAGCTTCAAGCGCAACGAGGGCCAGCGCGACGTGGAGGTGCGCTTCGCGGGCGTCACCTTCCGCCCCGGACACCACCTCTACGCGGACGCGGATGGCATCGTCACGTCGGAGACCGCGCTGCCGGAGTCGTCGCTGGACTGAAGCGCCCCGCGTGCGGGACACGTGGCTTTCCACCAGGTGGGAAACCACACGCCCGGGTGGGCCACGTGTTCGCTGGACTGGGAGGACCGCCGCCACCGGCGTGTCCCCGTCCGCTCCTCCTGACAAAGCACATCCAGGCTGCGCGCCGCGCGCCTTGCGCGATGCATCATCCGCGCGAGACATTTCGCCGTGCGAAACACAGTCAAAACACGCCGCCGAGAAGTTCCGCCCTGCGAAATACAGCCATCGAATTACCGGTGACTGTCTTTTCTCTTCCGAGCGAGTGTGGTTACTGTGCCGCCACGAATCTGACGGGGAGGTTGCGATGCAACGGCTCGTGGTCGGACTCCTGGCGACAGCTCTCTGCTTGATGGCTTGCAAGAAGGAAGAAGCTCCGGCTCCGGAGGGCACGCAGACGCGTCCCGCCGCCCTGTCGGACATCAAGACAGACAAGGGTGTCGACCTGGAGAAGAAGGTCGTCTACATCGGCGCGCTCAACGACGAGAGCGGCCCTGGCGCCGCCATCGGCAAGCCCTTCGCCGCGGGCAAGCGGCTGCTCGCGAGGCAGGTGAACGCGGGGGACTCGGGGCTGTTGCCGCCGGGCTGGCGCGTGGAGCTGGTGGAGCGCGACCACGCCTACAACCCGCAGAACGCGGTGCAGGCGTACAGCGACCTCCACGAGCAGGTGCTGTTCCTGGGCACCAGCTTCGGCACGCCCAACACCCTGCCCCTGCGCGACAAGCTCACGGCGGACAACGTGGTCGCCTTCCCCGCGTCACAGTCGTCGGAGATGGCGCGGCACCAGTACACGCCGCCCATCGGCGCGTCCTACAAGCTGGAGGCGATGCGCGCCCTCGACTGGGCGGTGGAGCACGCGGGCGGCGCGGACAAGGTGAAGGCCGCCATCGTCGCGCAGGGCGACGACTACGGGAAGGACGGGCTGGAGGGCTGGACGGAGGCCGCGAAGCACCACGGCGTCACCGTCGTCTCGCAGCAGAGCGTTGCGCCAGGGCAGAAGGACTTCGCCGCCGTCGTCACCGCGCTCCAGCAGTCCGGCGCCAACTACGTGCTGCTCACGGTGCTGCCCGGGGCCTCGGGGCCCATCCTCGGCACCGCCGCGCAGCTCAAGTATCAGCCGACCTGGATTGGACAGACGCCCGCGTGGGTGGACCGGTTCTTCGACCCGAAGGTCATCCCCGCGCCCGTCTTCGCCAACTTCTACTGGGCCACCGGGCTCACCTTCTGGGGCGACGACGTGCCGGGCATGAAGGACTTCATCGCGCTGCACGCGAAGTATCCCGACACGCCGAAGGACTTCTACACGCTGGCGTCCTACGTCCAGGGCCGCGTCCAGTTGGAGGCGCTGAAGGCCGCCATCGAGGCGAAGGACGTCACGCGCGCCGGCTACCTCAAGGCGCTCAGGAACATCCAGCGCACCACCGCGGGCGGCCTGACGGCGGAGCCGGTGGACCTATCCCGCTTCCCCTACGCGACGGCGCTGGAGGTGCGGGTGCTCAAGCCCGTGCTGGACCAGGGGAGCTGGAGTGTCGTCGCGGGCTACGCGCCGCCCAAGGCGCTGGGCACGCCCGCCGCGAAGGCCGCCGATGACAGCAAGTAGTCCTCCGCTGCTGCGCGTGCAGAACCTCCAGGTCGTCTACCACTCGGCGGTACGTGCCTTGCGAGGCATCACCCTGGAGGTCCCCCACCAGGGCGTGGTGGCCCTCCTCGGACCCAACGGCGCGGGCAAGTCCACCGCGCTGCGCGCCATCAGCGGCCTGCTCGACCTGCACGACGGCGCCATCACCCAGGGCCGTGTCGAATTGTCCGGGCGGGATTTGCTGGCCCTGTCCACCGACGGCCGGGTGCACGCGGGCGTGGTGCAGGTGCTGGAGGGTCGGCGAATCCTGGGCGAGCTGTCCGTGGAGGAGAACCTGCTCGCGGGCGGCTTCGGCATGGGCGCGCAGGCGCGCAAGGAGCTGGTCGAGTCCGCCTACTCGCGCTTCCCCGTGCTGCGCGAGCGGCGGCGACAGAAGGCGGGCTACCTTTCCGGCGGTGAGCAGCAACTGCTCGCCATCTGTCGAGGGCTGATGCGCAGGCCCCGGGTGCTGTTGTTGGACGAGCCCTTCCTGGGCCTGTCGCCGAAGGCGGTGGGCGAGGTGTCGGAGCTGATTCAGCGCATCGCCG
The DNA here is from genome assembly GCF_020037055.1 of Myxococcus sp. AS-1-15. Lineage (NCBI taxonomy): Bacteria > Pseudomonadati > Myxococcota > Myxococcia > Myxococcales > Myxococcaceae > Myxococcus > Myxococcus sp. AS-1-15. The sequence continues at coordinate 332,344 of NZ_JAIQDF010000002.1, read as the reverse complement.
CCGAGGGCGTGTCGGTGCTGCTCGTCGAGCAGAACGCGCGCGTGGCGCTGGGCATGGCCAGCCACGGGTACGTGCTGGAGACGGGCAAGGTGGTGCTGGACGGGCCGGCGGAGAAGCTGCGCGAGGACCCGGACGTGCAGGAGTTCTACCTGGGCTTCGGCCGCGAGGGGCAGCGCGGCTACCACGAGCTGAAGCGCTACCGCCGCAAGCGTCGCTGGTTGTCCTGAAACGTGAAGGGTGAAGCATGGCCTTGCTGGAGCTCGACAACGTGGGCCTGTCCTTCTCCGGGGTGCGAGCCCTGGATGGAGTCTCGTTCTCCATCGAGGCCGGCGCGCTGCATGCCGTGATTGGTCCCAACGGCGCGGGCAAGAGCAGCCTCTTCAACTGCGTCAGCGGCATCCACCGGCACATGGAGGGACGCGTGCGATTGGAAGGACAGGCGCTCACGGGACTGGAGCCGCCGGAGATTGCCCGGCGCGGTGTGTCGCGGATGTTCCAGAACCTGGCGCTCTTCGAGCACCTCACGGTGCTGGAGAACCTGCTGCTCGGCCGCCACCCGAAGTACCGCACGGGGCTCTTGCGTCACCTCTTCTGGACGCGCGGCGCGAGGCAGGAGGAGGTTCGTCACCGCGAGAAGGCCGAGGAGGTCATCGACTTCCTCTCCCTGGAGCACTACCGGTGGATGCCCGTGTCGGTGCTGCCCTACGGCATCCGCAAGCGCGTGGAGCTGGGCCGCGCGCTGTGCATGGAGCCGAAGCTGCTGCTCCTGGACGAGCCCACCGCCGGGCTCAACCAGGAGGAGACCGAGGACATGGCCAACCACCTGCTCGACATCCGTCACGAGCTGGGGGTGACGCAGGTGCTCATCGGCCACGAGCTGCGCTTCGTGATGGACCTGGCCACGCAGGTGACGGTGCTGGACCGGGGGCGTGTCATCGCGAACGGGCCGCCCTCGGCGCTGCGTGAGGACTCGCGCGTGCTCAGCGCGTACGTCGGCGGGGCGGTGGCGGCATGAGCACGGCGCTGCCGCTGAGCCTGCCGGGCCAGCTCTACCTGCGCGCGGAGCGACATCCGCAAGCAGTGGCCATTCGCGAGAAGCGCCTGGGCATCTGGCGGGAGCTGTCCTTCCAGGACTACCTGGAGCGCGTCGGGTGGACGGCGAGGATGCTGTGGGAGCTGGGCGTGCGCGCCGGTGACTCAGTGGCCATCCTCAGCGACAACCGGCCGGAGTGGCTGTTCACGGACCTGGGCGCGCAGGTGCTCGGCGCTCGCGGCGTGGGCATCTACCAGACGAACCCCGCCGCGGACGTGGCGTACATCCTCAACGACGCGCGCTGTCGCGTCGTGCTCTGCGAGGACCAGGAGCAGTACGACAAGGTGGCGGCCGTCGTCGACGAGACACCCTCCGTCGAGCACGTGCTCGTCGTCGAGCCGAGGGGCCTGCGCGGCGTGGAGGATTCACGCCTGCGTCTCTGGGAGCGCTTCCTGGAGGAAGGCCGCGCGCTGTTGGAGCGGGAGCCCGGGTGGCTGAAGGCGCAGCTCGCGGCGCGCAGTCCGGATGAGCCGGCGATGGTCATCTACACCTCGGGCACCACGGGTTCGCCGAAGGGCGCGTTGGTGTCGAGCCGCAACATGCTGGAGGGCTCGGCGACCTTCACCGCGCAGCTCGGGTTGGGGCAGGAGGACAGCGTCGTCTCGTACCTGCCGCTGTGTCACGTCGCGGAGAAGCTGTTCAGCCTGCTGTTGCCCCTGGCCGTTGGAGGCAAGGTCCACTTCGGCGAGGCGCTGGAGACGGTGCAGCAGGACGTGGCCGAGGTGTCCCCCACGGTGTTCCTGGGCGTGCCGCGCATCTGGGAGAAGATGCACGCGGTGGTGATGGTGAAGATGCGCGACGCATCGTGGCTCAAGCGCACCTTGTTCGAGACCTTCACCCGCCTGGGCGCCGGGATTCGCGAGCGCGAGCGGACAGGACAGCGTCGCTGGTGGGACGCGCTCTTGTGGCGCGTGGGCGACCTGCTCGTCTACCGCCCGCTCCAGGAGCGACTGGGGTTGAGGCGCTGCCGCTTCCCCATCTCCGGCGCGGCGCCCATCTCTCCGGAGCTGCTCGCCTGGTACGACAGCGTGGGCGTTCGCATCTACGAGGGCTACGGGCAGACGGAGAGCGCGGGCACCAGCCACCTCAACATCCCGGGCGCGACGCGACTGGGCACCGTGGGACGTCCGGTGCCGGGCGTGGAGTGCCGGCTGGACGAGGACGGCGAGGTGCTGGTGCGCGGCAGCAACGTGTTCCTCGGCTACCTCAACAAGCCGGAGGCCACCGCCGACGTGCGTGACGCGCAGGGCTGGCTGCGCACGGGGGACCTGGGCGAAATCGACGCGGACGGGTATCTGCGCATCACCGGCCGCAAGCGCGAAATCCTCATCACGTCGGGTGGGAAGAACCTGTCGCCCGAGCGCATCCAGAACGCGCTGAAGAACAGTCCGTACATCAAGGAGGCAGTGGCCATCGGCGACCGGCGGCCCTTCGTCACCGCGCTGGTGCAGGTGGACCCGGAGACGGTGGCGGACTGGGCGCTGCGCCGCAAGCTGGCCTTCACCTCGTACACGGACCTCACGCAGCGGCCCGAGGTGCGCAAGCTCATCGAGGAGGAAGTCACCCGCGCGAACGAGACGCTGGCGCGCGTGGAGCAGGTGCGGGCGTTCCGACTGCTCGAGCGCGAGATGACGCAGGACGCGGGCGAGGTGACGGCGTCCCTCAAGGTGCGCCGCAAGGCGGTGCTCGAGCTGCACTCCCAGCTGGTGGAAGAGATGTACGCGAGGACACGCGAATGACGCAGCTTCTCCAGCTCGGCATCTCCGGACTGGCGCTCGGGGCGAGCTACGCGCTCATCGCCCTGGGCTTCTCCGTGGTGTATCGGGCCTCCCGACTCTTCAACTTCGCGCACGGCGAGCTGCTCGCGCTGGGCGCGTTCCTGATGACGGCGCTGGTGGAGGTGCTGCCCTGGTGGCTGGCGCTCGCCGCGTCCGCGTGTCTCACCGGTGGCCTGGCCGCGCTCCTGGAGCGCACGGTGCTGCGCCGCATGGTGGGGCGCCCTGTCTTCACCACCATCATCCTGACGCTGTTCCTGGGGCTCTTGTTGCGCGCGGGCATCGTCATCGCATTCGGCACGGACACGCGTGGAATGCCCACGCCGTGGGATGCGATGGCGGAGGTGCAGGTGGGCAACGCCACCGTGCTGCTGTCCTCGCTGGTGTCGCTGGGCGCGACGACGGTGGTGCTGGTGGGGATGCACGCGCTGGTGCAGCGCACGCCGCTGGGCGTAGCGATGCGCGCGGCAAGCGAGAACCAGGAGGTGGCGCTGGTGCTGGGGATTCCGGTGGGCCGGGTGCTCGGCTTCACGTGGTTCCTGGCGGGAGCGACGGCGGCGGTGGCGGGCGTGTTCCTGGGGATGTTCCCGCGCTCGGTGGATTCGAACCTGGGCTACGTGGCGTTGAGGGCGTTCCCCGCCATCATCGTCGGAGGACTGGAGTCGGTGGTGGGCGCGGTGGTGGCCGCGTTCATGCTGGGGCTCTTGGAGGTGCTGTCCCAGGCGTATGTGAATCCACACCTGGGCGCCTTCGGGCACAACTTCCACGCCGTCTTCCCCTACGCCGCGATGATTCTGTTCCTGGTCCTGCGTCCGCGCGGGCTGTGGGGCGAGCACGAGGTGCGCCGCGTCTGACGACGCGCGCGAGACGACATCATGCCAACGCGCCCCCTGGTGATTCGGTACGAGGACGACCTGAAGCTCTTTCCCGGCCTGTGGCAGCGGGCGGGGCTGCTGCTGACGCTGGCCGTGGGGTTGAGCTACCCGTGGCTGGTGAGCACGCGGTGGCTCACGGTGGGCAACCTGGGGCTGGTGGCCATCGTGGGCGCCGCGTCGCTGATGGTGCTCACGGGCTTCGCGGGACAGGTGAGCCTGGGGCACGCGGCGTTCCTGGCGCTGGGCGCGTACACGGCGGCGGTGCTCGGCACGAAGCTGGGCTGGCCGTTCTGGTTGGCGTTGCCACTGGCGGGCGGTGTGTCCGCGCTGGTGGGCGTGGTGATTGGCGCGTTCGCGCTGCGGCTCAAGGGGCTGTACCTGGCCATCGTCACGTTGGGATTGGTGTTCCTGACGCAGCACGTGTTGCTCGCGTATCCGGAGGTGACGAGCGGGCTGAGCGGGACGGCGGTGCCGATGTACTGGTGGTTCCGCGACGAGACGGGCGCGGCGGCGTCGATGAGCACCGCGTGGAGCGTGGGCGGCGTGCGCTTCGGCTTCGAGCGGAAGCTGTACTTCCTCTTCGCGGGGCTCGCCGCGTTCACGGTGTGGCTGACGAAGAACCTCCAGCGCTCGGACAGTGGCAGGGCGATGATGGCGGTGAGGGACCAGGACCTGGCGGCGGAGGTGCTGGGGGTGGGGACGACGCAGGCGAAGCTGCAGGCGTTCGGCGTGTCGTCGTTCCTGGCGGGCATCGCGGGGGCGATGTTCGCGTTCCAGCAGCAATACATCACGGTGGAGCCGCCGTTCGATTTGAACCTCTCCATCCAGTACATCGCGATGATTGTGCTGGGAGGGGTGGGCACGGTGTTCGGCGCCGTCAGCGGCGCGCTCGCGTTCACGTTCCTGAGCCCGTTGGCGGAGACGGTGGGCGGCGCGATTCCCTTCGTGAATCAGCTCACGTCCGCGCAGCAGTCGACGGTGCTGCTGTCGCTGGTGGTGGTGCTGGTGCTGGTGCTCGAGCCCCTGGGGCTCTTCGGCGTGTGGCTGCGGGTCCGCCGGTACTTCCAGGCGTGGCCGTTCCGTTACTGACGCAAACCGTATCGACGACGTTCCTCGAGGGAGGGAATCACCATGAAGCGCATGCTGCTCAGTGTCCTGTTCGCAGTGCTGTTCTCGACCACCGGGGCCCAGGCCCAGCAGGCGGACCTGCGAGACTACGAGGCGGGATTTTTCGTCCCGCACCGGGGCATCATCACCAACATGTATCTGCGTCACGTCTCCGCGTCTGGCGAGCGTGACTTCTCACAACTCCAAGCGGCCTTCCGCGCCACGTACGTGCTGAAGTTCGGCGACCTGGTGGTGGTGCCGCTGGACTTGAGCCTGCCGGTGGTGGACGTGACGGTGTTCCAGGCGAACCCGGCGTCGCCCGCGGGTCCGAAGACGGCGCTGCGCGCCTCGGGCGTGGGCGATGTGACGTACATCCCGACGATTGGATATGGGTTGGTGCAGAACGCCGAGGACAACACGCACACGTGGTTCGCGCTCACGCCGTACGTCACGGTGCCGGTGGGCAGCTATGACAGCAACCGGCTGGTGAACATCGGGGCGAACCGGTGGGTGGTACGTCCGCAGCTGGTCGCGGGTCAGCGCTTCAAGAAGATCTTCACGGCGGAGCTGATGGGCAGCGTGGCGTTCCAGGGGGACAACGACGAGTTCCTGATTCCGAGCGCGGAGGGTGGCTCGAAGGTGGTGATGAGCCAGGCGCCGTCGTTCGGCGGCATCTTCCATCTGGGCATGGACCTGTCGTCCACGTTCTTCACGGGCGCGGGCTACATCGTCGAGGCGTCGGGCAAGCGCACCATCGACACGCCGGCGGGTGAGCTGGAGATCGCCAAGAGCACCACGGTGCAGTCGCTGCGGCTGACGATGGGCATCCGGCTGGAGAAGGCCTCCACGCTGATGCTCCAGTTCCAGCCGGACGTCGCCGCGTCCGAGGGCGTGACGAAGAGCCAGTTCATCGGCGCTCGGTTCACGCACGTGTTCTTCTAGAGCTGGCGTGAGTCAGTGCGGCACCAGTGGGCTCGATGCCTTGCCCCTGGTGCCCATGCCACCGGACGTCATAGCGTCGGTCGTGAGCCCCTATGACGACCCAGTACCAGGAACTCCTCGATGAGCTCGGACGACGTCTCGAAGCCAGGGGCTTCCGCATTCTGAGACGAACCTATTTCGTTCCCTCAGGCATTCTCGTCACCACGCAGCCCAAACGTGCGGCATTCGAGACGGCATCGAGTGATAGCGAGTCCAATCCAGCCGACTTCTGGTACTTCGACAGGGCAGTCTACCTGCACCACCACAAAGGCCAGTGGGAGGCGCGGGCCGGAAAACATGGTGGTCCCGATTGGGTGCGTCGCACGGAAATCCTTGAGGCATTGGAATCATTCGCGCTCGAGGCCCTGGGGACCGCCAAAGTCCCCCCAGGGCCAGAATGGCACGTAGCCGACTGAGCGCCCCGTCAGAACAAGACCACTCCCCGGGCATTCACTCCGTTCTTCATGTCCGTGAAGGCCTGGTCGAGCTGGTCCAGTTTGTAGGTCGTCGTCACCAACTCATCCAGCTTGAGCTTCTTCTGTTTGTAGAGGTCCAAGAGCCGAGGCATGTCGCGGTGCACATCCGCGGTGCCGAACCAGGAGCCGAGCAGCCGCTTCTCGAACAACGGCAGCACGAAGACGTTGAGGGAGATCTGCTCCTTCACGCTCCCCACGCCGACGACGACGCACGTGCCCGCCTTTCGCGTGCACTGGTAGGCCTGCTCGATGGTCTCCTTGCGGCCCACCGCTTCGTACGCATAGTCCGCGCCTCGACCCCGCGTCAGCTCGCGGATGCCCACCACCGGGTCCACGCTCGTCGCGTCGATGACGTCCGTCGCGCCGAACACCTTCGCGAACTCCAGCTTCTTCGGGTGCACGTCCACCGCGATGATTCGCTCGGCGCCGGCAATCACCGCGCCCTGGATGATGTTCAATCCCACGCCGCCCGTGCCGAACACCGCCACCGTCGCCCCTGGCGGCATCTGCGCCGTGTTGAACACCGCCCCCACGCCCGTCGTCACCGCGCAGCCCACCAGCGCCGCCTTGTCGAGCGGCGCGTCCTCGGGGAGCTTCACCGCCGCCCGCGCCGGCACCACCGCGTACTCCGACAGCGCCCCCAGCGCGGAGAACACGTTCAGCTCGCGCGAGTCCTTGCGCAGTCGCGTGCTCCCGTCCGGCATCCGGTTGCCCGCGTTGATGCGCTCGCCGAGCTCGCACAGGTTCGGCCGTTGGATGCGACAGAAGTAGCACTCGCCACACTGCGCCACCCACGAGAGGACGACCTTGTCCCCCTTCCGCAGATGGGAGACCTCCTCCCCGACTTCCTCGACGATGCCCGCGCCCTCGTGCCCCAGCACACAGGGCAGCTTCATCTTCACCGTGCCGTTCACCACCGACAGGTCCGTGTGACAGACACCACAGGCCACCATGCGAACGAGCACCTCGCGCGCCTTCGGCGGCTCGAAGCTCACGTCGGTGATGGTCAGCACGTCCTTCTCGAAACACACCGCGGCCTTCATGGGGACTCCTGACTCGGATGAGGGGGGACTGATTCAGAGCTGCATCGCCTTGAGTTCCTGGAACTCCTCCAGCCCGTAGCGGCCGAGTTCTCGACCGTTCCCGGACTGTCGGTAGCCACCGAACGGGGCCAACGGGTTGAAGCGTCCGCCGTTGATGTCCACCTGTCCGGTGCGCATCCGACGCGCGACTCGCTTCGCGTGCTCCACGTCCTCCGACCAGACACCTCCGGCCAGACCGTAGATGGTGCTGTTCGCGATGCGGACCGCGTCGTCATCGTCGTCGTACGGCAGGATGGCGAGCACGGGGCCGAAGATCTCCTCCCTCGCGATGGTCATCTCCGGCGTCACGCCCGCGAAGACCGTGGGCTTCACGTAGTAGCCCTTCGGCAGGCCCTCGGGCTGCTCGGGCCCACCGGCGACGAGCTTCGCGCCCTCGCGAATGCCCTGCTGGATGTACTCACGAACGCGCGCACGCTGCGCCTCGGAGATGACGGGACCGAGCTTCGCCTCTCCCTGGAACGGGTCGCCCACGGTGAAGCTCGTGGCCACCTCCACGGCGAGGCGCGCCGCCTCATCGTGCAAGGCCCGCGGCACCAGCATGCGCGTGTGCGCCGTGCACGTCTGACCCGAGTTGAGGAAGCAGTTGCCCACCGTCCGCTTCACCGCGTTCTTGAGGTTCGCGTCCGCGAGGACGATGGACGCGGACTTGCCACCCAGCTCCAGCGACACGCGCTTCACCGTGGCCGCCGCTAGCTCCGACACCCGGCGCCCCGCTCGCGTCGAGCCCGTGAAGGACACCATGTCCACCTCGGGGTGGCGCACGAGCGCCTCGCCCACCACGGGCCCTGCTCCGGACACGAGGTTGAAGACGCCCGGAGGCAATCCCGCTTCGTGGAGAATCTCCGCGAGCATGAACGCGTTGAGCGGCGCGACCTCGCTGGGCTTGAGGACCACGGTGCAACCCGCCGCCAGCGCCGGCGCCACCTTCGCGACAATCTGATGCAGCGGATAGTTCCACGGTGTGATGCAGGCGACGACGCCCACCGGCTCGCGCACCACCAGCGAGTTGCCCACCTGCTCCTCGAAGGCGTGCTCCTGGAGGAGCTGCACATAGGTCCCCGTCACGGTGATGGGCGTGCCCACCTGAATGGCCTTCGACAGCGCCAGGGGCATGCCCACCTCGCCCGTCATCGTCCTCGCGAGCGCATCCTGCCGCTCCGTCAACCCCGCCTGGAGCCTCCGCAAGAACGCCGCCCGCTCCGGGACGGGCAAAGAGGCCCATGCCTCGAAGGCACCACGCGCCGCGCGCACCGCGCGGTCCACGTCCTCTGCCGTGCCCTCGGGAACGCGCCCCATCACCTCCTCGGTGGAGGCGCTGAGCACGTCGATGTGCCCACCGCCTCGCGACGCCACCCACTCACCCTGGATGTAGAGCTTGTCGTAGACCTGCATTCGATTCTCCCAACGTCAGAAGAGGAAGCCACTCACACACGCTCGAGGACCGCGGCGATGCCCTGTCCCACCCCGATGCACATGCTGACGAGCGCGTAGCGCCCACCGGAGACCTGGAGCTGTCGCGCCGCCGTGAGGGCCAGTCTCGCCCCCGACGCGCCCAGCGGATGCCCCACGGCGATGGCTCCACCGTTCGGGTTCACCCGGCTGTCGTCCTCGCCCAGCTCCAGCAACTTGAGGCAGCCGAGCACCTGCACGGCGAAGGCCTCGTTGATTTCGATGATGTCCATGTCCGACAACGCCAACTGCGCGCGCTCCAGCGCCTTGCGCGCGGCCGGCACGGGCCCCAGTCCCATGGTGCGCGGCGGAACTCCCGCGATGGCGGCCGACACGATGCGCGCCAGCGGCTTGCACCCCACGGACTCGCCGACACAAATCGAGCCGACGAGCAGCGCCGCCGCGCCGTCATTGATGCCCGAGGCGTTGCCCGCCGTGACGACGCCCTCCGCGGCCAGCGGCTTGAGTGTGGATAACTTGTCGAGCGTCGTGTCCGGACGGGGATGCTCGTCGACCGTCACCGTGGTGACCGCCCCCTTGCGTCCCGGCAGCTCCACGGGGACCAGCTCTCCCGCGAAGAACCCCCGGGCCTGCGCCGTCGCGAACTTCTGCTGCGAAGCCAGCGCGAACCGGTCCGAGGCCGCGCGGCCGATGCCCAGGTCGCGCGCGATGTTGTCCGCCGTCTCCGGCATCGTGTCACCACCGAAGCGAGCCACCACGCGGGGGTTCGGGAACCTGGCACCCATCGTCGTGTCGAACACCTGGGTGTCGCGACTGAACGCCGACTCGGCCTTGGGCAGCACGAAGGGCGCACGGCTCATGCTCTCCACGCCCCCGGCGACGAAGAGCTCTCCCTGCCCCGTCATGACCGCGCGCGCCGCGTCCAGCACCGCCGCGAGCCCGCTGCCGCACAACCGGTTCACCGTCACACCGCCCACCTCGATGGGCAGCCCCGCGAGCAGCGCGGCGTGCCGTGCCACGTTGCGGCTGTCCTCCCCCGCCTGGTTGGTGCACCCGATGACGACATCCTCGATGTCCCCCAGCTCGAACGGGCCGCGCGTGAGCAGCGCGCGGATGACTCCGGAGAGCAGGTCATCGGGGCGAACAGGCGCCAGCGCTCCCGCGTGACGACCGAACGGCGTGCGCAACCCATCGTAGATATAGGCGCTCATGCGAATCACCTCTCCGGCGTGAGGAGGGAGACACCGAGCCGGGCTCGGCGGGACAACCATGGGCTCGCGCGATAGCGCGGGTCTCCGGAGGCGGCGTGGATGGCGTCCAGCACCTTCAACACGCGTCGCGGACCGAGCGCGTCACCCCAGGCCAGCGGTCCGAGCGGATAACCCAGCCCGAGCGTCACCGCGGCATCGATGTCCTCCGGGCTCGCGATGCGCTGCTGCGCGATGTCGCACGCGATGTTCACCACGGTGGCGAGCACCCGCTGCGCGACGAAGCCCGTGCTGTCGTGGATGCGCGCCACCGGCGTCCCATCCGCCCCGAGCAGCGCGAGCGCCGAGTCCAGGAACGCGGGCCGCGTCACCGGCGTCGTCATCACCGTGCGCCGACGCTCCGGACCGAACAACAGGTCCACCGCCACCGTGCGCTCGGGGTCCAGCTCCAGTGCCAGTGCCGTGGTCGTGGCGTCCCGCCCCAGCGGCGCGAGCAGGCACAGCGACTCCGGTGCGGGATGCTCTCCGTCGTCCGGGAACCAACCCGCCGCACGAACCAGGGACAGCAGTGCCTCCCTCCAGCCGGGCTCATCGGCGGCCACCCACACCGGCCGCTGCTCTCCCTTCGGAAGCACGGGCTCCGGCACGGCGTGAGGCCGTCCCCCTTCGTGGGAGTAGAAGCCCTGCCCGCTCTTGCGCCCGAGCAGTCCCGCCGTGAGCCGCTGACGCAGCACGTACGACGGACGGAAGCGCGGCTCCTGGTAGAACTGCTCGTACACGGACTCCATCACCGGGTGCGAGACATCAAGCCCCGTGAGGTCCAGCAGCTCGAACGGCCCCATCCGGAAGCCCGCGGCGTCCCGCAGCACGCGGTCAATCACCTCGAACGAGGCCACGCCCTCCTGGAGGATGCGCAGCGCCTCCGTGCCGAAGCCGCGCCCAGCGTGGTTCACGATGAAGCCCGGGGTGTCCGCCGCGCGCACCGGCCGGTGGCCCAGCCGCCTCGCGAGCAGCACGAGTGTTTCCCCCACCCAGGGCTCCGTGCGCGCCCCCTCGATGACCTCCACCACCTTCATCAACGGCACCGGGTTGAAGAAGTGGAAGCCACCGACGCGGCCCGGGCGCTCGCACGCCGAGGCGATGGCCGTCACCGAGAGCGACGAGGTGTTCGTGGCCAGCAGGCACTCCGGCCCGACGATGCCCTCCAGGCGGGTGAACAGCGCCTGCTTCACACCGAGGTCCTCGACGATGGCCTCCACCACCACGTCACAGCCCGCGAGCGACGCTTCGTAGGGAACAGGCTCGAGCCGAGCCGTCGCCGCGCGCGCCTCCTCGGGCGACAGGCGACCCTTCGTCACCAGCATCTCGAGCGTCGACGCGACAGACGCGCGGGCCTCCTCCGCGGCCTGGGGACGCGCATCGAACAAGCGGACGGTGATTCCCGCCTGCGCGGCGAGCTGGGCGATGCCTCGACCCATGACGCCCGTTCCGACCAGTCCCAACGTGAGCGAGGGTGCTTGGACGTCGACCATGTCAGCGTCCCTCGAAGGCGGGCTTGCGCTTGTCCAGGAAGGCCCGCATGCCCTCCTTCTGGTCGCGCGTGGCGAAGAGGAGCTGGAAGGCCTTGCGCTCCAGGAGCAGCGCCTCCGCGAGGGACGCGTCCTGTCCCGCGAGGACCACCTCCTTGATTTGTCGCACGGCCAGGGGCGGCATGTTCGCCACCTTCCGCGCGAGCGTGAGCGCCCGCTCCAACACCTCCGCGTCGGGGACCACCTCGGTGACCAGGCCCATGGCCTCCGCCTCCCGCGCCGTCATCGGCTCGCCGGTGAGCAGCAGCTTCATCGCCTTGAACTTCCCCACCGCGCGCGTCAGCCGTTGCGTGCCTCCCGCCCCCGGCATGATGCCCACCCGAATCTCCGGCTGACCGAAGCTGGCGCTCTCTCCCGCGACAATCATGTCCGCGTGCATCGCCAGCTCGCAGCCACCTCCGAGCGCGAAGCCATTCACCGCGGCGATGACCGGCGCGGGGCACTCCGCCAGGGACTGCCAGAGCCACTGGGTGTCCCGCAGCAGCAGGTCCACCGGCGTCGCGTCCACCAGGGCCCGCAGGTCCGCACCCGCCGCGAAGAACTCCGGTCCGCCCGTCAGCACGATGCAACGCACCGCCGCGTCCGCGCCCAGCTCCCGGAAGGCCACGGACAATTCCTGGCGCAGCTCCAATCCCAATGCATTGCGGACCTCGGGACGATGCAGTCGCACCAAGGCGATGCCTTCCTCGGGCCTCTCGACGAGCACGTGGGACATGGTTGGATATTCCTTGTTTCGCTATGCGAAACTGAATTTCGCAGACCTTGACCCATTTGTACTGTCTGTTTATCGTGATGGCAATCCCGCTCTTGTCAGGACTGTCATGAGACGCTTCGCAGCCCCCTCATCTCCGCCCAGTGACGCCGGTGCCCCGTTCGTGGAGTCGCTGGAGCAGGTGAGCGAAGAGGAAGTGAAGGACCGTCAATTCGTGACGGCGCTCGCGCGTGGGTTGGAGATTCTGAGGGCCTTCACCCCGCAGCGCCCCATGCTCGGCAACCAAGAACTCGCGGCGAGCACGGGGCTGCCCAAGCCCACCATCTCGCGGCTGACGCATACGCTGACGCGGCTGGGCTACCTCACGTACTCGGAGCGGCTGGGCAAGTATCAGCTCGGCACGCGGGTGCTCGCGCTCGGCTTCGCGGCGCTCTCCAACATGGGCGTGCGCGACGTGGCCCGACCGCTGATGCAGGACCTGGCGGACTACGCGAACGTCCCGGTGTCGCTGGGCAGTCGGGACCGGCTCAACGTGGTGTACGTGGAGCACTGTCGCTCCACCGCGGCGGTGACGCTGCGGCTGGACATCGGCTCCAGGCTGCCGCTCGCCACCACGGCGATGGGACGGGCGCTGCTCGCCGCGCTCCCCGAGGGCGAGCGTCGCTACCTGATGGGACACATGGCCAAGCGCGAGCCGGAGAAGTGGCCGCGCCTCCAGGCGAGCATCGAGCAGGCGCTGGAGGAGTACCGCACGCACGGCTTCACGCTCTCCGTCGGAGACTGGGACCGGGACGTCAACGCGGTGGGCGTGCCGTTCATCGCGCCGGATGGCAGCGGGCTGTTGGCCTTCAACTGTGGCGGGCCGTCGTTCCTGTTGCCGCGTCAGCGACTGCTGTTGGACATCGGTCCCCGGCTGGTGAACCTGGTGCGCAACGTCGAGGCGGCACTGCAGCACCGCTGACAAGGACCACCATGCTCACCGCCCGCGAGGACGAGACCCTGGAGCAGCTGCTCTCCATGCTGGAGCGCTTCGTGAAGGAGCGCCTGATTCCCAACGAGCACCGCGTGGCGGACGAGGATGCCATCCCCCGGGACATCATCGAGGAGATGCGCGCCCTTGGCCTGTTCGGCCTGTCCACACCCGTGGAGTTCGGCGGCGTCGGGCTGAACATGAGCCAGGAGGTGCAGGTGGCCTTCGTGCTTGGACAGACGTCGCCCGCCTTCCGCTCGCTCATCGGCACCAACAACGGCATCGGCTCGCAGGGAATCATCCTGGATGGCACGGAGGAACAGCGGCGCAAGTACCTTCCTCGACTGGCCTCGGGAGAGATTGTCGGTGCGTTCGCGCTGACGGAGCCCAACGCGGGTTCGGATGCTTCCTCGTTGAGGACCACGGCCCGGCGCGAGGGCGACGTGTACGTGCTCAACGGCACCAAGCGCTTCATCACCAATGCGCCCGAGGCGGGGCTGTTCACGGTGATGGCGCGCACCAACCCGGACGAGAAGGGGGCCGCGGGCATCTCCGCGTTCCTCGTCGAGGCGGGCACCCCGGGGCTCATCATCGGTCCGTCGGACCGGAAGATGGGACAGAAGGGGACACACACCGCGGACGTGCTCTTCGAGGACTGTCGTGTCCCAGCGACGCAGCTATTGGGCGGCGTGGAGGGACAGGGCTTCAAGACGGCGATGAAGGTGCTGGACCGGGGCCGGCTCCACATCGCGGCGGTGTGCGTGGGTGTGGCCGAGCGGCTCATCCGGGAGAGCCTTCGCTACGCCATGGAGCGTGAGCAGTTCGGCAAGCCCATCGCGGAGTTCCAGCTCATCCAGGCCATGCTGGCGGACAGCCGCATGGAGGCCTACGCGGCGCGCTGCATGGTGCTGGACGCGGCCCGGCGCAGGGACGCGGGCCAGAACATCAGCACCGAGGCGTCCTGCTGCAAGCTGTTCGCGAGCGAGATGGTGGGGCGCGTCGCGGACCGCGCGGTGCAGATTTTCGGAGGGGCGGGGTACATCGCGGACTACGGCATCGAGCGCTTCTACCGCGACGTGCGCCTGTTCCGCCTGTATGAGGGCACCAGCCAGATTCAGCAACTGGTCATCGCGCGAAATATGATGCGCGAGGCGACCTGAGCCGTCCGTTCGAGGCCTGGCCCCCTGGGAGTCTGCATGTCCGTGGCCATCGCAGTCCTCGTCGGCATCGTCGTTCTCGTGCTCGCCCTGCGGCAGTGGCTGCTCGTCCGCGAGTGCACGCCCTGTCCGAGCGAGGCCTTCGACGGGCACATCCACCGGGTGGGCAAGGCGGTCATCGCGGAGCGGCGCTGTGAGAACCCGCGTGCCACGGTGCTGTGCATGCACGGCTTCGTGGCGGACATGCGCTACTTCACGCGCCACTACGAGGACCCGGGGCTCCAGCTCATCCTGGTGACGAGCTGCGACTACCACCTGCCGATTACAGGTCCTCGCGAGGTGCCAGCGCCCTGGGCGAAGGTGCCGAGCGCTCCGGAGGGCACGATTGCCCACGACGCCGCCGTGCTGGTGCAGGCGCTGGAGCATCTGCCGAGGACGGACCAGGTGCGCGTCCATGGGCATTCGCGCGGAGGCGCGGTGGTGCTGGAGGCGGCGAAGCTGCGGCCGGACCTGTTCGAGAAGGTGGAGGTGGTGCTGGAGGCGCCCGTGCTCCCGCGCGCTCGTGCGTACACGCGCCTGACGCGGGCGCAGCTGTGGCTGCTGCCGTTCTTCATCCCGCTGTGGCGCCTGGCGCCCATCTCCCGGCACAACCGGGGGGCGTGGGGGCCGCTGGAGGATGCGCGCAAGCGCGAGCTCATCATGGCGTTCCCGTTCAACCCGAAGCGGGTGTCCACCATGCTGACCAACCTGGTGGACCTGGCGCGCTGGTTCGAGGAGCGCGATGAGTCGCTGTTCCGCAACGTGCGGCGCGGCACCGTGCTCGTCCCGGGGAAGGACCGGGTCCTGGAGTCCAGGTCGATGCTGGAGAGCGCGCAGAAGGGCCGTCCGGAGCTCGAGGTGGTGACGCTCGACGGGTGCAGCCACTTCGTGCTGTGGGACCGGCCCGACGCGCTGCCCGCGATGGAACGGCTGCCGGAGCGACCGTCCGCGACCGCGTGAGGCTTCGGGAGTGCACGCCCCGGGAGTCGAACCCGGCCAAGTCGGTATGTCGAACCGATGCCGTCGCCCGCTGGCTCGGCGTGCATGAAACAGATGAAACAGTGGTCCTGGCAGGAATCGAACCTGCGGCCTCTCGGTTCGCACCCGAGCGCTCTGAATCCGCTGAGCTACAGGACCTGAAGATGTCGCGAAGAGTGCCCCGTACGGGAGTCGAACCCGTCTTCCCGCATCGAGAGTGCGGTGTCCTGCGCCGATAGACGAACGGGGCGGCAGGTACTGCGAGAGAGGGAACCCGGAAACGAGAAGAGGCCGGGTCCCCTCTGGGAGCCCGGCCTCTGAAACCGCCCGGCCACGTCATCGAGACGTGGCCAGGAAGCTCAACGGCCGGGTGGAGCGCTACGGAAGGAAGCGATTCCCTCCCACAGCTCGTCCTCGGAGACGGTGTCCTGCTCGGTGTTCGCGAACAGCACGGCGATGCCGCGGACAGTGTCGTTCTTGCGCTTGAGATTCATCGGGCTCATCGGATTCACCATCGGCAGATTCACCGCTCCTTTCGCCAACGACAGACGCGCTCGACTTCTCGCCCTGACAAAGACATGTGTCTTCAATGCGAGCACACCGTGCACAGCGGCCCGCGAGCCCTCTGGCGCCATCCCCCTCGCCCGGCTCGAGGCCCGCGCGGAATGAGCCGCCCGGTACTATCCTCTCCCCAGGAGGAGACCGAGGGATGCTCGAGGGTGGATACACGGAGCTGGCGCCGCCGGCCTTCATGGCCGACCGGGTGGACGCGCTCTGGCGCTACGTCACGCCCTCCACCGCCACGCCAGGCCTCCACCGCATCCTCCCCGACGGCTGCACGGACCTCATCGTGCGCTTCTCGGACATGCGCACCCTGGGACGTGGCGACGAACCCCGCGTGACGGTGGTCGGCCCCATGGAGTCCTTCGCGCTCGTGAAGGAGGCCCCCGGCTCGGTGAGCCTCGGAATCCGGCTCAAGCCCGGATGGGCGCTCGCGCTGCTCGGCGTGAGCCCTCGCGAGCTGTGCAACCTCAACGTCCCCGTGAAGGACTGCGCGCCAGTCCTCGTCGCCCTCCAGCAACGGCTGTCCGCCTGCCGCTCCCTCGAGCACGCCCAGGCCCTGCTCCAACAAGAGCTCCTGCGCCGCAATGCCTCGCCGCGACACCTGCCGAAGGCCCGGACCGCCCACGCGCTCCAGTGCCTCCAGTCGTCCTCGGGACAGGTGCGCATGTCCACGCTGGCGCGCGAACTGGGCATCAGCGAGCGGACCCTGCACCGCGACATCCTCGAGGAAGCAGGCACCGCGCCCAAGCTGCTCGCCCGGGTGCTGCGCTTCCAGCGAGCACTGGGGCAGCTTCGCGCGGGGAACTCCGCGCTGAGCACCGTGGCGCTCGACTGCGGCTACTCGGACCAGGCCCACTTCACCCGGGAGGTCCGAGAGCTGGCGGGAGTGTCTCCCACCGGCCTGCTGGAATGAGCCGCGTCCGATTTCTTCAAGACACCCCAGCGGGCCCATGAGAGACCGCCTCCATCGGCGTCCTCACTCCCACCTCGGAGCCCTCTCATGAAGCTCGGCTATGTCATCCTCTACGTCCCGGACGTCCCCGCCACCCTCGCGTTCTACGAGAAGGCCTTCGGCCTCAAGCGGCGCTTCCTCCACGAGAGCAACACGTACGGAGAGCTGGACACGGGCACCACCGCGCTGGCCTTCGCGGCAGAGGAGATGGCCGGACAGAACGGGCTCACCGTGCGCTTCCACCGGCCGAAGGAGACTCCCGCCGCGGTGGAGGTGGCGCTCGTCACGCCCGATGTCGCGGGCGCCTACGAGCACTCGGTGAAGGCAGGCGCAAGCCCCGTCCAACCACCCAAGCAGAAGCCCTGGGGACAGTCGGTGGCCTACGTGCAGGACCTCAACGGCGTGCTGGTGGAGATCTGCTCCCCCATCTCCGCCTGAGGTGAATGGAACCGCCGGGAATCGAACCCGGACCGCTCGGATGCCGTCCGAGCATTCTCCCGTTGAACCACGGTCCCTGAAGGGGTGCTTCCAGCGCTCCGACAGGGAATCGAACCCTGTTCACACGGTAGACGGCCGTGCTGCGATCCAATCGCATCCCGGAGCATGAAACACTTCACATCTGGATGACAGGATTTGAACCTGCGACCTCACGGATCCGAACCGTGCGCTCTGGCCAGACTGAGCTACATCCAGGAAACCACCACTGCCTGCAACGAGTCGGGACGACTGGATTCGAACCAGCGACCTCGCGCACCCCAAGCGCGCGCTCTTGTCCAAGCTGAGCTACGTCCCGTGAAGCACCATGCCGCGGGCGGGAGTCGAACCCGCAACCTCTGCGTTCTGAGCGCAGCACCTCTACCAATTGGGCTACCGCGGCGTTTGAAACAGACGACAACGACTGTGATGGAATGGAGCCGCCGGGGATTGAACCCGGGACCTCTCGGATGCGAACCGAGCGCTCTCCCGCTGAGCTACGACCCCAATGTGTTTCGTGAAGCAGCCTGCGGGAGTCGAACCCGCGCGGTCCTGAGTGGCTCTCAGGTGCCTTTCCCCTCGGCCAAGGCTGCGTTGCGTCCCTGCGGTGTGCTCGTGAAGCAGCCTGCGGGAGTCGAACCCGCGTGGTCCTGAGTGGCGCTCAGGTGCCTCGCCTCTCGGCCAAGGCTGCGTGTGCTGGGGGGCGGGAGGCCCGGAACATGAGAAGGGCCGGGTTCCCTCGAGGGGAGCCCGGCCCTGGTACCTTCGGCCACGTCCTCGAGGGGACGGGCCTGGGGTCTCAGGTTCCGGGCGGTCGACCGCCGGCGGCATCGCCCAGCAGGGCGGGAAGAGGAGCGGGACGTAGCGCGGCGGGCGCGAGCGCATCGATGCCGCTGACAGTGTCGTTCAGGATCTCGGGGTTCATCGGGCTCGTCAGGTTCGCCGTCGTCATGGTCACCGCTCCTTTCAGCGAAAAGAGACGCGCGGATATTTCATCCCTGACATGCGAGTGATTCCCATCCCGTCACGCGCCAGAGCCCCGGGCATCCACGAGGTGACACCCACCCCGGAAGCAGGGCTGACCGCGTCCCCCGTTCGCGCTATGAGGTTCGTGGAAGCCCGCGTCGCAGCGCTCCCTGGCCGGGGGAGGCTCGGACGTCGGGTGAGATGGCCGCTGGATGAAGACCTCCCTCCCCCTCACCCTGGCCGCGGTGCTCGCCAGCGTCGGTTGCTCGGCGGACGACCAGGCGCCCCTGTGCACCGTGAGCCCCGCGACGGGGCTGTTCACCCGCGACCCGGTGGTGGTCCCCCTGGGCACCGCCGCCTCGCTGCGGATGGACGTCGCCACCCTGATGCTGGCCTGCGACAACGGCAGTCCCGCCCAGGCCCCCGACACCGCCACCGCCGAGGTGCTGGACCCGGAGAACCACCGGGTCCCCGCGGAAGTCTCCCTGAGCGACATGGGCGGCGAGGCCACGGTGAGCTTCACTCCCACCTCCGTGGGACGTCACCACGTCCTGCTCTCCTTCGCGCCCGTGGGCGGCGTGCGCCAGCTCGGCGTCCATGTGGCCGGCGCGTGGCGTGGAAGCCCCACGCCCGTCACCCTGCCGCTGCCCAGGTGCGGTCAGCTGGACCGCACCGCGCGAGGCCTGTGGCTGTGTGATGGCGTGGCCGTGCGCGGCGCCGAGGACCGCCCGCTGCGCCTGGGCACCGCCACCACCCCCGCCGACGTCTCCGTCTCCGGCAACGTCGTCTGGGTGGTGGGAGACGGGCGCGTGCGCCGCTACGTGGACACCGGCACCGAGCTGGAGCTCACGGACTCGCTGCTCACGGACGCGCTGGGCACCCGGCCCCTCCAGGCGCGACTGGCCTCGGAGAACGAGTTGGTGGTGCTCGACAGCGAACGGCTCCACCGCTTCGTGCTCACCGACGCCGGGGTGCTCACCGCGCCACCGTCCACGCCCTGGTGGGGGACGGCGACTCCGGGGCGCTTCGGGAGGGACCAGTCGACGGGGCTGCTCGTGCGCGCGTCGGCGCGGCGCGTCCTCGTCCTGTCGATGCTCCGTGGCGCACAGGACAGCCAGGCCTGCCCCTTCGAGCCCTCCGTCGAGGGCAGCCTCCTGCCGGTGACGGACGAGCCCTGCGCGCCGCTGCGAGGCCGCCCCGTGGGCCTGGAAGACGGCGCCCTGTGGACCCTGCTCGGCTCCGCCCAGCCCCTGTTCCCCGAGCGGACGCTCTACCGATGGACACTCGAGGGAGGCCGACTGGAGCAGGACGGCGCGCTCGGCCTGGAGCTGTCGCTGGGGGTCACCGAGGCGTTCCTCCACCTGGGCCCCACCGTGCCCACCCTCTACTCCACCACCGGGGAGCCCCGCCTGTCCCAGCCCCGTCGGCTGAGCGGACAGCCCGTGCTCGGGCTGGAGCTGCTGCCCACCCACTTCCCCCTCTCCGAGGGCTCTCGCGACACCTCCCCCCGCTTCCACTGGAGTGGCGATTCGCGTCCCCTCGGAGGTTTCACCACCGTCTACGAGCAGGCCTGGCCCTGAGAGGCCCCGCCGAGACCCTCCCTTGGAGCCCACACGGGCGAGCTTTCCACGCGAGGCGGTGACGTCCGTGGAAAAAGCGCGCGGGGATGGTTGCCTGCCTCTCGCCGCGCTCGCCGTGCGGGTGTAGAGAGGCCGGCGCGTCGCGACTGGCCGCGCGCGTACACCAGCCGAGGCGAGCCCCATGATGGACAGCCCTCAGAGCGCTTCCCTCTCCGTGGAGGAGCTCCATGAGGTGTGGCCGGTGCTCTCCATCGACGAGCGCCTGGAGGGCTTCCGGCTCCTGCCGACGTCGGTGGCGGACGACTTCTTCCTCGACCTGTCCGCGCGCGAACAGGCGGAGCTCATCACCCACCTGCCCGCCAGCGAGCGGCGCACCTGGGTGCGTCTGTTGCCGCCGGACGACCTGGCGGACCTGGTGCAGGCGGTGGCGGTGGAGCCGGGGCAGGCGGACGCCATCCTCGCGCAGCTGGACGACGCCAGCCGTCGAGAGGTCAACGTCCTGCTCGCGTACGCGGAGGACGACGCCGGTGGTCTGATGAACCCGCGCTTCGCGCGCGTGCGGCCGGAGATGACCATCGACGAGGCCATCGGCTACCTGCGCAAGCAGGCGCGCGAGAAGGTGGAGACCGTCTACTACGCGTACGCGCTGGACGCCGAGCAGCGCCTGCAGGGCGTGCTGTCCTTGCGCCAGCTCTTCCAGGCCGCCAGCGACAAGAAGGTCGCGGACGTCATGCAGCACGACGTCGTCACGGTGTCGGAGAACACGGACCAGGAAGTGGTGAGCCAGCTGTTCACCGAGCACGGCTTCATGGCGCTGCCCGTGCTCGACGAGCAGAACCGGATGAAGGGCATCGTCACGGTGGACGACATCGTCGACGTCGTCCAGGAAGAGGCCACCGAGGACATCCAGAAGGTCGGCGGCATGGAGGCCCTCGAGGCCCCCTACTTCGAGGTCGGCTTCTTCGGGATGCTCAAGAAGCGCATCGGCTGGCTGCTGGTGCTCTTCCTCGGGCAGATGCTCACCGCCACCGCCATGAGCAGCTTCGAGGGTGCGATTGAGCGCGCGGTGGTGCTCAGCCTCTTCGTGCCGCTCATCATCTCCTCCGGCGGCAACTCCGGCAGCCAGGCCTCCACGCTCATCATCCGCGCGCTCGCCCTGGGCGAGATGCGGCTGAAGGACTGGTGGCGCGTGGCGCGGCGCGAGGTGCTGTCCGGCCTGGTGCTGGGCTTCGTGCTGGGCGCGGTGGGCCTGGCGCGCATCGTCGTGTGGCAGGAGGTGTCCGGCGCGTATGGCGAGCACGCGTTCCTGCTGGGCTGCGCGGTGGCGCTGTCCGTGCTGGGCGTGGTGACGTTCGGAACGCTCGCGGGCTCCATGCTGCCCCTGGTGCTGCGCCGCTTCGGCTTCGACCCCGCGAGCGCCTCGGCGCCCTTCGTCGCCACACTGGTGGACGTCAGCGGCGTCGTCATCTACTTCACCGTCGCCAGCCTCCTGCTGCGCGGTACGCTGCTCTGAACGCGCCTGCCGCGACGGGAGCCCGGCCATGATTCGCACCACCCCACGGCGCACCCTCACCCTGGAGGCCCCCGAGTCCCCGGGCCTCCCCGCGCATGTCAGCGCCGCCAGCGGCCTGGTGCGCGTCGGAGACTGGCTGCACGTCGTCGCGGATGACTCGCTGCACCTGGCGACGTTCCCCGCGCGCGGGGATGCACCGGGGCGGCTGTCGCGACTGTTCGAAGGTGAGCTGCCCGAGGAGCCCGCCGCACGCAAGGCGGCCAAGCCGGACCTGGAGGCGCTCTGTCTGCTGGGTCCCCTGGCGGGTGCGCCTCATGGGGCCCTGCTGGCGCTGCCCTCGGGCTCCACCTCGGCGCGCATGCGCGGGGCGCTGGTGACGCTGGGCGCGGATGGCTCGCTCACGGGCGAGGTCCGGACGGTGGACTGCGCGACGATGTACCAGCAGCTCTCGCGGGAGCTGGGCTCGCTCAACATCGAGGGCGCGGCGATGGTGGGTGGACGGCTGCGGCTGCTCCAGCGGGGCAACGGCGACGCGGGCGTGGATGCGCTGGTGGACCTGGACCGGGAGCGCGCGATGCGCGCCATCGAGGTGGGCGCGCTGGGGCCGGAGGTGGTGCGCACCACGCTGCGCTGGGAGCTGGGCCGCACGGGCGGCGTGCGGCTGTCCTTCACGGACGCCTCGCCCCTGCCCGATGGACGGATGATCTTCACCGCGACGGCGGAGGCCTCGCCGGATACCTATTCGGACGGCGCGGTGGCGGGCTCCGCGGTGGGCCTGCTGGCGCCGGATGGGACGCCGCTGTTCCTGGACGTCGTCGACGCGAAGGTGAAGCTGGAGGGCGTGGACGCGCGCGTGGAGGGTGGACGCGTGCACCTGCTGCTGGTGGCGGACGCGGATGACCCGTCCGTGGCGGCGCCCCTCTTGGAAGCGGTGCTGGACGTCCCGGCGTAGCGGCGCCGGTCAGTCGTGCTCGTGCGCGGCTTCTTCGGGCCTGCCGCCCACGGCCTCGAGCGAGGAACGCGCGGGACGGGCGCGGTCGAACGCCACCTCGCGCTGGCCCACACCCTCGGCGGTGGTGTTGGCGATGCGCTTGCGGGCGCGGGCGATGTAGTCCTGCACCAGCGTGGGGTCGGGATGCGTCTTCAGCGTCTCCACCCACGTCTCGATGGCCTTCTCGTGCTCGCCGGCGTCCGAGCGCAGCTTGCCCATCTCGAAGAGCGCGTGCGGGGACAGCTCCGAGTCCGGGAAGCGCGTGCGCAGGTCCGCGAAGGCGCGCGAGGCCTCCTGCCGACGGCCCTCCATCATCGCGATGGCCTGGGCCTGGAGGAACAGCGTGTCGTCCACGAAGACGCTGGTGGCGAAGCGCTCGACGAGGCGGCGCGTCTCCAGCTCGCACTGCTGATAGTCACCCAGCTCGAAGTAGAGCTTGGCCACCTGGTAGTGCAGCTCCGCGCCCTGCGGCGGGTTGCGCTGCAGCGCCGCGGTGAGCTGGTCGATGGCGCCGCGCAGGTCGCGGTAGTGCACGCGCAACAGCTCCGCCAGGATGATGCGGGCCTCGAGCGCCTCGGGGGACTCGGGGCACTGCTGGATGAGCTCGCGGTAGACGCCCACGGCCTCCTTCACCTTGCGCTGCTCCAGCCAGTAGACGTCCGCGGCGCCCTTGAGCGAGCGGGCACGCAGGACGAGCGCCTCCGGCGTGCTGTCGTGGCGCAACATGTCGAAGGCCTTGCGGTACTCGACGAGCGCCTCATCCGGTCGCTTCTCGAAGGTGGCGTCGCGAGCGCGCTGCAGGTGGTCCACCGGCTTGTCGCGACACCCGGCACCCGCCAGGGCCAGCACCACGAGCGACAGTCGCAGCGTCCGCACTAGCACTTCTCCGGGATGATGGTGACGCAGCGCGACTCCACGCAGCTCACGCACTCGGCGATGGGCGAGACGTCGGTGACGCACACATCGACACGGGAGGTCCGCGGACAGTCCTCGGAGGTGACACACCGATAGACGCTCCCGTCATCACGGGTGACGTCCTGGGACGTCGAGCCACAGACCTCCAGGTCGTTGCATCCCAGCAACCCCGCCCCGAGGGCTGCGAGGACCGTGTGCGCGGTGCGTGTCACGGCGGCGGTTCTACCTGGATTCGACCACGTCGTCACGGACCGGTGTGCCCGCTCGCCTGCCCAGCGGAATCCCTTGCGACCCGGCTCCACAGGGGGTGAAGTCTGGAAAGCGAGCGTGTCATGAAGTACCCGCCATGACGCGGGTCATGACGCCTGTTGGCACTCCCAAAAGAGCGACACATGGGCGAATTCGAGACGGCCTTGCATGTGGAACCGGCGAGCAACGGCAAACCGGGTGCGGACCGGGTGCTGGCGCTGACGCACGGTGACGCGACGGTGCTGGTGGTGGCGGATGGCGCGGGGAACTCACGTCGTGGTGCGGAGGCAGCGGAGGCGGTGCTCCGTGGGGTCCAGGATGCCGTGGCGTCCGGGGCCGGACTGGAGCGCGCGGAGACCTGGCGCGCCGTACTGGAGCGGTGCGACGCGGAGCTGGTGTCCTCGGGGCAGGGAGGTGAAACCACCGCCGTGGTCGCCTGTGTCACTCCGCGACGCGTGGAGGGCGCCAGCGTGGGGGACTCGGAGCTGTGGTGGTTCCAGGGCGAGCAGGCGCACGCGCTCACGGAGCATCAACACCGCAAGCCCCTGCTCGGCAGCGGTGGCGCCCGGCCCGTCGCCTTCGAGCACGCGTGGCGAGGCGGCACGCTCCTCGTCGCGTCAGATGGGTTGTTCAAGTACGTCGACCTGCGTCGCATCCAGGAGCAGGTAGGCCTCGCCGACGTGCAGGCCGTGGCGCTCGCGCTGGCCGCGCTGCCTCGACTCGCGAGCGGCGCGCTCCCGGATGACGTGGGCCTCGTCCTGTGCCGTCCGAGTGTCTCGCGGTCCTGAAGTCCTGGCACTGGTGGGACACCCATGAGCGAGGTCATCCGTTTCTACAGCGTCACCGACGCACATGGCTGGTGCTCGAACTTCGCGCCCTACCCCATCAAGCTCGGCGGCAGGACGTGGCCCACCAGCGAGCACTACTTCCAGGCCCGGAAGTTCGAGTCCCCCGAGGACCAGGAGTCCCTCCGTCAGGCGCGCACGCCCATGCTCGCCGCGCGCATGGGGCGCGACCGCAAGCGCAAGCTCCGTCGGGACTGGGAGTCCATCAAGGTCTCCGTCATGCGCGAGGCCGTGCGCGCCAAGTTCACCCAGCACGAGGACCTGGCCCGGTTGCTCCTGGACACGGGTGACGCACGGCTCGTCGAGCACACGGACCAGGATGGCTACTGGGGCGACGGCGGAGACGGCAGCGGAAAGAACATGCTCGGCCGCATCCTCATGGAGATTCGCGAGGAGCTCCGCGCGCGGTAGCACGTCCCCGCTGCCCACCGCTCATCCCCGGGACGGACCGCTCATGGAGTATCCGGAGCGAGCACGATTCCGGGGCGTACCTTTCTCCTCGTCCGACACCGCGCCTCCCGCGGCGTCCGTCACCCGAGGAAGGTCCATGCGTCCCACGCCACTTTTGACCGCGCTCTGCACCCTCTGTCTGCTCGTCGGCTGCGCCACCACCTCCAGCCCCTCCACCACCGCCGCGGCCGCCAGCGCGCCCGCCGCCCCGGCCGCATTCCAGGTGAAGCGCTCCGGCAAGGGACGCCCTGTCCTGTTCATCCCCGGCCTCGCCTCGTCCGGCGCGGTGTGGGACGAGACGGTGGCCCACCTGAAGGGCGGCTACGACAGCCACGTCTTCACGCTCGCCGGCTTCGCCGGTCAGCCCGCCATCCCCGCGCCCTTCTTCGCCACCATGCGCACGGCGCTCATCGCGTACATCCGTGAGCACAAGCTCGAGAAGCCCATCATCGTCGGACACAGCCTGGGCGGCGTGCTGGCGCTCTCGCTGGCCGCCGAGGCGCCCGACCTGGTGGGCGGACTCTTCATCGTGGACAGCGTGCCCTTCCTGCCCGCCCTCATGTACCCCGGCGCCACCGTCGAGACCGCCCGACCGTTCGCCGAGCAGGGCCGCGCCCACGTGCGCCAGCAGACGCTGGAGCAGCGCACGCAGGCCTCTCAACAGGCGATGCGCATCTACGCCACCGACGAGGCTCGGCGCGAGGTCGGCGTCCGATGGGGCGTCGCCTCCGACGCGGAGACCATCGCACAGGCCATGTACGAGATGTCCACCACCGACCTGCGCCCGGAACTGCCGCGCATCACCGCGCCCACCTTCGTCTTCGGCTCGTGGGCCGCGCTCAAGGGCAGCGTCCCTCGCGAGAACATCGAGGCGCTCTATCGCGGCCAGTACCAGGGCCTGTCCACCGCGCGTGTCGTCATGCACGACACGGCCCGGCACTTCATCATGTGGGACGACCCCGAGGGCTTCTTCACCACGCTCGACGGCTTCCTGAACGAGCACGCCCGCTGACGCGCGTGGAGTCCCACCGCTGAAGCATGATGGACTCGAGGTCTTCATGACGGCAGGAGCACGCATGTCATCCCGACGCGCCCGGGTCTACGCCGCCTGCCAGGCGGGCGGCTGGGGCCTGTATGCCCTCATCAATGCCGTGCTGTCCGTGCTGTCCGTCGTGATGATGCAGCGGCCCGATGAGCAGTTCGCGCGCAGGATGCTCTGGCTCGTCGCGATGAGCCTCTCGGGCGTGCTCATCACGCACGTCGCCCGGGTCCGGCTCGGCTTCCGGGAGTGGGCCCGGCTGTCCCTGTCCCGCCTCACGCCCCGCGTGCTGCTCGTCTGCCTGGCGATGGGGGCCACCCAGTCCGTGGTGGCCCACGTCCTGTCCCGCTTCGTGTTCCGCATCCAGGGGTTCGAGGACTTCTCGCTCACGAACGTCATCTTCGGCGGAGCCTTCTGGTCCGTGGTCATGATGATGTGGCTCCTGACGTACTTCGCGGTCCACTTCGTGGAGCGCGCGCGCACCGCGGAGCACGAACGGCTGCAGCAACACATCGCCTCGCAGACCTCGGAGCTGCGCTTCCTCAAGGCCCAGCTCCAGCCGCACTTCCTCTTCAACTGCCTCAACAGCGTCCGGGCCCTCATCGTCGAGGACCCCGCCCGCGCCCAGCAGGCGGTGACCCACCTGTCCTCGCTGCTGCGCTACGCGCTCGCCTCGAAGGACGCGGAGACGGTGCCGCTCGGGCGGGAGCTCCAGGTGGTGCGTGACTACCTGAGCCTGGAGGCCATCCGCCTGGAGGAGCGGCTCCACGTGCGCGAGGACGTGTCACCCGAGGCGCTCGCCGTACCCGTGCCCGCGATGCTGGTGCAGACGCTGGTGGAGAACGCCATCAAGCACGGCATCGCCCCTTCGCCCGAGGGCGGCGCGGTGACGGTGCAGGCCCACGTGCGCGAGGGCTCACTCCTCCTCGAGGTGGCCAACACCCCCGCGCCCGTCGGCACACCTCCCGCGCCCCACTCCGGCGGCGTGGGACTCCACAACGCGAGCGAGCGGCTGCGGCTGCTGTGCGGCACCACCGCGTCACTCCAGCTCGACCAGAGCGGGGCCGCCCTCACCACCGCGCGCGTCCGCATCCCCCTGCCCTCATGAGAGTCCTCATCGTCGACGATGAACGCCTGGCCCGCGCGGAGCTGCGCCGACTGCTCGCCGCATTCCCCGACGTCGAAGTCGTGGGCGAGGCCACCCACGTGGACGACGCCTGTCGTCAGGTGGAGTCGCTGGAGCCAGACCTGCTCCTGCTCGACATCCAGATGCCGGGAGGCAGCGGCTTCGACGTACTCGCCCGGCTCGACGAACCTCCCGACGTCATCTTCACCACCGCGTTCGATGCGCACGCCGTGCGCGCCTTCTCCGTCAACGCGCTCGACTACCTGCTCAAGCCCATCGAAGCGGAGCGACTCACCGAGGCGCTGGAGCGGGTCCGGCAGCGCAGCCGACAGACGGAGCGCGCGTCCGAGCCGACGCGGGCCCCGGGAGCGCCGCTGGAGCGCGTGTTCGTGAAGGAGGGCGAGCGCTGCTGGCTCGTGCAGCTCTCGCAGGTCCCGCTCATCACGTCCGAGGGCAACTACTCACGGCTGCACCTGGCGGGACATCAGCCGCTGCTCTTGCGCTCGTTGAGCTACCTGGAGGAGAAGCTGGACCCCGCGCGGTTCTTCCGCGCGAGTCGACAGCACCTCATCAACCTGGACTTCGTCGACACCCTGGAGCCGGGCCCCGGCGGCACGCTGGTGGCGCGCCTTCGCGGAGGCCCGGAGATAGAGATGTCACGCCGTCAGTCCCAACGCTTCCGCGAGCGCATGAGCCTGTGAGCGCGCGTCAGTTGGCGCCGTGCTGCGACTTGGACGACTTGCCGGAGGTGAGCACCGGGTCCACCGCCGCCACGCTGTTGCGGCGGCGCGTCTGGCGTCCGCGCTCCTCCATCTTCTCGTAGTGCTTCATGCGCGCCAGGATGTGCGGCTCCGACGTCTGGCAGTGCAGCTGCGTCACCTCCTGATGACGACGCCCCAGCTCCTGCCACGTCTGGAGCATGGCCTGGTTGCCGAGCAGTCGCTCCTCGACATTGTCCAGCACCGCGTCCAGCTCCTCGGCCTCCGCCTCCAGCACCGCGAGCCGCTCCCGAGATTCTTCAGACGGCGTCGAGCACCCCGTCGTCATCACGAGGCCCACCACCACCGACAGCCCGAGCCACCTCTGCATCCCCACATCGCCTCCCACGTGTCTCGCGCCGGCCAGCGGCCTCATGTGCGAAGCCCAAGGTAGGGAGGGCCCCATGACGCGACAACCCGTGCGGGCAAGCGACCCCGTCGACTTTTCAGGAGCCGACGATTCGCCGCACCCAGGCGTGGATTGGAGGAATTCGAGGGACGGACAGGTGCTACGAGCGGTGCCGCAGGATGAACTCGCACACCTCGCGCGCGGCGCCGAAGCCCGCGGGCTTCTGTGCGACGTAGTGCACCTGGGCGCGGACCTCGTCAGGGGCCTCGGGCGGCGCGGAGGAGAAGCCCACCGCCTTGAGCAGCGGCAGGTCCACCACCTCGTCCCCCATGTAGCCACACCGGTCCGCGGAGACGTTCAGCAGCGCGAGCAGCTTCTCGAAGTGCGCGACCTTGTCCTGGCTGCCGAAGTGCACGTGCTTGAGGCCCAGCGACTGCATCCGCATCTGCGCGGACAGGCTGTCGCCCCCGGAGATGGCGGCCACCTCGATGCCCACCTCCTGCAGGCGCTTGATGCCCATGCCGTCGCGCACGCTGTACATCTGCGTCCAGCCGGAGTTGGGCACCCAGAAGATGCGCCCGTCCGTGAGCGTCCCGTCGATGTCGAAAATCATCACCGACAGACGCGACACGCGCGTCTTGAGCGATTCCAGGTCCTGATTCATCGCGAAGGCGCCTACTTCGGCACGGCCTTGAGCGAGGCCTTGCCGTCCTTGATGACGACCTTGAACTCCACCGCCTTGGCGTTGTGCTGCTTGAGCAGCTCCGGCACCTGCTTGCGCAGCGTGGCGGCCACCGACTCGTAGGACATCTTCGAGGTGTCCTCCTGGCAGCGCCGCTTCGCGGTGACGTACGCGTCGTACACGGCGCGCAGCTTGTCGTCCGACATGCCGCCGCCTCCCGCCGCCGCGGGCTTGGGCGCCGCCGAGGCCACGGGCGCCGCGGGCCTGGACGCCGCGACCGGCGCCGCCGAGGGACGTGCCACCGGCACGGGGGTCCCCGCGGGCTTCGCGGCCATGCCCGGAGGAACCGCGGCCGAGCCTCGCGCGGGCGTGCCCGCGAGCGGCGACGTCACCGTGGGCAGTCCGCGCGCGGGCGTCCCCGTCACCGGCGCCACGGCGGGCGTCAGCGGGGCGATTCCCGGGATGCCTCCGCGCGACCCGGCGGGGGCGGCCACCGGCGCCACGCTCGGCGCCGCCGAGGCGCTGGCCACCGCGGGCGTGCCACGGAAGGGCGTGCCCCCGGCGGAAGGCGTGGAGGCGGCGGCCGCCGCGGCGGCGATGGCCGCGGCCAGGGGTGGCTCGTTGACGGGGCGCGGGCGGAGCACCTCCTCCACCTCCTCGAAGTCCATGTCGGAGATGTCCTCCGGCAGCTCGACGACGCCCTTCTTCGCGTCCTTGTTCGCCGAGCCTCCGCGCACCTCCGCGCGACGCCGGGCCTTGAACAGGTCGCGCTTGTACGTGCCCGCTTCGATTTCCTGCAGCGTGCGCACCCACAGCCGCTCGTACGTGAGGAACTTGCTGTGGATGCTGCCCACGCGGAACTTGGCCGCGGTGCTGCGGATGAACGACGTCTTCAGCTTGTTCACCCGCTTCTTGAAGTCCTCGTGGGCGCGCGTGGGCGGGTTGCGCTCGTTGCCCAGGAAGTACTGCTCGAAGAGGTTGCGCAGCGCGGCCAGCTCCGCCTCCAGCGCCTCGCACTCATGAAGGACGGCCTCGCTGGAGCTGGTGTCCGCCGGGGCCTTCGTGGCGGGGGACTTCGCGGCGGACTGTCGGGCGTCGGGGGGCGGCATGACGTCTCAGAGTGTCCCCAACCGGCGTCCGGGGATCAACCTCACGCCGCCGACGGTGTCGGTCCGGCCTCGCCCGCCGCCTCGCCCGCCCCTCGTCGCCCCTTCTGGTAGAGCAGCGTCGCCCCGAGGGCGAACATGCACAGGGAGATGGACTGGCTGGTGGAAATGTTGAACCAGGCCTCCAACGGCACCGCGTCCGCCAGCCCCTGGGCCCCCAGCGACTCGAGCAGGCCGTGCAGCGTCCCGCGCTCCACGTCCCCGCGGAACAGCTCCACGGTGGTGCGCAGCACCGCGTAGGCCATCAGCCACAGCGCGAAGATGTGCCCGTGGAAGCGGCGCAAGCGGCGGACGTACAGCAGCGCCACGAAGAGGACGAGCTGCCCCAGGGACTCGAAGAGCTGGGTGGGGTAGACGCCCAGGGTGTGTCCGTGCTGGGCCACCCAGTCGGAGATGCGCACGGCGTCCGGCGCGGCCTGGTGCAGAATCTGGCCTGTCGCCTCCACGACGAAGCGCGTGTCGTCGAGCTGGGAGGTGTACGCGAGGCTGGAGGCATTGCCCACCTGGCCGAACAGGTCCTGCGCCAGCCCCGAGCCCGGGAAGTGCACCGCCGCCGCGGAGTGGGCCGGTGCCACGTCGCCCCAGCAGCAGCCCGCGCTGAAGCAGCCCAGCCGCCCCAGGCACTGTCCCAGCGACACGGTGGGGATGCACACGTCCGCCAGCCGCAGGAAGTCCATGCCATGGGCGCGCGCGAAGAACCACGCCGCCACCGCCGCGCCGATGAGCCCTCCGTAGAAGACAAGCCCGCCGCCCAGCGACAACGCCTGCGTCCAGTCGCGCGAGTAGTCCTTCCAGTTGACCAGCACGAAGAGCAGCCGGCTGCCGCCGATGCCGCCGATGAGCACCCAGAAGGCCAGGTCCATCACCTGCTCGCGCTTTTTGGGCCCCTCCACGTCCACCCACTGGCCATCAACGAGCTCGACCCTGCGCCACTCGTCCCGCGCCAGCCGCCCGGCCACCGTCACCGCCGTCATGAAGCCCGTGGCGAGCAGCACGCCGTAGGTGTGCAGGGGGATGCCCTCGCCCTTTCCACCGGGGAAGGCGCCCTCCGGCAGCGCGTACTTGAGGCCGAACCACGCCAGCCCCGCACCCGCGAGGCCGAAGCCCGCCGCGCGCAGGAGCCGGTCCGCGAGCACCACCGCCTTGCGCGTGCCCGTCTTCGGGTCCACCTCCCCCACCGCGCCGCGCCACCCGTTGAAGGCGATGTAGCCCACCGTGCCCACGGCGAGGGCGTACAGCAGCAACTGCGCCCACAGGCTGGTGAAGGTGAGGCGGAAGAGGACGGGGAGCATGGAGACCTGCCGGCGGACGAGAGGGGCGGCGTGAGCGCTCGGGAGGCTACCCGCGCCACGCGTCGGAGCAAGGCGGGGAGCACGCCGGCCCGCTCGGGCGGCCCTCCGGCGAGGTGACGCTCAGGCGGCCTTGGTGGGCGCCGGCGCGGGCTTCTCCTTGCGCACGAACGCGTCCACCAGCAGCAGGCCCACGCCCACGCAGATGGCCGCGTCCGCGATGTTGAAGGACGGCCACGCCGCCTTGTCGAACCAGTGGGCCTCCAGGAAGTCGATGACGAAGCCCCGGGCCAGCCGGTCGATGTAGTTGCCCAGCGCTCCCCCCAGGACGAGCGGCAGGCCCCACAGCGCCCACTTCTCCTCCGGGTCCGAGCCGGACAGCTTGCGGAAGTAGAAGACGATGAGGACCACCGCGCCCAGGCTCACCACGTGGAAGAGCGGGCCGCGCTGCTCGGGCGGGAGGTTCCTGAACAGACCCCACGCCGCGCCCGGGTTCTCCGCGTAGCGCAGGCGGAAGAAGGACTCCGACACCTCGATGCTGCGGCGGGAGCGGTAGTGCAGCCCATCGAAGCCGCGCTCGGGCGGCGCGCTGAACATGGCGCCCAGCCGGCCGCCCAGCGTCTGCTGCCCCTGCATCTGGGAGGTCAGCTCACGGACGACGAGATACTTCGTCCACTGGTCCAGGGCGATGACGCCCAGGGTGACGGCGAGGAGGATGACGTATTTGCGAGGCACGGGCCTGGGCTTACACCACCCGGCCCCCACCCGTCACGGATTGGGGCTCTGGGCGAGCGGCGCCGCAACGGCCTCCGGGCGGCGCACCTTCAGCGAGTCCAGCAGCATGAAGGCCACGCCCACGCAGATGGCCGCGTCCGCGACGTTGAAGGTGGGCCAGCGCATGCCCGGCTGGTTGCGCCAATGCCAGTCGACGAAGTCGATGACGTAGCCGCGAATCAGCCGGTCCAGGAAGTTGCCCAGCGCGCCGCCGGTGATGAGCGCCAGCGCCAGGCGCGCCAGCTGCTGGTCCAGCGGGGTGCGGCGGTACATCAGGAAGATGAAGGCCAGCGCCGCCACGCTCACCACGTGGAAGAACGTGCGCCGCACGCTGTCGGGCAGGTCGGCGAACATGCCCCACGCCGCGCCCGGGTTCTCCACGTAGCGGAAGTGCCAGTAGTCCTCCACGAAGCGGTGGGGCCGCAGCACGTTGCGCTCGCCGTCCTCGCGAGGCGGGTCGTTGTCGAGGTTGTGGAGGGTGAAGTAGCCCGTCACCCGGGCCATCCCTTCACGCCCGTCCAGGGCATCCGTCAACCGGGACACAGCCAGATACTTGGTCACCTGGTCCGCGACGAGGACCGTGGTGGCCACGAGAATGAGGAGGCGGAGGGAGGCTTTCATGACGCGTCCCAATCCCTTAACCCGCCCCCCAAGCCCTGACAACCCGGAGGGCCGACCGGCCCCCGGCGGGCAGCATGCTCTGTTTCCCGGACATCGCTCGTTTGGGGCATGGTGTGGACATGCCGCCTGTTGAGCCCGACGTGAATCCTTCAGTCTCCGACACGCCCCCACCCACAACGACTCCCGAGGCGAAGGCCGGGAAGCCGTCGTTGATGGCCCGCTTCAAGACGCTGATGCTGGAGTACGGCCCGCTGGCGTTGGTGACGAACTACGTCATCTTCGGCCTGGTGCTGGTGGGCTTCTACGCGGCCATCCGGCTGGGCTTCCAGCCGTCCGGTGCGGGCGAGCAGGCGGGCACGTGGGCGGCGGCCTACGCGGCGTCGCAGGTGGTGAAGCCCCTGCGGCTGGCGGCGGTGTTCGTGCTCACGCCGCTCATCGCGCGAATCCCGCCGGTGGCGCGCTTCATCGAGCGCAACAAGCACAAGTGGAACTTCTGAGCGGAGCACGCGGCGGCCTGTCTCGGCGCCGCCGCGCGCCCGCCGCGTCAGGCTAGGGGGCAGGGACGCGGAAGTCCTTGATGACGCCCATGTGCTGCATGCTGGGGGCGCCGCTGTCGTTGGACTGCACAGGTGCGATGTCCGACAGCGGGGTGTAGACGCGGCTGTCGAGCACGAGGCCGTTGGGGAACGAGTTGGAGCCGATGACCGTGGGCGTGCGGTACTGGTTCAGGTCCTGGTCGACCAGGACGTGGTCATAGGGCTTCGCACGGCTGGCGTTGGTGCCCGTCTTGCCGTTCTTGTCCGCGGGGTACGGGGCGCTGGTGACGACCACGTTCTTGAAGGTGGTGAAGCAGCTCTCGCTGAAGCTGTCCGTATTGAGGTCACCGCCGATGACCAGGTAGTCGCTCTCCGGGACCTTCTCCCTGACCTTGGCGACGATTTCAGCTGCCTCGGCGTTGCGCGCTCCGGCGCTGCGGGTCAGCAAGTGCACGCTGACGGCCCACAAATCCTTGGGCCCCGGGATGTCGATGCGCGCCCAGGCGAAGTCGCGGTTGTCGACTTCCGGGTCCTTCCACTCGCCGGACTCGATGATGGGCCAGCGGCTGATGACGCCGTTGGGGATCTGCGCGCCGCCCTCCCGGTAGTAGTGGAAGCCCGGGCCCACCTGGTTCACCAGCGAGGTGATGTCCGCCACCGAGTCACTCTTGTAGTTGAACTCCTGGATGAGCACGACGTCGGGGTCCACGCCCTGCATCAGGCGGATGCCGTGGCCCGGGTCGTAGTCCTGGCCGTTCCCGCTCGACAGGTTCGCCGCCATGATACGGATGTTGGTGTAGCCGCCCGGCGCGGGACCACCGTCCGTCGACGAGCCCGCGTCCGGCGTGCCCGCGTCCACGGGGGAACCCGCGTCCGTGCCCGCGTCGATGGGGGAACCCGCGTCCGTGCCCGCGTCGATGGGGGAGCCCGCGTCAATCGTCGTGCCCGCGTCGTCCGTCGTGCCAGGACCCGCGTCGACCGGAGACCCTGCGTCAATCGTCGTGCCCGCATCGTCCACGATGACAGGGCCACCCGCGTCCGTCGTGCCGGCGTCCGTCGTCGTACCCGCGTCATCCACGATGACAGGGCCACCCGCGTCCGTCGTCGTGCCCGCGTCGTCCACGATGACGGGGCCGCCCGCGTCCGTCGTGCCCGCGTCGGTCTCGGTGCCCGGTCCCGCGTCCTCGAGCGTCCCGCCGTCGTCCGTCAGCGAGCCGCCATCCGCGTCCTCGCCCGCATCGCCCGCGCCCGCGTCCGGCGTGGCCTCGCACACCTCGGTCGGCAGACAGAAGGTGGCGTCGCCTCCGTCACGCGCCTCGCCGGTGGGACAGCACGCCGCCTCGGCCTGACCACAGGCGCCCTGCTCATCACACGGCCGGACACAGATGGACCGGTCGTAGAACGGGACGAAGCGGCACTCCTCACCCGCACCACAGCCGCCGCCATCCTGCTGGGGATTGCACTCGGCCCACATCACGCCGCCATCCGGCAACGGAAGCGGTGTCTTCGGATCCGAAGAATCCCCACACGCCAGAGCGAAAACCGTGAGCGAGACCACCGCGCACGCCAGATAGGAAAGGGTCTTCTTCATTCGCTCTGCCTGCTTCCGTGGAGACGATTCGAGAGATGGTCCGGGCCGACGACGACGGCCCGACGGGGCGCGGAGTATAGAAGTGCGCCAAGCCCGCAGTCCCGCTACGTACCGCCAAATCGTACATTTACAGCGGTGAAAATCGCGAGCGGGGGCGTCCCACGGGCCAGGGTCCGAGTCCTCCTCGTCACGCAATCGGGAGCAACCCACCGTGGTGACCGTCCGACTTCATGGAAGGCTGAACGACTTCGTCGCGCCGGAGAAGCGGGGCACGCGGCTGCAGGTGGCGCCCCAGGGCTCGCCGTCGCTCAAAGACCTCATCGAGTCACTCGGCCCGCCGCATCCCGAGCTGGACAGGGTGCTCGTCGACGGTGCCCCGGTGGCGCTCGCGCATCGGGTGACGCCCGGAGCCCACATCGAGGCCTTCCCGGCGCTCGGGCACGTCGAGGGCATGCCGCGCTTCGTGCTCGACGTGGGACTGGGGCGGCTGTCGGGCTTCCTGCGGATGCTCGGCTTCGACACCCTGTGGCGCAACGACTTCAACGACCCCGAGCTGGCGCGAATCTCGAGCACCGAGGAGCGCGTCCTGCTGACCCGGGACCTCGGCGTGCTCAAGCGGAGCGAGGTCGTCCTCGGCTACTTCCCTCGCGCCACGGACCCCGCCGAGCAGCTGGTCGAGGTGGTGCGGCGCTATGGGCTCGGCTCCCGGATGAAGCCGTTTTCCCGGTGCATCGCCTGCAACGCGCTCCTGAGTCCCGCCCAACCCCACGAGGTGACCCATCGCGTCCCCCCGGACGTGGCGCGCAGGTACACCCACTTCCAGCAGTGCAACGACTGTCGCCGCGTGTTCTGGCCCGGCACACACCAGGAGCGCATGCAGGCGTTGATCGACCGGCTGCGCGCTCTGGAGCTCGAGAGCTGAAGCCCGCACCTCGCAAAGAGTCGCACCTCGCACTTTTTGCGAGGTCACCAATGACCCGCGACGCCAGGGTGAAAGCCCGCACCGAAACGATTTCAGAGGGTTGCGGGGATGCCCCAGCGGGCACGTGAGTTGCTGAGTTCGCGACACTTCCAGCCTTCCCCGCACGGGGGGAGCGCAGAGGAGCCGCGACGATGACGCACCGAGACCTGGCCCGAACCCGAGCGAATGGAGGCTTCACGCTGCTCGTCGCGCTGGGCGTCGTGCTCGTGGTGACGATGGCGGTGATGCTGAGCTACCGGGTGGTGGGCCGCGAGGCGGACACCCAGGCGGACGCGCGCCGGCAGAAGGAGGCGTTCTTCGCCGCGGAGGCGGGGCTGGCCGAGGGGCGTGAGGCCATCCGGCTTCGTACGGCGCTCGATGCCACCACCTACGAGAACACGATGATGCCGATCATCAACTCGGGCGCCGAGGTGACGGAGCTGGGTCTCGCGGGCGCCAATCCCCCCTGGTACGAGCTGCTGCCCGCCAGCCCGGGCGACCCGTGGAACTACCTGCGGCTGACGCCGAACGACATGCCCGCCCATGAGAAGCAGGGGGCGGACAACGTCGCCTACGCGGACTACCCGGAGCAGAACAACGTCCGCTACCGCGTGTTCGTGCGAGACGACATCGACTTCACCCCTGCCGGCTCCAACCCCAACAGCGACTCCAACGGCCTCATCTGGGTGGCCGCGGTGGGCGAGGTGCTGAGCCGCGACGGCCGCCCCACGCGCTCCGTCGTCCAGGCCCTCATCGCCAACCAGAGCGGCGCGGTGGCCTACGGCCCCGGCTGCAACATGGCCGGCTGCGGCTCTGACAACAACTACAACAATTCGCGGGAGCAGAAC
This sequence comes from Myxococcus sp. AS-1-15, assembly GCF_020037055.1. Lineage (NCBI taxonomy): Bacteria > Pseudomonadati > Myxococcota > Myxococcia > Myxococcales > Myxococcaceae > Myxococcus > Myxococcus sp. AS-1-15. Next base: position 295,632 of record NZ_JAIQDF010000002.1, on the reverse strand, counting down.
GCGCCCGACACCACGCAGATCGAAACGCTCCCCAACAACACGCCTCCCTGACGAACTCCTCGCCGTCCCGCGAGTCATCCATGAAACGCCCTTTGCTTCTCGCGTTGTTGCTCCTGCCAGGATTCGCCACGGCGACTCCTGAAGGAGAGCGCATCTTCCAGAAGGCCTGTGTCGGCTGCCACACCCTCACGCCACAGCCCTCGGCCGCGACCCTCAAGAAGTCGGGGGGCGCGCACATGAAGCAGCAGCAACGTCCCGCGGGTGAGAAGCGGGTGGAGCTCACCAGCAAGGTGCGCCAGACGCCCAGCGCGGAGCTGCGCACCTGGATTGCCAACCCCCATCGCGTCAAGGACGACACCCGCTGCGACACGCGGGGGATGTCCCCGACGGAGATGGACGCGCTGCTGGCCTACCTCAAGACCAGCTCCCGCCCGCCGTCGCCGCCTCAGGACGTGCGGCTGCGTGAGCAGCTCCAGAAAGACCTCGAGACCCGCCGCGCGCAGCAGCGGACCGACGGCATCCAGACCTACAAGCCGGCCCAGGGGAAGTCCCGATGAAAGCCCTCCACCGAGCACTCTCGACGCTCCTCCTGCTGGCCACGCCCGCCGCGCTCGCCGATGACGGTCTGGCCCAGCTCTGCAAGGACAACCTGGCGCAGGACAAGCAGCCCGGCTTCGGCAACGCCGAGAACGACCTGGGCCAGATGACCTTCCCCAAGGAGCTGAAGCTCGTCCCCACCGGACGCAGCGGCGACGCCGACATCCAGTTGCTGCCGCCCGAGAAGCTCAACCCCGAGAAGATCGTCTTCCCGTACGACCAGCGCGTCACCATCAGCTACGTGTTCGAGTCCGCAGGCGCCTCGCACGCGCTGGGATACATGTACCTGGACCAGGCCGCGAAGTACCTGAACGCGGCCGGAGACCTGGTCGATACGAACGGCAACGGCGTCCTCGACCTGCACGAGGACCTCTTCAACATCGCGCCCCAGTCGGGCCCCAAGGCGCGGGAGTTCATCGGAGACCCGGCCGACCGCCGCTGCGGCAGCGTGACCTTCACCTCGGATGGCGAGAGCTACACCGAGCCGGCCATCTCGATGAAGGCCAGCTGCGCGAAGACCTATCGGCGCGTCACCGGCAGCAACGGCCTCGCGGATGCCCGACCGGGCCTCGGCTCCACGCACATCGACACGGACATCGTCGGCACGTCCCAGGGCAGCGGCACCGCCGCCACCGATGACTATTCCGACAAGGGCCTCTTCCCGCGCATCCCCAACCTGCTGGAGCCCGCGGACGACAAGAATGGCGGCAAGGGCATCGGGCAGATGGTGTTCCTGCTCGCGGACGACGACAGCGACGGTACCACCTTCCTCGGAATGACCCCGGTGAAGGACGGCTCCACGGATAACGACGCCGTCCCCGACTACAACGTCAGCCGGTATGACAACCGCGGCGTGCCGCTGCCGGCGCCCGACCCCGCGGACAAGATCGACCTCGGCGACCGCACGGTGGACCTGGGCACCATCCAGGGCAATCGGGAGATCGTCTTCTTCCTCATCGTCTACTACAACTCCAGCCATGGCCCGAACGAGGGCACCGTCTATCCGTGCTTGAAGCAGGACAGCGCGGGCAAGTGCCAGTTGCACCTGCAGACGCCCATCAACGTGTTCTTCTCCAAGTCCGCCTGGAACCTGGACCAGAACATGTCGGCCGACCCCATCGTGGCCGAGCGCAACATCGGCTGCCCCTACCAGGACAACTGCACCGCCGACAACCCGCAGGGGACGGCCTCCAACCAGTGCGTGGTGGCCGGCACCAGCAACACGAAGCTGTGCGGCTGGCTGGACGACGACACGCTCTACCGCCTGAAGAACGAGGCGACGTACGGCAACCTGGTCATGCCCAAGGAGCGCGCGAAGATCGACCGGCCCGGCGGCACACGCAACGCCCTGCCCCATGTCATCGTGGGCGCGCCGTCCACGGACCCCTTCCGCTGGATTCTCGGCTTCGAGGACATCCCGGGTGGCGGTGACCGCGACTTCAACGACGTGGTGTTCGTCATCAACAAGGTGAACGGCGGCACCTTCCGCTCCGCCAGCCTGTCCAACGACATCGACCTGAGCGACGCGGAGGACTTCGTCATCACCAAGGTGCGCTTCACGCGCTACGACGACGTCGCGCCCGCCGCCGCCCACATGTGCTCGTCCCCGCCCTGCTGGACCGAGGAGACGCCGGGGGCCTGCTCGGTTCCGGGTCGCGCGCCGCCGACCATCACCTACTCGGTGGCGGTGGACTGCCACACCTTCGAGTTCCAGGGTGGCGTTTACGTGAAGAAGCCCAACCCCAACCGCACCTGGATTCCGGTGCAGTTCGACACGGGCAACCCGAACGTGAAGGAGCTGGACCTGCTGGAGATGGGCTTCACCGGCTCGCAGCTGTGCTGGAAGGTGGACATCACCAGCCCGGACGACCGCTGCGTCCCCGTGGTCGACAACGTCAACGTGGGCTACCAGGCCGTGCGCTCGGGCAGCTACTCCCGCTCGTCGCCCTCCACGGTGGGCAACGCCATCCTCTGGGGTGTGAACGAGACGCCCGGCAGCGCCTGGGGCAAGAACTGGCCCGGCGTGGGCATGCCCGAGGCCTCCACCCGGCTGTACGACGGGCGCAAGGACTACTCGCTGCGAGGCCGGCTGTACTTCCGCTCGCTCTATGACCCCGAGAACACGAACCTGACCAACGTCGTCGAGCGCTGGGACGGTGGCCGGGTGATGGCCATGACCCTGCGCAACGAGGATCCGCTCAACCGCACCATCTACACGATGAAGCCGGACCAGAGCCGCATCACGCTCAAAGATGACATGGACAACGCGAACAGCGTCGCGTTCCCCGACTCGCTCTGCAACCAGCTCGATGCCGGCAAGAAGATCTTCGACATGAACAGCGACGGCAAGTGCGGCACGCCCACCATGGCCCCCGCCGCGCGAATCACCGAGGGCTTCAACGACCGGAACGTCTTCCGCGAGTGGCTCTACGGCTGGGAGGACCATCAGCTGCCCGGTGCGACGAACGTGAAGCGCCCGTGGGCCATGGGCGGCATCAACCTGTCCACCGTGGCCGTGGCCGTGCCCCCGTACCTCGACAACTGGGCGATGAACGCCCTGCCGGCCGAGCGCGACGTCTACCGCCGCAACTTCATGTCCAAGCTCTCCGAGCGTCCGACGGTGGCCTACGTGGGCACGATGACGGGCGTGCTGCACGCCTTCGACTCGGGCGCCTTCCGGCTCAACGGGAAGGACGAGTGCTCCGACGACATCATGCTGCGCGGCTACTTCCTGCACTCGGGCTCCACCTGCGCCAAGCCCATCGCGCCGCGGCAGTACGGCACGGGCAAGGAGCTGTTCGCGTACATGCCCGGCGGGCTGCTGAAGGACTACGTCTACCACTACGTGAAGTACGCGGGCTCGGGGACCAAGCCCAAGCCGACGATGGATGCCTCGCCCACGCTGGCCAATGTGGACTTCGGCGGGCTCGGCGAGGCGTGGACGCCCGCCACGGCCACCACCGCCCTGCAGCGGCCGCTGAAGGGCGCCCGCACGACGCTCGTGTCGGCCACGGGCAAGGGCAGCCCCATCATCTTCGCGCTCGACGTCACCCACCCCAGCACGGACCCGGCCGCGACGCGCGCCGACTACCCGATGCCGCTGTGGGAGTACAACCTGAAGAACGACGCCCTGCTGGACGCGTTCACGGACGAGGCCGACGACGACGATGACGTGCTGCTGCCGGACCAGACCGGCTCACGTCACCCGGCGTCCGTCACGCGCATCCAGTGGGGCTCCGGCGACACGACCGGCACCTGGGCGGCCATCATCGGCACGGACTTCAAGCCCACGGCCGGGCGCGCCGGCACGCTCTACCTGCTGGACATGAAGACGGGCAAGCCGCTGCAGCGGGGCACCGGCAAGGGCGCCCACGCGGGCGTCATCACGCTCGACGAGGGCTCCGGCATCGCGGGTGCGACCGCCATGCTGGACCTCAACCGCGATGGTCACTACGACGTCATGTACGTGCCCACCACGGCCGGCAGCGTCTACCGCATCAACCTGGACTCGGTGGACTCCACCCGGACGTATGGCCGGCAGGTGCGGACCTGCCGCGTGGCGAGCGCGCCGGTCGCGGCCTCGACCCACACGGACGCGGCCTCGAACCCGGCGGGGACGGCCCACTTCCAGCAGATCCACTCCAACCTCGCGGTGAAGGTGCTGCGCGACACGGCCAAGCCCGTGGTGCGCATCTACTTCGGCACGGGTGACAACCCGGACGAGATTGGCGATGGCCCCCCGAACAAGGAGGACTACCGCTACCACCTGATGGCCTTCGAGGACCCGAACCCGGACGGCTCCAAGCCCTGCGCGCTGCTCGACCCCTTGTGGGTGCAGCCGCTCGACCCGGGCCAGGCGGTGTGGGGCGGCGTGTCGCTCAGCGGGGACAAGGTGTTCACCACCACCGCGGTGGGCGCGGCCGCGGACGTCTGCAACCTGAGCGAGACCACGAGCGGCCGGTTCTACACGGCGAACCAGGCGCCGGATGGGGCGGGCAAGACGACGATGACGAGCTCCATCCTGGTGGGCCACGGCACCAGCGCGCCGGTGGTGCACGACGAGCACGTCTTCATCCTGCCCGCCACGGGACAGCCCCTGCTGGTGGGTGAGAAGAACAAGTGGAACAATGGGGCGGCGAACTCGGGAGAGACCCGCTCGCGAGTGCTCATCTACGACCCGATTCCGGACGGGAGACTGCCTCGATGAAGTCGTCGCGGTTGCAGGCCTCCAGGGGCGTCACGCTCCTGGAGGTGTTGGCCACCATGGCCGTGATGCTCGTGGGCATCGCGGCGGTGATGATGCTGGTGACGCAGATCAGCGCGTCCAACCGGCGCACCCTCACCGCCACGCAGGCCCAGCTCATCGCCGAGCGCACGCTCGAGACCATCATGTCCGAGGGCTGCGCGGCCACCCCGCCCTGCGCCAACCTGGCACCGTGGGACAATCGGCGCACCACGGTGTGGCAGACGGCGGCAGGAGAGCTGCGGACCGTCGCGCCCGCCGCGGGCGTGGTCGCGCGGGAGTACGAGGTGGCGGTGGACATCGACAGTCCCAGTGTGGGCCTTCCGGGCTCCATCGAGAACGGCGCGGCGGGGCTGCCGGCCGTCACCCGGCAGTTGGGCGGGGGACTTGCCGGGAACGTGGCCAATGTCCGCGTCTCGGTGAGCTGGTTGGAGCGGGGCCGGCAGGGCCGCCAGGTGGTGGTGATGCAGACCCGGATGGCGCCATGAGGAAGACCCTTCGTCGCATGGGCGGCTTCACGCTGCTGGAGGTGATGATCGCCAGCGCGCTGGGCGTCATCGTGCTCGGCATCGGGTTGGTCGCGGGCATGCAGGTGCAGCGGCGCGCCCTCACCGAGGAACAGACGATGGTGGCGCAGGTGACGGGGCGGGCGGTGAAGGACCTGCTCACCCTGGACGTGCAGCGCGCGGGAATCGGCATGGGCAACTCCCCCATCCAGTTCTCGGAAGGCGACCAGCGCTATGCCATCCAGAGCTGGACCGCACTGGACATGGCGACGGCCACCCCGCCGTTCGCCGCGGACGCGACCTTCGCGCTGCCTCCCGCGGGCACGCCCTACGCCGACATGACGTCTGATGTGTTGCAGCTCTACTGGGGTGACCCGCGGACGATGGTGACGATGGAGCGATGTGACGCATTCGCGGCCCCCGGCAGACCCAACATTACATCCGTCAAGTCGGGGAACATCCTGTGCACCGCCCCGGCCCCCCACACGCGCCTGCAGCCCACCTCGGGCCAGCCGACCCCCGCGCTCGTCGCGAACCCGACGGATGGTGCGCTCGCCTGCCACTTCCGGGTGACCAACGTCCGCACCGGTGACTCCGTCATCGAGGCCTCTCCAGGCCATGGCGCCGCCGCGACCACCAGTGGGCCCTGCACGAGTGATGTGGGCATGTTCACCGATTCCGGGTGGAACATCATGCGCACCGTCAGCGCGGCGTATCGCGTGAACTGGAGGGGCGGCCACCCGGCGCTGGAGTACCTGGCTCCGGGCGCGGCCAACTGGGCCGTGGTGAGCCGGGACGTGGAGCGGATGCAGGTTCGATTCGCGGTCATCGACCTGACCCAGCCGGCCCTCGCCTACCGGTGGTACCCCGAGGAAGGGGTTCGCCCGCCCATCGACCAGTGCACGACTGGCAATGCGGAATGCGCGGTGAACGTGGTGGCGCCCATCGAGGCTGCGCCCACCAACGAAGCCGACCTTCGCAACCTGCTTCGCCGACGGATTCGCGAGGTGGAGATCGACCTGGTCATCCGGACGCCGCGCTCGGACCGCACGGTGGTGGACCCGGCGAAGATCAACATCCCGGATGAGGACGGCTTCCCCCAGGACGGCTTCAGGCGCCGGACCTATACCCTCCGGGTGTCTCCCCGGAACTTCGTGTCGGCGGGCCTGCAGCCCGCTCCGGGGCCTTGAGGATGATGCGCACGCGAGGAATGACGCTGTTGGAGTTGATGATCGCCATCGCCGTCGTCGGGATGATGGTGACCCTGGCGGTGGTGGGCATCAGCAAGCCGCTGGATGGCCAGCGAGAGGCGACGGCGACCCGCGAGCTGTGGTCGTCGGCGCTGCGCGCGCGTCAGCGGGCCATCGCCACCAACCAGCCGGTCCGCATCGTGGTGGAGAACAACGTGCTGCTGCCCGATGGAACCCGCAAGCGGGTGGCCCGTTGGGAGCGGCTGACGTGTGACAACGACTTCGACAACAACACCTGCCCCAAGGATGCCTGCACCGGCACCACGTGCCGCGCCAGCCCGGAGTGCTGTTCCGAGACGGGCCCGGACGTCGTCATCCCGGACTCCATGAACGCCACGCCAGTCCATGGGCTCTGCTACCTGCCGGGCTCGGGCCGGGCCGTCAGCAACCTGACCTGTATGCGCGGTCAGCTCGACAACACCGCGGCGCTCACCGCGGCGGCGCCGGGCAACCTCCAGCTCAACTTCTCGGCGAAGTCGGGCCGCCCGCGCAGCCTCCTGATGGTGGAGCCGCTCACGGGCCTCGCCTCCCTGCTGGACTGTGACTCGGTCCGGGCGACCCAGGCTCCCGTCGCCGAGTGCACGACCACGCCTCCGCCTCCGTAGGCGTTCGACACACCACCTGAAACATCCGGGCCCGCGTCTCCTCACGAAAGCGCGGGCCCGTTTCATCTCAGCGCGCCCCAGAGCCCGCGCCGTCCGCTTGGGACTGGCGCGAGCCCACCGGGCATCCGGCGCTCACGCCGCCAGCGCCTCGCGACACTTGAGGCACACGTCGCCGCCCTGCCCCACCGCCTCCGAGTACGTCCAGCAGCGCGGGCACTTGTGGCCCGCGGCGGGCTTCACCTCGGCCAGGAGCTTCGCGCCGTCGCCGAACACCCGCGTCACGTCCAGCACCGCCGCATCGATGCCCTCCGCGTCCACCACCTCCACCTGGCTGGTGATGAAGAGCCCGGGCAGCTCGTCCAGGTGCTGCATCAGGAAGTCACGCACGGACGCGGACGCCATCAGCAACACGCGCGCCTCCAGCGACGCGCCGATGCGCTTCTCGCGCCGTGCCGCCTCCAGCACGCCCTGCACCGCCTCGCGCACCGCGAACAGCTTCGCGTAGCGCTCCGCCAGCTCCGGCGACAGCTTCGTCCCCGGCTCCGGGAAGCCCGCCAGGAACACGCTCTCCGTCGACTTGCCCGGCAGGAAACCCCAGGCCTCCTCGGCCGTGAAGCTCATCACCGGCGCGAGCAGCCGCAGCAGCACGGACGCCACCTCATGCAACACCGTCTGCGCGCCCCGCCGGGGCGTCCCGTCCTTGCGCCACGTGTAGAGCCGGTCCTTCAGGATGTCGAAGTACACCGCCGACAAGTCACCAGCGCAGAAGTCCACCACCGTCGCGTAGACGAGGTGGAACTCGTAGTCCTCGTACGCCTGCTTCACCCGGGCCACGACCTCGGCCAGCCGCCCCAGCGCCCACTGGTCCAGGGGCGACAGCCGCTCGTACGGCACCGCGTCCTTCGCCGGGTCGAAGTCGTACAGGTTGCTCAGCGCGTAGCGGACCGTGTTGCGAATCTTCCGGTAGCCCTCCGACAGGCCCTTGAGAATCTGGTCCGACAGGCGCACGTCGTTGCGGTAGTCGCTCGCCGCCACCCACAGGCGCAGCACCTCCGCGCCGTACTGGTTGATGATCTTCTCCGGGGCCACCACGTTGCCCAGGCTCTTCGACATCTTCTCGCCCTTGCCGTCCACCACGAAGCCGTGCGTGAGACAGGCCTTGTAGGGCGAGCAGTCGCGCGTCCCCACCGACACCAGCATGGACGAGTGGAACCAGCCGCGGTGCTGGTCACTCCCCTCGAGGAACAGGTCCGCGGGCAGCCGCTGCCTGCGCTCCAGCACCGCGGAGAACATGCACGCCGAGTCGAACCACACGTCGAGGATGTCCGTCTCGCGACGGAACTCGCCCTTGCCGCAGCGTGGACACGCGAAGCCCTCCGGCAGGAAGTCCTTCACCGGCGTGCGGTACCACACGCCCGCGCCCTCCTTCTCCACCGCCTGGGCCACCTTCTCCATCAGCTCCGGCGACACGAGCGCCTCGTCACAGCCCTCGCAGTACGCGATGCAGATGGGCACGCCCCACGTGCGCTGACGGCTGATGGTCCAGTCCGGCCGCGTCTCCAGCATGCCCCGGATGCGGCTGTGTCCCCATGAGGGCACCCACCGCACCTTGTCCACCTCCGCCAGCACCTCCTGGCGGAACGTCTTCTCCCCGTGGAAGGGCGCATCCATCGGGATGAACCACTGGTACGTCGCGCTCAGGATGATGGGGTTGTGGCAGCGCCAGCAGTGCGGATAGCTGTGCGCCACCGTGTCCTTCGCGTCGTTGAGCAGCGCGCCCTTCTCCACCAGCACCGCGATGACCAGCGGGTTCGCCTCGAACACGCGCTTGCCCGCGAGCGCCGGGCCCACCGTGTCGTCGTAGCGACCGTCCGGACGCACCGGGTTGTAGATGTCCAGGCCATAGCGCAGGCCGACCTCGTAGTCCTCCTGGCCATGCCCCGGCGCCGTGTGCACCAGGCCCGTGCCCGCGTCCAGCGTGACGTGCTCGCCCAGCAGGATGCGCCCGCGCCGCTCGTAGAACGGGTGCTGGTACGTCAGGTGCTCCAGCTCCTCGCCGCGCGCGTACGCGAGGATGCGCGCGGGGTCCACCAGCGCCGCCGCGGAGACCTCACCGCCCGGCAATTCCACGTGCTTCACCGCCAGCTCGTCCGACTTCACCTCCGCCAGCACCTTGGGCAGCAGGTCCTTGGCCACGCAGATGACGCGCGCGCCCAGCTGGTAGAACACGTACTCCAGCTCCGGGTTGACGGCGATGGCCAGGTTGGCCGGCAGCGTCCACGGCGTCGTCGTCCAGATGGCGAAGTCGACGGCCTTGCCCTTCAACGAAGGCACCCGGTCCGACAGCTCGGGGCCCGCGGGGAAGGCCACGTAGACGGACGGGGACTCGTGCTCCTCGTACTCCACCTCCGCCTCGGCCAGCGCCGTCTGGTCCTGGAGGCACCAGTACACCGGCTTCTTGCGGCGGTAGAGCATGCCCCGGCGCGCGAAGCCGGCCAGCTCCCTGATTTCCTGCGCCTCGTAAGAGAAGTCGAGCGTCTTGTACGGCGCCTCCCACGAGCCGAACACGCCAAGCCGCTGGAACTCCGTCTTCTGGATGTCGATGAACTCCAGCGCGTACGCGCGGCACAGCTCCAGGAAGGCGTCGCGCGACAGGGTGCGCTTGTCCACCTTCTTGTCCTTCAGCCGCTTCTCCACCGCCTGCTCAATCGGCAGACCGTGCGTGTCCCAACCCGGGATGAAGTCGCAGTGGCGACCCACCAGGTTGCGGTACTTCACGACAATGTCCTTGAGGACCTTGTTGAGCGCGTGGCCCGCGTGCAGGTGGCCGTTGGCGTACGGCGGACCGTCCGGGAGCACGAAGGGCTCACCGGCCGCGTTCTTCTCCAGGAGCTTCCCCCAGATGCCCCGCTCCGCCCACCAGCCGAGCATCCTCGGCTCGAGCTGCGCCAGGTTCCCCTTCATCGGGAAGTCCGTGCGCGGCAGGTTGACGGTGTCCTTGAAGTCCTTGTCCTGGGAGGGCGCGTCGCTCATGTCGACAGCGCCCGTAACACGCTCGGTGCGGCGCTTTCAATCACCGGCCGGCTTCGGCGCCTCCTCGGGCGCGACGCCCCGTCGCACGACGACGACGGACACCTTGCCCTCCTTGGCCGGCGTCACCCGGACATGAAGCTCGTCCTGCGAGGAGCGGAAGAGCATCGGCTCCACCTCCTCGAAGCCCGCCTGCGAAAGCTCGTTGCGGTAGTAGACCTCCACGTCCAACGCCCTGGCGCTCGCCGAGTACACGAGCGTGCGCGCTCCCTCCATCTCCGACTGCAACAGCCCCGAGCCGCCCGGGTACACCGGGGCCACGCTGGACTGGACGCGCGGCGCCTTGGACAGGTCCGCCTGTCCCAGGAACACCGTCGTCGTGCCGTCCGGGTTGGGCTGGACGATGGCCGTGTACGAGATGAACTCGCGCGTATCGAGCGCGGTGATCATCGGCTCACGCAGGAGCTGCGGCTGGCGCGAGGCCGCGGGCACGTGCAGCCCCCAGACGAGGAAGCGGTCCACGAGCGAGCGCAGGATGACCTCCGGCCGCTCCTTGCTGCGCACCGCCGTCATCTTCACCGGGATGCCGCTGGCGATGACCGGCGCGGAGACGTCCACCACGCCCACCACGCCGGGCACCTCCCACTTGAACGGCGTGCGCTGCGCGGCCGCGACACCGGACGCAAGCATCACTCCCATCACCGCGCATCGCAGCCAGCTCTTCGCGTGGGTCATCACTCGCTCCGATTAGCGCACGCGCCCGCTCTTGCCCTTGCGCGGTGTCTCGATTCCCTCCGGGTCCACGCAGCGCTCCGAGCACTCCGCGAACTTCTTCTCCTGCTTTTCCTGGCAGCGCGCCATGCAGGACTGGAAGGGCCCGGGCCGGGTCGGGTCGTCCGGGGGCGGGGGACACTTGTCGATGCACGAGCGCATCATCGCGTCCGACTTGGTGACGCAATCGGCGCTGCACTGACTGCCATCCGCCCGCGCCAGGCCGGCCGTCAGCACGGCGACGAGGAGGAAGGCACCCCGGGTCCACGAGAGGAGTCCTCGCGTCATCTCAATCACAATCCCTTCCGAGGAAGCAGGCGCCGTTGCCGAAGCGCTGCGCGTGCGCCAGGCTGTACGGGAACGTGGTGAGCCCGATGTAGGAGCCGGGCGTGGTGGGGTAGAAGCGGGAGATGGGGTCCATCAGCGGGGGCGTCTGGACGAAGTTGACGACGTCCTCACCCGCGGCGCTCATCCAGAAGGTGTGCTCCTTCATGCCCAGGCCCACCATGGCGAGCGCCGTCGGCGGCAGCGGGTTCCAGAACAGCGTGGCCTCCGCCAGGTTGCTCGCGGACGCCTGGATGGGCAGCGTCGTGGGCGCGTAGGTGGACCACGCCGCCGCGTGGAAGGGCACGTTGGTGCAGGGGATGAGCTGGTCCTGCATGAGGATGTTGCACGTGGCGGACTCCAGCGCCCCCGCGAGCCCCCAGTCGTCCACGAGCATGGAGAAGCGGCCCTGGCATGCGCCGCCCACCGCGCGGCCCACCGCGCACACCTGCAGGTTGGCGAGCGAGTCGTCCAGGTTCTGCTTCTGGTAGAGCGCGCCGTCATCGGGCCCGTCCAGGAACGAGCGGGGGAAGCGCCACGCGCTCAACGTGGCCGAGGCACCACACGCGGTGCCGCCGTTGTCCCGGTAGACCAGGCGCGTGGCGATGGCGCCCGCCCAGCCCACGCCCGCGTCCATGCCGCAGCTCACCTGCATGCCGGTGCCGCGGGTGAAGGCCATGGTGACGCGGCCCCCGCCCGGCGTGGAGGACAGGCCCTTGAAGTCCGCGTAGCGCTCCTGCGCGCTCGCGGCGGCGTCCCGCATGGAGCTGCCCGCCTGCGTGTACGTGACGGGGATGTGGTGCATCTGCCCGTGCGTGCCGTCCCACAGCGCGGAGACCGCGGCCTCCTGCACCTTCAGCGACAGGAAGCCCACCTCCGCGAAGTGGATGCCGAAGGCGACGATGGTGACGAAGAGCGTGACGCCGATGGCGGCCTCCAGCAAGGCCTGTCCACGGGCCACGCGGGACTTCGAGCGACGTGCGTGACGAGCGTTCATCTCTGGAGCCCCTTGAAGCCCGCGTTGCGCAGCTCGCGGAAGGTCTGTGCCGCGACGGGAGCGCTCAGCCCCAGCGTGTCGATGGCGTCCCCCACCCCGTCCTCATCCACGTCCACGCCCACCAGCGTGGCGCGCCAGTAGGGGTTGAGCAGGTTGGGCGGCTCGCTCCAGTGGTGGAAGCCCAGGCTCTGCCCGCGGTGGTAGTAGGCGATGCCCGTGGACAGCGCCGTCTGCGTGTTGTTGGGCGTGCCGTCCGCCAGGTTGAAGCTGCGGGCGTCATACACGTTGCCCCCACCGCCCGACTCGAAGCGGTAGCGGAAGGACAGGTCCCACGGGTCCAGCCTGCGTGCCATCAGGTCGCGCTGCACGACGGCGAAGTTCTTCGGCTGCCCGTAGTTGTTGTCGTCATTGTTGATGCGCACGACGTTGTAGTCGAGGAACGGCGGCCAGATGCCCGGGCACGACGAGGGCCCGCCCAGACACGGTACCAGCATGTGGTTGAACGGACCGCCGGGGTCCCTGCCTCCCGTCCAGGTGTGCTCGGGGCGGGGCATGATACCGCCGGACGTCACCAGCGAGGCCTTGGTGGACTGCACCCCCGCGACGCTCGCCGGACAGGCCACCGGGTCTCCGCCGTGCAGCAGGTGGTCGTACATCCAGCCGATGCGGCCCGTGTCGTCGCCCGTGAGCGCAGGCGCGTACGGAGGGAGCATCGGCATCTTCCGGCCCGGCTTGCCGAAGTACGTGGTGCCGTTGGTGTCCGGCAGCACCACCACCTCGTCGGGGAACCAGATGACGAAGTCCAGGTTGGCCTGGTGCGCGCTGTAGTCACCCAGCCGCCACTGCCGGTGGGTGACGAAGTGGAAGCCACGGCTGCCCATGGCCGCGTTGACGGCGTGCGCGACGGTGAGCGGCAAGTCACAGACGGCGCCATCACCCGCGCAGGCGATGCCGCCGGTGAGCTCGTCCTCGTTGACGTTGCCCACGTCCGGCACGCGCCAGGCGGCGTCCTGGGGGTTGCGTCCGCGCCCCACCACGTTGCCGAGGATGCGGTTGGCGAAGGCCTGGTCGTCCACCGCGTCGCGCAGCTCCTGGTAGTTCTGCTGCTGGGCCGCGTAGAAGACGCCCTGGGCAATCTGGTGCGAGAGCATCTGCAGGTTGACCATGGGCTCCATGGACTGGAACACGGCCTCCACGCGGGCCTGCTCGATGCGCAGCTGCGTCTGCAGCATGTTCAGGTCCGCCACGCCCTTCTTGCCGCAGCGGCACCGCTGGCGACACCAGGACTTCTTGGGCGCGCAGGGACAGCCGCTGGCGATGGCCGCCTGATACGGCTTCTTGCCGATGCCGAAGCCCGTGTTCGCGGCGTTGAGCTGCGCGCGGTAGAGGCTGGCCCAGCTCACCAGGCTGGTGGCGCCCGCCTGCGCCACCGCGTGGCCAATCTGCGCGCGGTTGATGACCGCGATGTTGTTGAAGGTGCGCGCGGTGGCCACGGCGTTGGAGTACGCGGCCGCGTCCGTCACCGTCTGCAATTCGATGCGCTCGCGCACCTTCATGGAGAAGGAGAGCGTCAGGCTCACCATCAGCACCATGAGCAGCGTGCCCAGCACGAACAGCACCATCGTCTGACCACGGGAATGGGCGCGTGTCATCGGGGGCAATCCATGGTGGCGAAGTGGCGCCGCTTGGCGGGCGTCAGCATCCGCATGGTGAAGCTGGTCTCGATGGGAAACACGTACTGCTGGCGGGCCACGCGCGCGGCGAGCTCCGAGCGGACGTCCGAGGCCAGCTGGATGGGCGAGGTGAACTCCCCCTGGTTCCAGTTCGCGTTCGCCTCCGCGGGCATCAGCGGGTTGGCCGCCGTGTAGTCCTCGATGCCCGCCTGCGCCATGAACATGCGCGACATCACCCAGTTCGCGAACGGGATGCGCATCGGGTACCAGTAGACCAGCTGGACCTCCAGGCGCCTCAAGTGGCCTGGATCATCGAACGCGCGGTCCTGCGGCCCGTCGATGCCGCCGCCCACCAGCGCGCGGTTGATCCACACGATGCTGCCCGTGTGCACGCCGTCCAGGCCGCCGCGGTAGCGGTTGTCCCGCCGCGCCGCGAACGCCGCCGCGAGCTTCGCCGGCGCGCCGCCGCCTCCGCCATGCCGCACCTCGTCCGTCGCGCTCGACAGACCCAGGAACGAATGGAACGAAGGTATCAACGCGAGGATGGCCGCATGCGTCATCCGCTCGCATTCGCCATGCGCGATGCTGCCCGCACGGGTGGCCTGGAACGCCGCGTAGTGCGCCAACACGCGCGCCTGCAGCATCAGGAACAACTGCAGCGTGCCCAGCAACAAGAACACGACCAATGGAAGCGTGAGGGCCGCCTCCACCATCGCCTGTCCTGACTGGCCACCATTCCCTCGGGGGTAGGAATTCATGGCAGCACGCAGTTTCCCGGGAGTTCTCCCCGGGAGGACATACGTCAACTTGCCCGTGGGGGCGGGATGTCTGTCAGTGGGCGCTACAGACCGAGCGCGTCATGTCTCATGTCTGTCACATGCACCGGGAGCGGGGTGGAAACACCCCCAGGGTCAGCGCGGCTTCATGCCCTTGGTGTCGAGCTGATACTTCTTCACCAGCCGCTCGATGGACTTCCGGTGCAGGCCGCTCTCGCGCGCGGCCCGGGAGAGGTTCCCCTCGCAGCGGGTGAGCACGCTGGTGACGTACTCGCGCTCGAAGTTCTCCAGCAGCTGCTCCTTGGCGTCCTTGAAGGAGAGGTGCTCGTTGAACGGCAGCGGGCCCTCCCGCGCCTGACCCCGCACGCGAGGAGGAAGGCTCGACGGCTGGATTTCTTCACCCTCGCTGAACGTCAAGACATGCGACAGGACGTTCATGAGCTCGCGGACGTTGCCGGGCCAGGGGTAGGCCATGAGCAGGCCCATGGCCTCGGCGGAGAAGCGCTTCTTGCCGTGCTTCTGGACGACGTCGGGGGCGGCGAGGGCCCCCTTGAGGATGAGGGGGATGTCGTCGCGGCGCTGGCGCAGCGGGGGCAGCTGGATGGTGATGACGGAGAGGCGGAAGTAGAGGTCCTCGCGGAAGTTGCCGGCCTGTATCTCCTTCATGAGGTCGCGGTTGGTGGCGGCGATGACGCGGCAGCTGACCTCGATGACGTCGTTGCCGCCCACGCGGCGCACCTCGTGGTTCTCCAGCACGCGCAACAGCTTGGGCTGAAGGTCCAGGCGCAATTCGCCCAGCTCGTCCAGGAAGATGGTGCCGCCGTGCGCGCGCTCGAAGGCGCCGGGCCGTCCGCTCACCGCGCCGGTGAAGGCGCCCTTCTCGTGGCCGAACAGCTCGCTCTCGATGAGGTTGGGCGGAATGGCGCCGCAGTCGAGCACCTCCATGGGGGACTTGTTGCGGCCCGACAGCTCGTGGATGGCGCGGGCGACGAGCTCCTTGCCGGTGCCCGTCTCGCCCTGGATGATGACGGACACGTCGAGCGGGGCGATCTTCTTGATGAGCCCGAATATCTGGCGCATCTTCATGCTCTGGCCGACCATGCCGCACAGCTCGCCGTCGCGGTCCGGCTCGACGGTGACCTCCTCGTCGAGCGGCGCGAAGGTGAGCACCGACGAGCCCGCGCGAATCTGCGAGCCCGGTGACAGGTAGGCGCGCTCAATCCTGCGCCCGTCCAGGAACGTGCCGTTGGTGGAGCCCAGGTCCACGAGCAGGTAGCCGCGCTCGGTGAACTGGATTTCGAAGTGGTGACGGCTGGCGGTGCGGTCCTCCACCAGAATCAGGTCGTTGCCCGGGTGCGCGCCGCAGCGCAGGCGCTCCTTGTCGCTCACCACGGAGCGGCCCGTGTCCGGCCCGGACGTCACGGCCAGCCGGCACTTGTGGAGCTTCACCGTGGTGCGCGGGTCCACCACGAGCGTCTCTCCCAACAACGGGGAGTGGGCGAGGTCTAACCCGGCGGCATCTCCGGGGCTGGTGTGGATGTCGTCGGGATGCGGATCTGTCGCGCTCATCTGTCACGGGAGGATAGCAAACGCGCCCCCCGCAGCCGCCTGTGTCCGCGGGTACGTGCTACGCTCGATTGCTCCGCCCATGTCTCCCCGAAAAATCCAGCAGAAGAAGGCCCCGGCCATGCCTGGGTCCAAGGCACCCGAGCATCCCGCGCCGCGTCGTGGCCGCGTGAAGAAGACGGTGGCCATCCTGTCCCGGAAGCGCTCGCTGTACTCCACCCGACGCCTGGTGGCGGCCATCCGGGAGCGGGGACACCGCCCGCTGGTGCTGGACACGCTGCGTTGCTGCCTGCTGCTCGCGCAGGGGACGCCGCGCATGACTTACCGCGGTGTGGAGATGCGCGGCGTGGACGTGGTGGTGCCGCGCATCGGCGCGTCCATCACCGCGTACGGGCTGGCGGTGGTGAACCACTTCGAGATGATGGGGGTGCCGGTGCTCAACCCGCAGACCTCCATCGCGCGCAGCCGGGACAAGCTGCGCGCGCTGCAGTTCCTGTCGCGTTCCGGACTGGACATCCCGCGCACGGTGATGGCGCACGACCGCAGCAACGTGAAGAAGCTGGTGGAGGAGGTGGGCGGGCTGCCCGTCATCATCAAGCTCATCAAGGGCACCCAGGGCGTGGGCGTGATGATTGCGCACACGCTGCCGGAGGTGCAGACCATCCTGGATACGTTCTGGGACCTGGGTCAGGAAATCGTGCTCCAGGAGTTCGTCGCGGAGAGCGAGGGCCGGGACGTGCGGGCGCTGGTGGTGGGCCAGCGCGTGGTGGGGGCGATGCGGCGGCGCGCGAAGAAGGGCGAGTTCCGCTCCAACATCCACCGCGGTGGTGAAGGGCAGGCAATCGAGCTTCCGGCGGCATACACGGAGGCGGCCGTGCGGGCCGCGGGCATCATCGGCCTGGAGGTGGCGGGCGTGGACATGCTGGAGGGCCACGCGGGTCCCCGGCTGATGGAGATCAACTCCAGCCCCGGTTTCGAGGGCCTGGAGAAGGCGACGGGCCGCGACATCGCGGGAGAAATCGTCGAGCACGCGCTGGCTTACGCGGCGGCGAAGGCCAGCGCTCCGCGGATGACCGGCGAGTAGTGGACGACGTGTTCGAGACTGCTCGCATGCCCTGAAGCAGGCGAGCAGCCGGGGCCGCAGGCACCTTGCATGCTCCACAGGAACACAGGAATGCCTTCAGGGGCCGGTTGTCATGGGGAGTTGGCAGCGGCGCGGCGTGGCCTCTAATCTGGCGGCCCCCCATGAAAACGCTGCACAAGCCGCTGCAGGTTACCGTCTACCAGGACGTGCTCTGTGCCTGGTGCTATCTCGCCGACCTGCGCCTGGACGTACTGCGCCAGGAGTTCGGCGACGCCGTCCGCTGGAGCGTGAGGCCCTACCCTCTGCGCGTTCACGACGTGCTTCCCACGGAGCGCGAGAAGCGCGGGCTCGTGGAAGAAGTGCAGCGTGCGCAGCGCGAGTCGGACCTCACCGCGCCACTGCTCTCCACGGACCTGTGGCTGGGCGGAGACCCGCCGCGCAGCAGCGTGCCGGCGCTGGCGGCGCTGGAGGCCGCGCGACTGCAGGGTCCGAATGCGCGGATGTTCCTCGCGCGGGCGATGCAGCGCGCGGCGCTGGAGCAGGGCGTCAACGTGTCGCGGCCGGACGTGGTGTTCGAGCTGGCGTCGCGCGTGGGCCTGGCGATGAACGAGTTCTCCGCCGCCTTCCGCTCCGAGGAGACGCGCCGGCTCATCCTGGATGAGCACCGCGACGCGGCCGGGCGCGGCGTGCGCGGCGTGCCCACGCTGGTCATCGGTGGGCGCTGGATGTTGTGCGGCCTGCGCGAGCTGTCCGAGTACCGCGAGCACATCCTGGCCTGCATGGGCCGGGTGGCCGTGCCGCGCTCGGGTTCTTCAGAGCGGCTGGTGCACTGAAGCACCGAAGCCGTCACCGGGGCCCGCCCTGCCGCGCGGGCCCCGTGGGCTGCAGGTCCTCCGGCTTCAGCCGAAGCGCTCCTGGCGTCCGCCGCGGCTGATGGCCAGGTAGAGGCCCGCGAGCAGCAGCTGGAAGAGGCCCATGGCGGGCAGCGCGGGCAGGCAGCACAGGATGAAGCCCAACGCCACGATGAAGCCGCCCAGCGCCAGGACGCCGAGGATGGAGAGCCGGAAGCCCTTGGCGTGGGTGTAGGCCAGGCGCAGGGTCTCCAGCGCGGTGGGGTTCTCCTGGTCCGCCAGCGCGGGCTGCACGAGGACCAGCGGGAGCATCAGCCACATGCCCGGGCCCAGGTAGAGCACCGCGGACACGAGCACCATCAAGCCGATGAGACCGGGTGACACGCCGCGCATCGCGCCGTCGAACTCGGAGAGGGAGTTCAGCTCGGCCAGGGAGATACCCGCGCCAGCGACGAAGATGGCCACCAGGATGCCCAGGCCGACGAACACGAGCGGCAGCACCAGCGCGAACGTCAGCAGCATCGTGAGCAGGTAGGTGCCCAGCTTGGAGAACTGGGAGAACACGCGCGCCAGGTCCGCGCGCTGGCCCTGGAGCACGTCCATGGCCATGCGCAGGAAGCCCAGCGTCACCGCGCCCTGAATCACCCACGTGAGCGCGATGCCCACCAGCGTCGTCATCACCATGGCGACCACGCTGTCGGTGGCGGCGCCGATGAACGAGAACATCTGGGACAGGAGGTTTCCGCCGATGGACGCGGCGAAGACGAGCAGCGCGCCGACGCTGAGCATCACCCACTCGCGCTTGAACGCGTCCAGGCACACGTCGAACAGGCGGCTGAAGGACCAGTTGTCCCGGTCCAACGGGAAGTCCCGGCCCAGGCCCTCGCGGGCGCGACAGGGGGGACAGTGCGACTGCGTGCCGCGCTCGCTGCACGTGTCACACATGAAGTTGCCGCAGCGCGTACAGGTGCGCTGCGCGAGGTCATCCGGGTGCAGCGGGCACGTCGCGCCCCTCGCCCTTCCGTCATCCGAATACGACATGATTGCCCTGCTCCTCGCGCGACGGGTCCGGAACACCCCGGCTGCCTCGACTCGCGCCGTCCTTGCGTGAAGGACCTACACCAGCCAGCCCTGTGTTCACCAGGGCACAGGGGCGCTTAAGCAGGTGGCGGGCGGGCGGGAAGCGTGGGGGCGTGAATTTTCTCGGGGCCTGCGCGTCTGGAATTCCGTGGTCGCGAAGGGGGACTGGCTGCAGAGGCCCTTCGCGCGGGAGACTCGTCACATGCGCCGATTGCTCGCACTCGCCATCCCCCTGGCCCTGATGATGGGAACGGGTTGCTACGCCCACTATCACGGCCCCGCCGCTCGCCGCGCCGTGGTGGTGGAGTACAGCTACTCGGGCTACCACCCCATTCCGGATGACGACGGCGGTGGCTGGTGCCCGTATGACCACGTGCACTCGCACGGCTACCAGCCGTCGACGACGTATTACACGTACACCGACGACGTGTACTACTACCGGGGTCCGGCGGTGGTCTGGTACTGGGACTTCCACCTGGATCCGCTGGGCGTCGCGTGCCACCACCACGGGCGGCACTCGCACGACTACTACCCCTCGTCGGGTCGGGCGTACCGCTGGGAGCGCAACCGCGGCTACGTGTACGACCGGACCCACGCGGCCTCCGCGGTCTACAGCTACACGCGGCCCGGCTCGCGGCCGACGACGACGCGCAACTACACGCCTCGCGACAATGACCGTCCGCCTCCGGGTGGCACGGGCTGGGGCACGCAGCCTCCTCGCGGCGGCTCGCGCTACAACGACAACAACAACGGCGGCGGCTGGGGCAGCAGCGGGGGCAACAACAACGGCGGTGGCTACGGGCGGGACAACAACGGTGGCTCGCGTCCGGGACGCGGCCACGGTCGGGACCGCGACGATGACGACCGTGGCAACAACGGCGGCGGCTGGGGCAACAGCGGCGGCGGCTACGGCAACAACGGCGGCGGCACGCCTCCGAGTGGCGGTGGCAACTCCGGCGGTGGTTATGGGAACAACGGTGGCGGCACGCCTCCGAGCGGCGGTGGTAGCTCCGGCGGTGGGTACGGGAACAGCGGTGGCGGCACGCCTCCGAGCGGCGGCGGCAACTCCGGCGGTGGTTACGGCCGCAGCAACCGCGACGATGACCGCGATAACGACCGTGGCAATGACCGTGGGAACAGCGGCGGACGTGGGAGCAGCGGCGGCGGCTGGAACACTGGTGGCGGACGCGGCAGCAGCGGCTCGAGCAGCGGCAGCAGCGGCTCGAGCAGCGGCAGCAGCGGTGGTGGCTGGAGCAACGGTGGCGGGCGCGGCAGCAGCGGCAGCAGCAGCGGCGGGAGCAGTGGCGGCGGCTGGAGCAACGGTGGCGGGCGTGGCAGCAGCGGCTCAAGCAGCGGTGGCGGTCGGAGTTCTGGCGGTGGTTCCTCGGCGCCGAGTGGCCGCTCCGGTTCCTCCGGCTCCAAGAGCAGCGGCGGCGGCTGGCGCTGATTCATCGGGCACAGGCGCCCCGGAGTCGATGGACCTGGCGGCGGGACTCACTGACCGCGAGCGTCTCGGAGTCGATGGGCCTGGCGGCGGGTGCTGACTCACCGGCCGCGAGCACCTCGGAGTCGATGGACCTGGCGGCGGGTGCTGACTCACCAGCCGCGAGCACCTCGGAGTCGATGGACCTGGCGGCGGGTGTTGACTCACCAGCCGCGAGCACCTCGGAGTCGATGGACCTGGCGGCGGGACACACCGGCCGCGAGCGTCTCGGAGTCGATAGACCTGGCGGCGGGTGTTGACTCACCGGCCGCGAGCACCTCGGAGTCGATGGACCTGGCGGCGGGTGTTGACTCACCAGCCGCGAGCACCTCGGAGTCGATGGACCTGGCGGCGGGTGCTGACTCACCAGGCGCACCTCGGAGGTTGTTGGATTCGCTTCCGAGGCGGGGCTGGCCCTGAAACACATGGCGCGAGCGCGCCTCGGAGTTGATGGATTCAAGACACCGGGTCACGTCCCACGTCCCTCTCGGACGGGTGGGCGGCCCGGTGTCTGCTTTCCAGGGTGGGGGCGAGTCGTCGAACAGGGGACGGAGAGCCCGGCGGTGGATTGCCGTGCGAAGAGGGCATGGAAATGTTGGCGAGCGATGAAGCGCCCTTTTCTTCTGACTTCTTGTGTACTGCTCGGGCTCGCGTCGTCCGCTTGTGGCTCCGGGGGCCCTGCCCCCGACCCTGGCTTCCAGACCGAGGATGCCGAGTCGGTGGACCTGGACAACCTCCGCATCCGCGTCAGCGGACGCGCGCGCGTGCTCCCCGAGGCCGAGCGATGGCTCGCCGCCCAGGGACAACCCACGCCCACGTTGGACGGAGTCCCCATCGCCATCCAGGAGCCGCTCCGGGTGGCGGTGAATGACGACAACCCCACGTTCGGCACCGGCACCGTGGAAGCCGATGGCGCCTTCGCCGTGGAGGACGTCCCCGTCCGCGAGGTCCACCAGGGGCTGGCGACGAGCCTGGAAGGCGCGGGCCTGGTGCGCACGCTCACGCCCGTCTACGACAGCGTCTTCACCGGAGCACGCCCCCGCACGGACGTCATCGAGGCGAGCGTGTGGGCCCTGCCCGAACAGTTCCATGACGCGCTGAGCACGACCTTCGGTGAGCCCCTCCTTCGCGGGCTGACGAGTGACCGCGCCCGCACGTTGCGCGACGCGGGCTTCGTGCTGGGACGCGTCGTCGATGCGAGCGGACAGCCTCGCGCGGGCGTGCGCGTGGTGCCGGACCGGAGCGAGCTGGCCGAGCGCATCTTCTACCCGTCCGCGGACTTCAACGGCGTCGACCAGGTCGGCACGTCCTCGGATGGATTGTTCATCTACGTCCACACCGGCCTGGACGCGGAGACGTTCCGACTCGGCGTCGAGGGTGACGACACGTACGTGGCTCGCAACGCCTCCGTCGCGCCCGGGTGGGGCTTCGTGCTCACTGTCTACCCCGGCATCTACGCGCCCGCCGCGCCCTGACTGGGCGCACGAGCCCCGCGCGCGGCGGCCTGGGCAGCCGAGCGTCCACCCTGCCCCGCCGTGCGACGCGGGGCTCGGACGCGATGTGCATCCATCTCCCGGACAGGTGCGTGAGGAGCGAGTCGGAGGACCGACGCGTGTGACGACATCGTCCGCGCGCGACCGCCACCTCCGCGCGGCCCAGGGGGGCGCCGATGCAGCCGAATGGCGGGGGCCAGACCCGCAACCAGAGCGTGGCCCGCGCACTCGCCTGGGTCGCGGCGCTGGTCGTCCTCCTGCTGGGACTGGCCACCCTCACCGGCTGGCTGCTCTCGGCGCGCCCCCTCTTTCCCGAGGGCGATAGCAGACCCGCCACCGCGCCTCGCACCAGCCTGGCCCTCGTGCTCGGCGGCCTGGCCCTGGCCCTGAGGTCGTCTGCCCGCTCCTCCCGCGCGCGCCGGAGACTGTCCGCCCTCTGCGCCGCCGGCATGTGGCTCATCGGCTTCGTCAGCGCCGCACAGGACGTCATGCCTCCCATGGGCCCCCTGGACGCGCTCTTCACCCAGGCGTCCGGCGTGCTCGACCTGCGCATCCGCCCCTCGCCGCTCACCGCCCTGTGCCTGCTCCTGCTCGGCACCGCGATGCTCCTCCCCGAGCGCAAGGGGCCTCGACTGTCGTGGAACGACGCGCTCGTGATGGCCGCGGCGCTGGTGGCGCTCCTGGGCTTCAATGGCCTGCTGCTCGGCCCGCTCGTCGGCGCGGCGGGAGAGACCTTCCCAGCCCGGCGCAGCATGGGCCTCTACACCGCCATCGCCGTGCTGCTGCTGGGCGTGGGCGTGCCCTGCTCGCGGCCCGAGCGAGGGCTGGCGGAGCGGCTCACCCGGGACTCGCTGGGCGGATTCCTCGCGCGGAGGATGGTGCCCCTCGCCCTGCTGGGACCCACCCTGCTGGGCGCGTGCCTGGCCCTGCTCCATCTGGCGGGACTGCTCGGACACGAGGCGAAGCTGCCCCTCTTCGCCACCCTCCTCAGCGCGGGCGGCGCGGTGCTCGTGCTGCTGGTGGCACGCGCGCTGGAGTTGCTCGAGGCGGGACAGCGCCGCGCCACGGCCGCGCTCGCCGCCTCCGAGGCCCGCTACCGGGGCCTGCTGGAGACCACCCCCGAGCCCCTGCTCATGGTCGACGCGAGCGGACGGATGCGCTTCGTCAACACGGAGGCGGAGCGCGTGTTCGGCCACCCCCGCGAGGCCCTCCTCGGACACGAGGTCGAGGTGCTCGTGCCCGAGGGGCTCTTCGGAGGCCAGCGCCTGGACGGGGACTCCACCGCGCGCGCCCTGCGCGGACGACGGGCGGACGGCACTTCTGTTGCTTTGGAAGCACGGTTGCGAAACGTGCATGGCCCCGAGGGCCCCAGCCTGCTCGTCGTCCTGCGCGACGTCACCGAGCGCGAGCAGGCCCTTGCCCGGCTCCAGGCGGCGCACGAAGAGGCCGAGGTGCAACGCGGGCTCGTGCAGGCGGTGCTCAACCACGCCCCCGTGGGCGTGCTCTTCACGGACCCGACGCGGGACTCGCTGCTGATGGCCAATCCCTTCGCACAGACGATGCTCGGCCCGATGCCGGAGCATCCCAGGCGCGGCGCCTACCTGGACCGGCTGAGACACCCCGACGGGCGTCCGTTGACGATGGAGGACCTGCCTTCCACCCGAGCGGTGCGGATCGGCGAGGTCGTGGGCCCCGAGGAGCTGCTCATCACGCGGCCCGATGGCGGGACGACGCCCGTGCTCATCACCGCCGCGCCGGTGTTCGGCCCCCAGGGAGAGCCGCGCGGCGTGGTCGTCACCGGCCAGGACCTGACGACCCGCCACGAGCTGGAGCGCCTGCGCGAGGAGTACGTGAGCCTCATCTCGCATGACCTGCGCAATCCCCTGCAGGGCATCACCCTGCGCGCCAGCCTGCTCACCCACGCGCTGAAGGAGCGCGGCATGGCACGCGAGGAGGCCCTCACCGAGGCCATCCTCCGCAACGTCGAGTGGATGAAGTCCATGATTGAAGAGCTGCTCGAGGGCTCGCGCCTGGAGTCCCGCCGCGTGGAGCTGCGCCGCGAGCCGACGGACGTGGTGCGCTTCCTGGAAGGCGTGCTCGAACGCGACGTCCCGCCGGACCTGCGCGAGCGCTTCCTGCTGGAGGTCGCCACACCCGTGCCCCTGGCGTGGGTGGACACCGCGCGACTGGAGCGGGTGCTCACCAACCTGCTGGGCAACGCGGCCAAGTACAGCCCCGCCGGGCGCCCCATCCACGTGCGCGTGTCCGCCTCGCCGGAGGACCACGTCGTGGTGGCGGTGCGCGACGAGGGCCCGGGCCTGGCGCGCGAGGACGCGGAGCACGTCTTCGACAAGTACTTCCGCACCCGTCAGGGCAGCGCGTCCGACACGCAGGGCCTGGGGCTGGGCCTCTACATCAGCCGGCTCATCATCGAGGCCCACGGCGGACGCATCTGGGTGGAGAGCGAGCCGGGTCAGGGCTCCACCTTCTGTTTCAGCCTGCCCGCCACGCCCCAGGGCCCCGAGCCCCACCCTCCCGAGGAAGAGATGGGACCCAAGGGCCTGGAGGAGTGAGCCCTACCGTCGCGCCACCCAGCGCGGCAGCCAGTCCGGCGCCTGGGCGGTGGTGAGGCGCGTCTGGCCGCTGCCATCGGCGCGCATCAGGTACACGTCCGTGTTCCCCTCGCGCTCCGACACGAAGGCCAGGTACTTCCCATCCGGGCTCCACGCCGGCATGTCGTCGCGCCGCTGGCCGTCCGTCAGCGCCACCGGCACGCCGCCCGCCACGGGCACGCGCCACATGCGGCTTCTGCCATCCGACGCCCGGCTCACGTACACCAGCGTCTGGCCGTCCGGGCTGAACGCCGGCTCGCGCTCGTCACCGGAGAAGTGCTCGCCCGACACCGCGCGCAGCTCCGAGCCATCCGGCCGCACCAGGTACAGCCGCTCCCGGTTCTCCCGGTCGCTGATGAAGACGAGCCACTTCCCGTCCGGACTCCAACCCGGGGAGCGGTCCTCGCGATGGAACGCGGTGAGGCGCCGCTCGGCCGTCCCGTCGGCCTTCGTCACGTAGATTTCCGGGTCGCCCTCGCGGCTGCACACGAAGGCCACCTCCTGACCGTCCGGGGAGATGGCGGGCTCGAAGCAGCCTTCCTTCACCTGCGTCAGCCGCACCTCTTGCACCCCCTCGCGCGGCTCCAGTCGCACCAGGTCGCTGAAGCCCTGCGCGTCCGACTCGGCCACCAGCCACGTGCCGTCCGGCGCCCAGCTCGCGTTGCGCGAGCGCGCCCGGGGCGCATGCAGCGGCAAAGCGTCTCCACCGGCGAGCGGCTGGACGCGCAGCTGCTGGAACTGCATCCCGCCCTGCTCCCGCACCGCCACCACGAGCAGGGACTTCCCATCCGGCGCCACGGGGCCTGGGTACTCGTCCTCGGGGCCCTGGGTGATTCGCGTCTCCGTCCCGTCAGGGCTCACCTGCCACACGTCCTTCTGACCCGCCCGCTCCGACAGGAAGACCACCGCGCCGGGGATGGCGCGCGCCTCCTCCTTCGACAGCGGCCCGGCGCCCGACGTCCCGCCACACCGGCCGGAACATCCGACGCCGAGCACGGCGAGCGCGGTGAGACTCCACCGCGCCCACCACGGCCAGGAACGCGGCATCCGTTCGAGGCCTCGCATCCTCACGTCACCGCACCCGGATGGCGTCCGCCATGACGACGTAGCCCTCGGTGGCCCAGCGACTCAGCTGCACCGTGTTCCAGCCCGCGTTGAAGGAGTACGTGCCCAGCGTGTTCCACGCGCTGCCGCCGGTCTGCTGGTTCTTCGTCACCGTCGCATTGCCGCCCGCGTGGTTGATGATGAAGGGCGCCGCGGGGGAGCGGTTGGTGCCCGCCACCCACCACGCGTCGATGGTCTTCGTGCCGGCCGAGGCCAGGTAGAAGTTGAACACCACCGGCTCCGAGATGGGCTGCGTGGAGGCGTAGTAGTAGCCGCTGCCGTAGTAGCCCGCGCTGGTGCCGGCCGCCCACGAGGCAGGCACGTCCGCGCGCGCCTTGCTCGTGTCGTTGTTGGCGTTGTGGCTGTCCACGACGATGGTGCCCGTGGGCGTGCCGCCGTCACCGCAGTAGCTCTTGATCTTGCTGATGTAGCTGCTCCACGGCCAGTTCGGACCCGGGTCCGTGCGGGACGCGGGCTGGAGCCGGCCGTGCGCGACGATGTGGTAGCTGTCGCGGACGATGCCCTGCCCCTTGGTGATGTCGCAGGACAGCTTCGCGGACGCGTCGATCTGCCCGGCCGGGAAGGACGACTGGCTGGCGAAGCCGCCGTGCTCGATGCCCACCGAGAAGTGGTTCACCGACGTGCCCTGGAGGCCGCAGTCCACCTTGCCGTTGAGGTTGCAGTCGTAGGACGCACCCACGTGCCACGCGCGGTTGGACTCACGCACCAGCTGCGAAATCTCGCTGCCGCTCTCGTTGACCACGTAGTGCGCGGACACGCCCGCCGCGGAGTTCGTCAGCCAGCCCCAGCACCCGGAGTAGCCGCCCTCACAGGTGTGGATGATGATCATCGACACGTTGGTGCCGGACGGACGCGCGTTGTAGTTGGGCGACGCGCGCCAGATGGAGGCCGCGTAGTCCGGGCCCGCCGCCATCGCCTGCATCCTCGGCAGCGCGAACTTCGCCTCCACCGCCGCGCCCTCGAGCGACACGGCCACCTTGCCCTCGGGCGTGAAGGCGCCCGCGCCGTCGCGCAGCGTGGCGTAGACCTCGTTGTGGACGTAGTACGCCTGCACGTCCGGGTCGGTGATGTCCGTCAGCGCCACCGCCACCGGAGCCCACGCGCCCAAATCCTTCCGGTCGATGCCGGCCTCGGCCGCGTGCCTGGACAACAGCGCCGCGCCCGCGCGCAGGTTGGCCAGCGGCTCGCCGCGCACCTGGTCCTCCGTCACACCGGCCAGCGCCGCGCCCTGGGTGATCTTCTCACCGCGCAGGGCCAACAGACCGAACGCCGCGGGGCGGCCCTCGAACTCCTCCTCGCCCTTCACGTGCTCCCAGCGCGTCTCCGTGTAGGAGATGGCCTTGAGCAGGCTCACCGGGACGTCGAACTCCTTCGCCGCCTGGGCGAACAGCGCGTCCAGCTCGCTGGGGGTGCGGCGCGCCTGGTCCGCGATGGCGCGGGCCGCGTCGTCCGCAGCGCCCGAGGGCACCTCCGTGGAAGGCGGGGCCTCCGGCGGCGGCGCCTCTTGCTGCGGACCACACGCAGACAGGGCCAGGGCCGCGGCGGTGGCCGCGAACGTCTTACTCAACACGTGCATGGGAGCTCCTTGAGAGGGGATCAGCAGCTCTGCGCTCCGCACCCGTCCTCGGGAGCGGCGGTGCGGCGTGCCCTGAGCACCATACGTGCCAACCCCGACTTCCCCGCTTTCAGCCTCCCAACCCACGAGAACTGGAGCGTCGATGCTCCAGCCCCTACCTCCTCCCACTCCGGAACCGGAGCCCGAGTCAACATTTCAAGCCCATGAATTCACGAGGTCGCCCACAGAGGGCTACCCACCCGGCGCGCCCGGAATGGCCGCCGGTGTCGCAGTGGCGTGTTTCGGGACAGGGGCCATGTAAACACATTTTACTCATTTTCTGATGTCCCTCGTCTTTTCCCACGGGGCCGGATGGGGCCTCGTCCGGCCAGGTGGGAGGCGGCCTCGGTGGCGGGCCGGGTTCCAGGCGCGGGAGGTCGAATCATCCGCTATGAGGGGGCCATGCGGCTTTTCGGTATCGGCGACACGCACCTGCCCTCCACGCGGAACAAGGACATGGAGCGCTTCGGGTGGATGGAGCACCCGCGGCCCCTGCAGCGCGCGTGGGACGAGAAGGTGCGGCCGGAGGACATCGTCATCGTCGCGGGGGACATCTCCTGGGCGACGCGGCCTCACGAGGTGATGGACGACCTGAAGTGGCTGGACGAGCGGCCGGGGCGCAAGCTCCTGGTGCGCGGCAACCACGACTACTGGTGGGGCGACTCGGCGTCGAAGCTGCGCAAGCTGCTCGAGCCGTTCAAGACGCTGGAGGCGTTCCTCCACAACAGCGCGGCGGTGATGGGGCCGTGGGTGATTGCCGGCACGCGGCTGTGGACGGCGCCCGAGGCCCCGCCGATGCCGGGCGGAGAGATGGGCGACGAGCCCATCGACCAGGGCTACGTGGAGCGCGAGACGCGCAGGCTCGCGACGTCCATCGAGGACGCGAAGAAGAAGGAGGCGGCCAGTCCCACGCCGCTGGTGCGCGTGGCCGCCGTGCACTTCCCGCCGCTGTACGCCAACGAGAAGGCCACCGCGTTCAGCGACCCCATCGAGGCGTTCAAGCCGAAGGTGTGCGTGTACGGCCACCTGCACTCGACGGGCATCCCCGCGGGCTTCACCGGCGAGCGGGCCGGCGTGCGCTACGTGCTGGCGTCGTGCGACGCGGCGGGCTTCTCGCCCGTGCTGCTCGACGAGGTGTGAGGATAAGCTCCACCGCTCATCGTCCATACACCCAGGGCCGGTCACCGAGGCAGGAGTGGAGAGATGCCGTCCAACAAGTCGGAGCTCGCCGCGCGACTGGCGGCCACGCAGCCCGGCGACGCGGTGCGAGGGCTGTTCTTCAAGGCGGTGTTCAGCCTGGTCCAACAGCGTGCCGGACTGGCCGCGATGGAGCAGGTGCGCGTGGGGGCGCTGGCCAAGGACTACTCGGACCTGCGCACCTACCCCGTGCAGGAGTTCCTGAACCTGCTGTACCTGGCGGCGGACGCGCTCGAGGAGCCGCTGGGCTCCGAGGAGGCCGTGTACCACGCGTGTGGTGAGTCCAACGTCACGCGCTACTCCACGGGCCCGGGGATGCTCATCTTCGGCATCATCTCCCGAGGAGACCCGCAGAAGCTCTTCTCCGGGGCGCAGATGGGCTACAGCGCGGCCGTCACGTACGGCACCCGCGAGTACGTCACCACGGGGCCCAAGTCCGGCACCCTGCGCGTGCGTCGGGACATGCTGCCCCCCGCGTACCACGAGGGCATCCTCACCGGCGCATTGAAGGTGTTGGGATTGAAGGGCACGGCGAAGGCCCATCCGCAGGGCATCGACCGCGTCGACTACGACATCACCTGGGAGTGACTACTCCACGCGCTCGTAGGTGACGTCCAGCTCCGCCACCACGCGCTCGCCCACCGAGGCCTGGCAGGAGAAGACGTGGTTGGCGCCATCGCGCGAGCGGCGGTGCGCACCGAACACCACCGTCTGGCCCGCGTACGCCAGGCTGTCCGCCTTCAGGCGCACGTCCTTGGCCAGCACCCGCGCCCACGGCGCGCCCTCGAGCTTGCGCAGGAGCGTCGTCGCCACGCGGGTCATGCCGCTCGCCACAATCGCCACGGGCATCACCGGGTGCAGGGCGAAGTGGCCCTTGCACATCTCCGGGGTGACGGGGCCCAGGGACGCGGTGAGGCTCTCATCGTCCGGGCGCCAGTCGCGCAGGGCCAGCGCCTTGCCGTACGGGTTGGAGCGCAGGCGGGCCCACTCCTCGGGGGTGCGCTGGATGCCGTCGTCGCGGCGCGGCTCGCGGCGCATGTCCTGGCGCGCCTCGCCGAACAGGCGGGTGAAGGCGGCGGCGGACAGCACGTTGTAGTCCACCTCCAGGCGGAACACCGGGGTGCCGTCCGGCGCGGACAGCAGCGTGCGCGCGGTGGCGGTGCGCTTGCCGGTGAGGCTGGCCTGCGCCAGGCCCCAGAGCAGGTCCGTGGAGCGCGCCATCGGCTCGCGGCGCAGCCACTCACCGCGCGCGCCGCACGCCAGGTAGAAGTGCTGCCCGTCCTTGGGCGCCACCAGCGCGGACGCGCACGAGCCCAGGATGGCCAGGTGACGGCCCGCCTCCGCGATGCCGATGAGCCCCGCCTCCGCGTCCGGGTCCTGCTGCACCGGGATGCGCGCCACCACCTCGCCCTTGCCCATCACCGTCACGTCCTTCAGCGCGAAGTACGGATCACGCACGCAGATGCGCGGGTACAGCTCCTGCGCGCTCAGCACCGTGTGCGGGGCCAGGTTCGACCAGTCGCGCTGCGGGACGTCGTTCCACGGCGTCGCGGAGGGGGCGCCGGAGGAGAGAGCGGAGGAGAGGAGCGAGGCGGGGGCGACGTCGAGCATGGGGGATGACCTCAGTTCGGACACGGGGTTCTGCGCGACACCTGAAAGCACTGTAAACGAGCTGCCTTCCGTCAGTACAGGATTATTTCTGCCTGATGAAAATATTCTCGCCACAGCGTGCCGAATGTTGCTGGTGAACGGTAATTTTCTACCGTGGAAGGAAGAAATCGCCGTTTCACTGCACCAGGAGTGCGCCGAAGAGCCCCCCACACCCACACCCAACGCGTAGCGTCAACGCGCTGACTGGGGTGAGCAGCACCCCATTATCGGGACGAGTCGGCCCGTGTTTCCGGAGAGTTACACCGTCACTGGGTGCCCAGACGCAGCGCGTCTTTTCTGACCCCCAAGCGGAAGTGATGCCAACGGCGGAGGATTACAGCCCTGGCGGTGATTCCGGGAGCGTAAACGCGGATTCCAGGGACGCCGCCACGCGGGTTTCACGTGGCCGGACGCAACCGGACAGGGGACTCCCGCTTCGAGGCGGAATTTCGGGGGGGATTTCATCGGGGGTTTTCCACCGGGCGGGAGGGGCCACACCGGGGCGCGCGGGTGGAGGGCGCGCCCCGGGGCCAGCCTCGGGCCGGGGTGACCGCATGACGGCTACAGCTCGACCTGGCTTCCCAGCTCCACCACGCGGTTGGGCGGAATCCGGAAGTAGGCGGTGGCGCTGCGGGCGTTGCGGCTCATCCAGGAGAAGAGCGCCTCGCGCCACATGGCCATGCCCGGCTTCTTGGAGGGAATCAG
The DNA here is from genome assembly GCF_020037055.1 of Myxococcus sp. AS-1-15. NCBI lineage: Bacteria > Pseudomonadati > Myxococcota > Myxococcia > Myxococcales > Myxococcaceae > Myxococcus > Myxococcus sp. AS-1-15. The sequence continues at coordinate 264,399 of NZ_JAIQDF010000002.1, read as the reverse complement.
CGTCTCGCGGCCCAGGAAGAAGCTGGTGCCCATGAGCTGGAACTGGAGCCCCTTCTCCCGGCAGCGCTTGAGCACGTCGGGGATGCTGGGGTTCTCGGTGAAGCCGTAGGTGGCCACCACGCGGACGAAGCCCTGCTCCAGGGGCTCCACCTCCACGCGCTCCTCGGCGGGGACGTGAGGCACGTCCTGGGTCTGCATCGTCAGGAGCACCACCTGCTCGTGCAGCACCTTGTTGTGCTTGAGGTTGTGCAGCAGCGCGGGGGGCGTGCCCTCGGCGTTGCCCGTCATGAAGATGGCGGTGCCCGGCACACGCACGGGCGGGTGGTCGCCGAAGCTGCCGAGCAGCTCCTTCAGGGGGATGCTCGCGGCGCGCAGCTTGGCGGCGAGGATGTCGCGGCCGCGCTTCCACGTGGTCATCAGGGTGAAGATGACGACGGCCAGCAGCAGCGGGAACCAGCCGCCGTCCGCCACCTTCATCGCGTTGGCGCTGAAGAAGGCCAGCTCGACCGTGAGGAACAGGCCCGCCACGGGCAGGGCCAGCGCGCGGCTGACGCCCCAGCGCTCGCGGGCGACGACATAGGCCATGACGGAGGTGATGAGCATCGTCGTGGACACGGCGATGCCGTACGCGGACGCCAGCGCGCTCGAGGAGCGGAACGTCAGCACCAGCGTGAAGACGCCCACCATCAGCGCCCAGTTGATGCCCGGCAGGTAGATCTGCCCCATCTCCTCGGCGGAGGTGTGCACCACCTCCATGCGCGGGCTGTAGCCCAGCTGCATCGCCTGGCGCGTCAGCGAGAAGGCGCCGGAGATGAGCGCCTGGGAGGCGATGACACCCGCCACCGCCGACAGGAGCACCAGCGGATAGAGCATCCACGAGGGGGCCAGCAGGTAGAACGGATTGCGCGCCGCGCTCGCGTCGCGCAGGAGCAGCGCGCCCTGGCCCAGGTAGTTGAGCATCAGGGCCGGCAGCACCGCGCCGAACCACGCCCAGCGGATGGGCTTCCAGCCGAAGTGGCCCATGTCCGCGTAGAGCGCCTCGCAGCCCGTGACGACGAGGAACACGCCGCCCATGACCAGGAAGCCGTGCCAGCCGTTGTGTACGAAGAGCATCACCCCGTGCACGGGGGACAGCGCGCCCAGCACCGCGGGGTTGTGCACCAGCTCCTTCACGCCCAGCGCCGCGAGCGTGAAGAACCACACGCACATCACCGGGCCGAACACCGCGCCGATGCCCGCCGTGCCGTGGCGCTGGACCATGAAGACGACGAAGAGGATGGCCAGGGTGATGGGCACGACGAAGGGCTCGAACACGGGGGTGGCCACGCTCAGGCCCTCCACCGCGCTGAGCACCGTGATGGCCGGGGTGATGAGGCCGTCACCGTAGAGGAGCGCCGCGCCGAAGATGCCCAGGGTGATGAGCACCGGGCGGTTCAGGTGGGTCTGTCCCTTCTGCCGCTGCATCACCAGCGCCATCAGCGCCAGGATGCCGCCCTCGCCCCGGTTGTCCGCCCGCATCACGAAGATGAGGTACTTCACCGAGACGATGATGAGCAGGGACCAGAAGATGAGCGACAGCACCCCGAGGACGTTCTGCGGCGTGGGGTGGATGCCGTGCGGGCCGGTGAAGCACTCGCGCAGCGCGTAGAGCGGGCTCGTCCCGATGTCGCCATAGACGATGCCCAGGGCCCCGAGGGCCAGGAGCGCCGTGCGCTTGAAGGTATCGGGGCCTTCCCGAATCTCCTCGCCGCCCGGTACTCCGGTGGTGGTGGCTTTCACGCGCCCCCCTTTAGCCGAACCCACATGAGTAGCAACCCACCCGGAGACGGGCCCCGTGGATTCCAACGTCCAGGTGCGCCCATGTGCGAGCAGGTAGCCCCAGGCCGGCTCCTTCCGTCGGTCCGCGACGGAGCAGGCGTCCGGAACGAACAGTCAGAGGGGGGCGTATGTTGATTGGCCATGAAGGAAGGCCGGGGGGCCACGGGGGACATGCCCCTGCCTGCTTTCACGTGCTCCCATGCCACCTCGCGGGGGCGCGATGACGATGGCGGTATCCCGGTACGCGGACGCACGACAGTTCGGGGCGCATGCCCCGGAGGTGGAGGAGCGCCTGGCGCTGCTGGCGGAGGCGTCGCGGGTGCTGGCCGACGCCAGCCTGGAGCCTCCCGCCGTGATGGAGCGGCTGTGCGCCCTGGTGGTGCCCTTCCTGGGCGCCGCGTGCACGCTGCGCCTGTTGTCCGAGGACGGCCTGTGGCTGCGCACCATGGCCTCGGCCGCCGCCTCGCCCGAGGCCCGGCTCCTGTTCCAGACGCTCAGTCCCCCGGCGCTGCGCGCGGACGAGGGCCCCTCGCGCGAGGTGCTGCGCACGGGCGAGGCGCAGTGGGCGCCGGACGCGAGCCCGGAGGAGCTGCGTCAGCTGGTGCCGCCGCAGCAGCACGGGCTGCTGGAGGACTTCCCCTTCACGCGGTGGATGGTGCTGCCGCTGCGCGCGCGGGGGAAGGCGCTGGGCACGCTCACCGTGTGGAAGGCCCCCACGCCCGAGCGCACCGTCGAGGCCGCGGAGCAGCTGCTCTTGCAGGAGCTGGCGGACCGGGCCGCGATGGCGCTGGACGTGGCGCGCGCGTACGCGGCGGAGAAGCAGGCGCGGCAGGCGGCGGAGGTGGCGGCGGGGCGGCTGGCGCGGCTGCAGCGGGTGACGGCGGAGCTGTCCCAGGTGCTGTCGGCGTCGCGCGTGGCGGAGGTCATCGTCGAGCAGGGCGTGGAGGCGGTGGGCGCGACGCGCGGCGGGCTGTGGGTGGAGGAGGACGGGCACGCCAGGCTCTTGAGGTGCTCGGGCTATGACGACGCCGACTCGGTGCAGGAGGCGTTCGGCCTGCTCCCGCTGGAGAGCCGGGGGCCGGTGACGGAGGCGCTGCGCGAGGGGCGGCCCGTGTGGCTGGAGTCCCCCGAGGCGCTGACGGCGCGCTACCCGGAGGTGGACCAGAAGCGCCACCACGCCATCCGCGCGCCCTCCCCCGCGTCGGCGTGTCTGCCATTGACGGTGGAGGGCCGGGCGCTGGGCACGCTCCTGTTCGCCTTCTCCGCGCCGCGCGTGTTCGACGCGGACGAGCGCGCGTTCCTGGAGCTGCTCGCCCACCACGCGGGACAGGCGCTGGCGCGGGCGCGGCTCTTGGAGCAGGAGGAGCGGGCGCGCGCGCAGCTGGCCGAGGTCAACGAGCGGCTGGCGGCCATCATCCAGGCCTCGCCGGCCTCCATCATCCTGGTGGACGCGGATGGCACGGTGCGGATGTGGAACCCGGCCGCGGAGCGCATCTTCGGGTGGACGGCCCAGGAGGCGATGGGGCAGGTGCTGCCGGTGGTGCCGCCCGGCAAGCAGGAGGAGTTCCGCCGCAACCTGGCCCGCGCGGGCCGGGGTGAGTCGCTGGGCGGCGCGGTGATGCAGCGCATGCGCAAGGACGGCACGCCCCTGCAGGTGGCGCTGTGGACGGCGGTGGTGCAGCCGGCGAGCGGCGGCTCCGAGCAGGTGCTGAGCATGGCGGTGGACGTCACCGAGCGGCAGCGCAGCGAGAGCGCGCAGCGCTTCCTCGCGGAGGCGGGCGGCGTGCTGGCCACCAGCCTGGAGCAGGAGGAGACGCTGGAGCGCGTGGCGCACCTGGCGGTGCCGTCGTACGCGGACTGCTGCGGCGTCTTCCTGGCGGACGAGGACGGGCAGGTGCGGTGCGTGGCCTCGGCGCACGCGGACGCGGGCTTCCGCGCGTCGGACGGGCAGCCCTCGCCGGGGCTCGCCGTCGTCGCGCGGGTGGTGGCCTCCGGTGAGGCGGAGCTGCGCACCGGGCTGAGCGCGGACGCTCCCGAGTGCGTGCGCCCGCCCGGTGGGGAGGGCTGCTGGGCGTGGCTGTGCGTGCCGCTCCAGGTGCGCGGGCAGACGCTGGGGGCGCTGTCCTTCGTCACCTCGCGGCGCGACTACGACGCGCAGGACCTGGCGCTGGCGCAGGAGCTGGCGCGGCGCTCGGCGTTGGCCATCGACAACGCGCGGCTGTACCGCGAGGCCCGGCACGCCATCCGCCTGCGCGAGGAGTTCCTCTCCATCGCCAGCCACGAGCTGAAGACGCCCATCAGCGCGCTGCAGCTCCAGGTGCAGAGCCTGCTGGCGGGGCTCAAGCGCGGGCCGTCAGCCCTCACGCCGGAGCGGCTGGGGCGGGCGCTGGAGGTGGTGGACCGGCAGGTGAAGCGCCAGACGCAGCTCATCCACGACCTGCTGGACGTGTCGCGCATCAGCGCGGGGCGGCTGGAGCTCAGCCCGGAGCCGTTGGATTTGTCGGCGCTGGTGCGCGAGGTGGTGGAGCGCTTCGAGCCGGAGCTGGAGCGCACGGGCACGCGCCTGGAGCTGACGCTCGCGCCGGAGTCGTTCGGGCTCTGGGACAAGCTGAGAATCGACCAGGTGCTGACGAACCTGGTGAGCAACGCGGTGAAGTACGGGCGCGGCAACCCGGTGCACGTGGTGATGACGGTGGGCCCGGCGTCGGTGCGCGTGGAGGTGCAGGACGGCGGCATCGGCATCAGCGAGGAGAACCTGGCGCGGCTGTTCCACCGTTTCCAGCGCGCCGTGTCCGAGCGGAACTACGGCGGCTTCGGCCTGGGGCTGTGGATTTCGCGCCAGATTGTGGAGGCCATGGGAGGCCTCATCACCGTGAAGAGCGAGCTGGGCGTGGGCTCCACCTTCAGCGTGGAGCTGCCACGCACCCGCCCCTGAGCCAGCGGCTCACAGCGCCAGCAGCAGCAGGGCGGCCTTCTCCTCGGGGCTGGCGGCGAGGAACTCATCCGGCAGCCAGACCTCCGACTCCGGCACCGTGACGGAGTCGCAGCTGCGACGGCCCGCGTAGGAGCGCCCCGGCTCGCGCGCCTTCAGCCGGTACGTGCAGTCCCGGATGTAGATCTTCAGCTCGTCCTTGGTGAACTTCACGGTGGCGGGCCGGCCGCCGAAGCCGCCCTCGGCCTCCACCGTGTCGCCGTCGCGCTTCACCTTCAGGTTCACCGCGGCGGGGCCCAGCGAGCCCTTCACCTCGCCGTCCTTGAACTTCACGTCCACCACGCCCAGGTACGTCCGGCCCCGGAGCCCATCCTTGGTGCGGGTCACCTGGAAGTCCTGGCCGGTGACTTCATCGGACGTCATCACCAGGTTGTACTGCTGCCGGGCGATTCGCAGGTTGATGGCGTCCTGCTTCGGCGCGGACACCGCCCCCCCCGCCCCCAGGACCACCGCCAGAGCCAATACCCCCCGCCGTAGCGGGCTCAGAAAGCGCTTCATCGGAATGCTCCTCGTCGTGGAATACCTTCCTTGAAACGTCCTTCTTCCCATCGCATACCGCGACAGCCCCACCCCCCCGGATTTGCATCCGGGGCCTGACACTCTCCGAGGGCGGCCGCCCGCTCGCCCCACCCCCGGGGCGGTCCGTGATGCCCGGGGGCGGACACCGTCAAACCGCCAGCAGCAGCAGCGTCACCTGCTCCTCGGGGCTGGCCTCGAGGAACGCGTCCGGCAGCCAGAGCTTCGCCTCCCCTCCGGAGTCGCCCACGCTGCAGTTGCTCTGACCCGAGTAGGAGCGCCCCGCCTCGCGCGCGCTCAGCCGGTGCGTGCAGTCCCGGATGTAGATTTCCAACGAGTCCTTGGTGAACTTCACGGTGGCGGGCCGGCCGCCGAAGCCGCCCTCGGCCTCCACCGTGTCGCCTTCGCGCTTCACCTTCAGGTTCACCAGCGCGGGGCCCAGTGAGCCCTTCACCGCGCCGTCCTCGAACTTCACGTCCACCAGCCCCACGGCGGTCCTCCCCCGCAGGCCCTTGTCCTTCCGGCTCACCTGGAAGTGCTGACCCGTCACGTCCTCGGCCCGCATGGTGAGGTTGACCTGCCGCAGACCGAACCGGAGGTTGATGGCGTCCTGCTTGGGCGCAGACACCGCCGCCCCCGCGCCCAGGACCACCGCCAGCGCCAGGACACCCCGCCGGAGCGGGCTCGGAAAACGCATCATCGGGATGCTCCTCGTCATGGAACGTCGTGGAACCACCTTCGTGGAACGCGCGGCCGCCCGGGACATACCGGGATGTCCCGGGCCATACGCTGTGTCCGGGCGGCTACTTCGGCGCGGGCGCCTGGGGTGCGCCCAGGTGCTTCTCGAAGAACATCATCGTCGTCATCTGCGCGTAGTCGCGGGTGGGCTTCTTCTGGAAGCCGTGGCCCTCGTCGGTGGCCAGCATGTACCAGACGTCCGGCGCGCGCTGACGCACGGCCTGGACGATCTGCTCCGCCTCCGACTGCGGCACGCGCGGGTCATTGGCCCCCTGCTGCACGAAGAGCGCCGCGCGAATCTTGCCCACCGAGCCCAGCGGGGAGATGCGCTCCTGCACGCGGCGCACCTCGGGGATGCGCTCGTCGCCGTACTCCGCGCGCCGCAGGTCCCTGCGGTACGCCTGCGTGTTCTCCAGGAAGCTGGGCAGCGAGGAGATGCCCACCACGTCCACCGCGGCCTTGAAGCGGTCGGGATAGAAGGCCACCGACGCCAGCGTCATGTAGCCGCCGTACGAACCGCCCGAGACACCCACGCGCGTGGCGTCCAGCTCCGGCCGAGAGGCGATGAAGTCCAGCGTCGCGCCGATGTCCTTCAGGCTCTGCTCGCGCTTCACGCCGTCATCCATCGCGCGGTACGCCTTGCCGTACCCGTCCGAGCCGCGCACGTTGGGCACCAGCACCGCCATGCCCAGCTCGCTGGCGATGAACTGGGTGAAGTTGCTGAACATCGGCCGGCTCTGTCCCTCCGGTCCGCCGTGGAAGCTGACGACGACGGGCACCTTCTTGCCGCCCGTGTTCCTGGGCACGTAGAGGAGCGCGGGCACCTGCACGCCGTCGGTGGACGGGTAGCGCACGAGCGTGGGCTCCACGAACGCTTCCGTGTCCAGACCGCCCACCTCCGAGCGCGTCCAGCGCGTCGGCTTGCGCGACTTCAAGTCCACCGTCCACACGTCCATGGGGCTGCGCGCGCTGCCCAGCGAGAGCGCCAGCACGTCCGAGCGCTTGCGCGGGAACTTCAGCCCGCCGCCCACGCCCTTGGGCAGGGTCGTCAGCGCGGACAGGGCGCGCGTGCGCGTGTCGAGCAGCGACACCGTGGTGTAGCCGTCCTCGTTGAAGGCCACCGCCAGCTTGCGCCCGTCCGGGGACAGCGCCAGGTCCGTCACGCTCCACTTCACCGACTTCGTCAGCGAGGGCGGCGGCGCGGCCGTGGGCGCGGTGCGCGTGTCGAGCAGGTACAGCTCGGAGAAGTCGCTGTAGCGGTCCGTCACCAGATACACACCCTGGCCGTCCTTGGTGAAGGTGGCGCCGTCGACGCTGCCCTTGCCCTCGGAGGGCGTGAGCTGACGGCGCTCCCCGGACGCCACGTCCACCAGGAACAGGTCCGAGTCATCCGCGGCCCGGAAGCGCTGCACCAGCAGCTTCGAGCCATCCGCGGAGAACTCCTGCGGGGAGTACGTGCCCTCCAGCTCCGTGAGGCGGCGCGCCTTCGTGGGCTCCGACGTGGGGGCCACGTACACGTCCGTGTCCTTGCCGTTGCGGCCCGTGCCCGCGTACGCCAGCCAGCGGCCATCCGCGGAGACGCGCAGCGCCTCGTGGCGGCTCTTGCCATCCGTCAGGAGCTCCGAGCGGCCCGTGCGCCGGTCCAGCTTGAACACCTGGAAGAACTCACCGCCGCCCTTGTCCTGCAGGTAGTAGACGACGTTCGCGTCACCCGGCTGGAAGACAGCCCGGTTGATGGGCTCCTTCGCGAAGGTGATTTGCGTGCGCGCGCCCATGGGCATCTCCACCACGTGGAGCTGGTTGGTATCCGCGAAGCGCGTGGTGATGAGCAGCTGCTTGCCGTCATCACTGGCGTCCGAGAGCGCCGCGGTGCGGGACTCCAGGTACTGCTCCATCCGGCGACGCAGCGCGTCCGGCACCGGGGGCACGTTGCTCACCCACACGTTCGGCTGACCGGGCAGCGGCGCGATTCCGGGCACCTGTGATGGTTTCGCGGCGGCGCCCTGGGCGGCGGCGGGGGTCGCGGCGGGCGCGGGCGCCTGGGTCCAGAGCAAGGACACGACGAGGGGAATCAGGCCTGGGTTCATGGGGCGGGCACGGTAGCAGCGCTCGCGCGGACACGTCCCATCAACCAGGTCCACCGCCTCATTTCGTAAGGGCCCTCCAACAACGAACAGGCCCTGGCTCCCCCGAGCCCGAAGGCCGCTTCAATGGAGGCGCACATGAAGAGGAACGCCTGGAATCGCCGTGGCATCACCCTGGCGCTGGCCGCCACGCTGTCCGCGCTCGTCGGCTGCGGAGACGACGACGAGACGCCGCCCGACCCGACGCCGTCCACCCAGGCGAAGCTGCGCGTCGTGCACGCGTCGCCGGACGCGCCCGCCGTGGATATCTACGCGGAGGGCAACTCCACGCCACTGTTCACCAACGTGCGTTACGGCGACACCACGTCCTACGCCACGGTGCCGACGGGGACGTACAACGTGCAGGTGCGCGCGGCGGGCTCGGCGGCCACGTCCGCGCCCGTCTATTCCACCGGTCCCCTGACGCTGACGAAGGACCAGAGCGTGAGCGCGGTGGCCGCGGGCCTGCTCACCGCCACCGACAGCGCGAGCGGCTTCCGCGTGCTGCCCCTCACCGAGGGCTTCGGCGCGCCCGCGGAGGGCCGTGCGCGCGTGCGAATCGTCCACGCGGGCGCGGACGCGCCCACCGTCGCGCTGGACGTGGGCGACGACGGCAGCTCTGAAATCACCAGCCTGGCGCGCTTCCAGGACACGGGGGCCGCGGGCGTGGAGTTGCCCTCCGGACAGTCGCTCCAGGTGGGCGTGCGCACGACCGACAACCAGAAGGTGACGTCCTTCACCGTGCCCGCCCTGCCCTCGCGCGGCGAGGTGTTCGTCATCGCCACGGGCAGGCTGTCCGAGAAGGCGCACGCGCCCGCGGGCTTCGGGCTGCTCGCCGCGGGCGTCGGGCTGGTCCGCCAGAACCCCGTCGTCTACGCGCTGCACGCCTCGCCGGACGCGCCCTCCGTGGACGTCTTCGTCGGCAACGCGGAGCTGGTGGATGACCTCAACTTCGGCGAGCTGTCCGCGCCCATCCAGGTGCCGCCGGGCAGCTACACCCTGGACTTCTTCGCCAGCGCCTCCGGGAGCACGCGCCCCTCGGGCGCCCCCGCCGCCAGCCGGCCCACGCCCGCGCTGGTCGCCGGTGAGCGCTACCTGGTCCTCGCCTCCGGATTCCTGAGCCCCGCGGCGGACGACCCGGCGGACTCCACCTTCGAGCTGCTCGCCTTCACGGAGGGCTTCACGCCCGACACCGACAGCCTGCGGCTGCGCGTGGTGCACGCCTCGCCGGACGCGCCCGTGGTGGACGTGTCGCCGGTGGAGAACGGCGTCGTCCCGGCCAGCGCCGCCTTCGATGACCTCCCCTACCGGCTGGCCACCTCGGTGGAGGGCCGGGAGCTGCCCGGCGCCCAGCTGCTGGTGGGCGTGGCGGCGGCCAGCTCGGCGGACCGCTCGCCGGTGGCGCGGTTCCAGTTGGACACCAGCGCCTTCCTGGGCCGGGGCGTCTTCGCGGTGGCCGCGGGCGCGCTGTCGCCCTCGACGGGGAGTGAGGCGGCCTTCCGGTTGGTGCTGGTGGACACGAGCACCACGCCCTGGAGCGCGCTCAACGTGCATCCGCAGCCGTAACGCATTTTCCCGCCGTCCGTCTGCGAGGACATCCAGGCCAGCAAGCTGGCGCCGCGCAAGCCTCGTGCCCGCGGCGCCAGTCGTTCGTTCTGCCGTCGGGAGGGAGGCTCCATGAAGCGCCGCGTCGCGCCCATCCTGCTGCTCCTCACCGCGCTGACGGGCGCGTGCCTGGACCCCATCCGGAGCGCTCCGACGGATGCGTGCGAGGAGGACACCGAGGAGTGTCCGGAACCGGACTCCGAGCCGAGGGGCGTGGCGGAAAAAGTCACGGTGGGACGGCAGCACGCGTGCGCGCTGTTGGAGAGCGGCGGCGTGCGGTGTTGGGGCGGCACGGGACTGGTGGGCGACGGCACACGCGCGCTGCGGGCCTCCGCCGTGGCGGTGAAGGGCCTGTCCACCGGCGTGCTCGGTATCTCCGCGGGCGCGGACCACACCTGCGCGGTGCTGGAGGGCGGCACCGTGCGCTGCTGGGGAGACAACACGTCGGGGCAGCTGGGTCAGGCCTCGCTGTCGTCGTCGCTGGAGCCCCTGGATGTCGGCGGCGTGGGCTCCAACGTGCTGACGGTCGCCTCGGGTGAAGCGCACACCTGCGCGCTGCACGCGGGGGGACAGGTGACGTGCTGGGGCGACAACTCACGACTCCAATTGGGCGCGTCGGAGGTGAGCGAGCGGAGCTACACGCCCGTCGAGGTGCGGGGCCTGCCCGCGAACCTCACGGTGCTCGCGGCGGGCGCGTACCACACCTGCGCGGCCACCACGGCGGGCGAGGCGTGGTGCTGGGGCGACAACGCCTACGGCGAGCTGGGAGATGGGCTCGCGGGCGTGGGACTGAAGTCGCCGCCCGTCCGGGCGCGGAGCCTGGCCCTGCCCGTGAGGGCGCTGACGGCGGGCAAGGGACACACCTGCGCGCGCGTGGGCGACGGGGCGGTGGAGTGCTGGGGCTTCAATGCCTCGGGAGCGCTGGGGGATGACACCGCGCTCGACAGCACGGTGCCGGTGCGCCCGGTGGGGCTGACGGCGGACATGCGCCAGGTGCGCGCGGGCACGGGCTTCACCTGCGCGCTGAGCGCCGAGGGACGGGTGCGCTGCTGGGGCCTGAACGAGGCCGGGCAGCTCGGCGACGGGACGCGGGTGCATCGCGCGGCGCCGGTGGACGTGTCGGGCCTGGCGAACGAGGTGGTGGACCTGGGCACGGGTGTGACGAGCACATGCACGGTGCTGAGGGATGGGCGCGTGCAGTGCTGGGGCGCCAACGCCGCCGGGCAGCTGGGTGACGGGACACAGACGGAGCGCGCCGGGCCCGTCGAGGTCCAGGGGCTCGAGGCCCCTTGAGGGGAGGACGGCATGTCGCTGTTGAGGGACGACCCGCGGTTGCTGCAGGCCTTCCGCCGAGGAGAACCGGAGGCGCTCGCGCGTGTCTATCGGGCCTACTCCGCGCACGTGGCGCGGTTCCTGTCGCGCACGTACGTGTCCCACGGGCCCGGGGGCCTGGGACGCGTGGGTCCGTTGGACCTGGAGGCCGCGCACCAGGAGACCTTCGTGCGCGCCTTCCGTGAGCAGGCGCGGCTCGCGTACGACGGCGTGCGTCCGTATTCGACGTGGCTCAACGCGGTGGCGAAGCAGGCGGCGGTGGACGTGCTGCGCTCGGCGGGCCGCATCGCGCGCGAGGCGGTGGCGCTGGATGACACGCCGATGGCGGAGCGGCTGGCGAGCACGTCGCCCTCTCCCGAGGACCGGGCGCTCGAGGGGGAGCTGCGGGAGCTGGTGAGGCGCTTCCTCGCGGGGCTGGACGAGGGGACGCGGAGGTTGGCGGACCTGCGCTTCGTGCAGGGGTTGTCCCAGGAGCGCGCGGGGCTGCTGTTGGGGTGGTCCCGACAGGAGCTGAGGACGCGCGAGATGAAGCTGCGGCGCGCGATGACGGCGTTTCTCGTGGAGGAGGGCTGGCTGATGGCGGAGTCGCCCGATGGGCTGCCTTCCGCCGCGGCCACGGCCGCGATGGTGGCCCTGCTCTTCCCCCTCTTCGTGCCCTGACGAGAGTGAGTTGCCCATGGCCTTGTTCACTCCCCACGTGGACCGACAGCTCGTCCACCTCGCCAACGACGGCACCCTGCCTCCGCGACAGTGGAGCCGGGTGCTGAGTCATGCGCGAGCCTGCGAGCGCTGTGGCGCCCGCTATGCACAGGTGATGAACCTGCGCCGCGTGTTCGCGCGGGACACCGTCACCGAGCCGACCCCGGGAGAGTTGGAGCGGCTGTCCACCCACGGCCTGCAGGCGGTGCTGGGGGCGCTGGAGCGGCGTGAGGTCTCGGCGTCCGTGGACGTGACGAAGGGCCCGTGGGCGCGCGTGCTCGAGTGGGTGCGCGGGGCGTGGAACATGCCGACGCTCGGGCACGTGGGCACGGCGTGGGTGCTGGCGCTGATGGTGTCCGCCGGGGTGCTGTGGACGGGCGTGCCTGAAGACACGGGAGAGTGGGCAGCGCGCGGCGAGGGCCCCGGCACCGCGGTGCTGCGGCTGTTCTGCGTGCCGTCGGACGCGGAGCTGCGTGAAGTGCGCGGACAGGGCACGTGTCCTTCGGGAGCATCCCTCGCGTTCGCGGCGGGCGTGCGGGCGCCATACACGCATGTCGCGGTGGTGGTGCGCACGGAGCAGGGCTCGCGAGTGGAGGGGCCGTTCGAGGTGAAGGCGGCTCCGGGCGCGGAGACCGCGCTGGACATCACGCCACGGCTGCCCGCGTCGGGCGAGGTGGAGCTCACCGCAATCTTCGCGTCGAGCGCGAGCGTCGCGCTCTCGGCCGCGCGCGGAGAGACGGTGCAAGGCGAAGTGGCCCAGGTGCGGCACAGGGTTCGAGTGGAGGGCAGCAAGCCATGACGCACTGGATGGAAGGGGAGCGTGGAGGCGCGCACGAAGGGCCCGGGAGGGAGTCGCCGGGCACGAGGCTGCTCGGGGCATCGCGGCGCATGCGGGAGTCTCGGCGCGGGAGATGGCGCGAAGCATCGCGTCCCCTCCATGAGTGCACTGTCACATCGCAGCGCGTGACGCGCACCTCAGGCCGCATCGAGATGTGGCAACTCGAAGCCCCATCCCTCCAAGAGCGCATCGACACGGAACGAATCGGCGCGTCGAGCTGCGTGACGCGCATCTCATGCCGCATGGAGATTCGCTTCCTCTCCAGGTCCCGGGGGCTGCGATGAGTCGAGAGCGCTACGCACTCCTCGGGCGGTCATGGGCGCTGCTGTTCCTGTGCACGGCGACGATGAGCGCCGCGCAGGCCGAGAATCCGGCCTCGCCGGAGCCGTCTCCCGTGCGACGCGCCCTGGTCGTCGCATACAACGGCAGCGACACCCCGGGCATGCCGCCGCTGCGCTACGCGGATGACGACGGCGTGCGCTGGGCCGAGACGCTGCGCCGGCTCGGCGTGGACGTGGTCCTGCTCACCGTCCCCGACGCCGAGACCGCCCAGGCCGAGCGCGAGCGGCTGGCCGACGCCCGCCTCCCCACGCTCACGGTGCTCGATGAGACCGTGGACCAGCTCGCGCGTCGCAACGCCGAGGACCGCGCCGCCGGGCGCGCCGTGGACTTCCTCTTCATCTACGTGGGCCATGGCCGTACCGGCGAGTCGGGCCGCGCCTACCTCACGCTCGCCGACGGACAGCTGGACCAGGAGGGCCTCTACTCGCGCGTGGTGGAGAAGCTCGACGCGGACTACGTGCACCTGCTCGTCGACGCGTGCCACGCGGCGGGCGTCGTCGGCAGCCGCGGCGGAGACCCGCTCGTGCTGCGCAGGCTGCGACGCGCGCTGGAACAGGAGCAGCTCGCCGGCCACCCCCGCGTGGGCGCCATCTTCGCGGAGAGCACCGAGGGCGAGACTCACGAATGGTCCCGCATCCGCGCGGGCGTCTTCAGTCACGCGGCGCGCTCGGCGCTGCTCGGCGGCGCGGACGTCAACGGCGATGGTCGCGTCGAGTACAGCGAACTGGACGCCTTCGTCGCCGCCGCCATCCGCGGCGTGAAGTCCCCCCAGGCCCGGCTCGCGGTGCGCACCTTCCCTCCCGCCCTCAGCCCCTCGCGCGCGCTCGTCGGCCCCGCCCCGGACGGCCCTCGCCTCGACCTCCCCCCAGCCCCCCGAGGCGCACGCATCTCCGTGGAGGACACCTCCGGCGTGCGTCTCGTGGACGCGCACCAGGCGGCGGGAGAGCCCCTGACGCTCGCGTTGCCGGAGCGCGCGGCGTACTGGCTGCGCACCCCCGGCGGCGAGGCGCGCGTGCGTCGCTCGGACCTCAGGTCCGGAGAGCTCCCGCCCTCCTCGCCACCCGAGGTCGCCTCTCGCGGCGCCGCCGAGGAGAGCCTCCTCCAGGGTCTCTTCGCCCTGCCCTTCGGCCGCGACTTCTACGAGGGCTATGTCGCCTCCACCGGCGTGCCCGCCGTCGACTTCTCCACCGCCCTCTCTCCCGGCGAACCCTCCGGCGTCCCGCGCTCACTGGGCCTCGAGGTCGGACTCACCCTGGGCACGCCACCCCTGGGAGGACGCGGCGTCGCTCGCGGCCTCGCCCTGTCCTGGCGCGCCCCCGGCCCGGGCCTCACCCGATTCGGCGCGCGCGCCACCTACGCGCTGGCCCCCGACGCCTGGGCGGACGACGCCACGCTCCAGCGCATGTCCGTGCTCGCGATGGCGGGCCTGGGAGGACGCGGCACCCTGGCCCCCTTCGCCGAGGTGGGCGCTGGCTGGCTGATGACCGTGGTGGACCGACCAGGCCGCCGCGAAGGTGACGCCCTGGGCCTCTCCGCGCGCGCCGCCGCGGGCCTGCGCTGGAAGACGGGTGACTTCGCGCTGAGGGGCACCCTGGGGCTGGACTGGGACTCGGTCCGCGTGGACGGACAACGGCGGGGACGGTGGATGCCCGGCGTCGAGCTGGGCCTGGAGCGCTGAGCCACCGCCGTCCACCCGGTGCACGGCCGCTGTGAACGGCGTTGACAGTCCTGCCCGCTCGGCCGCCCAAGCCCCTGGAATCAGGCCCGCCCCGCGCTGGCAGGGCGCTTGCGATGGCCCCCTCCCGAAAGGGACGGGCCATGGACACGAGCGACACACGGTGGGGCGAGGCGCGGTGGGACACGGGGAAGCTCGTCCGGTGGAGCGTCCTCCACGTGGCGGCCCTGCTCGGCGGCGCGCGGTACCTGGAGTGGAGCGCCGTGGCGGTGTGGGCCGCACTCACGGGCCTGACGATGTGCCTGGGCGTCTCGGTGGGCATCCACCGCGGCCTCATCCACCGGGCCTTCCGCGCGCCGCTCGCGGTGGAGCGCGCGCTCGGACTGCTGGGCACCCTGGCGGGCCTGGGCGGCGTCATCGCGATGAGCCGCATGCACCACCTGCGTGACTTCCACCAGAACCAGCCGGAGGCGGACTGCCCCGAGTACTTCGGCTACCGCGACGGCTTCCTGAGCGCGATGAGCCACGCCCTCTTCCGCACGTGGCACCCGAAGAGGCCCACCGCCGCGGCCCCGGTGGAGCCCGCGGTGGCGGACGACGCCTTCTTCCTCGCGCTGGAGCGCTGGGGCCTGTGGCTCCAGGTGCCGCTGGCGCTCGGACTGTACGCGCTCGGCGGCCCCGCGTGGGTGGCGTGGGGCGTGTTCGTGCGACTGGCGCTCACGCAGGACGGCTTCTGGTTCGTCCACTACGTGAGCCACGTCGAGGGCGAGCAACCCTACGAGCTGCCCGGCTGCGCGGAGCAGGGCCGCAACGCGGGCTGGCTCGCCTTCGTCAGCATGGGGGAGTCGTGGCACAACAACCACCACGCGTGGCCACGCTCGGCGCGGATGGGCCTCGGCTGGCGCCAGCCGGACCCGGGATGGTGGATGGTGCGAGGGCTCGCCGCGCTGGGACTGGTGCACGACGTCAAGACGCCCGCGAACCTCCCGCCGCGCCCCGGCGTGAAGGAGCACCCCGCGCCCCCACGCGGACAGGGCCCCTGCCCCCGAGGCGCGCACGGCGTCGCGCTGTAGCGCCACCGTGTCAGAAGGCCCAGCCCAGGGACACTTGCAGTCGCTCATCGAAGGTCCAGCTCCGCCCCTTCGTGGTGCTGCTCACCTCGCCGCTTGGCAGCACCGGCTGACGGCTCTCATACCGGTCCGAGGAATGACGTGCACCCACGCCGACCCCCGCCTGCACCGAGAGCCCCTGTCCCAGGATGGCGGTGTAGCCCACCAGGGCCGCGCCCCCGAGCTGCAGGGAGCGGATGCTGCTCTCATTGCCCTCGTCCTCGACGACGAACTGCTCGTACTCGCGCCACTGGTGGATGACCTCCAGCTGCGGTGACACCCAGAGCCCCTCGGGCGCCGTCCCGGACAGGAAGAACCGGGCGCGCGGCACGACGCCCACCTGGAAGAGGGAGTCCCTCGTCTCCAGTCGCTGCTCCGTCCGCTCCAGGTCCCTGCTGCCATTCGAGACATGGAATCCGACGAGCAGCCCCAACCCCACGCTGACGCGCGGGGCCACCACCCGCTCCCCCTCCAACACCAGCTGTCCCCAGTCCGTGGGATTGACGGCGAGCCCCAGCACCGTCTTGCGAGGCACGGCCTCGGTCGACCCGGTGCTCGACGAATCGGCATGGGCGACGGCGGACGACAGCAACACCAGACACAGCGACGACATGACGCTCATGTGCGGAACTCCCCCTGTGCATGCAACACCCCGGGAGGGTCCTCCCTGGGCATCACGCGCCCACTGCAACGCGCGTGCACAACCCATTTCGAGAGGGAGCCGCGCTCGACGAGGACCGACGCCGAGGACAACCTGTCAGCACTCCGCGTTCCAGGGCCGGACATGCTGACAGCGATTCCGGGATTCGACGCAAGGCATTGCGCAGGAAACCCGCGGCCAGGGTTCTTCCCCGCGTTGACTCTCTCGTATGGGAATGGAGCCCTTCGATGTCGCGTTCGCGTGTGCTGTGGGTGGTGGGGTTGTTGGCGCTTGGCGCGTGTGGGGGTGAGGACCGCGAGCCCCAGGAGGAGCCGGGGAACAGGCCGCCGCCGGGCGGGTCCAATCCTCCCGTCACATATCAGCGCTCCAACGTGACGGGCACCTACGCCGTCACGGGCACGCTGCAGAGCAACGCTCCGGACGGGAGCGGGCACAACATCGCCAACCTCCGGGACTCCATCACCGTCTCGGAGAACACGAGTGGTCTCAACCTGCTGAGCATCAACATCGCCAGCATGAGCTGCGGCGGCGGCATCCGCGCGGCGATGAACGGGGAGCGCACGTTCGACGTCAGCGGGGGCACGTGCCCGGTGGACGTGGAGTCGGGCTGCACCGCGAGCATGAAGGTCAACGACGGGAGCGGCAGCCGTGACGCGGGCGGCGCCTTCCAGCTCGAACTGCGCGGCGAAGTCTCGATGACGTGCGGGCCGGTCTCCAGCCGCCGGATGTTCGTCATGAGACTGGCGGGCACGTCCTCCGGGCTGTCCGCCCCGGACACGACGTTCGAGAAGCTGTCGCTCGGGACGAGCATCTCCGACACGTTGGAGCTGCTGTCGACGGAAACCGGACACACGCCGTGACACGGACGGACGACGCGCCGTCGCCGTGAATTGCGTGACCGAGACGTCGTAAGAATACTCCGGCCCCAGGATTCCAGTCGGGAGCGGAGGATGTCGATGATGCGGATGCGCGTGGTGACGGCGGCGCTGTTGCTGGGGCTCGGAGCGTGTGGCGGAGGTGACGACGGCGGCGACGACGGCGGGACGGTGGACCATCGCCCCAACGTGACGGGCGCCTACGCCAGCACGGGGACGATGACCCTGGTCATCTTCGGCCAGTCGCAGACCAATGACTTCTCGGACACGATTCGCATCGCCGCGAGCGCGGGCTCCAACAAGTCGGCCCTGAACCTGCGCTCGGATGCCTTCGAGTGCGGAGACGGCTTCCCGGGCACCATGACCGGGGAGCGCGCGTTCTCCGTCCAGCAGACCGAGTGCCAGGTCCACCTGGACGAGCAGAACTGCGACGGGACGTTGACGGTGCGCTCGGGCACCGGCAACCGGGACGAGGCGGGCACGCTCCACCTCTCCATGAAGGGCGACTTCTCCTCGCGCAACTGCGCCCCCATCCCCGTCACCGGCCAGTTCACCATGGAGCTGACCGGCAACCGCACCGGCGAGTAGCCCTTGTGCCACCGCGCGCCCCGACGAGCTTCCGGGGCGCGCGTGGAGCCACGTGGCCAGGTTGCGCTGCCAGGAGTCCTTGGCGCGCTCCTCCGCCGCGTCCCCTGCCAGCCCTCGCCCACCCGCACCGCCGCCGCCACCACGGGCACCAACGCCCACGGCGCCAGCCGCCACGCCTCGCGCACGAGCCCCCTGGGGCGCAGCTTCTCCAGCAGGCTCACCGAGTCCGCCGCGCGTCGTCCGCTCAGCCGCACCGCGAGCGCCTGGGCGATGCCCAGCCGCTGCCGCATGCCTCCTGAACACTCCTTCACCTCGCGCTTCGCCGCGAACGTGAGGTCCAACCG
This sequence comes from Myxococcus sp. AS-1-15, assembly GCF_020037055.1. Classification (NCBI taxonomy): domain Bacteria; kingdom Pseudomonadati; phylum Myxococcota; class Myxococcia; order Myxococcales; family Myxococcaceae; genus Myxococcus; species Myxococcus sp. AS-1-15. The sequence continues at coordinate 246,144 of NZ_JAIQDF010000002.1, read as the reverse complement.
CTCGAGCAGCTCCGCGCACACCTTGGCGGACGATGTCCACGCCCTCCAGCGTCACCTCACCCGACGTGGGCTCCAGCAGGCCGAACATCCCGAGCGGAATCTCCAGATCCACGCCACGCAGCGCGGACACCGGCCCCGGATACACCTTCACCCGCATGCGAGGGAGAGCATCGCTCCCTCCACGCAGACGACCTCCCGCCATTTCCCCGCCCTGAGGCGAACCGCGACGACGAAGGTCTTCATCTGAAAGGCAATCGGCTGGCGTTGAATCCCCGCTCGGCCCGAAAGCCAGACATCACCTCACGGCGCCGAGCGCACCAGCCGCAATGGCACGCGCGCCCCCGAGGCCGCCGCGGCCGAGGCCGCCAGCAGGGGCACCTCCGGCGACAGCGTCTCCGGCTTGCCGTGCGTGAGGAACTCCACCGCCGGCGCCACCACCTCCGGCGCATACAGGATGCGGTGGTGCCCCAGTCCCTGCGTGCGCGTCAGCCTCGCGCCCGGCCACGCCCGCGCCACCGCCTCCCCCGCGACGAGCGGCACCTCCCGGTCCCCCACGTCGTGGAACACGTGCAGCGGCACCTGCCCCAGCAGCGGCACGAAGTTCGGCAGCGCCAGGTCCTTGAGCCGCACGTGGAAGCGCCGCTCGATGCGCTCCTCCATCCGCATCCACACCCCGTCCGTCAGCCCGAAGGCGCGCGCGAAGGCCTGGATGCCCCCACGCGGGTCCGCTGGCGGCGACACGAACACCGCGCGCCCCACCTTCAGCCCATCCCGCATCGCCACCGCCGTGGCCGCCGCCCCCAGCGAGTGCGCCACCACCGCGTACGGCCCCCCCGTCGCCCTCGCCACGTCCGCCACCACCTCCGCCATCTCCGGCAGCGAGCTGGTCCGCCCCGACGAGCGCCCATGCCCCGGCGCGTCGTACGTCACCACCGAGAACCCCGCCGCCACCAACGGATCCACGAACGCCGTGAGCTGCCCGCCGTACCCGCTCCACCCATGCACCAGCAGCACCCGCGGCCCCTCGCCCCAGCTCCACACCGCCACCTCCTCGCCACCGAGCGTCAGCATCCTCGGCTGCCCCCGCGCCAGCACCGCCTCCGCCGTCCGGGAGCGGTGCGGCCGCCACGGCGTGCGGAACCGCTCGTCCGCCCACGCCGCCGTCAGGCCGGGCGCCACCGTCCCCGCCCCCAACGCCGCCGCACGCATTCCCCACTTCGCCAGTTTAACGCGAACGTTCGTGCTATTTTCCGCCATGACGAGGTCCTCCTCGGAGGGACACAGAGCCTTTGAAGAAGTCAGGAGCCCGTGGGACGGGCGGCGCGCAGCAGGGCCTCGAAGCCGCGGCGGGCCCAGGTCTCCGCGCGGGGCTCCTTCAGGAGCCGGGCGGCGTGGTGGAAGCCCAACAGCAGGGCGTTCTCGTCGTGGGCGAACTGCTCCACGTCCACGTCCTTGTGGAAGTGCCCCTCGGCCACGGCGATGCGCGCGGCCTGGGCCAGGCAGTCCATCCAGTCGCGCTGCGTCTGCACCAGCCTGTCGCGCGCGGGGCCCGGGGCGTCATCCAGCTCCGTCGCCGCCGCCACGAAGATGCACCCGCCCTCCGGCACCAGCTCCCGCTCCCACGTCAGCCAGTTCTCGAAGAGCGCCCGCACCCGGGGCTCGCCGCGCGGCTGCATCAGCGCCGGACGGATGACCCGCTCGGTGAACAGCGCCGTGGCCGCCTCGAGGATCTCCACCTGGAGCGACGTCTTGGAACGGAAGTGCGCGAACAGGCCGCTCTTGGAGAGCTGCAGCTCCTCCGCCAGCCCGCCGATGCTCAGCCCCTGCAGGCCCACCCGGCTGGCGAGCTGGATGGCCCGCTCGAGAATCGCCTGATGGGTGAGCTCGCCCTTGCGCATGGCGCCTTTCTAAACGCCCGTGCTTTTTTCCGCAAGTCGACGGCGATGCGGAGGCTCAGCCCTCGGTGTTGCGCAGGAAGTCGGCCACCTGGGCGAAGCGCTCGTCCAGGAAGCGGCGCAGGCCGCCCGTCACGCCCCGGGCATCCATGGCGCGCTGCATGGCCCGAAGCCAGGCATCCCGCATGGACAAATCCACCGGCACATGGCCATGGCGCATGCGCAGCCGCGGATGCCCATGGCGCTCCGCGTAATGCTGGGGTCCTCCCAGCCAACCCATGAGGAACAGGCCGAAGCGCTCACGCGTGCCAGGGTTCACCCGGCCTTCGGCATCCAGTTCGTGCAGCTTCGCCAGGGCGGGCTCGTGGGCATCCATCGCGTCATAGAACGCGCCCGCCAGCGCCATCGCCGCCTCCGCGCCGCCCAGGCGCTGGTACGGCGTGTCCTCCAGCGAGGGAACCCAGTCATCCGAGGCAGGAGCGTTGAGCTCCAAGGGCTTCAAATCAACAGACATGACTTCCTTCAACGGCACGCGGGGCCCGGCGGCTTCCCTCTCGTACTGCTCGTCACGAGCGCTCGCACCGCCGCCATCAGAGGTGTCGAGCGGGCGACAGGTTGGCAGTCCCGCCGTGCGTTGCCCATCGAAGAATTGACCGAGGCGAGAATCGATTGCTAGAGCCTCGCTCCACCCGTGCCCCCCACCGACCCCCGCCTGCCGGACCCGATGCAGGCCGCGCCCCTGGTGTGGGTGCTCGACGACAGCGCCGGAGAGACGGAGGCCATCCTCCGCGCGCTCACGCCCATCTGCCAGGTGGTGACCTTCACGGATGGCGCCGCGCTGCTGGAGGCGCTGGGTCAGGGCCGCACGCCGGACGTGCTCGTGCTGGACTGGTACCTGCCAGGGATGACGGGCCTGGAGGTGTGCCGCTTCGTGCGCCAGGGCTCCACCACCGCGCTGCTGCCGGTGTTGCTGCTCACCGTCAACACCCGCGCGGCCGACGTGGTGGAGGCGATGGCCGCGGGCGCCAATGACTATGTCTTCAAGCCCTTCCGCCCGCTGGAGCTCCAGGCGCGCGTCACGGCCCTGGCCAGCCACGAGCGCAAGCGGCGCCAGCAATTGGAGGACGAGCGCGCGCGGCGGCTGCTCGCGGAGGGCACGCTGACGGAGATGCAGGCGGCCGAGGAGCGCGCGTGGCGCAGCGAGCTGCGCTTCCGGCTGGCCGCCCGGGCCACGCGGGACGCCGTCTGGGAATGGGACCCGCGCACGGGCGCGGTGGATTGGACGAGCGGCCTGCACGAGCAGTTCGGCTATGCCTCCTCCCTCATCCGGGACACGCGTGCCTGGTGGGAGGAGCGGCTGCACCCCGAGGACCGCGAGCGCGTGGTGCGAGGCCTGCGCCTGGCGGTGTCCAGCCAGAGCCACGAGTGGCAGGAGAACTACCGCTTCCAGCGCGGCGACGGCACCTGGGCGCACGTGGTGGACCGCTGCCACATCGTCCGCGACACCGAGGGCATCGCGGTGCAGGTCGTCGGCGCCATGCAGGACGTCACCGAGATGCAGCAGACGGAGTCGGAGCGCCTGCGCCTGCTCGCGGAGGTGCACGCCCAGGCGGACTTCGAGCGGCAGCTCATCGGCATCGTCAGCCACGACTTGCGCAACCCCCTGGGGGCCATCACGCTGGCGGCGTCGCTGCTGGCGCAGACGCCGGACGCGGACGAGCGGCAGCAGCGCAACGTGCAGCGCATCCAGCGCGCGGCGGACCGGGCCACGCGGATGATTCGCGACCTGCTCGACTTCACGCGCGCGCGCCAGGGCCGGGGCCTGCCGGTGTACCCGAGGCTGATGGACCTGCACGAGGTGGTGCACGCGGCGCTGGACGAGTTGCAGGTGGCGTGGCCGGACCGGCGCATCCTCTCCGAGTACACGGGCAACGGCGTGGGCCAGTGGGACCCGGACCGCGTGGCGCAGGTGCTCGGCAACCTGGTGGGCAACGCCATGCAGTACAGCGCGCCGGACACGGTGGTGCGCGTCGTCGCGCGGGGCGAGGACTCGGGCGGCGTGGTGCTGGAGGTCCACAACCAGGGCCTGCCCATCCCCCTGGAGCTCAAGTCGCGCATCTTCGAGCCGCTCGAGCGCGGCCTGGAGCGGCCCGAGGACCGGGGCATGCGCAGCATCGGCCTGGGGCTCTACATCGTGCGCAGCATCGTCGTGGCGCACGGCGGGACGGTGGACGTGCGCTCCACGCAGGACGACGGCACCACCTTCACCGTGCGCCTGCCGCGACAGGCGCCCGTCGCCCTCGTGCCCCAGGACGACCGGGGCGACAAGGCCGCGGGCTAGTCCACCCAGCGCTTCGGTCGGCGCTTGAGCGTGGTGACGCCCAGCCTGTCGCAGAGCGCCTCGAACCGCTGGCGAGGCACGCCCGCCCAGGCCACGTCCGCGAGCGTCCTCGTCCCGGGCAGCGGCGCGTCCTCCACCAGAGTGGCGAGCTTGCGGTACAACAGCGCGTCCTCACGGTGGGCGCGCAGCGTGGCGGCCAGCTTGTCCGCGCCGCGCGGCCGCACGGACCAGGTGGAGGCGTCGTCCGGAATCGCCTCCAGCCGGCCATACGCGGACACGAGCGCGGACGCGCCCTTCTCCCCGAAGCCGTCCAGCCCGGGGATTCCGTCGGCGACATCGCCCATCAGCGCCAGGAGGTCCGGCACGCTCGTGGGCGGCACGCCCAGCTTCGCGCGCACCGCGTCCTCGTCCAGCACCTTCTCCTGTCGCCGGTCCACCTGCACCACGCGCTGGCCGCGCACGCACTGGCCCAGGTCCTTGTCCGGCGTGCAGATGCGCACCTGCTCCACCTCGCCGCCAAAGCGCGCCGCCGCCGTGGCCAGCGCGTCGTCCGCCTCGTGCTCCTTCATGGACCACACGCGCACGCCCAGCGACGCCACCGCCTCCTCGGCCAGGTCGAACTGCGCGCGCAGCTCCGGCGGCACGCCCTCGTCCCCCTTGTAGTCGGCGAACAGCCTGTTGCGGAACGAGCGGATGGGGTTGTCGAACGCCACCGCCACGTGCGTCACCGCCTCGTCCGCGTCGTGCAGCAGCATGAGCAGCGACGACATCAACCCCACCGTCGCCTTCACGTCCTGGCCATCCGGCGCGGCGTGGCCCGGCCGGGGCGAGAAGTGGGCGCGGTACAGCTCGTACGTGCCATCCACCAGGTGCAGACGCATAGGCCCCACGTCCTATCGCTTGCGACGACGGGCGGCCAGCGCGCGCTGCGGCACCGTCACGCGGCTTGGCGAGCGCAACCCCTGCCCGCCCCACCCCGGGGATGCCCGGTCCCTCCCCATGCGGCCTGTGCCCTCGTGGATTGCCGCGCTGTCGGCCCGAGCACACTTCTGGACCTGGGGCGCGACACCCGCGCTCCGTGGACCGACGGCTGGAGGTAGACCGTGCGCCCGAAGCTGCTTGCCGCGATGCTGTGCGCCACCCTGTTGGGGTGCGCCAGTCAGAGCGTGAAACCCACCTCGAACACCCGACGGACGGAGGCGGTGGCCTCCATGCGCGCCGCGGAAGGAGCCGGCGCAGCGCGCATCCCGGAAGCCGCGCGCCATCTGGAGTTCGCCCGCCAGCAAGTCAACCATGGCGAGCAGCTGCTGATGGACGATGACGCGGAAGGCGCGGAGCTGAGCTTCATGCAGGCGGACGCGGACGCGGACCTCGCGCTGGCGCTCGCACGCGCGCTGCCCATGGAGCAGCAGGCGAAGAGAACCACCCAGCAGGCCGAAGCGCTGCGGCGCGGCCTGCAGTGAGCCCCAGTCCGGGAGGAGACCGTCATGGCAGGCAGCAAACATGGTTGGAAGGCCCTCGTCGGAGCCTCGGCGCTCCTCGTGGCGGGGAGCGCGAGCGCGGCCGCGCCGAAGGAGCTGGTGGAGGCCCGCGCCGCCTATCAACAGCTCGCGGCGAGTCCGCAGGGGCGTGAGCGTCCCCGCGACGTGGCCGAGGCCCGCGACGCCCTGCGCGCCGCCGAGCGCGAGTACCAGCGCGACGAGAAGTCCCAGCGCACGCGGGTGCTCTCCTACGTGGCCCTGCGCAAGGCGGAGACGGCGGGCGCCTGGGGCATGGCGGACATCGCCGCGCGCCAGCAGGCCCAGGCGGAGGTCGCGCTGAACCAGGCCCAGGCGCTCCAGGAGCAGCAGCGCCTGGCGCAGGCCCGTCAGCAGGAGGGCGAGCTGCGGCTGTCCGAGGAGGCCGCGCGGCGTCAGCAGGTGGAGCAGGAGGCGCAGCAACTGCGCGCCCAGAACGAGGAGCTGCAGCGACAGGCGCAGCTGCTCCAGGGCCAGCAGCAGACGCAGAGCCAGGCGGACCAGCAGGCCGCGCAGCAATTGGAGGCGGAGCGTCAGGCGCGCGTGGAGGCCGAGCGACAGGCGGCCGAGGCCATCTCCAAGCTGGACCGGGCCAACAAGGACCTGAAGGTCCGCGAGGAGGCGCGAGGCACGGTGCTGACGTTGTCGGGCAGCGTGCTCTTCGCGTCCGGTGCCTCGGACCTGCTGCCGGTGGCGAGAGACCGGCTGGCGGACGTGGCCCAGGTGCTGAAGGAAGGGGACCGGCCGCTGCTCATCGAGGGACACACGGACTCGCAGGGCTCCGACGCCCTCAACGAGCGGCTGTCCTATCAGCGCGCCGAGCGGGTGAAGGAGTTCCTCATCAACCAGGGCGTGCCCGCCAACCGCATCGAGGCGCGTGGCATGGGTGAGTACCGGCCGGTGGCCTCCAACTCCACCGCCGAGGGCCGCGCGAACAACCGCCGCGTGGAGATCATCCTGGAGCGCGGAGGCTCGCGCGCCGTCGGCGGCAGCGGCCAGGAGCAGCCCGGCACGGGCGGCTCCTCGAGCGGCGGCGAACAACAGCAGCCTGGCACCGGCGGCTCCTCGAGCGGCGACGAGCAGCAGCAGGCGCCGGAGTCGGGCGCGGTGCATGACGAGGATTTGGGGGACGTCCAGCAGCCCGGCACGGGCGGCTCGGGCGACACCTCGGAGAGTGGCGGCCAGCAGGACACGTCCGACGACCACCACCAGTTCCATGGCTCGGGCGACGGTGCGAGTCAGGACGTGCGGCAGTAACGCCTCACCGCTCCCGCTCGGAGAAGACGCTCCGGGCGGGAGCTTTCTTTTCCGGGGGCGTGCGGGACAGCGCGTGGCGCGTTAGCTTCCGCGGCCGCCGACACGCCATGGACTCCGACAAGCCCATCGTCCTGCTCACCACCGAGCGCCTGCGCATCACCCAGCTCCCTCCGGACGGGGCCGCGCGCGTCGTCGCCTACCACGAGGCCAACCGCGAACACCTGGGCCTGGTGTCCCCCTCGCGGCCCGGCAACTTCTACACGCTGACGTACTGGCGCACGCGGCTGGCACAGGACCTGGAGGACGCGCGCTTCGACCGCTCCCTGCGCCTCGTCGTGCTGCCTCGCGACGCGCCGCCCTCCTCCGCGCCCGTCATCGGCAACATCTCGCTCGCGCACATCCGCCGAGGGCCCTTGCAGGCCACGGACCTGGGCTACGGGCTGGACCATCGCCACGAGGGCAAGGGCTTGATGACGGAGGCCCTGCGCGCCGTCTGCGCCCACGCGTTCCACGGCATGGGCCTGCACCGCATCCAGGCCAACCACCTGCCGGAGAACCTGCGCAGCGCGGCGGTGCTGCGCCGGCTGGGCTTCGTGGTGGAGGGCTACGCCCGCGACTTCCTGGAGATCAACGGCCGCTGGAGGGACCACGTGCTCACCTCCCTCGTCGCCCCCGAGGACAGGCCCGGCGCCCGCTAGGCCCCCCTCGCGAGACATTCGTCCGCGTCCACCGACTCACCGTCCCAGCCGGAGCGAAGACGCACTGGCCACGCGGTCCCGGAGCGTCTACGGACAACGAGGACTGGAGGTCGGCACATGGCGTATCTCTTCCTGCTCGGGGCCATCGCCTTCGAGGTGGCCGCGACGAGCCTGATGAAGTCCACCGAGGGCTTCACCCGGCCGTGGCCCACCGTGGCGTGCCTCACCGGCTACGGCGTGGCCTTCGCGCTGCTCTCGCAGGCGGTGAAGCAGGTGCACATCGGCGTCGCGTACGCGATGTGGTCCGGGCTGGGTACCGCGGCCATCGTCGTCATCGGCGTCACCTTCCTCGGCGAGGCCATCAACGTCACCAAGGTGGCCGGCATCCTGCTCATCATCGGCGGCGTCGTGCTGCTCAACCTGCGCGGCGCCCACTGAGGCCACGGGCACCGTCTCAGCGGGGCAGGAGCGACGTCCTGGCCGCGCCGCCGGCCGAGCCGGAGGGCAGGTGCGCGTCCATCCACTCCACCGTGCGCCGCATCCGGTCCACCACGTGCTCGGGTTTGCGCAGGGTGTGGCCCTCGTCCGCGTAGACCACGAGCTGCGTCTTCACGCCCAGCTCCTTCAGCGCGCGGTGGAACTCGTGCCCTTGCGTCACGGGCACCTCCAGGTCCCGCTCGCCGTGCAGCACCAGCGTGGGCGTGCGCGCCAGCTTCACGGAGTTGATGGGGGAGCTGCGCGTGTAGATTTCCGGCTCGTCGTACAGGGACGCGCCGAAGTACGGCTTCATCCACGCGTCGATGCGGTTGGTGCCGTAGTAGCTCTGCCAGTTGGAGATGCCCGCGCCCGCCACCGCCGCGCGGAAGCGCTGCGTCTGCGTCACCGCCCACATCGCCATGAAGCCGCCGTAGCTCCACCCCGTCACGCCCAGCCGCGCGGGGTCCACCGGCGCGCGCGCCAGCACCGCGTCCACGCCGGACAGGATGTCGCGCAAGTCTCCAAAGCCGAAGTCGCGCCGGTTGGCCTGCGCGAACTCGGCCCCCTGGCCGAAGCTGCCCCGGTAGTTGGGCAGGAACACGTAGTAGCCGCGCGCGGTGAACATCAGCACGTCCGGACGGAAGCCCGGCACGACGCCCGCCGCGGGCCCGCCGTGCACCATCGTCACCATGGGCGCCCGCACACCGGGGGGCGGCATCATCGACGGAGGCGGCGCCACCAGCCAGCCCTGCACCTCCGCCCCGTCGCTCTTCCACGTCAAATCCCTCGCCTCGCCCACCAGCGCGCGCAAATCCTCCTCGCGCCGCGTGACGCGCTCCCACTCCCCCACCGGCCCCACCCAGAGGTTCTGCGCCCTGGAGAACGACTCGCGCACCACCGCGCTCACCTTGCCGTCGCGCGACAGCGACAGCCCCACCTGACCGCGCGCGCTGATGCGCTCGGCCCCCTTCCACAGCACGCGCGGCTCACCCTGCTGCGTCGGGTCCACCGTGGCCACCGCCGACTCGCCCCGCACCTGCGCGCCGAACACCAGCGAGCGCGACGACACCCACTCGAGCGACATCGCCGTCGCCTTCATCCCCGCCGTGAGGTTGCGCGCCTTGCCGCCGTCCAGCGGCACCAGCATCACGTCCCCGCCGTTGGAGCCGTGGTCGCTCATCAGCCCCTCGATGACGGCCACCTGCTTGCCGTCGGGGCTCCAGGTCGGCTCGGTGAGCTGCCACTTCGGCGCGTATAGCACGCGCGAGCGCGCGCTCGCCGTCTCCACCACGTGCAGCTTCGCCAGCCACCAGCTCGCGTCCCCCGGCGGCGGCGCGCCGGTGTACGCCAGCCGCGCCGCGTCCGGGCTCCACGCGAACTCGTAGACGAAGGTCTGCTCCGGCGTGACGAAGCGGTGCGAGCCCTCCGCCACCGACACCACCGCCACCCGCTGCACCGGATGCGACTCGCGCACCACGCCCGTCTCGCGCGCGCCGGGACCGCGGGGCCCCAGGGCCTGCGCCGCGCCCTCGCCCTGCATCACCAGCACCCCCACCGACGCGCCGTCCGGCGACCAACGGGGCGAGGCGATGGGGCTCTCGAAGGACGTCAGCTTCGTCGCGACGCCCTCCTGCAAATCCGCCACGTACACCTGTGTCCTGCCACGCTGGTGCCCGTCCGACAGGAACAGCAGCCGGCGCCCCTCCGGGCTCCACTGGATGGAGGACTCGTCGCACGTCTTGCCCTCGGGACAGGCGCTCACCAGCAGCGCCTTCGGCTCGCGTGCGCCCAGCTCCATCGCCTGGATGAGCGTGCCGCCCGTCGCCGCCACCTCCACCCACGCCAGCCACTCGCCGTCCGGAGACACCGCCACCTGCTTGAAGCGCGTGGTGCGTCCCATCACACCCAGCAGGCTCTCCACCGACGGCTTGCTCGACTTCGCCGCGCCCCCTCGCGGGACGCTCACCGCCAGGTCGAACGCGGACGGCGCGGGCGCCGACTCCTGCGCGACGACGGGCGCCGCGAATCCCAGCACGGCGACCAGGGCCAGCATTCTCGCCACCATCCGAATCAACACGTCCCCCCACGGGTCAGGAAGAGGCCACCAGACTACATGAGTGGGACGGCGCTTCGCGCCCATTCCCAGCCCACGCCGCATTCGTTGGACCTCGGAAATTTGGGCGTGCGAGCACAATCCCTCACGTCCATCCGCCAACGAAGCACCGGACATCTTCCGCGTCGCGCCGGCGCGGGCGTGGACACTGCCGGCCATGGCACGGACCGAGATGGAGAAGATGCTGGCCGGCGAGCTGTACAACGGCTGGGACGCGCAGCTCACGGCGGCGCGCTCACGGGCGCGGCGGCTCTTGCGCGCCTACAACGACACGCTCATGGAGGACGAGGACCTGCGCAAGCAGCTGCTCGGACAGCTGCTGGGACAGGTGGGCGAGGGCGTCTACCTGGAGCCGCCGTTCCACTGCGACTACGGCACCTTCATCCAGCTGGGCAAGCGCGTGTACATGAACTTCCAGTGCGTCATCCTGGATTGCAACCGGGTGACGATTGGAGACGACGTGTCCTTCGGCCCCAACGTGCACATCTACGCGGCCACGCACCCGCTCGACGCGGACGAGCGCATCAAGGGCCCGGAGCTGTCCAAGCCCGTCACCATCGGCGCGAAGACGTGGGTGGGCGGCGGCACCATCATCCTCCCCGGCATCACCGTCGGGGAGGGCGTCACGCTGGGCGCCGGCAGCGTGGTGACGAAGGACGTGCCGCCCCATGTCCTCGCCGCGGGCAACCCCGCCCGCGTCATCCGCGCGCTGCGCTGACGGACTTCAGCGCTTCGTCATGTCGAACAGCGCGCGCGCCTGCGGACCCAGGAAGCCGTCGAAGTCCGGCGCGCGCTGCGCAATCTCGAAGTACGCGTAGGGCCAGGGGCGACGGCCTCCCTCGCGCAGGGCCACCGACAGCGGGGCCGCCTGGGTGGCCGTCTGCCTGAGCGACGTGCCCGGCGCGCCCTCGATGTCCGCCTTCATGGGCACGCCCGCCTCCCGCATGCGGTGCTGCCACGCCTCCACGTCATCCACGGAGCCGGTGAAGTGGTTCACCTTGCGGCCGAAGGCGAGCAGCCAGGCGCCGTACTGCGACTCCTTCTCCAGCTCCAGCAGCGCGGCCTCCGACGGCGGCGGCGGCGAGCAGAACCACGACGCCAGCGCGTCCACGTCCTCGGGCGGGGGCGGGTCGTCCGGCAGCGTGGCGAGCAGCTCCCGGGCGCGCGGCGACAGCTCCTCCGACTTCAGCTCGGAGATGAAGACGCGCGGCAGCCCCTCCGGGTGCGACAGGTAGATGGCGGACAGGTGCGCGTCGGGGAACGTGTACGCCCCCGCCGGCTTCCAGCCCAGCCGCTCGAAGGGCCGCGAGAACAGCGCGATGCCTCCGCCGGGCCGGGCCAGCGAGCGCAGCGCGACGTGGTCATTGCGGAAGCTGCCCCCGGAGAGCTGCACGAAGGTGCGCGCGTACGGCACCTCCGAGGCATAACGCTCCCAGAGGAGGTCCAACAGTCGGGTGGCCTGTGAGGTCGACATGGCGGAGCAGTCTAATCCGCCAGGAAAAGTGCGGCGGCGCGCGGCCCCGAGCCCTTGGAGGGGATTTCGTTCGGAGACGCGCGCCGCGCGCTAGAGACTCGCCTTGGAGTTTCGAGTCTCTGTGTCCTTGTCCTTGGTATGCATTGACTTCCGTACCGGCCCGCTCCGCACCACTTGAAGTCGTGCGGCCAAATAGGGTGTGACGTTGGAAAACGCCAGCGCGACGCAAGAGTGAGCATCAAAGTCCCATTGCGCCAGCCTGTAGCCCCACTAATTGACACAATTGTGAACGTAAAGTTTCGTCCCCGCTGTGCCCGCACCGCCGGACTGAAACGAAAACCCCCGAGCGAGCCCGCGTGCGCACCACCTTCCGAGAAGGAGAGCGGCGCGGATGACCTCGTCCCCTCTCGATTTCTCGCCGCTCGGAAGGCACATGGCGGCCTGCCCTCGGGGTTGACGCGCCGCTCCATGCGGCGTGGAGCAGGTCAGTGGAGGTGCTCGGGGTACATGGGCAGGCCGTGGAAGAAGCGGCGGCCGGACTCGAAGCGGCGGTGGAAAGAGACGCGGTCCTCCACGTAGAGGCGGGCCATGTCCTCCTCGCCGTAGGCGCGGAAGAAGGCGGCGCGAGCCTCGTCGCAGGCGCCCTCGTACTCGGCGAGCAGGGCCTCCCAATCCTCGGGGGGCGGCTCGTCGGCGTCGTGCCACACGCCGTCCTCCATGCCGTACTCGCGCTCCATCAGGTCCAGCTCCAGCGCGAGCCGCTGGACGCGCGGCACCTCCGTCAGCGCCTCGTCCGCCATGGCGGTGAGGATGTGGGCCACCAGGAAGAAGCCGGCGTCCGGCGGTACGACGCCCTCCTCGCGCGCGGCGCGAAAGGCCACCAGCAGCTGCGCGTCCATCGCGTCGTCCCCGAGCTCCAGGAGCCGGGCGGCGAGTCCACGCCACTTCTCCTCTGTCTCGCGGGCCTCCTGGAGGGCCCGGCTCAGCTCGGGGTCTCGGGTCTTCTTCATCGCGTACTCCTATCGGGAATGCACCGAAGCTCTCATCCAGGTCTGACGTCCGGCCCCTCGCCTCGCGGACGTGGGGGGCCGGGGGTTGCTTCAATCCGCGTCGTCGGTTGGACGCGGGCGCCCGGCGGCGTGTCGGGTGGTGGACGCCCGGGTGTCCGCGCGTCCATGCTGCCCGGCACCGTGCCGCTCACCTCGCGTCCCCGCGCTCCCTCCGACGACGGCTTCCTCTTCGACCTGTACGCCAGCACGCGTGCGGGCGAGCTGGCGACGTGGGGTTGGACACCCGCGCAGCGCGAGGCGTTCCTGCGCATGCAGTGGTTGGCGCGCGGGCGCGACTGGGCCGTGCGCCATCCGACGGCCGAGGACCGGGTGGTGTTGGTGGCGGGTCAGCCCGCCGGCAGGCTGCTGGTGGACCGAGGTGCGCGGGAGTGGCGATTGGTGGAGATCGCCCTGCTTCCCTCCCACCAGGGCGGTGGACTGGGGACACGGCTCTTGCGTGAGCTGTTGGACGCGGCCACCGAGGCCCGGGTGCCCGTGCGGCTGCACGTGCTGCACGACAGTCCCGCGCGCGAGCTGTACGCCCGGCTGGGCTTCCAGGAGGAGCCGTCCTCACAGCCCCCGGACGCGGGGCCGCCGTATGTCGCCATGCAGTGGAGTCCCGCGCCGCGCGCGGGGTGAGGGCCAGGAGGGCCGTCTCGGGGGAAACGCGCCATGCCTCGAAGGACGAACGGGCCTCGCGCCGATTGCGCGCGAGGCAGCCCGTGTCCTTGAGGCAACGGACCGCCTCGCCTTCGTGGCCCGCGTGATTACCGCGGCCCCCTCCGACACGAAGGCGAGTCGTTCCGCCCGGCTTCAGACCGCATCCACTGCGACGCCGCGTCATGGGCTCCGTGAGGAGCCGCGCGGCGCGCGCCGGGATGCACCGCCGCCCGGAGGTGGGCCGACCTCCCGGGGTGCAACCTCCGCGGGCGACACGAGGCACCCGCACACGAGGGCCGGGCGTCCTGTCGCTTCCGCGAAGTCCTGCCGAGGCGAAGCCCGCTCGGGCCGCCTCACCGTCAACATGAACCGCGTGGCTCCGCGCGCCGCCGCGAGGTCCTCACGCCCCCCCGAGGAGACCTCGGAGGATGCCGTGCTCCACCGCCGGTCCGGAGGGACCGACGATGGCCGCGACCCACGACCCTCGATGAGACCTCGGGGGAGGAGGCCGCGCTCCACCGCCGGTCCGGAGGGACCGACGATGGCCGCAATCGACTCCCTCGAATCAGAGGAAGAGGTTCTCCGGGGTCGGCACCACCGTCTGGATGACGTAGCCATCCGCGCCCGCGCCGGGCTGGATGGGGGTCGTGGTGTTTCCGCCACCACCCGAGCCACCCGCGCCGCCCATGGCGCCACCACCACCGCCCGCCTGGATGACCTGGCTGGCGCCAGTGGGAAGCGCCGTCGTCCCGGCCGCGCCGCCGGTGACGACGAGGCCGCCGGTGATGGTGGGCGCAACGGAGGAGACGACCTGGATGACGCCGCCGCCACCGCCGCCGCCGCCGCCCTTGCCCGCGCCGCCCAGGTTGTTGCCGTTCACGCCGGGGCCGCCCTGCGCGCGGACGAAGCCCTGCACGACCACGCCGGCCTTGCCGAGGATGACCACCACGCCACCCGCGCCGCCACCGGCGCCGGGGGTGTTGTCGAGCACATTGCCACCCGACGCGCCCGAGGCATTGATGACGCCCGTGCCCTGGATGCGCACGGTGCCCTGGGACAGGATGACCAGCGAGCCACCGCCGCCGCCGAACGGACCCGCCACGGTGCGCGCGCCCGAGCCGCCGCCCTTGTTGCCGGGCCGCAACAGCTGCGCCGCGTGGACGGGCGACACGCCGAGCCCACCCGAGGGCTCACCCGCCGGAGCGCGGGACAGGCCCGAATCCGCCCCGCCCGGGCCGGTGTCCAACGAGCCTGGGTCGACGATGATGGTGCCGCTGATGGTGACGTCGCCCGTGGCCCGGATGACGGTGCCGCTCGGGACGATGAGCGTGCCGGAGACGTTCACGGTGGTGAACTGCATGTGGTGCCGTCCCGCGAGGGTGGAGAACCCGCTCACCGTGGTCAGGTCGACCGTGTTCGAGACGGTGTACGCACCGGCCGAGCCATCACCGAACACCCCCGTCGAGCCCGCCGGCCCCTGAGGACCCGTGGCGCCCGTGGCACCCGTCGCGCCCGTGGCTCCCACGGGGCCCTGCGCGCCCGTGGCGCCGGTGGCACCCGTCGCGCCCGTCGCGCCAGGCACCCCCTGCGGCCCCTGGGCTCCGTTGCACACGTAGCGCGTCAGCGCCGCGTTGACCTCGCCCGCGTCCAGCACGCCGTTGCCGTTGGCGTCCTGGCCGAACTGCAGCCGCACGCCACCCGTCGCGCAGTTGGCTCCAGCAGCCTCCGCGGCCGTGGCCGCGACCGAGTGGATGCCCGCGGCGCCCTGCGGACCCGTCTCGCCGCGCAGGCCCTGCGGACCCTGGGGACCCTGCGCCCCCGTCTCGCCGCGCGGGCCCTGCTCGCCCTGGGGACCCGTCTCTCCTCGCGGGCCCACCGGGCCCACCGCGCCGGTGTCACCGCGAGGCCCCTGCTCACCCCGGGGACCCACCTCGCCTTGAGGACCCACGGGGCCCTGCGCGCCCGTCTCACCCCGCGCGCCCTGCGGACCCTGGGGGCCGTTGCACACGTAGCTGGTCGCATCCACCTCGTCTGTGTCCAGCGTCCCATCGCCGTCGTCGTCGACGCCGGTGTCGATTCTCACGCCGCCCGTCGCGCAGTTGGCGCCAGCGTCCTCCACGGACGTGCGGGCCAGGGAGCGCTTGCCCTCGGGCCCTTGAGGACCGGCGGGACCACCCGCGGGGCCCTCTGGCCCCTGCGGCCCCTGCGGCCCCACCGGGCCGACAGCGCCCGTGTCACCCTTCGGTCCAACGTCCCCCTGCGCGCCCGCGGGACCCTGTGCCCCCGCGGGTCCCTGCTCACCGGCAGGCCCCGCGGGTCCTTGCGGTCCCTGCGGCCCCTGGGGCCCCTGCTGACCTTCGTCACAGCCGGTCAACGACAGCAGCGCCACCACGGGTAGAGCCGTCAGCCACCGCGACCAGGTCGCGGCGCCTTGCCATTTCATCTGAGCCATTGATGCGTCTCCCCTCTTGTCGAACCTCGGCGCGCGAGCCAGAGCAAGTCACGAGCCAGGATGGATTATCGAGCCGTTCGCCGCCGACCCACCAGGGCGGGCGTGCTTGTGATTCGAATCCCGCCCGCCACGGAACGCCCGTTCGCGTTCCCTCGGGACGCGGCGCCGTCACACCGGAACGCATGACGCACGCGGACGGGAAATCCCTTCGTGGGCGCCCCTCCTCGTGAAGCAGGGACCGACACACGGCCCTGATTCGTTCCCGACCCAGGAGGAAGGGCTGGCCGATGCTTTGCTCTGGTGTGTGTGACGCGTACTCATTGGCGCGTGAAACACACACACGAAAGGTGTACCCATGTCCGAGCCATACATTGGTGAAATCCGCATGTTCGCGGGCAACTTCGCGCCGCGCGGTTGGGCCTTCTGCCAGGGGCAGATCCTCGCCATCGCGCAGAACACCGCGCTGTTCTCGATTCTGGGCACGACGTATGGCGGCAACGGGCAGACGACGTTCGCGCTGCCGGACCTGCGCGGTCGCTATCCGATGCAGCCGGGCCAGGGGCCGGGGCTGTCGCCGCGGACGCTCGGCGAGCAGGGTGGCAGCGAGACGGTGACGCTGATTTCGAACCAGATGCCGCAGCACACCCACAGCCTCAACGTCAGCTCGCAGCAGGGTGACACGGAGACGCCGGTGGGCACGGTGCTCGCGGCGGACAACAACGGCACCATCTTCAACTACCGCGCGGCGCCCATCGACGGGACCATGAACCCGGCGGCCATCGGCATCGCGGGCGGCAGCCAGCCCCACAACAACATGTCGCCGTTCCTCTGCCTCAACTTCATCATCGCGCTGGAAGGCATCTTCCCCTCGCGCAACTGACGCCTCCCGCGTCACGGCCAGGCGCGTTCCCCTCACGCGCCAGCTGTCGACCCGTGGACAGGCCTCGTGATGGCCGGGCGTCGGGCTGGAGCCCACTCCACAGCCGGGCCGCTCCGGGCATGCGGGCACTGGCGCTCCTGCCCCATCGTGCTTACCGCGACACGGTGAACGGTGAGCCGGGGCCCGGGGGTACGGTGGCGGAGCAGGATGGAGCCAGACAGCGCTCTCAGGTGACACCGAAGACGGTGTTCACCGTGTGTTTCGCGGTGCTGGCGGTGGTGGCGCTCGTGGTGCTCGTGGTGCGCACGCGCGTGGCGCTCACGTTGACGGGCATCGCGGCGCTGATAGCGCTCGCGCTGGAGCACGGCGTGTCGCGGCTGGAGCGCTGGCGGGTGCCGCGCGCGCTGGCCATCGCGTTGATGCTGGCCGGCGCCCTGACGGTGCTGGCGACGCTGGCGCTGCTGGTGATTCCGGCGACGGCGGCGCAGGTGGACGCGCTCGTGGTGCAGTGGCCGCAGCTCTGGCAGGAGGTGCGCGACTCGCGCCCGTTCCGAGGGCTGAACCAGCGGCTCCACAACCTGGGCTGGATTCGCCCGCTCGAGGACGCGACGCCGGAGCTGGCGACGGGGACCTTGCCCTCGCTGCTCATGTACGCGCTGGGCAGCATGGTGGGGCTCGTCGGCGGCGCGCTGAGCGTCTTCTTCCTGGTCGTGTTCATGCTCGTCTTCGGCGGCGGCCTGCTCAAGCGGCTGCTCGACCTGCCCAAGCCCGAGCACCGGCTCCGCTACGTGCGCGTGATGCGCAACGTGTATCGGGCCACGGGCGGCTACCTGACGGGGCTCACGCTCATCTGCACGTTCAACGCGCTGCTCACCTCCGCGGTGCTCGCGGCCATGGGCGTGCCGTACTTCCTGCCGCTGGGCATCATGAGCGGCTTCTCCAGCATGGTGCCCTACGCGGGCCCCGTGGTGGCCGGCGGCTTCATCACCCTGCTGACGTGGGCCACGGGCGGCATGTGGATGGCGCTGGGCGTGCTCGCGTACTTCGTGCTGTACGGACAGCTCGAGGGCAACGTGCTGGCGCCGCTCGTCTTCCGGCGCACGGTGCACGTCAACCCGCTGCTCATCCTGCTCGCGGTGCTCTTCTGCGCGGAGCTGGGCGGCATCGTCGGCGCGGTGGTGGCGGTGCCCGTCGCGGCCACGGTGCAGATCATCTTCCGGGAGATCCTCCTCTTCCGGCAGGAGCGCCGCATCGCCAGGCCCGAGTCTCCACCACCGCCCTCCGTGCTGACCTGAGTCACCCAGGCTGACTCGAGACAGTGGCCGCTCCACGCGGCGGACCTCCGCAGGCACGGCCGCGAGCGACACGCGTCCCGGTGAGACCCGAAGCGGCGAGCGCCTCAGCCGCCCGCCACCTCGCGCAGCGACTCCTCCATGCCGCCCAGCAGCTCGTCGAGCGCTGTGTCCGGGATGTTCAGCGCGGGGGCGATGTACACGGTGTCGCCGAGCGGGCGCAGGTACAGCCCCCGCTTGCGCGCGGCCTCGTACACACGCCATCCACCGCTGGCGAGATAACCACCGCCGCCCAGGTCCACCGCGCCCACCATGCCCACGGCGCGCGGGCGCACCAGGCCCGGAATCGTCGCGGCCATCCGCTCGAACGCGGCCTTCACCTTCGGCGCCTTGCGCGCCACCTGCCCCAGCACGTCCTCGTCCCGGTACACCGCGAGCACCTCGCGCGCGATGGCCGCGCCCAGCGGGTTGCCGCAGTACGAGTGCCCGTAATACAGCGCCCGCGACGACGCGCCGAGGAAGCCCGAGAAGATGCGCTCCGACGCGAGCGTCACCGCGAAGGGCATCAGCCCGCCCGACAACGCCTTCGCGAGGCAGAGCAGATCCGGCACCACACCCGCCAGGTCCACCGCGAAGCGCGCGCCCGTGCGCCCCAGGCCGGTGAAGACCTCGTCCGCGATGAGGAACGTGTCCACCCGGCGGGTGGCCTCGCGCACCGCGCGCAGGAAGTCCGGCGAGTACATCTGCATGCCGGAGGCGCCCTGGATGACGGGCTCAACGATGACACCCGCGATGTCCTCCGGGTGCTCGCGCAGCGCGGCCTGCACCTGGGCGAAGGCGCGCTCCCAGCCGCCCTCCTCCGCCGGCGACGGCACGTGCACCACGTCGAACAGCAGCGGGCCGAAGATGTCGCGGAACTCGCGCACGCCGCCCACACTGGTGGAGCCCAGCGTCTCGCCGTGGAACGCGCCCGTCAGCGTGATGAAGCGCGTGCGCTTGGGCTGCCCGTTCTGCGCCCAGTACTGCGCGGCCATCTTGATGGCCACCTCCACCGCGGTGCTCCCGTTGTCCGAGTAGAAGACGCGCGACAGGCGCTCCCCCGAGGGGAGGTCCGCGCGCTGTGCGCCCGGGGCGATGGCGACCAGCTCGGCGGCGAGCGCGGCGGCGGGCTCGTGCGTGATTCCGGCGAGCGAGACATGGGGCAGCCGGCCCGCCTGCTCGACGAGGGTGCGCACCAGCCGAGGGTGACGGTGGCCCAGGGTGGACACCCACCAGGAGCCGTTGGCGTCCAGGTAGCGCCGCCCGTCGACGTCGAAGAGGTAGGCCCCCTCCGAGCGCGCGATGACCAGCGGGTTCGTCCCCGCGATGTACGCCTCCATGGCGGTGTACGGGTGCCAGACGTGCTGCTTGTCCAGCTTGACGATGTCGGCCCGCTCCATGGGTGTTCCCCTTCCCTGCGTGTGACGTGTAGGCGGAGCGCTCCGTACCGGAAACCGGGCCCCTTGCGCCGCGCGTCAACGCGGCGGGCCACACGTTGGACTGATGGGGGCCTGAAGCCGGGGGCCATCCGAGGGTCCGCGGGAGGCATCTTCCGGCCCGGGATGACGTGGCCATGACATGGGCGGTGTTGGCTCTCCTGGACACCGAACCGGGAAAAGCGCCATGGCCGTCCTCATCTTCTTCGTCTCGCACTGGCTGCTCTGCGTGTTCTTCCAGAGCTTCTTCCAGCACCGGTACGCCGCGCACCGCATGTACACCATGGGTCCGCGCACGGAGCGGGTGATGCACCTGCTCACCTACCTGGTGCAGGGCTCGTCGTACCTGTCGCCCAAGGCCTACGCGATTCTTCACCGCGAGCACCACGCCTTCTCGGACACGGAGAAGGACCCGCACTCGCCGCACTTCTTCACGGACGTGTTCCGGATGATGCTGCACACGAAGAAGCGCTACGACGACTTCGCGTCGGGCAAGGGTGAGACGGAGAAGCGCTTCCTCGGGGGCTATCCCGAGTGGCCGCTGGTGGACGACACGCTGCGCAACTCGTGGGTGGCGACGCTGGGCTGGGTGGCGTTCTATTCCTCGTTCTACGTGCTGTTCGCCACGTCGCCCTGGCAGTTCCTGCTGTTGCCGGTGCACTTCCTGATGGGGCCGGTGCACGGGGCCATCGTGAACTGGTGCGGCCACAAGTACGGCTACCGGAACTTCGACAGCAGCGACAAGTCGCGCAACACGCTGCCGGTGGAGGTGCTGTGCATGGGTGAGCTGTTCCAGAACAACCACCACAAGTACGGCAGCAGCCCGAACTTCGCGGCGCGCAGGTTCGAGGTGGACCCCACGTGGCAGGTGATGCGCGTGCTGGCGAAGCTGGGCGTCATCCGCATCGCCACGCCCCAGCGCGCGGTGTGGCCGGAGCCCCGCGAGACGGCGCGTGAGGCAAGCGCCGCCCGGGCGGCCTGAGGCCTCTTCCAGACTTCGAAGGACACGTCGCGCCGAGGGGATGACCGTCCCCCCGGCGCGCGCCTTTAATAGTGCACTTCATAGCCCCTAACAAATGTCAGAGCAGAGGCGGCGGAGCAGCAGATACAGCAACCAAGGACGAGGAAGCCAAAGTGGACGTCGTCCATGCGTTCGTCACGGCCTCGAAGTCTGGAGAGTTAGTTCTTCCAGGCCAGGGCGCGCTGCACTACTCGGCGGTAGCGACCCGATCGCTCCTTCGATTCAACGCCCGGACGGACGAGGAGTCGATGGAGGCCCGGGAGAAGTCGACCCTACCGCGTAGTCCCAGTTCGTCGAGCAGCCGATCCTGGAGGCGCTCCCACACCCCAGCACGGGTCCATTCCTCAAGCCGGCGACAGGCCATCATGCCCGACTGCTTGTGGGGCAGGATCTCACAGGAGATTGCGCTGCGAAGCACGAAGACGATGGCTTCCAGCGCCGCCCTGTCGTCCGCTCGGGGACGCCCTATCTTCTTCTTGGGACGAGGTGGATGCAGCAAGGGAGCCACGCGCTGCCAGAAGGCGTCAGGGACGAGTTCGCGGAACCATCCCCCAACCTGGGGATGGTCCGTCCCTTCGAACAACCCATCCCTGACTTTCGTTAGGGGCTGTCAGCCCTTGGGCGAGGCAACCGGATTCTGGGTGTCGTTTCGTGCCCACGAAAGAGGCTGGCCAACCCGAAAAATTGGCAAACTCACAATCGGCGCGCCTATTTGAGCACACGAGTTCTGCACAAAAGCCCGCAGATAAGGCCACACATGCACCATTGCATTTGTCTGACCAAACAAACGCAAATCTTCGTCTGAAAAACCCATCTCCTCACCGACCGAATACACAAGGACAGCATGATACTGCATTCGAACCAGGGCCTCTGCCGGCTGCGACTCTGGACTCAATGAAACCCCGAATCGGAATATTGTCGCGAACTCCGACTTCGGCGTCGTTGGATTTCGAGCAATCTGAAGCGCGACCTCTACTTCGGGGACAACCTCTTTTTCGGCCGCAGTCGGCGAACGAACAACCTTCGCTTCCAAATGCGTCTGCCTGAGTTCACGAATGGCGCAACTACCAGCAAGCTTCATCAATGTTTCGCGCTCAGCCTGATTCATGCCGCCACCTCTGTCGGCATGCAGTACGCCGACGAAGGCATTTCTGTTTGATTTGGCCCCACCAAGCGCAATCGTACAACCGGCCTGCGCTCATCATATTGCGCAAACTCCGCCATGTACCCAAACGATGAAGCCTCGGTCTTAGGCAACTCAACATGAGCACGCCCGAGATCCGCCATCGCATTATCGAATGGTGCATCTACGGACGAGCACCGAAGAGTTCGCCTTAATTCTTCAACCCTATTTGGAGCACCAGCCAACAACATGAGCGCTACAACCAGAGTAGGGCTCACATCCTTCCCTGCCTTCACCTTCGAAAGATAGCCTGACGACAAGCCAAGCAGTGGCTCCAAGTCCCATTGACGCAGCTTCGCCATCTTCAACTGCCTAAGAGCCTGATTAGCTTTCCTCGAAAGCTCGCGCCGATAAACATCAGCCAGAGCAACGTCAAGCTGCTTAGCAGCCGCGTCATCCAGCCACTCTTCACCACAACACTCACAGGTCGGCAACTCCAGCGACTCTGGAATCTCAAGATCGGGAATGTTCTTGAACGCAGCACGACGCCCTGGCTTCGCCAGCATGACGACCTGCCCCTGCCCACACGCTGCACACTTGAATTGTTTCATGGCTCAGCTCCTACCAAGAGGGCGCAAGTACTCCGCCTTTGCGCTCAAGGCTCTTTTCAAGGCGATGAAAGGAGACACAGAAAACAACATTCCCGTCGTCTTCCATCTGCACTCTGAACTTCACGTACCAAGTTCTTCGATGCTGGAGCCCCATCTTCTTCGCGAGCGCTTTCGAAACGAACAGCCCATAGACGTCGAACTCAAGCCCATCGGACAACGTTTCAATTCCGGCAAAGTCGTTCTCAGTGAGTTCAAGCAGCCCACAACGAATCAACTCACGAGTTTTCGAGTAGTCCAGAACGACCGCACTTACCGTCTCCTCGCATCGCGCCCTCCCAGTACGGTAATTGCCCCCTTCCACGAGCTCACGAACTAGGGAGAGCGACCAGAGCGGCTGGGCAGATGACCGAATCACTCAAGGAACATTAATATGGACTGAGTCCAAACTCAACTTCCCCTGAGGAGGTACGCGCCATAGTAAATTCAACACCTTACCGCAACACCTACACTCAACCACCCTAAATATGAGGTAGGCCCTCGCTCCCTCGCCGACCTCTGCAGGCTCTCCAAACAAGGAGCGACTCCCCGAGATTGGCGTCGTTGCGCACAAGCAACCCTCCAGCCAAGCAGGGGTCCCATCGCAAGGTTGCGAGCATGGGCACCGAAGAGTGGACCTCTGCGCTATGAACAAGCACGCGTTAGAACTGCTCCCCGTGCCTACAGAGACCCCGCTCCGCCTCCGTATCCTCGACGCAGTGACAGACGTCCCGGCCGCTGACTGGGACGCGCTGACCGGCCTGGACGCACCGCCCTTCATCAAGCACGCGTGGCTGGCGGCGATGGAGGAGAGCGGCAGCGCCACCGAGGAGACCGGGTGGGCGCCGCATCACCTGACGCTGTGGCGGGGCGAGACGCTGGTGGCCGCGGCGCCCGCGTATCGCAAGTTCCACAGCATGGGCGAGTACATCTACGACTTCGGGTGGGCGGACGCGGCGGCCCGGCTCGGCGTGGAGTACTACCCGAAGCTCGTCGTCGGCGGGCCGCTGTCCCCGGCCACGGTGCCGCGCC
This sequence comes from Myxococcus sp. AS-1-15, assembly GCF_020037055.1. Taxonomy (NCBI): domain Bacteria; kingdom Pseudomonadati; phylum Myxococcota; class Myxococcia; order Myxococcales; family Myxococcaceae; genus Myxococcus; species Myxococcus sp. AS-1-15. The sequence continues at coordinate 222,741 of NZ_JAIQDF010000002.1, read as the reverse complement.
TGCTGGTGGCCCAGGGCGAGGATGTACCCGCGATGCGCAAGGCGCTGCTCGCCGCGGCGGTGGAGAGCGCCGAGGAGGCGGGGTGCTCGTCGGTGCACTTCCTCTACCCGACGGACGACGAGGCGGACTTCCTGGAGGAGCAGGGGCTGGCGCGCCGGGTGACGCTCCAGTTCCATTGGAAGAACCCGGGGTACGGCGGGTACGACGACTATCTCTCGCGGTTCGACTCCAAGCGGCGAAACCAGCTCAAGCGCGAGCGGGCGGCGGCGGCCACGCAGGGAATCAGCTTGCGCACGGTGCGGACCACGGAGCTGACCCCGGCGCACGCGAAGCGCGCGTATGAGTTCTACACGGCCACGTGCGAGCGGCACGCGTGGGGGCAGATACAGCTCACGCCGGGGTTCTTCTCGCGGGTGTTCAAGGCGATGCCGGACCAGGTGGAGATGGTGGAGGCGGTGCGCGAGGGACGGGTCATCGCGGGGGCCTTCAACCTGGCGACGAAGGAGCGGCTCTATGGCCGCTATTGGGGCAGCACGGAGGAGCACCCGTTCCTGCACTTCCACGTGTGCCTGTACCACTCGGTGGACGACTGCATCCGCGCGGGGCGCAAGGTGTTCGAGCCGGGCGCGGGCGGTGAGCACAAGGTGTCACGAGGCTTCGAGCCCACGGCGGTGCACAGCGCGCACGTCATCTTCGACCGCAGGCTGGACGGCGCGGTGCGCGACTACGTGCGGCGCGAGCGGGCGCGGCTGAACATGGCGGTGGAGGAGGCCGAGCAGATCTGCGGCCTCAAGCCCTGGCCCCTGAAGCCGGCCAGCGGCACCTGACCCAGGCTCGAGTCAGGCCTCAGCCTCCTGCCGCAAGTACGACTCGAGGTCGGGCCACTCCACCCATTCCTGGCTCTCGGCCCGCCGATTTACGACCTTGAAGCCCCGAGGGGTCATCCGGCCATGCCCGATGAGCACCAGGTCCTCGACACCCGGGGGATATCTCCAGTTCCCCTCGCTGGCGGACTTGCGAATCGCAGTGACGTATTCGGCGGTCCGCTCCAGGTTCTGGCAGTAGCCAATCATTACACGCAAGGGCGCATAGCCGACCATGAGCTTCCAGAAGTCCTCCATGAAGGCATCGACGCTCCAGGCATTCTCATGCTCGAGAATCACCTCGGGCTGCGTGTACGAGTCCCAGTCTCGAAACATCGTGTAGTCAAAAAGGAACTCGCGAGCATAGCCCGAATGCAGTGTGGTCTTGCTCCACTCACTGGGCGCCCCACTGCCCGTCGCGCAGACGCCCAGTTTCAGCTCACGCGCCGCCTCGACCAATCTGGCCGCCATGAACTGAGACCAGTTCTTCGTTCCCTCTTCAGGAACACCTCCATCCCAGTCCTTCGGAAGCGCATTGACGAGGGACTGGGCAAACCCCAAGGCATTCACGGCGTCAGGCATGTTCCCCCCACGAGCAGACTCTTCATCCGCGAAACGTGCGCAGGCCAATCGCGCACCCGTTCCGCGCTCAATACCAGAAGCACGCCCAGCCCATCACTCGGCACAGTCGGGTCTGAACAGCACCTGACATCCAGGCCGGTAGAGCCCCGGTTCACCGCACCGGATGCGTCGTCCAGCGCGTCCCATCCACGCTCGATGCGAGCACGTGGCTCCCGGCCAACCACAGCCGGTCCGCGCCGGCGATCAACCGCCCCACCTCCGGCACGTTCCTCGCCACGGACGACTCCGAGGGAACCGCGCGCCGCTCGAACCCCGAGGCCTCCACGCGGTACACCCCCTCCGCGTCCGCGACGTAGAACTCGCCGCCCCACCGCTCCGCCGAGTGGATGAGGCCGACCCGCGCGACCACGCGGCACCCCTCCGCCGTGCCCAGGATGACATCCCCCCGCGTCGTCCCCGCGACCACCTCCCCCGAGGGGAAACACCGCACGAACGACACCTCGCCACTCACGAAGGCGTGGACCTCGCGCCACCCGCCCTCCCCGTGCATCCAGAGGCCCTGGCCCCCCGCGTAGAGCACCCGCCGCCCATCCGCCCCCAGGCAGCTGTCCAGCGCGAGCACCCGCCCCGGCAGCGCCCCCAGGGACCGCGCCCAGCGCATCACTTCGCCCTCGCGAACGAGCAGCCCCACCTCCGCTGGCGAGTCGAGCCCGAACCCCCGGCTCCCCGCCAACACGACCTCTTCCCCACTGAAGCACGCCTGCGTCCCCACGAGCCCCGCGGGCACCCCCGCGTAATGCAGCGCCTCCCACACCCCACCCTCGCGCGCCCGCACGGCCAGGAACCAGGCCGAGCCCCCGTACGAGACCAGCGCACCATGGCGCCCCGCCCCCAACAGGCCCAGCGCCTCGACGGTCCCCGTTTGCGTCACCCGCTCCAGCGTCCACCCACCCGCCGTGCGCACCGCCACCGACTGGTACGAGTCCACCTCGAACGTGGCCTCCTCCCCGCCGTCCCCGTCCTCGTCGTCATCCGAGCCGGAGTCGACCAGGGCCGAGTACGCCTCCGAATCGACGGGCAGGTTCCAGTCCTCGACCGGCCCCGGCCCACCCCCGTGGTCACTGTCCGGATGGGGATGGCTGACCAGCAGCATCAGCTCCTGCTCATCCCGGATGCAGCCTGTCGACACGACGCCTCGAAACGCGTGCTCCACGAACCCCTCCCAGGACGAGGCCCGCTGCCTACACCACGGGAGGCAAGCCGGGCCAGCACCCCCTCCCCAGGCCCCTTTAGGAGGCCGCCCGCTGTCTCCCACCAGCCAGGCGCGCGCCCGGCCCCTCACGGGGAAGTTGAGAAACCGGGGTGACCCTCTAGAGTAGACGCGTCATGAAAGCCCCGGAGAAGGACGAAGACTTCATCCAGTGGTACGAGGACTGCTGGGCGGACCGCGATGAAGTCGAGTACCCCAAGCTGTTCGGCGCCATCGACGAAGGCGTCTTCACGCTCGACCAGACGGACGCCATCCAGGCCTGGATGGAGAGCGAAATCGCGCAGGTAGAAGGTGAACCGGACCCCAACTGGGGCCCCATGGGCGTGCGGGTGGCCAAGCCCAGCCCCGACTACCCCTACTGGACCTACGTCACCAGTGGCCTGTCCAACCCTTTCACCATCGCCCCCGGTGAGGAGATCGCCCCCGACGCCGCCAGCGGCATCGGCTACGAGATGGTCATCCACACGCCGGAGGAGGCCAAGTGGCCCGTGTTCCGGCTGCTGGACATGATGGCCTACAACCTCGTGTGCATGCGCGCGTTCGCGCTCAACCACCGCTACCCCGTCGAGGGCACGCTGGACGGCGGAGACTCCAAGCTCAGCGGCTTCGTCTTCGTCCGGGACCCGTCGCGCCCCGACCACTTCGCCCTGGAGAGCGGCAAGGTGCAGCTGCTCACGCTCGTCGGCGTCACCAAGAACGAGATGGCCTTCGCGCGCTCCAACGGCATGGACAAGCTGATGGAGAAGCTGGTCGCCGCGGGCTCGGGCTACATCACCCGGCCCGAGCGCGACGAAGTGAAGCTGTAGTCACCCTCTTCGCGCCACGCGCGGCAGCGGCTCCAGGGCCCTGTCGCGCGGGGGCGCGCCCTCCACCAGCGCCCTGAGCGTCCCCGGGTCGAACGGCTTCTCGATTCGCGGCAGCGGCACCGACTGGAGGAACGCCCGCGCCCGCTCGGTGAAGGCGCCGCCCGTCATGAAGACGAAGCGCGACAGCAGCTCCGGCCCCCGCGCCGTCAGCTCCGCGTGCAGGTCCATCCCCGTCAGGTCCGCCATCATCAAGTCACAGAAGACGCGGTCGAAGTCCGCGTCGCGCTCGAGCAGCGCCAGCGCCTCGCGGCCGCTGTGCGTCACCACCACCTCGTGGTGCCGCCCCAACAACCGCCGCAGGAGCGACGCGAGCTGAGGCTCGTCGTCCACCACCAGCACCCGCTTGCGCTCCGGCACGTCCCTGGGCGCGCCCTGGGCCACCGCGTCCGCCACCACCGCCGTCACCGGCAGGCGCACGCGGAACATGCTCCCCGCGCCGGGCGTGGTGTCCACGCTCAGCTCGCCGCGCATGCTGCGCACCATGCCCAGGCTGGTGGACAAGCCCAGTCCGCTGCCCTCGCCCACCGCGCGCGTGGTGAAGAACGGCTCGAAGACGCGCTCGGCGACCTCGGGCGTCATGCCGTGGCCCGTGTCCGCCACCTCCACCACCACCCACGGGCCCTCCAGCCACGTGGACAGCGTGACGCGGTGCCGGGTGAAGTCGCCCTCGGGAATCGCGTGCGCGGCGTTGACCAGCAGGTGCAGGAACACCTGCCCCAGCCGCGCCTCGTGCGCCATCACCGTGGGCACCTGCGAGTATCTCCGCACCACCTCCGCCCGGTAGCGCAGGTGCGGCATCGCCATGGCCAGCCCGAACTCCAGCGCCGCGTGCACGTCCACCGGGGACAGGTGCGGCTCGTCCGCGCGGGCGAACGTCTGCAAATCACGCACGATGACGCGGATGCGCTCGGCGCCCTCGCGGGCCTCGCGCAGCGCATCCAGCGCCTCGGCCAGCGGACCGCCCTGCACCTGTCCCTGCAGCACCGTCTCCATCTGCTCCAGCGCGAACTGGAGGTTGCCGCTGACGTAGGAGAGCGGGTTGTTGATTTCGTGCCCCACGCCCTCGGCGAGCTGGCCCGCCATGGCCAGCTTCTCCGACTGCACCAGTCGCTCGCGCGCGGCCACCAGCTCCTGCGTGCGCTCGCGCACCAGGGCCTCGGCCTCCAGGCGCCCCGAGTGCTCACGCGTCAGGAGCGCGTCCCGCTCCGCCTCCGCGCGCTTCTTGCCGGTGATGTCGCGCGAGAAGACGGAGACGTTCTGCCCCGAGCACCACGCGTGCACCTCGTGCCAGCGCTCCGGCGAGGTGCGCACCTCGAAGATGGTGGACGAGCCCTCGGCGGCCACGCGCCGCAGCTCGCGCTCGAACAGCGTGCCCACCAGCTCCGGGCACGCCTGCCACAGAATCTTGCGGAAGACCTGCTCCTGCGTGCGCCCGGTGATTTCAGCGGCCTGGCGGTTCACGTAGGTGATGCGCCACTCGGCGTCCACGGTGAAGAACGCCTCGGGGGTGCTCTCCAGCACGTCGCGCACCCAATCCAGCGTGTCGCGAAGGCCCTCCTCCATCCGCAGCGCGCTGGTGACGTCGCGCAGGCGCAACAGCACACCGTCGCGCAGCGGCACCGCGGTGCCGAGCAGCCACGCATCACCTTCCGGGAAGCTGTCCGCGGCGGGTCGCCCTGACTCCACCACCTGCTTGAGGATGGCGAGCCGACCGCCGAGGCCCGCCACCGGCGAGACGTCGCCCAATCGCTTGCCGCGCAGCGAATCGGTGCCGTGCCCGAGCGCGCGTGAGGCGGCGGGGTTGGCCCACAGCCACTCGAAGTCGACGATGGCGCCGGACGCGTCGCGCACGGCGCTCAGCACCATGCACCCTTCCGAGTCATGGCGCTCCGCCTCTTCCAGCGCCTCCAAGAGCGTGTCCGCGCCCAGGGCCGGGACTGTCTGTCTCGTGTCCTTCGCCGACATGCCCCGCTCACTCCGGGCATCCGCGCCACCCGGAGGCCAAATCTCCGGAACCCTTCAGCAGGGCCGCAATTCCTGGAAACGTCCGGAGTCCCCGCATGTCGCCATGAAAGGCTCGCAGGCACAAGCCGAGGATGTGAGACCCACATCCGCCTCCCTGACACCTCGGAGCACCGGGTTGAATACGATGAGCCGACCTCTCGCGTGTCCCCTTCTATCCAGGGAGCGGACCAGGATGCCTTCCCGGACATGACGCCCACCCTCATCACCGCCGTCCAGTTCGAGCCGTTGGACCTGCCGCTGACGGAGCCGTTCGGCATCGCCACGGGAGCGCAGCACGCGGCCGAGAACGTGTTGGTGAAGCTGACGCTCGCGGACGGCACGGTGGGGTTGGGCGAGGCGGCGCCGTTCCCCGCGGTGAGTGGGGAGACGCAGGCGAGCACGCTCGCGGCGCTGGAGGGGGTGCGTGCGGGACTCATGGGTCGGGACGTGCGCGCGTGGCGACCGCTGTCGGAGTGGCTCGGGGACGCAATGGCGCTGGCGCCGGCGGGGCGGGCGGGTGTGGAGATGGCGGTGCTGGACGCGTTGGCGCGGCATCACCGCGTGCCGCTGTACGTGATGCTGGGTGGGGCGGGCACGGTGCTGGACATCGACATGACGGTGACGGTGGGGGACGTCACGCACGCGGCCGAGTCGGCGCGGTCCATCCTGAAGCGCGGCATCACCACGTTGAAGGTGAAGGTCGGCGCGCTCTCTCCGGACCAGGACGCGGCGCGGATGGTGGCCATCCACGAGGTGGCGCCGCGGGCGCGGCTGTTCGCGGATGCGAACGGGGGTTACGACGTGGCGGAGGCGCTCGCGTTCGTGAAGGAGCTGGAGCGGGCGGGGGTGCCGCTGGCGTTGCTGGAGCAGCCGGTGCCGGCGTCCGACGTGGCGGGGATGGCGGAGGTGGCGAGGCGCTCGAAGGTGCGGGTGTGCGCGGACGAGTCGGCGCGCTCGGCGAAGGACGTGCTGCGGCTCATCCGCGAGGGGGCGGCGCACGGCATCAACATCAAGACGATGAAGTGCGGGGTGGTGGAGGCGCTGACGATGTGGAGCCTGGCGCGGGCGGCGGGGTTGGAGTTGATGGTGGGAGGGATGGTGGAGAGCGTGCTGGCGATGAGCGCGTCGGCGCACCTGGCGGCGGGGCTGGGGGGCTTCACGTACGCGGATCTGGACACGCCGTTGTTCATCGCGCGGCATCCGTTCCGGAGCGGGATTCGGTACGAGGGCTCGCGGTTGCACCTGGATGAAGGGGCGATGGGGCACGGTGTCACATTGAGCTGACCCAAGAGGTGGCGCGCGCGCGTTAGGATGGGCGCATGGGTCTGGCCGTCTGTGTGGGTTGCGGCGAAACGAAGGAGGGCGCGTTCGACGTCTGCGACGGGTGCGGTCTGGACCCGGCGCGCGGCGGCACGGACCGGATGCTCCAGGCGCGCAGCCTGTGGTTGTCGGAGCGGTTCTTCTCGGAGCGGGAGCTGGTGGAGCTCGGGCGCAAGCTGAGCACGGGCGAGCCGGTGGCCTATGACACGGGGCAGCTGTCGCAGCTGGTGGACGAGCTGAAGACGCAGAAGCTGCCGGTCATCTCCCAGGCGTCACCGGGGTGCTCCATCGTGACGTGGAGCCTGTTGGGCATGTTGCTGGCATTGGCCGCGGGGCTCGCGTACCTGTATGGCACGTGGAGACACTGAGACTGTTGCATCAGGGTGACGGCGCTGCCGTGGCGGCGACGTCGAGGGCCTTGTCGAGCTGCGGGTCCTTGCCGGAGGCGTAGGGCAGAGTGTCGGGGACCTCGACGTCCACGGGGACGCCGACGCCCTCGAGCAGGACGCCCTCGACTTCGACGGCCTCGACGGCGAGGTAGAGCAGGTCACCGGTGGACAGGCGCAGTGGGGTGCCGGCGAGCACGGCGCCCGCGGTGTGCTGGCCCACGAGGGTGGCGAGCCCGAGTCGCTTCATGGTGAAGGCGACGACTTCCTTCCCGCTGCGGGAGTTGCCGTTGACGAGGAGGACGGCGGGCTTGCGCCAGGTGGCGGACCACGGGTTGCGGCGGCCGTCTCGGCCGATGCCGACGAAGCGAGGGACGGCGCGGTCGAAGAGGTTGAGGAAGGTGGGACTGCAGCCGCCCCAGCCGTCGCGGAAGTCGATGACGACGGCGTCCGCCTGGGCGAAGTCGTCGGAGAGGGCGTCCTGGAGCTTCTGTTGATGCTCGGGGCCGGCGCACGAGTAGAGCTGCTGGTAGGCGACGCGGCGGCCCTGGTGGTCGATGACGCGGGTGCTGGCGTGCTGGGCGTCGAGCCACTCGGCCTTGGGGTTCACGAGGCGCGGGGTGATGGTGAGGACGGTGGGCTCGGCGCCGAGGGTGCGCTCGATGGTGAAGCGCGTGGGCTTGTTGACGCGTTGGGTGAGTGAGGCGACGGAGGTGAAGGGTTTGCCTTCGACGGAGAGGAGGCGGTCTCCGCGCAGCAGGCCGGCCTTGGCGGCGGGGCCGTGGGCGAAGACGTGGCGGGCGAAGAAGCCTTGTGGGGTCTCCTGGATGTCGGCGCCGATGCTGGGGACCTCGACCTTGGGGAGCTTGAGGTGGCGCTGGAAGATGGCGGAGAGGTCGGCGTGACCGGTGGTACCTCGCGGGTAGAAGGCGGTGTGCGAGGCGTTGAGTTCGGAGAGGGCGGCCTGGGTGCGCCGGGCGAAGTCGTCCGCGCTCGTGGCCGCGGCGCCGTAGCCCTGATGCTTCGTGGCCCAGGCCTCGCCGCGCTTCGCGTCGTAGAAGCGCGTACGGACGTGGTCGACGACTTCGTCACCGGGCTTGAGGAACGGGCTGGCGGCGTGGGCGCTCGTGGCAAGCAGGGCGGCGGCCAGCAGGATGCGGGGATAGAGACGCTTCGACATGGCCGCGGGCTCCTCCTGGTGGACAGTATCAGGCGCGTCATTCCTGGGACGACACGTGGAGGTGGAGTAGAACCGAACACCGAACGCGCCATTTGCGTTCTGCTGGGCTGGAAGAGTTCCCGGCACCCGACGTGAAGCGCCCGAGCGAGCACCCATGATTCACGAGCTGACCCTTCAGAACTTCAAAGGCATCGAGTCGGCAAAGCTCGCCATGGAGCGCCTCACCGTCATCGTGGGTCCGAACGCCTCTGGCAAGACCAGCGTACTTCAGTCCCTGGATGTATTGATGGGATGCGCTCATCCATCAACTCGTCGTGGCGACCTTATGAAGACCCATGGCGGGCCTCCCGGATTGCGCAAACGGGGTTCAGAGGCAGAACCAACATCCATCCAAGCATCCGGACATTGGCGAGGCGAACCTGGGCACGTCGAGCTTTATCTCATGCCGACAGAACCGGCGCAGAACGGCTCTCGGGGCTTCAGGCCCGAAGTCAGAGGCAGGTGGGGCGGGATGCGATTCGATGTCCCTCCGCCTACCAGTCCCATTCAGAGCAGTGCACCGCTCGATTTGCTTGGACTGCCCCCAGTTCTCGACGATTGGAATGCACGGGCGCTCTTGCGGCTTGAGGGGCGCAAGCTCGCAGAAGCGTCATACACGGAGTCCCTTGAGCCACGAGTCGAGTCGGATGGGACGGGGCTTGCTTCAGTCCTCGCACAAATGGCCCTGAATCGCCCTGACACATTCACCGAACTTCTCGAAGCACTCCGCAACGTCATTCCGCAGGTGAAGCGCGTACGACTCTCTCTGGCGGAAGTGAAGAGACAGGAGGTCGAGACGCTCCGCATCGACGAAGATGCCATCGCGAGAACCATTCATCGCACCTACTCTGGGCATCGACTCCTTTTTGATCTGAACGGAGCCGCGAACATCTCCAGTCAAGGCGCAAGTGAAGGCACGCTGCTCGTCCTCGGGCTACTGACCGTCCTCTTCAGCAACCCACGCCCCAAGCTCATCCTCCTGGACGACCTCGACCGAGGGCTTCACCCCAAGGCCCAGAAGGACCTCGTGGCGCAGCTCCGCAAATTGCAGGAGCAAGACCCGGAGCTGCAAATCATCGCGACCAGCCATTCACCCTACCTGGTCGACCACCTCGACCCCAAAGAAGTCCGCCTCTCCACGGTCCTGCCTGATGGTGGCATCCGATTCGCAGAGCTGACTCAGCATCCGGAGTTCGAGCGCTGGAAGGAAGTCATGCGCCCAGGAGAGTTCTGGAGCACCGTGGGGGAGGGATGGGTGGCGGACGTGCAGGAGAAGAAGGAAGGATGAGCAGCAGCCCGACGTCCATCGTGCTCATCTGCGAGGGGCCGGGGGACCATCGAACGGTGCCCACTCTCGTGGACCGGATGCTGCGGGAGTCCATCGATTGGATGGAGCCGGAAGTACTCGCGGAACTTCGCGAGTGGCGAGGGCAGACGCGTGGAGAGAGCTACCTCCCCTGGAAGGAGGTCCACACGCGAGCGAAGGCCGCCAACATCCGCATCAACGGCCACTTCAACGGTGAACCCGGCGCTCACGATGCCTTCGTTGCCCGCAGGGCACTCGCGTTGCTGCGGGGACACGGGGACGCCCCCATCCACGCGGTCGTACTGGTACGAGACAGCGACAACGACGAGGCACAGCGGCGTAAGGGGCTGGAGCAGGCCCGCGCGGAAGTCAGCAGTCTGGGTCCCATCCTCATCGGCATCGCGCACACCAAGCGGGAGTGCTGGGTTCTCGCGGGCTTCACTCCCGAAACCGATGACGAGAAAGCTCGTCATCAGGAACTGCGCCAAGAGCTTGGCTTCGACCCATGCCTCCGTGCGGAGGAGTTGACCGCGCAGCAGGATGGCGCGAAGCGCGACGCCAAGCGTGTGCTCAAGCTGCTGACCCATGGAGTCGTCGATCGCGAACACCTCAGCATGATGCAGGCGACGATTCAGCAACTCGAGGAGCGAGGACGCGGCACGGGCCTGTCCACGTTCCTCTCGGAGGTCCGCGAGAAGCTGGTGCCACTCTGGACGGGGGCACCTCCTCCTCGGCCCAAGCACAAGTAGCCCGAGTCTCTTCAAACTTCTTCATGGTCGGGACGGGCTTCGCTCGCGACCTCTTCCAGCTTTGTGAATCCACTGCCTTCGCGTTCAGCCGTGAGCACTCACGGTTCCGACGCGAGCGGCGCGTGGGGCACCTCGTTATGGAAGAGGTTCCGTGCTGGATGCATCCCTCTCACCCTTGCGTCTCGCGTTGGTCGCGGAGGACCCGCTCGCTCGAGGTGCGCTCTCACGAGTGCTCGGGGACCAGGGGAGCGAGCTGCAACTGTTGGCCTCGGGCACGCAGGTGGAGCTGGAGACCACGCGGGGCGAAGCGCTTGACGTGGTCCTCTGGGACACCGGTCTGCGCCTCGCCGAGACAGAGGCGCGATTGGACGCGCCAGACCTGGGCGCGCCGGTGCTCGCGCTGGTCGCGGACGACGCAGCGGGCGAGCTGGCACTCGGCGCGGGAGCCAAAGGGTTGTTGTTTCGCGACGTGAGCCCAGGCCCGCTCACAGCGGCGCTGTACGCGGTGGCACGGGGGCTCGCGGTGTTCGACCCAGGGCTCTCGGAGCTGCGGGCCAGCACGAGGACCACAGCCTCCGTGACCACGAGCGCTCAGGGACCTGATGCCCTCACGCCGAGGGAGCGCGAGGTGCTCGCGTTGCTGGCGGAGGGCCTGTCGAACAAGGCCATCGCGGACCGACTCGGCATCAGCGAGCACACAGCCAAGTTCCACGTGAACGCGGTGCTCGCCAAGCTGGGTGTCCAGCGACGCACCGAGGCCGTCGTCCGCGCCGCGCGCATGGGCCTCGTCACGCTGTGAGCCAATCGCCTCGTCGATGCTAGGCTCCCCGCCGCATGGCGAACCAGGATTGGGTGTCGCGCCTGCTCTCCGGGCGCGCGTCGGTGGACAAGGGGCTCAACGTCCACCTCTCCGAGCGTGACGGCGGCAGCCTCCACGACAAGATGCGGCAGGCGTACTGGTGGATCACCAACAACGCCGTCATCTGCCCCTACTACGACATCGAGTTCGGCGGCTCCGCCTCTCTCAAGAGCAGCGCCGGGGACGAGCTCCACCTCCCCGAGGACATGAGCTACAGCTCCTTCGTCCTCATCCCCCTGCTCACCCTCTTCACCTGCCGCCGAGCCCTCCTCATCGGCGGACCCGGCCGCGGCAAGACCACCTCCGCCGTCCTCATGGCCCTGCTCTCCGGCATGTCCCGCGAGGACATCCACCGCTCCATCCAACGCGGCCACCCTCAACTCTCCATCGCCGACCTGCTCGGCGCCCCCCTCCCCTCCGACATGCTCAAGGCGGAGGACCTCTCCGCCGTCAAGGTCAGTTGGCGCAAGTGGATCACCCAACGCGTCAAGATCATCGACGAGTACAACCGCATCCCCACCAAGACCCAGTCCGCCCTGCTCTCCCTCATGGCCGAGGGCTACGCGGAGATGATGGACCAGTACGTCTACGCGGGCCGCTCGTCCTGGTTCCTCACCGCCAATGACGACCAGGGCGGCGGCACCTTCCAGGTCATCGAGGCCCTCAAGGACCGCCTCGACGTCGTCGTGCGCGCCGTCCCCTTCAACTCGAACTTCATCGACACCCTCCTCCAGCGCATCGAAGCCGACAAGTCCCCCGAGGAGCTGCTCCCCAAGGACATCGTCTTCACCCCCGGCGAGCTGGAGCGCGCCTACACCTCCATCCTCGAGGTCGAGGTCCCCCGCGACGTCCTCGAGCGCGTGGCCTTCTTCCTCGGCCAGCTCGACTTCTGCCGCATGGCGTCCCCCCGCTTCGAGTTCAAGCACAAGGACACCCTCAAGCTCGCCGGGCAGACCGTGTCCGCCGTGTGCAACGAGCAGTGCCCGCTCGACAAGAAGGTGCACCTCTGCACGCAGACCGAGAACGGCGTCAGCGTGCGCGCCTACCAGACCATCCTCCACTACGCGAAGGCGCTCGCCTTCTTCCGCGGCCACTCCGTCGTGGAGCTGGAGGACTTCCGTCAAATCGCCCCGTGGGTGCTGCACGAGAAGCTGGTCCCCAACACCCGCAGCGCCTTCTTCGAGGCGAAGGGCCACAAGCTCCTCCTCCAGGACCGCGTCGCGTGGATTCGCCACATGTTCGACATGGCCATGGGGCACCACGAGAAACACGAGCCCATCCGCCGCAAGGTGGGCGTGCTGCGCGAGGAGCTGGACAAGGGCCTGTCCGGCATCGACCTGCGCACCACCGAGAAGCGCCTCACCGCCGTCACCGCGCTGATGAACGAGCTGCTCACCAAGCAGGAGCTCTCCGGCCCCATCTACGAGGACCTCATCCACTTGAAGTCCATGTACAGCCGCTACCGGAACTACGCGACGTGGCTCAAGGAGAACCCGGGCGGCGGAGGTCGGCCGTGAGCAGCTACACCGACGAGCTCGAGTCCAGCGCCCGCGCCCGCTACGTCCGCTGGGACGCGGACCTGTGGCGCGAGCTGGTTCAAGGCCCCGCCAGAAAGCTCGGTGACGCCCTCACCCAGTCCGGCACCGCGCCGGAAGAAGCCGAGGAGCTGCTGCGCGCCTACCTGCGCCTGGGCGCCGAGGCCATCGGCCTGGGCTACCTCTACCCCGCCACCGCGGGACGCCAGAACTTCTTCACCCTCGCGTGGTCCGACCTGGTGCCCCGCCTGCTCACCGGCGTCCCCGCCCCCGAGCGCGCCGGTGTGCTCGCGCAGCTCTGGAACGTGGGCGAGAACCTGGAGTCCACGCCGCCGTGGGTGCAGCGCATCTTCTACCGCGTGAGCCAGCGGCTCGGCTCGCTCGCGGGCATCGAGGAGCGCCTGCGCGAGACGGCCGCGCTCGCGATGGAGCCTCCCGCCTCGAAGCTGGGCGACAAGGCCCAGCCCTTCCTCGTCGACCTGTCCCGCGAGGACAGCCGCTTCCTCCCCGGCGCGATGCACTTCCTCGCGCCCACCGTGCTGTGCGTGCACGACCGGCACCGACACGCGGTGGCCGGACGCGAGGCCGCGACGCAGGGCCTGCTGCTCGCGGACACGCCGATTCCGCTCGGCGCCATGGGCTGCCGCGAGACGCCCGAGGTGACGCACCAGCACACGCCCCACCTGGGCGCCGTGTCGTGGAACGACCCGCGCGTGGACGCGTGGTACGCCACCCTCACCAACGACTGGCGCGCCGCCGGCACGCTGGACACGTCGCAGCACGTGCTGGTGCTCGTGCCCGCATGAGCCCGTCGCGCTTCACGCCCGAGCACATCGAGCAGTGCTGGCATCAGGCGCTGGCGCTGTGGGACGTGCAGGTGCGGCTGAGCCCGCCGGAGCCCCACGTCCCCTTCCAGCCGGACGCGGACCATGCGAACGAGCCGCTCGCGTACATCGACCTCGCCAGGCGACAGGTCTTCGTGCACTTCCAGCTGCTCCAATCCATGGGCGCGGCGGACAGTCTGTTGGCGGTGCTCGCGCATGAAATCGGCCACCACGCGAGGTTCCCCCACACGCTCGGCTGGGACGCGGAGCTGCGCGTCGTGGAGCAGCGGCTGGTCCCCGGACTGAAGCAGTCGCTCACCAACCTCTTCTACGATTTGCAGGTGAACGAGGTGGTGGGCCGCACCCACGCGGAGGACCTGTGCCGCGTGTACCGGGGCTTCCAGCGCACGCGCGGCGACACGCCGACGTCTCCGCTGTTCTTCTTCTACCTCGCCATCTACGAGGAGCTGTGGGGCCGCGCGCCCGGGGACCTGGTGCCCCCCGCGGCGATGGCGCCGATGGAGGCGCAGTTCCCCGGCCTGCGCGCGGAGGCGCGGATGTTCGCGCAGACGTTCTACGCGCTGCCGAACCCACGGCTGCAGTTCCTGTACTTCTGCGCCGCCTTCATCCGCTACCTCGGCAAGCCCGACGAGCTGTCCTACGTCCTGCCGCTCGGCGATGACGTGTCCCAGCCGGACGTGGACGACTGGGACTCCGCGCTCCAGAGCGGAGGCCGCTGGGAGGACGTGCTCGACGAGGCGCGGGAGCGCGGGTGGCTCGACGCGGTGCCCGACACGACGGAGCCGGACCTGCTGGACCAGATTCGCCGCATCACCCACCACCTGCCGGGCGTGGGGGATGGGAAGCTGCGCCAGGCGCTCGTCGCGCGGCACTACCGGCGGCTCGTCGACCAGCACCTGGTGAAGCTGCCGTCCGCGCCGTCCCGCCCGGAGCCGTACCTGCGCACCACGCCCCAGGCCTGGGAGCATGGCGACGACCCGTCCGCCATCGACTGGACGTTGACGGTCCTCACGCAGGGACACCTGGCCGCGGTGTCGCCGCTGCGCCGCGAGCTGGAGGCCGACGTGCCGCCTCCGTCCGAGCTCGGCGTGCCCTCGGTGGAGCTCTACCTGGACACCAGCGGCTCCATGCCCGACCCCGCGCAGCAGCTCAACTCGATGACGCTGGCCGCGCAGGTGCTGTCCGCCTCCGCGCTGCGCAAGAAGGCGAAGGTGCGCGGCATCATCTACTCGCACCACGCGCCCGTCGTCTCGCCGTGGATGTACGACGAGGAGCGGGCGCGTGACTTCCTCCTGGGCTACATCGGCGGGGGGACGCAGTACCCCTTCGACATCCTGGGCGCGCTGTCCGAGGAGGACCCGGACGCGCTGCGGGTCATCATCTCCGACAGCGACTTCCTGGCGAACGTGACGGCGAAGGGGGCGATGGAGGCGCTGGTGCGCGCGACGAGGCGCTCGCGGCTGCTCGTGGCGTTCCTCGCGTTGGGGGAGGACCTGCGCGCGCGGCAGGTGCTCGGGCCGGTGTTGAAGGAGCGCAACTTCCGCCTGGTGGTGGTGAAATGGCTGTCGGACTTCGGCCAGGCCGCCGCGGCCCTGTCCCAGGCCCTGCTGGAGAAGTGATGGTCTTCGACGTCAAGGACATCCAGAAGCAGCTCACCGCGGCGCCCATCGTGTCGCCGTACCCGCACGACCTGGCGATGGCCATCGTCTGCGACACGTTCCGGCTCGCGGGCCTGAGACCGCCGTCGCGCGCGGACTGGGAGGACCTGGAGCGGCGCGCGAAGCAGGGCGCGCTCTTCCGGGAGCAGGTGGTGATGCTCGCGTACGCGCTGACGTCGTCCTCGCTGCGGGCGGACACGGTGGCGTCGCTGCGCAAGAACGTCGACACGTCCAGGCTCCTGCGCGGGTTCTTCCTGGAGGTGGAGCCGCTGACGGCGGAGATGATTCGCTCGAACGCGTTCCGCCAGGAGGAGTTCCTGCGCAAGTGGGTGCACGCGGTGGACGGCCAGGTGAAGGACGAGTCGCCGAAGGAGTCCGCCGCGCGGCGCAACCAGCTCGACTACCGCACCGCGCTCCGGGAGATGGAGCGGGCGGAGCAGGCGAGGAAGAAGGAAGCGGACCGGCGCGCGAAGGAACTCCAGGAGGCGGCCCAGCGGGCGACGGACGCGCGAGGGTGGCGCGAGTGACGTTGGGTCTCCCGTCGGACGCGCGCGTGGCGCCTCGCGCGAACATCCGTCGGGACACCGCCTCTCAGCGGCCCCATGTGCCCTGGGCGAAGGCAATCGCCCGCGAGCTGTCGCACTTCGCGTCGCTCGAGGATGAAGCCGAGGCGCGCGCGGCATTGGAGTCGCGCCTGGGTGCGCTGCGGGACACGCTGCTCGCCTCGCCGTACTACACGCGGCGACTGCGGGAGGCCGGGTTGCATCCGGGGGATTTGCAGACGCTCGCGGACCTGGAGCACTTCCCCCTGCTGGAGCGCGAGGTGCTCGCCAGGCACTGGGACGAGGTGCCGCGACCGCTGGAGCCAGCGGACGAGGGCGTGGTGGTGCGCAGCTCCGGCTCCACGGGCGAGCCCGTGAAGGTAGTGCGGGACAGGCGGGACTGCCTGCACATGTGGGCGGTGCTGCGCTTCTGGCTGGAGCGAGCGGGCGCGGTGTTGCCGCCGCGTCCGCGCGTGGTGTTGCTCGACGCGCTGCCTGGAGGGCTGGAGTACTCGGTGCGGCTGCGCCTCCTCGAGGAGGGGGCGCTGCATCGAATCTCGGTGCTGCGGGAGGATGCGAGAGCGCGGCTGTGTCGGGTGCGGCCGACGGTCCTCTTCTCGGACCCGGAGGGATTGCGTTGGTTGGCGGAGCAGCGCGAGGTGCCCACGCCCGCGCTGGTGCTTACATCGGCGCAGCACCTGCCCGAGGACACGCGCGAGGCGCTGGCGCGCGGGGTGCCGGCGCCGGTGCTCAACTACTACGCCTCCACGGAGACAGGTCCGCTGGCGTGGGAGTGCCTGCGGGGCGTGGGGCGCTTCCACGTCCTCGCGCCGGATGTGTGGCTGGAGCCGGGGAAGGACGAGGTCGTGGTGACGCGGCTGCGGCCCAGCGTGTTGCCGCTGCTGCGCTATCGCCCTGGGGATTCGGGCTTCGTGCAACGGGATGCGTGTGCCTGCGGCTTCCACGGCTGGACGCTGGAGGGCTTCGGAGGACGGGGTGCCTGTCACTTCACGACGCCCACGGGTCGGCGGGTGGACGCGTGGGCGCTGGCGTGGGTGTTCAAGCACCACGCGCTGCGCGCCTTCCGACTGACGCAGGTGGAGGGCACGCGCTTCGAGCTGGAGCTGGCCGACGCGCGAGCGCAGGACGTGCCCGCGCTGTGCGAGCGCCTCTCCGCCGCCCTGCGCAACCTCGGCTGGCGCGAGGCCCCGCGGATTGAAGTGCGTGCAGTGAGCGCCGAGTCCCTGTCCTCGGGCACCAAGCCCCTGCCCTTCCGCTCGCGGCTTCCGTAGTCGTCACGGCACGACAGTCAAAACAGACACCCCGGGCGGAGCTACCTGCCGCACCCGCATGACAGGCTGAGCTGTTAGATGTTGTGGCCCATGCCCCTCCATCGAACCCATTGGCTGAGGTGGGTTGTGCCCTGGCTGGGTTGCGCCACCACGAGCCATCCTTCCACGCAGCAAGCCTGGGACGGCGAGGTGGAGTGCGATGACCCATCCGTGCCTCAGCCTGTTCGGCGCTCCAGTCCATCGTCGTGGCGGAGTTCCATGCCGAGGGAACACCTCACGTCTCTTCGATGGGCGGCGCTGTTGCTCGCGCTGACCGCCATCACGGGCTGCTCGACAACGCGAGTCGTGCGGCTGGAGGCAGGACGTGACTCCTTCGTCATCACTCCGCGCGAGGAGCCAGGCGCGGCGGTGGAGGAAGCCGAGCTCGACGACGACGAGTACGAAGAAGCCATCACGGAGCTGGCGCGGGACGTGCGCCCCTCGCGAAACCCCATGCAGCAGGCCCGAGCCCTCTTCGGCGTTCCGTCTCGCAGCGGGGTCTATGGTTATGAGAGCGGTCCCCCTCGATTGACGCTCCAGCGTGGAGAGGAGGACAGCCCCCATCTGTTGGAGTCATACGCGGACGAGGAGTTGACGCACGCCTATGGCCAGTGGTGCGAGCGAAAGAGCAGGCCCGGCGACTGCTTGCGCTTGCTGGATGAGGGCCCTCTGCTGGCCAGTGATGGCAAGTTCACCTGGGCTTTTGCCATCGCGATGGACTCGGTCTGGGATGAGACCACCGAAGCACTGGAGGACATGGTGGACCCCGTCGCGGTCATGTCCACCGTCACGGCCGGCGCGACGATGTACCTCATGCTCTGGGCACTACCCGAGCCCTTCTCAAAGGGAGCCGCCGCGACGCTGACAGCCCTGGCCATTGCCTACTTGGGCGTGGACACCGTGTGGCGCCTGCTGGACGGGTGGTTGACCTTGGTGCGTGAGGTGGAGCGGGCCACGACCTACGCGCAGCTCAGCGCGGCGAGTGAAGCATATGGGGAGGTGCTCGGGGAGAACGCGGCACGCGTCTTCGTGATGCTGGCCACCGCCGCTGTCGGCAATACCGCGGGGTTGGCGGCGAAGGCCGGAGGGCTGCCGGGCTCAGCCCAGGCCGCGCTTGCCGTGGAGTCTCAGGCGGGCATTTCGTTCGCCGCGGTGGGCGGCGTGCGGAGCGTCGCAGTCTCGGCGGAGGGCTTCACCATCGCCCTCGCACCCAATGCCCTCGCCATGGCGGGGCGTGGCATGGGCAGCGACGTCGGAGAGCGCCACCACATCGCCACGAACAAGAACGACATCTCGAAGGCGAGAGGTGGCCCCTGGACACCCGCATTCCGGAAGCTCTTCAAGAAGGCCGGGATGGAGCTGAAGGACCCTGAGAACATCGTCGAGGTCAGGGGGCACAAAGGGCCGCATCCACAGGAGTACCATGATACGATTTTCGTGCGCCTTTCAGGAGCGATGGGAACCTGCCGCACGGTGGTTGCTTGCCGACAAGCCCTCACGGTCGAGCTGCGCCGCCTTGCCAAGGAAGTTCAGACCCCGGGCTCGGAGCTCCACGGGCTCTTGACGCGAAGCAAGTAGGGCCCTCGAGTAGACCACCATGGTGAATCCGTCGCGGTACTTCCGACTCAGGCCACAGATGCTGGGCGGGCAATGGTCCTTGGACGAGCCGCTCGACGAGCAGGGCAACGCGTTGGAGAACTGGAAGGAGTTCACGTCAGGACGGCCTGCCCACGTCCCTGGCCGCCTGGTGATTCCCATCGACGAGCCCGGGAGGCGGCTGGAGTTCAGCACCGCGGGCGCGGCCATGACTCCGGTCGTCCACGTTCGGGTCGCCACCCTCTTCGCGGAGCGGGCCCGCGCCGATGTCCAACTGATACCCGTGGACATCGAGGGTTGCCCCGAGCAGTACCTCATTCTCGTGGCGACCTCCCTGGTCAGGTGCATCGACGACAAGGCCTCCAGAGAGGTGTCGTACTGGACGGAGGAGGATGAGCGCCCGGACAAGCTCGGCATGTACCGAAGCGTCCATGGGATGAGGATTGACCCCACGAAGGTTGGCGGCGTCAAGGTGTTCCGCCCCTGGGGTTGGTCCGAAGTGCTCATCGTCTCCGAGGACATCAAGGTGGCGATGGAGCGCGCAGGCGTCACGGGAGCGGCGTTCGACGCGGTCTAGGGTCATTGGCGGCGCGTCACCCACCTGGCAGTACATACCCTGCCCCAGGACTCCTTCCAGCGCATGGACAGGACAGACGACCTGGACCTTCGTCGGATGCGCGCCATGCTGAATGCCCCCATGAATCCTCTCTGACTCATGCGCCGCCGCGCCATACACAAACAACACACCTGAAAGTCTTCATCGCCAGCGTCAGACAACTCCGGGTCAACGGCGCCCCGTCCGACTGGAATGCCGCCGTCCATTGAACACGTTCGTACGGGAGGCACCTCGGCGGAGCACCGAGCGTGTTCATTCAATCACTTGCATCATCTAGGGGAGCGGACACCCCGCCAGTCGTACCATCATGCGAGCCCTGCCTCTCACCGCGAGCGCTTCCCCATCGAGCGCCCACGGTGTCACCCCGTCGTGAGGAGGCCTCTCGCCTTGCCCACGCCCGTCTCGCATCTGGAACCCACGCGTCCGTCCGGCGCCATGCGCGCCCTGGCCCCGCTGTCTCCCGACCCCAGGAAGGCCTGGAGCTGGCTGCAGCGCTCCTGGCTCGGCCGCTACGGCGTCGCGCTGCTCTTCTTCTGCTTCGCGCTGCTGCTCCAACGGGAGCTGTGGCCGCTGATGTCCAACAGCCCCTTCCTCTTCTTCTACGGCGCCGTCATGGTCGCCGGCTGGTGGGGCGGCTGGGGCCCCTCCCTCCTGGTGACGACGCTGTCGCTCATCGCCGTGGACCACTTCTTCCTGCCGCCACGGCTCACCCTCCAGATGCGCTCCGCGGACGTGCTCGCCCTGGGCATCTTCGCCCTGCTCGCCATCTTCATCACCAAGCTCAACGTGTCGCTCAGCCGCGCGCTGGAGGAGCGCGCCAGCCTGCTCGAGCGCGAGCACCAGGCCCGCGCCGCGTCCGAGGCCGCCAGGACACGCCTGCACACCATCTTCATGCAGGCCCCCGCGCAGATCTTCTTCCTGCGCGGCGCCTCGCACGACTTCGACTTCTCCAACGCCCGCAACAGCTCGATGCTCAAGAACCGCGACACCCTGGGCAAGCCCTTCCAGGAGGGCGTGGTGAAGGTGGGCGAGGAGGACGCGCGCGACGTGCTGGACCGCGTCTACGCCACGGGCGAGCCCTTCGTGAGCGGCGCCGTCCCGCTGCGCTTCCTCCAGGCCGACGGCATGGAGAAGGAGACCTTCCACAACCTCGTCTACCAGCCCACGCGCGATGCCCAGGGCCAGGTGGACGGCATCGCCGGCTTCGGCTTCGACGTCACCGACCTGGTGCACGCCCGCCAGCGCGCCGAGGCCCTGGCCACCGAGCTGCGCCAGGCCGAGTTCCGCACCCGCGTGCTCGCCGAGGTCAGCACCGTGCTCGCCTCGTCGCTCGACTACGAGGGCACCATGCGCAACCTGGCGCGGCTGGTGGTGCCCGCGCTCGCGGACTGGTGCTTCGTGGACCTGGCCCAGCCCGACGGCACCTTCCGCCGCCTGGAGGTCGCCCACGCCCGGCCCGAGGACGCCCCCGTCGCCGCGGAGGTCCTCCACTTCAACCTCATGCCCGAGGGCAACCCGCGCCACCCGCCCACCGCCGCGCTGCTGCGAGGCGAGGCCATCCTCCTGGAGGAGATGACGCCCGCGCACATCAAGCGCAGCGCGCACAACGAGAACCACGCCCGGGTGATGCTGGCCACGGGGCTGCGCTCGTTCATCGCCGTGCCGCTGGTGGTGCGTGGCCACACCATGGGCGTGTTCAGCTTCTTCACCTCGTTCTCCAACCGCCGCTACACGCAGGCGGACCTCGCCTTCGGGCTGGAGCTGGCCTACCGCGCCGCGCTCTCCATGGAGAACGCGCGGCTGTACCGCGAGGCCCAGGAGGCCATCCGCCTGCGCGACGAGTTCCTCTCCATCGCGAGCCACGAGCTGAAGACGCCGCTGACGCCGCTGAGCCTCAAGCTCCAGGCGCTCTCGCGCGAGCTGGAGCGGCACCCGGACAACATCCCCTACGCCGTGGTGAAGGGCTACGTGGACACCGGGGCCCGGCAGGTGAAGAAGCTGGCGGAGCTGGTGGGCGACTTGCTCGACGTGTCGCGCATCGCCGCGGGCAGGCTGGCGCTGGAGCTGGAGGACGTGGACCTGGGCGCGCTCATCCACGAGGTGGCGTCACGGTACGAGGCCCATGCGGCCAGGTCCGGCTCCTCGCTCCAGGTGGAGGGCGGCGAGGCGGGGCTCGTGGGCCGCTGGGACCGGCTGCGGCTGGAGCAGGTGGTCACCAACCTCATCGACAACGCGGTGAAGTACGGCGCGGGCAAGCCCATCGTGTTGAGTCTGGAACAAGGCCCCAGCCGCGCGCGCCTCAAGGTGCGCGACCAGGGCATCGGCATCGCGCCCGAGCACCTGCCCCGGCTGTTCGGCCGCTTCGAGCGCGCCGTGTCGGAGCGGCACTACGGCGGCCTGGGCCTGGGGCTCTACATCACGCGGACGCTGGTGGAGGCCATGGGGGGACGGGTGCGCGTGGAGAGCGAGCAGGGCCGAGGCTCCATCTTCACCGTGGACCTGCCACGGGAGCGTGTCGTTCCTGTTGACGTGTCGGCGTCCCAGCCGCAGTAAAGGCCCCCTTGGACTCACGGGACGCCGCGCTGGCGGGAGGGATGTCGACATGGAGACACGGACACTCGGCAAGCAGGGCCTGAAGGTGTCGGCCCTGGGCCTGGGCTGCATGGGGATGTCGGACTTCTACGCGGGCCGGGACGACGCGGAGTCGGAGGCCACGCTGCTGCACGCGCTGGACAGGGGCGTCACCTTCTTCGACACCGCGGACATGTACGGCTCCGGCAGCAACGAGGAGCTGGTGGGCCGGGTGCTCAAGCCCCACCGCGCGAAGGTGGTGCTGGCGACCAAGTTCGGAATCGTCCGCGACCCGAACAATCCGCAGGCCCGCGGCATCAACGGCAAGCCCGAGTACGTGAAGCAGGCGTGCGAGGCCAGCCTGCGCCGGCTGGGCGTGGAGGTCATCGACCTGTACTACCTGCACCGCCTGGACGCGACGACGCCCATCGAGGACACGGTGGGCGCGATGGCGCAGTTGGTGCGCGAGGGCAAGGTGCGGCACCTGGGCCTGTCGGAGGTGGACGCGGACACGCTGCGGCGCGCGTCGAAGGTGCACCCCATCACCGCGCTGCAGAGCGAGTACTCGCTGTGGAGCCGCGAGCCGGAGGACGGCGTGCTGCAGGCGTGCCGCGAGCTGGGCATCGGCTTCGTGCCGTACAGCCCGCTGGGGCGCGGCTTCCTCACGGGGCAGCTCAAGCGCTTCGAGGACCTGGCCGCGGATGACTACCGCCGCAACTCGCCGCGCTTCCAGGGGGAGAACTTCACGCGCAACCTGGAGCTGGTGACGAAGGTGGAGGCGCTGGCGAAGCAGAAGGGGTGCTCACCGGCGCAGCTCGCGCTCGCGTGGGTGCTGGCCCAGGGGCAGGACCTGGTCCCCATCCCGGGCACCAAGCGCCGCAAGTACCTGGACGAGAACCTGGGGGCGCTCGCGGTGAAGCTCTCGGAGAAGGACTTGAAGGACATCGACGCCGTCGCGCCTCCGGGGGTCGCCGTGGGCGCGCGCTACCCGACGACGATGCAGAGCACGCTGCCGAAGTCGGGCAAGTAGCTCTCAGGCCGGGGCGCCCGTGGGCCTCGCGCGAGGAAGCTGCGCGTGGGGCATCCACGGGCCGCTGGCGCCCAGGCAGTAGCGACAGGTGGCCAGGGGCGTGTCCCGCTCCAGCAGGCCGAGCATGCGCTCCAGCAGGTCCGGGGAGTCCAGGCGCACGCCGTCCACCTCGCCGAGCGCGGGCATCTGCGGATACGCGGGGCCGAGCACGGTGGCCACGTGGGGCGGACGGGTGCACGAGTAGAAGCGGCCCTGGTGGACCAGGTGGCAGCGGACCTTGAGCCAGCAGCGCGCGTGGACCTCGCGGACCTCGGCGTCGGTCGCGAGGGGTGCGTCCGGGGTGATTTGCTGGAAGGCGTCGATGCGCTTCACGGTGAGGTGGACGCGGTGACGCTCGCAGCGCTCGGTGATGCGGGCCAGGGACGCGTCCGTGAGCGGGGCCGAGGAGTAGACGGACAGGGTCATCCGGTCCAGGCGCTCGTAGACGGCGTCCGGTGCGCTCTGGGCGAGCAAGCCGTTGGTGGTGACGGAGAGCTGCTCGGAGATGCCGGAGGCGCGCGCGGCGTCGAGGACGCCTGCGAGGTCGGGGTGGAGGAAGGGCTCGCCGCCGGTGAGCTTGAAGACGCTGGGCTTGAGCACTCGCGCGAGGCGGGTGAGGTCGGCGCCGAGGGTGGCCGGGTCCACCGCCCACGCGGGCAGGTGCGGAGACATGGGGCAGCACTGCACGCAGCGCAGGTTGCAGTGGGTGACGACGTGCGTCTCCAGGGACCAGGTGAGGATTCGACCGTCGTGCAGCTCGTAACGCACGGAGGGGACTATAGCGGGGTTGCCGGCCAGCCCCGCGGCTTGCGACAGTCCCAGCGTGTCCGCGTCCCCCGGCGACCCGAGCGGCCCGCTCGCCATCCTGCCCTCCTACCAGGCCACGTCCGAGAGCACGGAGGCGTCCGTGTGGAGGTTGCTCGCACGGCGGCGTGCGGACGCCACGGGTCAGCCTCGTGACGAGCTCGGAGGGCAGGAATCCGAGGTGGGCACCCAAGATGCGCCTCGGCGCGATGAAGGAGGGCTGGACCCCGACGCCGTCGCTGCGTTCCTGAACCACGCGCTCATGCCGCACCAGAGCCTGTTCGAGGGGGTCCACCGTGTGGCTCCGCCGCTGCCACGCGTTCATCGGGTTCTTCTCCGACGGGATGACGATGAACGCGCGACAAGGGAGGGGCCACCCCGGTTCACCACGCATCGCGAGGCCCACCCTGAGGACGGACAGGCTCGCGTCGCCACGCATCATGAGGCCCACCAGCCTGAGGAAGGGCTCGCGAGCATCGCCACGCATCGCGAGGCCCAGCGACAGAATGACGGACAGGCCCGCATCGCCACGCATCACGCGGCCCACCGACCTGAGGAGGGACACGCGCGCATCGCCAC
Source organism: Myxococcus sp. AS-1-15 (assembly GCF_020037055.1). Taxonomy (NCBI): domain Bacteria; kingdom Pseudomonadati; phylum Myxococcota; class Myxococcia; order Myxococcales; family Myxococcaceae; genus Myxococcus; species Myxococcus sp. AS-1-15. Next base: position 198,171 of record NZ_JAIQDF010000002.1, on the reverse strand, counting down.
GCATTGACGGACAGGCCCGCATCGCCACGCATCACGCGGCCCACCGACCTGAGGAGGGACACGCGCGCATCGCCACGCATCGCGAGGCCCACCGGCAGGATGACGGACAGGCCCGCGCGCATCGCACGGCCCACCAACAAGAGGACGGACCGGCCCCTCCCGTTGCTCACGGTGACGACGAGCTCGCCGGGACGCTCCTTTCGGCATGCTCCGACGCCGTCGCAGTGAGACTGCGTGAAGGGGCACGGGACGTCAGCCTGAGCGGCGGCGTGGACAGCGCGGTGCTGTGCATGCTCGCGGCACGTCTCGCGCCGGGCCAGGTTCGCGCCTGGAGCATGGACGTCCACTTCGCCGATGAGACGGAGCGCCGCAACGCGCGCACGGTGGCCCGGCTCGCGGGAGTGGAGCATGTGGACGTGCCCATCCCGGACGCCGTGCTGCCCGAGTTGTTCGAGCAAGCCGTCCTCGCCACTGAGAGCCCCATCCTCAACGCCCGAGCCATCGCGAGCTTCGCGTTCTACGCGGAGGCGCGACGACACGGCGCCTCGGTGATGCTGAGCGGCGCCGGCGCGGACGAGGTGCTGATGGGCAATCCCAGCGCGCTCGCGGCGGCCATGGCGCGCATCGAGGAGGACCGACGACTCGTTCAAACGGTCCTTCGCCCCTCTGTGGACAACTTGCGGACGGGCACCTCGCGCGCGCCCGCGCCCGGTGCGGCCAGCGTAGCGGAGGACCGACGGCTCGTTCGCGCCTCTGTGGATAAGTCACAGATGAGCAGCCTTGGCGCGGCCCCGCCTGGCGGAGTGGAAGAACATCGCCACCCCCGAACCGACGACGAATCACAGAAGGACAGTCCCCGCGTGTTCTCCCCGCCTCCGGCGCGTGCCCAGGAAGACGGTCGACACACGGGAACGAGGCGTCGCGGCGCTGTGGACAACTTGGGGACGGCACCCTGGTCCGTCACGGAAACCTCCGCCTCCGAAGAGGTCCGTTACGCGGCCTGGGTCCTCCGTGAGCTGGTGTTGCCCCCCGAGCTGCGCGGTGCCCGGGCCCACGGCATCACCGTGCACACGCCCTATCTCGACACGCGATGCGCGGACGTGGCGCTCGCGCTCCCCGAGTCCTCACTCCGGCGAGAGGGTGTGGGCAAGTGGCTCTTCCGTCACGCGGTCCGTGGGCTCGTCCCCGATGAAGTCCGCCTCGCTCGCAAGACGCCCCGCTACGGACACACCGCGCTCTCCAGCCCCGTGCGAGCCCGCTGGCTCGAGCTCTATCGTGAGTGGCTGTCCCCCGCGCACATGGAGCCCCTCGGAGTCATCCTCCCGGGGGCTCCGCTCTCGCTCCTGGAGCGCTACATCCGCCTGGAACCCGAGGCGCCGGAGGCGAGCGTCGTGGACCGCCTGTTGATGCGCCTGTGCTCCCTCGCCATGCTCCACGCGCACGCCGTGCGACTCCGCCCATGTCCCGAATCCTGATCGCCACCTCCCCCGAGAAGGGCCACATCAACCCGATGATGGGCGTCGCGCAGTGGCTGCGCCGCCTGGGACACACCGTGGGATGGCTCTGCATCCCCGAGCCGTCACCCCAGCTCTCCACGCTCGGCGTGGAGGTGCTCCACCTTCCCGCCGCCGCGCACGAAGCCCCCGGCATCGAGACCGGAGGCGAGGCCCTGGCGCGACTGGTGCGCGACGAAGCCACGCTCGGGAGGTGGATTCGCGGACTGCTGCTGGACGCGGTGCCCACGCTGCTCGAGCCCGTGAGCGCCGTCGTCCGGGCCTTCCGTCCGGACGTCATGGCCCTCGATGGAATGCAGTACGCGGCGGTGCTCGCCGCGCATCGCGAAGGCATTCCCTGGGCCGGAGTCTCCTCCGCGCTCTCCCTGCTCGAACCCATGGAGGACTACGGGCTGCGCCGCAACGTGCGAGCCCTCGCGTCCGAGCGCGCCGCGCTCTTCGCCCAGCACGGCTTCGACGCGCGCTTCCGCAACTGCGAGTGCCTCTCGCCGCGCCTCAACATCATCTTCGCCACCGAGGACTTCCTGGGACCCGACGCGGGCCTGCCCCCAGCCACACAGCTGGTCGGTCCGTCGACTCCACCCGAGCCCCGAGGCGACGAGGTGGACTTCCCCTGGGAGCGATTGGGCACGAGGCCCGTGGTGTACGTGTCCTTCGGCAGCCAGATTTCGTGGCAGCCCACGTTGTTCCGCACCATCGCCGAGGCCGCCGCGCCCCTCGGCGTCACCCTGGTCCTCAGCGCCGGAGAGCTGGCCGACACGGACTTCGCACGCTCGCTGCCCGGTGACGTGGTGGCGGTGCCCTACACACCTCAACGTCAGCTCCTCCCACGCGCCTCCGCCTTCGTCTCGCACGGCGGCGCGAACTCCGTGATGGAAGCGCTCACCGCGGGCGTGCCCCTGTTGCTGCTGCCTGTCTGCAATGACCAGCCCATCCAGGCCCACTTCCTCCAGAAGTCTGGCGCGGGCCTCGCGCTGTCGCCCGACACCTTGAGCGTGGAGGAGTGCCGCGCCGCGCTCCGTCAGCTCCTCGATGCGGGGACGCCCCTGCGCGCGAAGGTGTCCGCCATCTCCAAGGCCTACCAGGCGCGCGACGGCGCGAAGGAAGCCGCCGAGCGCATCGCCGCCCTCGTCGCATGAGCGCACCGAAGCAAGGCTGGCGCCCACGCCGATATCACGCCCCCGGAGTGACTCCGCTGGAGGTGTGGAACCTCCCGGTGCTCGGCCACGAACTGTGGGAGCTGCTCAGCACGCCGCGTGTCGAGGCAGACCGGAACGCCGGAGTCCCCGAGCACGCGCTGGCGACACGCCTGATGCCCGCGCTCGCGAGCGCGCTGGAGTCCCTGGTCCATTGGCACAAGGTGGACGCGGTGTGGCTCAGTGGCGGACTCGCGTGCCTCCAGGGTTTCGAGCTGGCCCTCACGGCCGCGACGACGAAGCTCGGCCGTCCCGTGGTCCTCGCCGCGTCCCCGCGCTTCGCACCCGTGCATGCGGGCCTCGGGTTGCTGACGTCCTCAGGCTCCGCACACGAAGCGCTGTGCCTCGACGTGGGCCAGACGAGCCTCAAGTGCGCGAGCCCCCAGACCCTCCAGGTCTTCGAGCGGGACACCACGATGCTGCCTCGGCTCTTCATCGGCATGCCTCGCCCCGAGGACGGGCACCACATCATCGCGGCGGTGCGCTTCCTCGCGGGAGCGCTGCGCGCCCTGGCCCCAGACGCCTCGCTGGACGCACTGTGCCTCGCGCTCCCGTGTCCTCTCGATGAGGGACTCGTTCCGGGCGGCTGCACCTACGGCTGGGAGGGACACGCGACGCTCGTGGCCGACATCCTGGCGGAGGCGCGACTGCCAGGAAGCGGAGAGGTGCTCGTGCTCAACGACGCGGAGCTCGCGGCGGAGGCCGCGCGCGGCGACGCCCGTCTCGCGAGTCATCGTCGCATCCTGTGCCTCACCCTCGGCTTCGGTCCGGGAGGCGCGCTGCTCGTGCGCGCCTGACACATCACCGTCGACCACGCGCTGTTCCTCGGCCCACGGGGACGACCCGCACCTCGCGAACGGTCCGTGGTCCTCATCATGCTACCGTCCCTCACACCGTGCGCTCCGAGCACGGCGCATGAGTCCCCGAGCAGGCGTCGGCGCTGCCCTTCCCCGGTCTTCGCCATCCATCCCGCCGCCTGCGTCCCGACATGAACCTCCCCTCCCCGCTCCGAGTCCTCACGCTGGCGGTCCTCGTCACCGCCTGCGCCACGTCGCCCAAGCCCCTCCCCGAGTCCAAGCCGGGCGAGCCTCGCTACGTCGTCGGCTTCCTCTCCCTGCGCCCCACCACCCCCGAGGCAGCCGAGGAGGCCCGAGCCCAGGAAGCACGACTCCTCACCGCGCTGACCGAGCTGAGCCGGAACACGCCCATCGACGTGGTGCGCCCCACCGTGGCGGTGCCGGCCTCGCTCGAACAGGCGCCCGGGCTCGCCCGCGAGGCGAAGGTGAACCTGCTGCTCTGGGGTGACGCCACGGTGGACGCGGGCAAGCTCACGGTGAAGCTGAGCGCCTTCGAGACACTGCTGTCCCTGCCCTCGTCGTTCTGGCCCATGGAGTACGCCGCCGGCGACGCGAAGCGACCCGAGGCCCTGTCACTGGACGCCCTGCGCCTCTCGCAGGCGGTGCTCCAGGAGACCCTGCTGCCGATGATGATGCTCGACCAGCCGGCGAACACGCGCGCCGTGCTGGACGCGCTCGTCGTGAAGCAACCCAAGGACTGGGTCGACTGGAACATGGACATCATCCAGCGGCGCTGGGGCATGCTGGGTCGGCTCCTGCGTGACGGCGCGCTGACGGAGAAGGGCTACCGGGCCGCGCTCGACAGCGTCCTCGCCTGGCGCGAGGACCACGCGGCCACGCCGAGCTCCGACATCAAGGAAGCCTTCTACAGCGTCGGGCTCGCCCGGGGACTGTTGCTGCAAGGCAAGCCCCAGCCGGTGGTGGACCTGCTCGCGCCCATCGTCGAGCGCATGCCGAGAGACCTCGAGTCCCGCCTGCTGCTCGGCCGCGCCCTGCTTGCCCTGGGCCGCGCGAAGGACGCGGCGGACACCCTGGAGCCGCTCGCCCGCGAGGGCACGTCCATCGGCGCCACCCGCATCTACGTCGCGGCAGTCACTGAGTTGCCCGATGGCCCATCACGCGCGACCACGGCGCTCGACACACTGGTGGAGAAGAACCCGGAGGACGCCATGGCCCATCTGCTCCGCCACCTCACGGCGCCGGGCACCCGGGACGCCTCCGCGCTGAAGTCCTTCACCGCCACGCACCCCGGCGAGGACTGGCCGCTCCCCCTGGCGCGCCATCTCACGGGCGAGGCCCCGACCTTCGGCGCCAACCCGGACGCGGAGGAGGCGACAGACCACGGCGTACGCCTGCGTCGCATCCAGCTCCACTACTACCTGGGCGAGGCCGCGCTCGCGGGTCGACTCCCAGGCAAGGCAGGCGTCGTCGACCCCACGCTGGCCCGACGGCACTTCGAGGCCGCCCTGGCCACGCACGCCTTCCACCATCCCACGTACGACGTGGCGGACTTCCAGCTCGAGCAGCTCGCCCGGGCACCGTCGGCCGAGACGCCCTGAGCGCCGTTGCGCAAGAAGCACGGCTCCGGGGTGATGCCGTGACGCGGGCTGTGAAGGGAGCACGGATGCGGCTGGGAACGATGGCGACACTCACCGGGCTGCTCTGTGCTTGCGGCACGGGCCTCCAGAGCGCTCCTCCGGACGCGGGGGCGGCTCCGAAGGAGGAGACCCTCCCGCCCATCACCCTGGAAGAAATCGCGGTGACGGACCATGAGGACGGCACCCTCACCGTTCGCGTGCGAGGCGTGGACTTCAGCACGGGCAGCCTCCTGGTGATGACGCGGCGGACGCTCGCCACCCAGGTGACGAGCAGCACCGAGCTGCGGGCGACCCTCCCTCCCTCCTTCCTGGAGGAGCGCGAGGGCCTCTATCTCGAAGCGCTGACCGCCTCGCCCCAGTACCCGCATGGCGCCAGGTCCCCGCAGCTCGGGTTCAATATCCCCGCCCCCGAGCTGACCACCGTGGAGCCCCAAAGCGTCCCCGCGGGCTCGTCCGAGCCCATCACCGTCCTCCTCTACGGAAAGAACTTCGTGAGGAACAGCGTGGTCACCTTTCGTGGGTTGACGTACCCGCTCCACGTGGTCAGCCCCACCAGCGGCGTGGTGAACCTGCCCCCCATGCTCACCCCCGGCGAAGAGGAGTTCGAGCCCATCCACATCGGCGTCCCCGCGCCGATCTCCGCGAAGACGAACTCCGGATGGCTGACGGTGTCGGCGCCCTCTCCCTGAGGTGAGGGCGCCGGGTCTCACTCCTCCGAAAGGAGGGGTGACCTCCCCGAACAGGCAGGTCCCCTCCCTGCCCGGTCCGCCGATGTGGCGCGCCTTCGAGGCTTTTACCTTCCGCCTCGAAAGGAACACGCCATGTCCACCGACCTCTCCTCCCTCTCCCAATCCCTCGCCTCCGTGGTGGAGCGCACCGCGCGGAGCGTCGTCCGCGTGGACGCCCGCCGTCGTCGCTGCGCCACCGGCATCGTCTGGAGCGCCGACGGGCTCATCCTCACCACCAGCCAGGTCGCCGAGCACGGCAGCCACCTCCAGGTCGGCCTGGGCGACGGGCGCACCCTCCCCGCCGAGCTCATCGGCCGGGACGCCAGCACCGACGTCGCGCTGCTGAAGGTCGACGCCACCGGACTCAATCCGCTCACCCCCACGCCGCTGGACGGCGTGAAGGTGGGGCACCTCGTCGTCACCGTGGCGCGGCCGGGGCGCACGGCGAGGGCCACGCTCGGCATGGTGAGCGCGCACGGCGAGGGCTGGCGCACGCACGCGGGCGGACGCGTGGACCGCTACCTCGAGACGGACGCGGACCTGCCTCCCGGCTTCTCCGGGGGCGCGCTGGTGGATGCGACGGGACAGTTCATCGGAGTGCTCTCCGCGGCCTTCTCTCGCACGTCCGCGGTGGTCATCCCGCACGAGACACTGACGCGGGTGACGTCGTCGCTGCGAGAGCACGGCGGCATCCGCCGGAGCTACCTGGGCGTGGGCGCGTATCCCGTGAAGCTGCCGCAGCACCAGTGGGCGGCGGCCGGAACGGAGGCAGGGCTCATCTTCCTCTCCGTGGACCCTGAGGGCCCCGCGCAGAAGGCCGGGCTGCTGATTGGCGACGTGCTGGTGAGCCTGGATGGACAGTCACTGCACCGCGTGGAGGACCTGCTCGGCTATCTGGGCGACGCGAAGACGGACACCACCATCCAGGCGCGCGTGCTGCGAGCCGGCGAGGTGAAGGAAGTGCCCATCACCCTGGGCCGGCGCTCGTGAGGACGAGGAGCACACGATGAAACTCCTGCAACAGTTCTCGGACGACCTGGAGACGCTCGTCGCGCGCGCCTCGCCCGCGGTGGTGGGCGTGGAGCACGCGCGGGGCCATGGCACGGGGCTCTTCCTCACGCCGGATGGCTACGTGCTCACCAACCGCCACGTCGTCATGCGCGGCTCGCGGAAGCTGACGGTGCAGTTGTCGAACGGAGAGGAGCTGCGCGGCTCGCTGGTGGGAGGCGACGCGCCCACGGACCTGGCGGTGGTGCGAGCGGAGGGGACGGACTTCCCGACACTGCCGCTCGCCGCGCCGGAGACGGTGCGCGTGGGCCAGCTGGTGATGGCCATCGGAAATCCGTTCCGGTTGGAGCAGTCGGTGGCGCTCGGCGTGGTGAGCGCGGTGAACCGGAGCGTCACCCTGCCGGACGGCGTCATCCTGGAGGGCATGCTCCAGACGGACGCGGCCATCAACCCGGGCAACTCCGGCGGGCCGCTCATCAACACGCGGGGCGAGGTGGTCGGGCTCAACACGCTGGTGCTGCCGTACGCACAGGGCATCGGCTTCGCGGTGAGCGCCACCACGGCGGCGTGGGTGGCCAGTCTGCTCATCCAGCGTGGCAAGGTGGAGCGGCGCTTCCTGGGCATCGCGGCGGCGGCGGTGAACCTGGGCGCGGAGCACGTACGAGACCTGGGGCAGCCCCGGGCCGTGCGGGTCATCAAGGTGCAGGGTGGAACACCGGCGGATGACGCGGGGCTCCAGCCGGAGGACCTGCTGCTCGCCATCAACCGACGGCCGGTGAGCAGCGTGGACGACCTCCAGCGACTGATGGCCCTGGCGACGGATGACGAGGTCTCGCTGGACGTGCTGCGCAAGGGACGGCGAAGGACGGTCGCGGCGCGCACGCGTCCACGCATCGAGCCGGTGGCCGCGTGAGCACAGTGTGGCTCCGGGGCCCTGTGCGCCTCGGAGCCACGGCTGTCATTCCGGCCGGTGCGGACCCGTGGCCTTGACGGGATGACAGACACCGAAGGACGCGAGTCGGTCGGAGCGAGGGGAGGGCCACCTCGGCACGTGGCTTGAAACGCGGGCGGCGATGACCGAATCCATCCCTCGTCGCCCGTTGTCACGAGCACTCCGCCAGGCGGGCCTCGCGCTGCTATGGGTCGCGGGGCTCGGCGTGCTGGTGTTGTTCGCGATGCTCGTGGTCGCATCGGAGGTCTGCGCCGAGGCCTCACGGCGCGACCGTGCGGCCATCGACCTGAGCGCCATCCAGGGAGCGCTCCTGCTTCACCAGGACGCACAAGGCCGGCTCCCCACGGAGACCGAAGGGCTCAGGCTGCTCGTCGAGCACCAGGCGCTCCAGGCCCTGCCGATGGACCCGTGGCACAACCCCTACGAGTACACGGTGCGCGACGGACAGGTGAGGCTGCGCAGCCTCGGCGCCGATGGAGACCTCGGCGGCGACGGCGGCGACGCGGACATCGAGCTGACCTTCCCCGTGGCGACAGCCCCCGAAGGCGGGCCGACACCATGAGCCCCTCTCCGCATCAGCTCATCACCGGCCTCTGGCTCCACCTCTCGGGCGTCCTGGCGGCGCTGCTGCTGGCGATGCTCCTTGTGGGCTGCTTCGCCAGCCTCTTCCGCGAGGACCGCGACACGCCCTAGACGCGAGAGCCCTCTTCCTGCTCGGGCCTGTCGTCCAGGAAGAGCCGGTCCTCGAAGCACCACACCCACGTCTCACCCGGCTCGAACGACTGCACCACCGGGTGCTTCGTCTGATGGAAGTGCTTCGTCGCGTGCTTGTTCGGCGACGAGTCGCAGCACCCCACGTGCCCGCACTCCAGGCAGCGGCGGAGGTGGACCCACTGGGCATTCGTCTTCAGGCACTCCTCGCAGCCGTTGGTCCGCGGCTCGGGGTTGCCCGCCTGCTCGATGTGCTTGCACTCGGTCGCCATCGCTCGTCTCCATTCGAAACACGTTGTCCGCGGACAGGGTGTGCACGGGGCCTTCGCTCCACCATGTGCTGGGCATCCGGGCAGCCAGGCTCACGGCTCCTCGAAGCCCGCCGTGGCACGATGACGATGCACGTCCCACGCTGAAGCGTATGCCTTCCGACACCACGTCCGTGGCCTACGCCAGTCCGCGCGGGCGCGGGGTGCTGCTGGCCAGCGTGCTCGGCAGTGGCATGGCCTTCCTCGACTCCACGGCGGTCAATGTCGCGCTGCCCGCGCTCGGACGCGAGCTGAACACGGGCCTCGCGGGCCTCCAGTGGGCCGTGGATGCCTACCTGCTCACGCTCGGCTCGCTCGTGCTCACGGGCGGCGCGCTCGGTGACGCGTGGGGACAGCGGCGCGTCTTCGTGCTCGGCCTCATGGCCTTCACGCTCACATCCGTCCTGTGCGGCCTGGCCCCCAACGCCTGGATGCTCGCCCTCTTCCGCGCGGCGCAGGGCCTGGGCGCGGCGCTGTTGGTGCCCGCGAGCCTCGCGCTTCTGCGCACCTCCTTTCCCGAGGCGGACCGACAGCGCGCGGTGGCCGCGTGGGCGGGGCTCTCGGGTGTCACCACGGCCCTGGGTCCGCTGCTCGGTGGCTGGTTGGTGGATGCCGCGTCCTGGCGCTGGGTGTTCTTCCTCAACATCCCCATCGCCGTGCTCGCCGTCTGGGCGGCCCTCCGCTACGTGCCGGATGACCGGCCCACGCGAGACACCCGAAGACTGGACCTCGCCGGCTCCATCACCGCCGCGCTCGGACTGGGCGGCGTCATCTACGCGCTCATCGAAGGTCCCTCGCGAGGCTGGTCCCTCGCGCCCGTGCTCGCCGCCGTGGCTGGCGTGGCGCTCCTGGCCGCGTTCCTCGTCATCGAGGCACGCGCGAGACATCCGATGCTCCCACTCGGGCTGTTCCGCTCGCGGACGTTCTCCGGCGCCAACCTCACCACGCTCGCGGTGTACTTCGCGCTGGGCGGCGTGAGCTTCCTGCTCATCCTCGCGCTGCAGCAACAACTGGGCTACTCGGCGCTCGCCGCGGGCGCATCCCTGCTGCCCATCACCGTGCTGTTGCTCACGCTGTCTCCGCTGGTGGGAAGGCTCGCGGGACGCATCGGCGCGCGTCCGTTGATGACGGCGGGGCCGCTGCTCGCGGGCCTCGGCATGGCGCTGCTCACGCGGCTGCACCGTGGCGGTGGCTATGTGGACACGGTGCTGCCAGGGGTCCTCGTGCTGGGCCTGGGATTGAGCCTCACCGTGGGGCCCCTGACGGCGGTGGTGCTCGGCGCGGTGGAGGACCGACACGCGGGCATCGCCTCGGGCGTGAACAACGCGGTGGCGCGCATCGCGGGCCTGCTCGCGGTGGCGCTGTTGCCGTTGCTCGGTGGGCTCGCGAGCAAGACAGGGGACGCGTTCCTCCAGGGAACACGCGAGGCGCTCTGGGTCTCCGCGGGCCTGTGTGGAGCGGGAGCGCTGTGCTCCCTGCTCCTGTTGCCTCGTGACGTGGGCCGGGTGGAGCCACCTCAGCGGAAGTAGGGCGAGTTCGCCGCCTCGATGCGCCCCAACAGCTCCAGCGTCCCCCATCGCGCCTCACCGCTGAGCGTCGGCAACCGCGCGGTCAGCTCGGCGTGCAGCTCCAGCAGCAGCCCATAGGCCGCGAGCGTCTGGTGCGCCTTGAGCACCGCCACCATCTCCCGACGCAGCGAGAAGGGCCTGTGCCCATCGACGTCGAGGAGGATGCCACGCACATCCGAGAACAGGGCCTCGGTATAGGCGGGCGTGCTGGGCGGCGGGTTCGGGAACGGCGAGTAGTAGGGGTCCAGTTCCAGGAGGTAGAGGTCCCTCAGGATGCGCAGGGCCATCGCATTGGCTCGCGCCACATACGCGGCGCCCTGCCCGGAGGGCACCTGGAGCGGCGGCCGGACCTGTTCCATGAGGAGGTCATAGCCCCGGACCTGCTCCTGCTCCGTGCCTCCCCGCACGTAGTCCTCGACCGTCTGGCGGGAGATGATGAACGGGAACGATTGAGGCGTGCCCGCGAGCACGTCCGCCATCAGCTCGCGCATCACCGGCGTGTGGTAGCGCGTCAGCGGGTCGTCGAAGCGGTCCAGGCTCGCGCACGCCGGCTCCGCGAGAGCGCGGCCCCTCGGCCCCGACGTGCAGAACAGGTCCGTGGGTAGCGCCGAGGACAACCCATACAGATGACGCACGGCCGCCACGTCGAACGAGCCGGGCTTCACCATGTGAAGGGTGTCGAGCTCGTGCAGGTGGTCCATGACCGAGCTCGAGCGAGGCGTGGCCGGCGTCCCGTCGTACGTCCGCGAGCCGTTGAGGTTGTGCCGCAGCCCCAGCGTGTGCCCCACCTCATGCACCACGATGTGCGTGAAGTGGCGCTCCATCTTCTCCTTCTTCGTCATCGAGGCCAGCGCGGCGCGGTCCGGGTCCGTCAGCGCGGCGAGCGAGCCGCGCGCGCCCATCCGGGACGTATCGAGCTCACAGAGGCGCTCCTGCGCCTCCCCTCCCCAGGACAGCCTGGGACGAGGCGGACGCTCCACGGGCGTGTTGGAGGAGAGGAGCGCCGGGTCATCCGAGAAGAAGAGGTCGGCGTCACGGAACAGGCCCGCGTTGAACACGAAGTGCGCCCGGCGAAGCTCGCCCGTGTTCGGATTGGGCGCGACGTCGGCCCAGGCCCCGGCCGGCTCGAGGACGGGGTGGAAGATGGCGAAGTTCTTGTCGTCCTCGCCGAAGTCCACGGACGCGTCCGCCAGGACCGCCTCGAAGACGGGGAAGCCGAACACCTCGTTCCACGCCTCGATGCCCCGCTTCAGCGCGCCCACCAGGTCCAGGTCGCGGTAGCGTGGGTCCTTCTTCAGCTCCAGCAGGTTGGGCGTCATGTACCAGCGGATGGGCTTCATCCCGGGGTGGATGTTCCACTTGAGGGCCTCCTGCTCCACCTCGCCCGAGGCGGGCAGCAGTCGCCCCGAGTTGAGGAAGTAGTACGGGAGCTCCGGCGGAGGCGTCCGCGTGTAGCCGGGCCCCTCACGGTACTTGCGCAGCGCGAGCGACAGCGTCCCCACCCAACGCGTGTCGTTGTACTCGAGGTACGCGGTCCGGTCCTCGGGGATGGACAGGTGCCCGAGGAAGACCTGCTCGAACATCGCGCCGCCGTCCGATGCCCGTCGGAAGCGCTGGGCGAAGCTCATCTCCATCCGGAACGTCGCGCCCCCGAACCACCGGTCTCCGACGATGCCGATGCTGTCGCCTCCCGCCGCCGGGTCGATGAGCACGTACTGCTCCGAGCCCGACAGCCGGTTGAACGGCGCATGGTCCGTGACGATGGGATACGACTCCAACGGGAAGTCGAGCTTCTCGTTGCCCCCGAACAGCAGGCCGTCCTTGGCATTCATGAAGAACAGCCGCCCGTTCTTCTCCCGCATCGTCACCACGTACGTCCGCAGGTTGTGGGGAACGCCCCAGTAGGCGCCGTCCGGGAAGAAGTGTCTCAGCATCCCCGACCAGAACCAGCGCTGGGACAGCTCGCTGCGGCGGATGGCCAGGTAGAACGTCCGCTCGCCATTCCCCACCACGCCATCGACCTCGCCGCGCAGCTTCGACTGCGCCTCGGACAGCGCGCCTCGGGGCACCTCCACCACGTCGCCCTCCAGCACCACGTCCGACTCCGGAGGCTCCGCCACCCGCACGGTCTCCGGGGGCTCTGAACATCCCGAGCCTGGCACCCCGCACAGGATGAACATCACCGCCACGAGGCATCGCTTCGGCAGGCGTCCGCGTCTCACCATGGGTTCGCTCCCTCCGGACGGAAGAGACGCGCGAGTCCGCTTGCAGGGGACATCGACGGCATGGCCCAGAAAAAACGAAGGTCCTCCTCCCGCGAAGGGAAGAGGACCCTGGGGACCACAGGTGGCCAGCGTCTTCAGCTCTTGTACTTCACCGAGCAGCCGTAGGGCGTGGTGGTGGCCGCGGGCACGGGCTTGCCATTGAGCACCGCGTCCACGGCGGTCTGCACGTGGTTGACCTTCTTGTCGTTCTTGCCGCGCGGGTCATCATCGATGGCGCCCGCGTAGCGGACCACGCCCTCGGTGTCGATGATGTACATGTGCGGCGTTGTCTTGGCGCCGTACGCCTTGCCCGTGGCGCCGCTCGCGTCCTGGAGCACCGGGTAGGCGAAGCCCTCCGTCTTCTTCCAGGCCGCGGACTTCTCCGGCGTGTTGTGCGCCGTGGAGTCCACCGCCAGCCACACGACCTTCTGGGCGTCGAAGCCCTTGAGCGTCTTGGTCATCGTGTCCGCCTCGTAGTGGCGCTTCACGAAGGGGCACTCGGGGTTGGTCCACTCCAGCACCACCACCTTGCCCTTGTACTTCGACAGCGAGTGCTCCTTGCCGGCCTCGTCCTTCAGCGTGAAGGCGGGAGCGGGCTTGCCGACCTCGGCATCCGCGAGGGCGGGCATGCCCACGAACAGCGAGCCGAGCGCGAGCGCGGTGAAGACCTGCTTCATGGCGTTCCTCCAGGTTGGGGACTGCATCACATGACTGCGGATGACTTCGGATGCCTCAAGGCCGCGGGAGCTGCGCGGCGCACAACACCTTCGAGCCGTCCGGACGCGGCGAGCACGCCGACGCGCGCTTCACCGAGTCCACCACCGAGTCCACCGTGAGCAGCTCCGGCAGCACCTCCGGCTTGTCCGGCGCGCTCGGGCTCAGCACCAAGTACATGGGGACACCGGCGCGCCCATGGTCCGCCAGCCGCGCCGTGATTCGCGCGTCGCGCCGCGTCCAGTCCGCCACGAAGAAGGCCACCTGGTGCTCGGTGAACGCGGCGCGGACCTCCTCGCGCGACAGCACCGTGCGCTCGTTGAACTTGCAGGTGAGACACCAGTCCGCGGTGAAGTCGATGAACACCGGCTGCCCCGCCGCCAGCGCGGAGGCCACCGCCTCATCGCTCCACGGCTGCGCCATCGCCACGGTGGAGGACGCCTTCGCCGCCGGAGCCGCCGCCTCGTCGAAGCGCAGCGCCGCCACGCCCGAGCCCACCAGCACCACCGCCGCGATGCCCAGCGACGCCCAGCGCTTGCCGCCCTCCTGCAGCTGCGACTGGCCATACACCCACGTGCCCAGGCCCACCGCCACGAGGAACGCGAGCAGCCGCGCCATGCCGTCCACACCAGCCAGCCCGCCCATCACCCACACCAGCCACACCGTGGTGCCCAGCAGCGCGAAGCCCAGCACCTGCTTGAAGCGCTCCATCCACGCGCCCGGCTTCGGCAGCTTCTGCGCGAGCCCCGGCACCAGCACCAGCAGGCAGAACGGCAGCGCGAGCCCCAGGCCCAGCGCGGTGAACACCGCGAGCACCGTCAGCGGCCCCGCCGCGAAGGCGAAGCCCACCGCCGTGCCCAGCAGCGGCGCCGAGCAGGGCGTGGCCAGCACCACCGCGAGCACACCCTCGCCCGCGCTGTGCATCAGCCCGTGGCTCTGGTCCACCTTGCCCGCGAGCGCCGTGCCGTCCAGGCCCACGTTGAAGACTCCGAAGAGGTTGAGCGCGAACGCCACCAGCACCGCGCTCACCGCCGCGACGAAGAGCGGCTCCTGGAACTGGAAGCCCCAGCCCACGCCCGCGCCGCCCGCGCGCACCGCCAGCACCGCGCCCGCGAGCACCAGCATGCTGGCGATGATTCCGCCCGCGTACGCCGCCGCGTGCGCGCCCACCCGGCCCTGCTCCTGGCGCACCATGCGCGTGAAGCCGTAGGCCTTGAGCGCCAGCACCGGGAACACACACGGCATCAGGTTGAGCAGCGCGCCGCCGAGGAACGCGAACAACAGCGCCATGCCCAGCCCCATGGACGCCTCCTGGGGCGCGGCCGGCGCGGCGCTCGTCACCGGCTTCACCGCCGCGAGCGAGTCCTTGATGGAGGGCGCCTTCGCCACCGCCGTCGGCGCCAGGCCCGGCGCCGCCGCCACGAAGGGCGCCAGGGCCAGGTCCACCTCGAGCGCCTGATAGCCCGTGGCCTTCGTCCCCAGCCGCAGCACGCCCTTGAGGCGCGGCTCGACCTCGGGCGCGTCCGGCTCCGCCTTGCCCTTCAACGCATAGCGGCCCGGGGCCGTCTGCGTGAGGGTGACCTTGTCCACGCCGGGGTTGCGCTCGGGGACGAAGAAGTCCTTCTCCGTCGCGGGCACGCCAGCGCCGCCCGTCAGCGTGACGGTGCCGGTGAACTCCTTGCCCGCGGTGAGCTCCTTCGCGTCCAGCGCGAGCACCGCGCTGTGCCCCGTGTCCTTCGTCGGGCGGGGGACCTGCGCCTTCGCCGCGTCGAACGTGGGCGCGGCCTCGGTGTCCGCCACCGTCGCGGGCCCCACCGGGATGGAGCGCGTGAGCATCAGGTCCGCGGGGATGCAGTGCACCTCGCACACCAGCGCGTTCACCGCGGCCGACAGGTTGAGCGAGCCCGAGGCCTGCTCGGAGGCGCGCGCCTGCGCGAACAGGAGCACCTCACCCTCGTAGCCGTGCGTGGTGATGAAGCCGTCCGGGGTGCGGAAGGTGCTCGGGAACGGCCACTGGAGCGCGCCCACGGTGGAGCCGGGCGTGTCCCACGCGATGTCCGTCTCCAGACCGGAGTCGCCCGGGTTCTTCCAGTAGACATGCCAGCCCGGGTCCAGCCGGAAGCGCACGCCCACGCGGAAGGTGTCGCCCGGCTTCACCTGGGTGGAGTCCACCAGCAGCGCCGCCTCGATGCGCGGGTCGCCCTCGTCGGGCGCGCCCGTGGCCACCGCGGACGGAGGCAGCGCCGCGTGCGCCACCGCCGCCGTCAGCCACAGACCGATACCGCCCACCAGGGCGAACCTCTTGGACACCGAGTGCTTCATGCGCCTCCCGTTAACCCAGCCGAGACGGGCCCGCCAGCATCGGCGCGGGGACCACGTCCGTGCCAGAACCTCCCAGGCGGGCGGACATTCCCCGCGCCCGGCTGTGGTCCAGGGAGGTAACGAGGCACACATTCCAGCGCCAACACGGGGGCGGCCCACCCGGGAGGGGCAGGCGGCCGAGCCTCAATCCTCCGACTTCCAGGGCGCCAGGGCGGGCAGGGGCAGCGCCGGGCCGATGCGGCTCAGGGTGATGCGGGACGCCTCCGAGTGCGCGCGGCGCATCACCAGCGCCTGGGGCTGGGCCGCGCGACGCTCGACGATGCGGCGCAGGTCCGCCAGCCGCTCCAGGTGGCGCTGCGGGGGCACCTCGGGGGCGCCCAGCCGCGCGAGCTTGTAGAGGGCCAGGTCCGCGGACTCCAGCGCCTGCTCCGCGGCGGACTGCTGCTTGCGTCCCAGCGACTTCCAGGCGGCGGCCTCGGCGGCGACCAGCTCCAGCTCCGCGGACACCGCGCGCACGAAGCGGCCCGGGTCGCTGTCGGTGTCCACGCGCGTGACGGACACGGGCCCCCGGCGCGTGTCGCTGCCCTCCACGAAGGACGTCGTCACACCCAGGCTCCACTCGGTGGACACCGGACGTCCCGCGAAGAGCACGCGGCGCGGGAAGGACTGGGACACCGCGCCCAAGGACGCGCTCATCGCGTCCCCCTCCACCCGCGCGGGATAGCGGTGCCGGCAGCGCAGCTCCAGGAAGCCCGAGGGCAGCACGTACACGCGCGCGTCCGAGCCCACCTCGCCGAACAGCTCCGCGGACAACGAGCCCACCGCGTCGGGCAGGCCCTCCGGGTCGTCCACGTGCACGAAGCCCGTGCCGGACGGACTGGTGAGCGCCTCCAGGATGTCGGGCAGGTAGTGGCGCCCCAGGCCCAGCGCGTGGAGGACGACGCCGGACTCGACGACGCGGGCGCCCAGCGTCTTGAACTCGGCGAGGTTCGACACGCCGACGGACGGCTCGCCGTCGGTGAGCATCAGCACCTGGGGCCGCGCGCCGGGGACGAGCACGCGGCGCACGGCGTCCGCGCCCCGCTCCACGGCCTCGTGCAGCGCGGTGCCCTCGCCGGACTCCAGGCGGGAGAGCGCCTTGAGCAGCGCCGCCTTCGCGGGCGCGTCCATCGCGCGCACGGGCAGCACCTGCTCCGGCTCCGCGTCGAAGGTGAGCAGGCCCAGGTAGTCACGGGGGCTGGCGCGCTCCACCAGCGCCTGCGCCGCCTGCACCGCCGCGAGCAGGGGGATGCCGCGCATGGAGGCGCTGCGATCCAACACCAGGTTCACCGCCACGGGGGCGCGAGGCGCGTCGACGTCCGCCTCCAGCGTGACGAGCAGCAGCACTTCCCGGCCGTGCTCCGCGTCCCGCTCCACTGCCAAGGCCGTCTGCTTCATCCGCGCTCCCGTGCGAGCCCACGACCCGTCCCGCCCGCGAACCGTCCCAGGCAGACGGCGCCCGCCAAGGCCGGAAGTCTCATGGACCTTCAGGGGGCGCCTCGCGGGGGTGAGGCCAGCCCGTCGAGGATGTCGGCAGTCACACCCCGGACGCAAGAGGGGCCGTCCGCACCCCACGCGGAGCACGACACACGCCGTCGCGATTCGAGTCTTGTCCGGGAAATCCCACCGGCCCGGGAGCCACCAGCAAGGGGCCACCGCGCGAGCCGACCGACGTCTCAGCAATGCCCCCGCGCGTCCACGAGCCGCGGGGGCCGCGTGTCACTCCGCCGCGTTCCAGCCACCCCACGACTCCTCGGCGTAGCCCCACCTGCGGCCACCTGCGGAGCCATCCACGGGCGTCACGCTCTCGCACTCGCCATCTTCCGCGAGGTCCACATACGGCAGCCCCTCATCGTCCATGTACGTGGTGTCATCGTGAACCATGTCCGGCTCCTCCACGGGCGCTCCGCTCGACGAGGGTGAACGGCCTTCCGGCTCGCCTCCCCACGGACGCCCTCTTTTCGGTCCTCGTGGGCCCGCCCCATGCGGTACCCGGCTACGACTCGTTGACCGATTTACTAGCCATGGTGACCATGTCGCTTCGCGTTGTAAAGCCCTTGGGACGTCAAAGTTTCGGGCCCTGCCTCGCTCCGCTGCTCCCCTGCCTGCCCTCCAGCCACGAACCCAACAAATCCAGCGGGTTGGGGCAAAATCCGGTGGCGGACAGTCTAGGGAGCCATCGTACAAGGTAGGGCCGACCCTGGCCGGATGGAAGCACACACCTGTCAACACTCGGCCGTTTTCAAGCGGGTGAGCGCTGAGTGCGGGTGTTGGTAAATCGGTGTAGCGAGCCAGCTTGCTCGCCCAGGGCACCGCGCCGTGCTTCAGTCCCGGACACGGCGCCCGCTCGATGCTTGATTCGAGAATCACCCCTGTTAGGGTTGACGGGCACTCAAGTTTTGCCGCATCGCGGCAACGGGCCTACCGCAACATCCCCTGAGAGGTCCCCCGAGTCCCAATGAGCCCCATCATCACCGGCCTTTTGCTCGCCATTGCCATCCCCATCTTCGTGATGACCATGTCCGGTCGCGTGGGCGTGCTGCTCGCGATGAAGAAGGAGGGGCGGCTCGACAACATCCCGTTGCGCATCAAGCGGCTCGTGTTCTTCGGACTCGGGCAGCGGCGCATGGTGGACCCGGAGGAGTTCACGCCCGGGTTGATGCACGTGCTCATCTTCGCGGCGTTCCTGGTGCTGCAGGTGCGCACCCTGATGATGTTCGCGATGGGCTTCTCCACGGGCGCGCTGGAGCTGTTCACCGACTTGAGCCACCCGTTCTGGCTGGAGAACGCCGGGCTGGGGATGCTCTACCGCGTCTACCTGCTGGTGAAGGACGTGGTGGCGGCGCTCGCGCTGGTGGGCTGCGGCTACTACGTGTGGACGCGCTGGAAGGTGAAGCCGGACCGCATGTCCCAGTCCTGGGAGGCGTACCTCATCCTGGGCTTCATCTCCGGGCTGATGGTGTCCGAGTTCCTGTTCGGCGGCAGCCACATGGTGGCCGCGAACGCCGCGGCGCAGGTGCCGGTGGGCGCCACCCAGGTGCCCGCCTCTCCGTCCGCGCTGGTGTGGTGGGAGCCGTTCACCAGCCTGACGGGCCTCTTGATGATGCCGCTGGGCGCCACCGCGGCGCACGTGCTGGGCGTGGCGGGGTTCTGGATCCACCTGGTCATCGTCCTGGCGTTCCTGAACTTCCTGCCCATCGGCAAGCACTTCCACATCATCACCGGCCTGCCCAACGTCTTCTTCCAGCGCACGCACTCCACCGGGAAGCTGTCCACGCCCGACCTCGAGAAGGAGGAGTTCGGCGCGGCGACGGTGACGGACCTGACGTGGAAGCAGGGCCTGGACCTGTACTCCTGCACCGAGTGCGGCCGCTGCCAGACGCACTGCCCCACGTACATCACGGGCAAGCCGCTCACGCACAAGGCCGTCAACCAGGACCTGAAGCACTGGCTCTGGGACCACGAGCAGTGGGTGGAGGAGGGCTACGGCCCCAACCACGTGAAGGAGGCGCTGCCGGAGATCGTCGGCAGCGCGCTCAAGTCGGAGACGGTGTGGGCCTGTACCAGCTGCGGCTGGTGCGAGCAGGCGTGTCCGGTCTTCATCGAGAACGTGCCGCGCCTCATCGACATGCGCCGCTACCAGGTGCAGGTGAAGGCGGACTTCCCGCCCGAAATCCAGCGCGTGTTCGAGGGCATCGAGCGCCAGGGCAACCCCTGGGGCCTGGGCCAGGACCGGCGCGACGAGTGGGCCGAGGATTTGGCGCTGCCCACGTGGGGTGACGACGGCGGCCCGTACGAGTACCTGTTCTTCGTGGGCTGCGCGGGCAGCTACGACGACAAGCAGAAGAAGGTCAGCCGCTCGCTGGTCAAAATCATGCGGGAGGCGGGCGTGAGCTTCGCCACGCTGTCCAAGCAGGAGATGTGCAACGGCGACTCCGCGCGCCGCATGGGCAACGAGTACCTGTACCAGACGATGGCGAAGACGAACGTCGAGTCGTGGAACTCGATGGGCGTCAAGGCGGTCATCACCCAGTGCCCGCACTGCTTCAACACCATCAAGAACGAGTACCCGGAGTTCGGCGGCGAGTACCGCGTCATCAATCACACGGAGCTCATCAACGAGCTGTTGCGTGAGAAGCGCATCAAGCTCTCCGCGGTGATGAACACGAAGCTCACCTACCACGACCCCTGCTACCTGGGCCGGCACAACGGCGTGTACGACGCGCCCCGCGAAGTGCTCAAGGCCATCCCCGGCCTGGAAGTGGTGGAGATGCAGCGCAGCAAGCGCGAGGGATTCTGCTGCGGCGCCGGTGGCGGCCGCATGTGGATGGAGGAGCACATCGGCACGCGCATCAACCACAACCGGTTGAACGAGGCGGCGCTGACGCTCAAGCACGCGGAGGACCCCACGACGCCGTTCCCGGACGCCGCGGACAAGAAGAAGCCCGGCCAGGTGGGTGACTACAAGGAGAAGGGCGGCACGGGCATCGTCGCCGTCGCGTGTCCCTTCTGCTCCACCATGCTCGGCGACGCGGTCAACGACACCGGCCGCGAGGAGAACATCAAGGTCAAGGACATCACCGAGCTGGTCGCCGACGCCATGGAGACGCGCGGTGGCCCGGCCGGCGGTGTCACCCCTGGCGCCACGCTGAGCGCCAAGCCGGAGTAGCTCGGCCAGCGCTTCGAGCGAGGGCCCGGAGGCTTCCTTCAAGGAGCCCCGGGCCTTCGTCGTTTCAAGCGCCCCACGGACGGCTCAGGGCTCCCACTCCAGCAGGTACGTGCAGGAGGGGCCCTCGCGGTGGAGGATGGCGACGCGGGGACTTCGCGCGCCGGAGAGCGTGAGCACCGACTCCAGCACGCCCGCGTAGTAGGTGGGCCGCTCGTTGATGTCGCTGAGCCACAGCTCCACGCGCCCCGGTGCGCTCGCCTTCACCTGGGACGTCACGTAGTTGTCCGCGCCGCGAAAGCCTCGGTTGAGCTGGAACAGCACGAACTGGGGCCCCAGCGCGCGCACCCCCACGCCGAGCATCCGTCCCAACACCGTGCCCAACAGCCCCTGCATCACGGTGTGGCCCAGCTGGCGCCACGCCTCGTCCTCCGGGAGGTCCGGCCACACATCCGCGAGCACGATGCGCTGCCAGCACAGCCACTGCGACAGCGGATAGGTGGGCAGCAGGGGCTTGGACAGGTCCAGGCCCGCCTCGCGCAGCGCCTCCCAGCCGGCGGCGGAGAGGCGGTCCTTCAGCGCAATCTGGAACAGTCCGTGGACCGTCCCGCCCTGGACGAGCTTCGGTTCAGGGGTCTCCATGTGGCCGCTCCATAGAGGACCCGACGCGCGGGGTCTCGCTTCACACTTCCAGACCACCGTATGTCCCGCGGGCGGGGTCGGTGACAGCGTCCGGGCGCGCGTGGCCTCTGGTGAACGGCGCGACTGTCGCCGCGCCGACGCGCGCTCAGGGCTTGCGTTGCTTTTGCGAACGCAGCGCCCGCTCCAGCCGCGCGGTGGGGCCGTCATCGCCCAGCTTGCCGGCCACGTACGCGCTGGCCGACGCGAGCTTGTGACGAAACCCCTCGGGTTGGGTGGGCGCCGTGGTGCCCGTCCGTCCGGTGGCCAGGTGCGCGCGGGCCATGTCCTGGTCCGCCTGGGAGCCGGAGTCCCACAGCAGCCGGACGCTGTCCGTGTTGCCGTAGGTGGCGGCCAGCACGAGGGCCGTCTCGCCCAGGGCGTTGGTGAGGATGGGGTCCCCGCCCGCCTCCAGCAGCAGCGCCACCAGCTCCGAGTGGCCCTCGCGCGCCGCGACCATCAGCGGCGTGAGCCCCTCGTCATCGAAGGGGTTGGGGTCGGCGCCCGCGGCGAGCTGGGCGCTCAGGGACCTGCTGTCGTTGGCGAGCACGGCGTCGAAGAGGGACATCTGGAAGCCTCCATGCTCACGAGCATCGCGCCTTTGGGGGCGCGGATGCCACCCGCCCTGGGGACTACAGGGGGCCGTACGAGGGCTCGGCGGCGCTGGGCACCGCGAGCGTGACGGAGTTGGACGGCGCCGCGGCCACCGTGGCGCGGTAGATGCCCGGGTCGCTGCCCGCCGAGTCGGCGAAGAGGAAGCCCACCTGGCTTACGCCCGTCCACATGGGCCACGTCTCCTGGGCGCTCGCGCCGCCGTAGCTCGTCACGCGCCGCAGCGCGCCCAGCCGCCCGTTCGACAGCGACGTCACGTAGGTGCGCACGCTGCCCGAGCCCCCGCGTCCATCCAGCGCCACCTGCGTGCCGTCCGGCGACACCACGACGCGGTTGGCCACCGCGACGACGTCCCCCAGGGACGAGGTGTAGATGATGGAGCCGCCCGTCAGCGGCACGTACGCCACCTGGTTGAGCTGCTGCAGGCCGCTGCCCGCGGGCGCCACCAGCGCGCTGCCGTTGGGCACGAACGACGGCGCCCCGTAGGCGATGGTGGTGTTGGGGGTGAGTTCCTGGAAGCCGCTGCCGTCGGTGTTCACCCGGCCCAGCGACGTCAGCGAGCTGTTGCCCGGGGAGAAGACGAAGACGACGCTGCGGCCGTCCGGGCT
Source organism: Myxococcus sp. AS-1-15 (assembly GCF_020037055.1). Lineage (NCBI taxonomy): Bacteria > Pseudomonadati > Myxococcota > Myxococcia > Myxococcales > Myxococcaceae > Myxococcus > Myxococcus sp. AS-1-15. Next base: position 175,828 of record NZ_JAIQDF010000002.1, on the reverse strand, counting down.
GAAGGTGGGCGTGCGGAAGTTGGAGCAGCCGCGCGCGCACGCCGGGTCGTTGGCGCCGAACAGCGTGGCCACCGTGCCGCCCGTGGTGGGCACCGTCTGCAGGGCGGTGGCACCGTTGGTGGCGCGCGTCACGAAGACGACGCTGCGGCCATCCCGCGACACGGAGGGCCAGTACGCCCCGCCCGCGCTCGTCAGCCGCTGCGGACTGTTGGGGTCCCCCGCGTCATCCACCACGTAGACGTTGCGGTCGTCCTCCCGCACGAAGGCGAAGCCCCGGCGGAAGTCGACGTCGCCGATGCCACCACCACCGCCCGCGTCGTCGAGCGCCTCGCACCCACCCAACAGCCCCACCGCCAACACGCCCCCGACGAAAACCCGCATGCCCGTCATCACAGTCGTCGCTCCACGTCAGCCGGCCCGGTCCCGCAGCCCCGCACTACAGGGCGCACGGGGTCGGACGTCAACGCATCCGACGGCATTCACGGGCAGGCGGGCGAGGGCGCCGCGGCCTCAACGGTTGAGCTTGTTGAGCTCGTTGCGACACTGGTTGCAGAGCGACAGCTGCTTGCGGTCGCAGTCCTGCGGCGTCTGCGCGAAGAACATCACGCACCGGGGGTCCTCACAGTAGGACAGCCCGAGCAGGTGACCGGCCTGGTGGATGGCCTCCACCTGGATGCGCCGTCGCAGGTGCTCCCCGTCCGCGCCCTGGCGCAGCCGGAACACGCTCACCACCGCCGTGCGCGACTCCCGGTCCGCCTCACCGAAGACGAACGGCGAGTCCGGCACGAACAGGTCCACGTCCGTCACCCCCAGCACCAGCTGCTGCCCCGGCTCCATCATCGGCGTGAGCCGCTTCATGATGGCGTTGCAGTGGTACTGCGACCGGTCCTTGTTGAAGGCGTAGGCGGGCGTGGTGAGGACAGTCTTCGACACCACCGAGGCGGTCCCCATCTGGGTCGCCAACGGGTCCTGGAGGTCTTTCAACAGGGAAGCGGTCTGGCTTCCCACGGAGACCAGCAGGAGTGTCTTCTGCGGCATCGGGCCACCGTCCTTCATGCACGCGGACGGACGCGCTGGCTACCGCGTCCCCCCGGAGCGGATTGACTGGGGCGCAAGGATTCGAACCTTGATACTCAGAGTCAAAGTCTGATGTCCTGCCATTAGACGACGCCCCAGCAGGTTCGCACGTGTACTTCTGGCGGCCGATTCTACGGCATCTGGACGGCCTCGGGAACCCACTCTGACGTCAGGTTCGACGCGGAGGTGGATCAACCCCGGAAAGAGCCGTCCTCGGGCGCTGAATTCCACCTGGAGTGAATACATCGCTCCGGGTGTATCGGCGGAGCCCGGCGCTGGCATGCCGCCGGGCCCCGTTCCGGGGTGTTTCAGCCCTTGAGGACGGCGATGGGCGTCAGCCGGCGCACGGGGATGACGAGGTCGGCCTCGTCCTCGAGCACCTCGGCGAGGTCCCGGTAGGCGGCGGGGGCCTCCTCCACCAGGGAGTCGGCCTTGCCGGCGTCATGCACCACGCGGCGCAGGGCGTGCTCCAGGGCGGCGGGACGGATGCGGGCCCGCGCCTCCGTCCGGGAGAGGACACGTCCGGCGCCGTGGGAGCAGGAGCGGAACGAGCGAGGCTCGCCCAGGCCCTCCACCACATAGGAGGCGGTGCCCATGGAGCCGGGGATGAGGCCTCGCTGTCCGGCCTCCAGGCCCACCGCGCCCTTGCGGTGGACCCAGAGCATGCGGCCGAAGTGCTCCTCCGGGGCCACATGGTTGTGGTGGACGTCCACGGTGGCGTCGGCGTCGGGGGTGATGCCGAGCACGTCGGACAGCACCTCCAGCGCGCGGGCGGCGAGCACGTCGCGATTGGCACGGGCGAAGCGACAGGCCCATTGGGTGTCCGCGAGGCACGCGGCACCCTCGGGGGTGTGCAGGCTCAGGCCCGGCAGCGTGCCCTCCCCGAGCGCCGTGGCGACGCGGAGGTGGTGGTCGGCGATGGTGGCGCCCACGCCCCGCGAGCCGGAGTGCAGCAGCAGCCACAGGTCTCCGCCCGCGTCCCGGTCCAGCTCGACGAAGTGGTTGCCTCCGCCGAGCGTGCCCAGGTGCCGAGGCGCCAGTCGCGCCCACTCGCGGCCCAGTCGCTGGGTGGAGAGCGGGGGTGACTCCAGCTCGACGGGCAGCGCGAGCCCCCTGCCCCGGTGCGTGGCGTCTCCCACCGGGATGACCCGGGACAGACGCGCGAGCAGCGACTCCAGCAGGTCTCGACCGAGCAGCGCGGCGGGATACGCGAAGCGGTACGCGCGCACGCCGCAGCCCAGGTCCCCTCCGAGCGCGCCGGGCACGATGTGATGCCCGGTGGCGAACACGGAGCCCACCGCGATGCGCCGCGCGACGTGGAGGTCCGGCATCGCGGCCACGTGCTCGACGACATAGGGCTGGGAGGCGATGAGGCGCAGCTGCTCCTCCGCGCCCGGTGGCAGACGGCGCGTCCACACGAGGATGGGCACGCCCCCGGGCTCGGCGGGGAGGACGCGCGGGCTCATCGCGCACCTCCCTGCTCCGTGACACCGATGAACGTGAAGCGCAGCCGTGGGATGCGCTTGAGGTTCAGGTGCTCGGCGAGCAGCGAGCGCAGATAGCCGTGGGTCCTGGCCAGCGCGTCCTGCACTTCACGAGGACTGGCCTCGGATTCGGGCGTGAGGGTGTAGCCGATGTGGATGAGGCGACCGTCCGGTGTCAGCTCGAACGACGCGAGCTGGAGTCCCTCGAAGCAAGGGTCCGACAGCTCCGAGCGGAAGAGGTGCGCCACCTCATGGGACAGCGAGGACTGCACGCGCAGGTGATGCGCGGAGAGGATTTCGGAGGACGACGATGAAGCACCCTCACGCCGACGCGGCGCGCGGGAACGACGGTTCCTGGAAGAAGACATGAGTGGACGAAAGGATTCCCAGCCGGGCCACGCGCGACGAGGTGTCGGGGCTCACGCTCCCGAGCACACCCGTGTCACGTCGCCGGATTGCACGGTGACAATGGCTGCGCGCCCTGCCGTCCCGTCCGGGAACCGGCCCGCTTCGTCCCACCTGGCCGCGAGGGCCAACGAGGAAGCGGGGCTCAGTCTCCGAGGGAGGCGCACGACGCGAAGCGACCCGAGACACCGTTGAGCGCAGTCCCCATGGCACACCTCCCGCCGCGCACGGACGCATCCGCCACGGACCTGACTGGGTTCACGTCTCACGCGAGGAGGCGCTCATCGCCTGCCCGCGTTCCACGGCGGACGCGGACGAGGACGTGGCCGCCGTCCTGACAGCGGTGCTCGACATCCTCGCGGGGCGGGGCCGTCGTCTCCTGGCGGACAGCGCACGGCGCGGGACTCCCAAGGGCGCCGCGCGGATGTCCGGTGGTGGCCATCGCTTCTTTCCACCATCCGACGAGGAGCCCCCGGTGGGATTGGCCCACCCGCACCTTGCTGCCTACGCAGCAGGAGCGCGAGGGCGAACACATGGCGGAAGTCTTCGATGTGGTGGTGATTGGTGGTGGGCCCACGGGCGAGAACGCGGGAGCGCGAGCCGCCGCGGCCGGGTTGTCGGTGGCCCTGGTGGAGCACGAGCTGCTCGGCGGTGAGTGCTCGTACTGGGCCTGCATCCCAAGCAAGGCGCTGCTGCGTCCGGCAGACGCGCTGTGGCTGGCGAAGCAGGTGCCCGGCGTGCGGGAGACCCTCAAGGGTCCGCTGGTGGCCAGCGCGGTGCTCGAGCACCGCGACGCGATGGTCGGCTACTACAAGGACGACTCGCAGGTGAAGTGGGCGGAGGGCGCGAAGCTGAAGGTGGTGCGTGGCCACGGCAAGCTCGCGGGCCCGCGCAAGGTGCGCGTGGAGGCGAAGGACGGCGGCGTGCGCGAGCTGGAGGCGAAGCGCGCGGTGGTGCTGGCCACCGGCAGCCGGCCTCGCATCCCGGACATCCCGGGGCTGAAGGAGGCGCGGCCCTGGGACAACCGCGAGGGCACGGCGGCGAAGCAGGTGCCCCAGCGGCTGTTGGTGCTGGGCGGCGGCGTGGTCGCGGTGGAGCTGGCGCAGGCATGGCGCTCGCTCGGCGCGGAGGTGACGCTGGTGGAGCGTGGCAAGGCGCTCCTGTCCCGCTTCGAGCCCTTCGTGGGCGAGCAGGTGGAGCATGCGCTGCGCGAGGACGGCGTGAAGGTGGTGAAGGGGGCCACCGTCACGAACGTGAGCCGGCCTGGGGGACAGGGCGAGGTGACGGTGAAGCTGTCGACGGGCGAGGAGCTCCGCGCGGACGCGCTCCTGGTGGGCATGGGCCGCGTGCCCCGCACGGACGAGCTGGGGCTGGAGACGGTGGGGCTGAAGCCCGGCGAGACGGTGCAGGTGGACGACCAGCTTCGCGCGAAGGGCGTGGAGGGAGGGTGGCTCCATGCCTGCGGAGACGTGAACGGGCGAAATCTGCTGACACACATGGGCAAGTACCAGGCGCGCCTGGTGGGCGACGTCATCGCGGGAAAGAAGGCGAGCGCGTGGGCCGACACGAAGGCCACGCCGCAGGTCATCTTCACGCACCCGCAGGTGGCCAGCGTGGGGCTCACCGAGGTGAAGGCCCGCGAGAAGGGGCTGCCCGTGCGCACGGTGCAGTACGATTTGGGCAAGGTGTCGGGCACGTCGCTGCTCGGCGAGAAGCTGGGCGGCACCGCGAAGCTGGTGGTGGACGAGAAGCGGCGCGTCGTCCTGGGCGCGACCTTCACCGGCCCGGAGGTGGGCGAGATGCTGCACGCGGCCACCATCGCCGTCGCGGGTGAGGTGTCGCTCGACACGCTCTGGCACGCGGTGCCATCGTTCCCCACCATGAGCGAGGTGTGGCTGCGGCTGCTCGAGGAGTACGGGCTGTAGCGTGTCGACGGCGGTCGTCGCCCGCACGCATGTCTGACTTTGCGTCCGGGCGACCCATCCCAGACAACACCCCCGCGCGCCCTCCGCGCGGGCGGGCCGTCATCGCCCGTGAGACATGACGTCGAGCGCCCGCACGCTCCCTGGCCAGGCTCATGTGCCGCCAGGTCAGTGAAACACCTCCCTCCACGCCAGGCCCACACCGCCGGACACCGCGTTCCGGAGATGGCCCCCTGCCCGTGGAGCCCGCCCCCTCCTCCACGCACAGGCCGTTGCCGGGCAGGGCCCCGGCGTGAAATGGTGAACACCTCCCCCGCCCTTCATTCCCGCGATGAACGTCGATGTCCTGGGGCCGTGCCGACACCACGGCCTTCCCCGCCCATGGCCCTCACCTCGCGTGAATGGGCCCGTCCACCCGACCCGGAGCCTGGCCCCGTGACGACCTCGTCCCAGTCCGCGAGTGCGCTCAGCGAGCCCTCCAGCCAGACGACCTACACCACCACCCGGTGGGCCCGCTGGCTGTGGTGGCTGGTGCTCGCCGTGCTCCTCGTCGCCGCCGTCGCCGTGGGCCAGCACCCCCGCCGGGGCGTGGACTTCCGCGTCTACCTCACCGCGGCCGAGCGCTTCATCGAGGGCACCGACCTCTACCGCGTCTCCGACGGCACCATGCCGTTCAAGTACGCGCCCATCACCGCGCCCCTCTTCATCCCCTTCTCCCTGCTGCCCTCGCGCATGGCCGTGGCGCTGTGGAACGTGGGCTCCATCCTCGCGCTCATCGCCGTGGCCCGGCTCACCCGCCGCGCCCCCCATGGCGCAGGCGAAGCGCCCCCCTGGTCCTGGGGCCCCCCGCTCGCCACCATCGCCCTGCTCCCCGCCTTCACCTTCGAGCTGTTCTACGGCCAGGTCGACGTCGTCATGCTCCTGCTCGTCGTCGTCTCGGCCCTGGGCGCCGAGCGCGGACAGGTGTGGCGCCCCGGCGCGGCCTTCGCCGTGGCCTTCCTGCTCAAGCCCCCCGCGGCCCTCATCGGCCTGTTCTTCCTGTGGCGCCGGCACTGGAAGGTCATCGGCGCCACCGCCGTGTTCGGCGCGCTCCTCTGCCTGCCCACCCTGGCGCGCTATGGCTGGGACGGCACGCTCGCCCAGTTCCAGCTGTGGAGCGAGACGCTCGCGCGCACCACGCCGCCCTGGGTGCTCAGCACCAACGCGCAGGGCCTGCCCACGCTGTTCATCTCCCTGTTCTACCCGGGCTCGCTCGAGACGCCCCCCGGCGCCACCATCACCCTGGCGCAGCTGGTCGCCCTCACCGTGTTCCTGGTGGGCGTGGCGTGGGCCCGGCCCGGTCCCGCGGACCTGTTGGCCCTGTGCTGCCTGGGCGTGACGCTCCTGTCACCGTTGGCGTGGCGGGCCAACTACGTGCTCGCGTGGCCCCTGGTGCGCGCGGCCACCGAGGGGCGCGCGCGCGGCAACCTCACCCTGGTCGCGGTGATCGCCTTCATCGGCACCGTGTTCTCCGACAAGGGCCTGGGGTTCGACTGGTCGCATCATGTGATGCTGATGCGCCCCTTCGCCCTCATCTACACCGCGTTGCTGATCGCCACGCTGTGGCAGGTGCGCAAGCAGGGCTCGCTGTCGGCCATGACGCCCGGTGACACTCTCGCCCGTCTGCCGCGCACCCTGCGTGGCATGCGGGCGTCGTGACGCTTCCGTCATCTTCCTGGCCTGAAAGTGTCACGGGGTCCGGACACCCCTGAAACATGGCGTCGCTATATGCGCGTCAGCCATGTTCGAAACGTTCGACAGCGCCTCCGATGTCGCCTCGGCGCGAAGGTTCGCGCTCTCCACTTCGGCGTCCGTCGCCGTCTTCGTGCTCATCGGCGTCGTGGTGGTCTCCGCCGCCGACAAGGTCCGTGAGGTCATCCAGGAGAAGAAGGGCACGGACGTCGTCTTCCGTCCGCCCCCGCCTCCCGTCGTCGAGGTGAAGCCGCCTCCGCCCCCGCCTCCCGCGCCGCCGCCCAAGGCCAAGCTGCCGCCCAAGGCCGCGCCGCCCGCCGTGGCCAAGGCGCCCCCTCCCGCCGCTCCGCTCGTCGCGCCCGCCGCCATCGTCGCGCCGCAGGCGGTGCCGCTCGAGAAGCCGCCCGAGGCCGCCACGGAGACCGTGGCCGCCGCGCCCATCGCCGTCGGAGGCACGGGCGCGCTGGTGCCCGGCGGCGTGGTGGGTGGCACGGGCACGGGCACGGGACTCGCGGGAGGTGGCGGCCGCGCGGCCCCCATCAACCTGCCCGAGTCGGCCACGCCGCCCGAGCCGCTCGAGTCCAACCTCATCCCCGAATACCCCTCCGACGCGCGCTCACGCGGTCAGGAGGGCATGGTCATCCTCAAGGGCGTCGTCGAGGTGGATGGCCGCGTCACCCAGCTCAAGGTCATGCGCGGTGACGAGCCGTTCGCCAGCGCGGCGATGTCCGCGGTGCGCACGTGGCGCTTCAAGCCCGCCGTCGTCGAGGGCCGCCCCACGGCGGTCTTCCGCATCTTCAAGGTTCCTTTCCGTCTCAAGTCGTAGGTCGTCTGTCTCACCCCGCACCTGCCCCCCAGGAGCACCTCGTCATGAACTTCAATCTTCGGGACATCTACAACCACATGGGCGTGTTCGCCCTGGGCATCGCCTGGACGCTGATGCTCTTCGCCGTCGCGTCCCTGGCGGTGTTCTTCGAGCGTCTGTTCGTGTTCTTCCGCTCGCGCAGCAGGTCGCGCGTCTTCGCCGCCCGCGCCGGCCAGCTCCTCCTGCAGCAGCAGCACGAGGCGCTGGTGAAGGAGGCGGAGGGCACCAAGGGCAGCCACCTGGCGATGCTGCTCGGCGGTGGCATGAAGACCTTCCTCGCCAAGTCCAAGCTGCCCGCGGGCAAGCTGGGCCCGGTGGAGCTCACCCGCCGCGAGCTGGTGCGCATCAACGAGCGCGTCAGCGCGGACGTGCGGCGCGGGATGTCCGTGCTCGCCACGGTGGGCTCGGTGGCGCCGTTCGTCGGGCTGCTCGGCACGGTGGTCGGCATCATCGAGGCCTTCTCCGGCATCGCCAAGGAGGGCTCCGGCGGCCTGGGCGCGGTGTCCGCGGGTATCGCCGAGGCGCTCGTCGTCACGGCGCTGGGCCTGCTCGTCGCCATCCCCGCGGTGCTGATGTTCAACTTCCTGTCGACGCGCGCGGACTCGCTCCAGCTGTCGCTGGATGCGGCGCGCAGCGAGCTGATGGACCACCTGGAGGACATGTCCACGGACAAGCGCCCGGGCGCCAACAACGGCGCCGTGGCCACGGGCCCGGAGACGGTGGCGCGCCGGGAGGGGCTCGATGTCCGCCCGGCGTAGCAGCCTCACCCCGGAGATGAACGTCACGCCGCTGGTCGACGTGGTGCTCGTCCTCCTCATCATCTTCATGGTGGTGACGCCGCAGATCGAGTCGGGCGCGTCCGTGGAGCTGCCCGCCGCCACGAACCCGGACAAGGAGAACAAGGAGCTGGAGCCCACCACGGTGAGCCTGGCCACCAACGGGTTCTTCTACCTGGACCGCAAGGAGCTCAAGAAGGACGCGCTCATGGTGGAGCTCAAGGCGCTGCGCGAGAAGAAGCCGGACTCGCCCGTGGTGCTCAAGGCGGACCGCGGCGTGCGCTACTCCGAGGTGCGCGGGCTCTTCAAGAGCATGCAGGAGATGGGCTTTCCGGGCATCAACCTCCAGGTCGTCGAGAAGAAGGGCCCGTAGGAGCACGCCATGGCATTCGACCTCGGTGGAGCCAAGGGCGGCCTTCGCCCCTCGATGAACGTGACGCCGCTGGTGGACGTGGTGCTCGTCCTCCTCATCATCTTCATGGTCGTCACGCCGCTGATGACCAAGCAGATGTGGATGACGGTGCCGGCCAAGCCGGACAAGGAGGACACCACGCCTCCGCCTCCGGACGCGCTGCCGCCGGTGGTGCTCACGGTGGACCGCGCGGGCGTGCTGCGCATCAACCGGGAAGAGGTGCCGAGGGACCAGGTGGTCACCCGGCTCCAGCGCATGCTCAACGCGCGCCCGGACAAAATCGTGTTCTTCGACGCGGGCGACGACGTGCCCTACGGCGCCGCCATGGAAGTGCTGGACCTCGCCCGGGGAGGCAATCTCACCGTGGGCGTGCTGCCTGACAAGCTCGCGGACTGAGTCTTCCGCGCGGCGGCGGGTCGTGACCTCGAGTTTGCGATCCGCCGCCTGAATCGTCACAAGCCATCCATTCCAATGCCATCCGTATCGCGTTGTTTACGGCGCGACCGTTGGCAAGGAGAGTCGTGTTGTCTCCCGCAAGCTTTTCGCGCGCCCTCGTGGCCGCGCTCACCCTCATCACCAGCCCCGCGTTCTCGCGGATGAACGGCCAGGAGCCCGTCGCTCCCGCCGTGGCGGCCCTCGGTCAAACCCCTTCCAGCCCCGGCGGGGAGAGCACGCCGTCCGGGACGGAGACGCAGGTCGTCCCGCCCGTGACGGACCCCAACGCGCCCCCGTCGGAGGAACTGCGCCCCTCGGCGCCCGGCATGGCGCCCGCGCCCGACGGGACGAAGCAATCACAGACACCTCCGCCCTCACCCGCGCCGAACACGCCGCGGTCTGGCGCCACGCAGGCTCCCGCCACCGCGCAGCCGGGCGCCACACAGGCTCCCGCCGCCGTGCAGCCGAATGGCTCGCAGCCGGGCGCCACCGCACAGCCGGACGGCTCGCAGCCGGGCGCCACGCAGGCTCCCGGTACGGTGAAGCCGAATGGCTCGCAGCCGGGCGCCATGCAGGCTCCCGGCACGGTGAGGCCGAATGGCTCGCAGCCGGGCGCCACGCAGGCTCCCGCCACCGTGCAGCCTGATGGCTCGCAGGCTCCCGCCACCGTGGCCACGCAGCCCGATGGCGCGCAGCCCCCGGGCGCCGTGCAGCCGGATGGCTCGCAGGCTCCCGCCACCGTGCAGACGCCGGGCGCCGAGGAAGTCCCGACCGAGGGCATCGCGACCGACGAGGCCGTGACGGCCGAGGACGAGGAGATGATGGCCGAGGCCTCCGAGCCCCCCGCGGGCTTCACGGGCGTCTACGGCAAGGTCGTCGACGAGACGAACCAGGAGGGCCTCATCGAGGCCACCGTGAAAGTCGTCACGGGCGCGCAGAAGCAGGCGCTCACGGACCTGGACGGCAACTACCGGCTCGCGCTCCCCCCCGGCAAGTACGACCTGCGCGTCTTCTACGACGTGTACCAGGGCCGCCGAATCACGGGCGTCATCGTCACCCAGGGCAAGGCGACCAAGCTGGACGTCGCGCTCAGCGCCGACGTGGGCGCCGTGCAGGAGGTCGTCGTCGAGGCCCGCGCGGACCGCCGCGCCGAGGGCGCCCTGCTCCAGGAGCGCAAGAAGGCCGCCGCCGTCTCCGACGCCATCAGCGCCCAGGAGATCTCCCGCACCCCCGACTCCAGCGCCTCCGACGCCGTCAAGCGCGTGGTCAGCGCCACCGTCGTCGATGGCCGCTACGTCCTCCTGCGCGGCCTGGGCGGCCGCTATACCACCACCCTGCTCAACGGCGCGCTCCTGCCCAGCCCCGAGCCCGACGAGCCCAGCGTCCCGCTGGACCTCTTCCCCACGTCCCTGCTCGCCAACCTCAACGTGGTCAAGAGCTACACCGCCGACCTGCCCGGCTCCTTCGGCGGCGGCACCCTGCTCATCGAGACCAACACCTACCCCAGCCAGTTCGAGTTCAAGCCGCGCATCACCTTCGGCGGCGACACCGAGTCCACCTTCCAGGGTCGCAACGCCCAGCGCGGCGGCGGCGCCATGGAGTTCCTCGGCTTCCCCGGCGACACCCGCCGCCTGCCCGCAGCCATCCCCACCGACCACGCCCTGGGCAACGGCGGCGAGTCGCGCGAGGAGCTGACGAGCCAATGGAACAGCTTCAACAACGTGTGGAACGCGCGCCGCACCACCGCGCTGCCGAACATGGGCCTGAGCGCGTCGCTCGGCGACACGCTGCGCTTCGAGAACAAGCGCCTGGGCTACCTGGCCACCATCAACTACGGCCACCGCGAGAACACCCAGCGCACCCAGTACACCAAGGCCGCGTATGACCTGCGCGGCGACTTCGTCAGCTACGACGACGCCCAGACACAGCTGGGCACCGAGGTCGCCAACCTGAGCGGCCTGGCCAGCGTGGGCTATCAGCTCAACCGCGACAACGAGCTGACCCTCTTCAGCCTCTACACCCGCGGCACCGAGACGCGCACCACCACCAGCGACGGCGTGGACTCGCTCAAGGGCGACCTCTACCAGGGCAGCCGCCTGCAGTTCATCGTCCGGCAGCTGTCCTTCAACCAGCTGCGCGGCTTCCACCGCATCGGCCTGTTCGGCGACTCGGAGGTGGACTGGCAGGCCAACTTCTCCCGCGTGGACCGCGACGAGCCGGACACCCGCGACTCGCTCTACAGCGACAACCTGGGCAACCCCTCCGGCGGCATGTCCTTCCCCAACCAGGCCAACAGCGGCGAGCGCTTCTTCGCCGACCTGGGCGAGACGTCCTTCGGCGGCAGCCTCAACGTCACCGTGCCCTTCAGCGACGTGCGCGTGAAGGTGGGCGGCCTCACCCAGCTGTCCTTCCGCGACTTCCGCGCCCGCCGCTTCCGCTACAGCCTCAGCCCCAACTCGGACGTGGACCGCTTCCTGCCGCCCGAGGTGCTCTTCAGCAGCGACTACCTGGGCAACGGCATGCGCATCCAGGAGAGCACCCGTCCGGACTCGGACGCGTATGACGCGTCGCTGGGCATCTTCGCCGGCTACGTCACCGCGGACGTCACCCCCACCGAGTCCCTGCGCCTGGTGGGCGGCGTGCGCCTGGAGAGCTCGCGTCAGGAGCTGGTCGCGCTCAACCAGTTCACCGACGTGGAGGCGTCTCGCAACGACGTCAACTACCTGGACTGGCTGCCGTCGCTCAACGCCATCTACGCGCTCACCCCCACGGTGAACCTGCGCGCCGGCTACAGCTACACGCTGGCGCGGCCGTCCTTCCGGGAGCTGGCGCCCTTCTCGTTCTACGACTTCGTGCGCCGCCGCAACATCTCCGGCAACCCGGACCTGGTGCAGACGCGCATCCACAACGTGGACGCCCGCGTCGAGTGGTTCGCCGGGGAGAACGAGGTCCTCGCCGCCAGCGCCTTCTACAAGCGCTTCCAGAACCCCATCGAGCGCGTCATCAACTCCGTGGGCTCCGGCGACATGAACTTCGAGAACACGCCGGCCGCCAACACCTACGGCCTGGAGCTGGAGGCGCGCGCGTCGCTGGGGCGCCTCACCCCCACGCTGCAGCCGGTGAAGGTGGGCGCCAACCTCACGCTCATCCAGTCCGAAATCGACCTGGGCAACGTGCAGGGCCTGCAGACCAATTCCAAGCGCCCGCTGCAGGGCCAGTCGCCCTACGTCATCAACGTCAACCTCGGGTACGAGCGGCAGCAGAGCGGCACGGAAGTGGCGCTGCTCTACAACGTGTACGGCCGCCGCATCGCCGAGGTGGGCACGGACAACCTGCCGGACGTCTACGAGCAGCCCTTCCACCGCGTGGACCTGGCCGTCACGCAGAAGCTCACCGAGTCGACGCAGCTGAAGCTGACCGCGTCCAACCTCCTCAACTCCCGCATCAAGTTGCAGCAGGGCGACATCGCCCTCGTCGAGTTCCGCCCGGGCCTCGCGTTCTCCGCGTCGCTGGGCCTCTCCCTGTAGTTCCCCTCCCGAAAGGAAGTCTCGTCATGAAGCGCTTGTTCGCCTCCCTCTTCATCATGTCCAGCCTGGTGGTTGGTGCCGCCGGCTGCGGCGACGACGACAAGAAGGACCCGCCTCCCACCAACCCGGAGCCCACCAACCCGGAGACGGTGGAGGTCTCCCAGGACATCACCGCGGACACGACCTGGAAGGCGGGCAACACCTACGTGCTGAAGAAGTACGTCTTCGTCAACAGCGGCACGCTCACCATCGAGGCGGGCGCCACGGTGAAGGGTGAGACGGGCAGCGCGCTCATCATCACCCGCAACGCGCGCATCAACGCGGTGGGCACGGCGGACAAGCCCATCGTCTTCACGTCCTCCAAGGCGGAAGGACAGCGCGAGGCGGGCGACTGGGGCGGCGTGGTGCTGCTGGGCAAGGCGCGGCTGAACGTCTCCGGCGGCGAGACCACCGTCGAGGGCTTCTTCGCCACCAGCGGCAACGAGCAGACGAAGTACGGCGGCCAGGACGACGCGCACAGCTGCGGCACGCTGAAGTACGCGCGCATCGAGTTCGCCGGCTTCGAGCTGGCGCCGAACAACGAGCTCAACGGCCTCACCGTGGGCGGCTGCGGCTCCGCGACGGACATCGACTACGTGCAGGTCCACCTGGGCCTGGACGACGGCATCGAGATGTTCGGCGGCACCGCGCCCCTCAAGCACATCGTCATCACGCAGGCGGACGACGACGCGCTGGACTACGACCTGGGCTACACGGGCAAGGTGCAGTTCCTGGTGGTGCAGCAGAGCCCGCGCGTGGGCGACCGCGGCATCGAGGCGTCCAGCCACAAGACGACGCCGACGCAGGAGCCCATCAGCGCGCCGGAGATCTGGAACGCGACGTTCATCGGCTCCAACGCGGACCCGGGTGGCAACCCCTCGCAGGAGGGCCTGGTGTTCAACACCGGCGCCGGCATCCGCCTGCGCAACGCGGTGGTCGCGTACTTCAAGGACCAGGCGGTGGACGTGGACGGCGAGGCCTCCGCGGCGCTGTTCAACGAGACGGGGGACTCGCGGCTGTCCATCCGCAACACCTTCTTCTGGGACAACGCGAACCTGACGGACACCATCCCGTTCGCGCCGAACCCGAAGGTGGAGGGCGGCGTGACGGTGGACCCGGACGTGAGCCGCTTCAACGAGGCGGAGAAGATCCTGGTCGCCGCCAACGGCGTGAAGGTGCAGGACCCGCAGCTGACGGACGCGACGAACCTGACGGCGCCGAACTTCCTGCCGAAGACGGGCTCGCCGCTGCTCAACCCGGACAACGCGGCCACGCCGGGCGCGGGCTTCGACACCAGCGCTCGCTTCGTGGGCGCGTTCGGTACGACCAACTGGATGGCTGGCTGGACGGCGTTCCCGCAGAACTGAGTCGTCTCGGGTGTACCCGCCCGGCGTCCGTGCGTTGAGCGCGGAGGTCGGGCGGTCTCGTGGCCCGGCGCGGGTCTCTTCCGGAGGGGGGCTCCGGGAAGGCCTCGCGTCCGGGCCGCGGTTTTTCAAGGCAGTGGGTGCTGCCCTCCTCCGTGTGACGCGACTTCCCTCGCGCTACGCGGAGGGCAGCACGCCGTTGCCCTCGTGGGCGATGGCCAGGGACTCGGCGGTGGCGCCCTCGGAGAAGAGGGACGCGCCCTGCGCGGGACGCGCCTTGGGGGGGCGGCCCCGGCGCTTCGGCGCGTTCTCCTCGTTGCCGTTCGCCGCGGCCACCGGCTCCGAGGTGGCGCCCTCCGACTTCGGCCCCTTGCGCACCGGACGCGGCAGGTGGATGGCGTCCAGCTTCGTGGCCAGCTCCGGGTTCTCCTCGGAGAACACCCGCGCGTAGGCCAGCGCGCGCTGGCCCTTCTGCAGCAGCGCGTCCTGGCTCTCCTGCAGCCCCTGGCGCGCCGCCTCCAGCGCCGCCTGCGCCTGGGCCACCGCCTCCGCCTTCGCTCGCACCTGCGCGGCGGCGTCGTCCAGCACGTCCCCGCTCATGTCCGGGAAGCGCACCTCCGCCAGCTCCGTGGTGAACAGCTCGAGCAGCGCACGCAGCGCCGGGGAAATGGGGTCGTTCTCGTTCGAATCGAACATGGCGGGCCTCCTGGCTCCTCGCGGTAGGGCCGCCATCTGCTCACGTGTTCAGTGTCAGATCAAGAGGGTACGCTGCGAGGCCGGATTGTCGGCCCCGCGCGCGTTTCCTCCCACACACCGCCGGCTGACGCTTCGTTCAGTGCCGACGTTCCGGTGTCAGTCCACGCGCACCAGGGCCGCCTCGCGCAGCCCCTCGTTCGCGCCGACGTCCACCGCGAGGTAGTGACGGCCCACCCCATCGAAGGTCTCGGGAATCGCGCCGCCGCCTCCGGAGATGAAGGCCGGGATGCCCGCGTTGGTGAACGAGTAGTACGAGTGGATGTGGCCATAGAGCGTGAGGTCCACGCCCTCGCGCGCGAGCTTGCCGACCAGGCTCGCGGACTCGCCGCGGTTCGCGAAGCCGCCTCCGCGCAGGCCCACCGGGTCCTGGGGCGGCACGTGCATCGACACCACGTGCGTGCCGTGTCGCGACGACGCGAGCCACCCGTCGAGCTGCTCCTCCACGATGGGGTCCAGCGTGCCATTGCTCGAGTCCACCACGGTGAAGCGCACACCCTGGAAGACGAAGCTCTGGTTGCCCCGGCCCACGAGCGCCGTGTACTCCTCCGCGTCCTTCGAGAAGGTCTCGTGGTTGCCGAGCGTCGCGTACAGCGGGATGGGCGAGCCCGCCTCCAGGCGCTCCTGGAACTCCAGCAGCTGCTCGCGCGTGCCGTTCTCGGTCAGGTCTCCGGAGAAGAGGATGAAGCGCAGCGTGGGGTCCTTCGACAGGCGCGCGTAGATGTCTCCCACGCGAGGCAGCGCCTCCTGTACGTCCGCCAGCGCCGCGAAGCGGAACGGCTCCGCGGAGTCCCAGCCCGGCGGCGCGACGTGCAGCTTCGCCACCGCGCCCGCGCGCAGTTGCACGCGCCAGGTCTTCACCGTGCGAATCGAATGGGGCACGGGCTCCACCGCGAGCAGTTCGCCGTCCTCCAGCTCCGCGACGAGCCGCGCGTCCGGCATCGCGTTGCGGACCGTGATGAGCCAGTTCGTCGTCGCGCTCGCGTCCAGCGTGGCGCGCGCGGTGAAGACCGGGGCGTTGCCCCACAACGTCACGCCTCCGGACTCCACGCCGCGCACCGCCGCGAGCCCGTCCTCCACCACGAGCGAGAGTCCACCGCCCTCCGCCTGCCCGACCTTCAGGTCGCGCATCGCGCGGTTCTCCGCCGGACGCAGACACCCCGCCAGCAACAGCGCCGACACCGCGCCCACGCTTCCGAGCCGCATCACTGCGCTCCTCCCTGACCCGACACGCCGACACCACGCGTCCTCGCGCCCTGCTTCGCGGCGCGACTCCCATGCAGCGTCAGCGCGGACATGAGAGACCGACGCCTCGCCACTTCGGTCCTCTCCCGCGTCCGCTCACGACGTCCCGACGCGGAGTCGGTACACATGCGCTCGTGCATCACAGGTCACCTCCGAACGCGTAGATGAGCGACAGGCGTCCGACGAGCGCTCCACCCGCCTGCGCCTCCGCGGCCACGCCCCACGCGTCCGTCAGCAGCACGCGCCCGCGCAGACCGAAGTTGCCCACCACGCCGCCGCCCAACGAGCGCACTCCGCCCGCGAAGTCATCCTTGCGATGGTCGTAGTACAGCATCGCCTCGCCCCTGAACGGCCCGCCTCCGCGCCCCAGCCACACGCCGTAGCCAAAGGTGAAGAGCAGCTGCGTGTGCAGGTTCCCGTCGTCCACCGGGCCGAAGTACGTGTAGCCCTGCATCGACATGCCCAGGCTCACCTCGGCGAACGAGCCCGCCAGGGACGGGCTCACCCGCGCCATCGCGTAGCGGCCTCGCAGCCCCACGTCTCCGCCGATGACGGCGAAGCCCTCCGTGGGGAAGCGGTGGAACAACCCCACCAGCTCCGCGTCCAGCGAGGACCCGTCCGAGCCTTCGAGCCTGCGCTCCGACACCCCGAGCAACCGATACGCCCCGCCCACCCGCACCTGCGTGTTGCCCTCGTCCGGCGCCAGCCTCGCGGTGGCCCGGAGCTGCACCTCGTCGAAGCGCGCCACCGCGCCCAACGACACGAAGTGGTCGTAGTCGAACGACGTGTCGCTCACGTACTGGTAGCCCATCTCCAGTTCCAGCGGCGGCAACGACGGCGGAGGCACCCCCGGGTCGAACGCCGGCGACGCCACCGAGTACAGGTTCGCGAGCGCCGAGATGCCGAACACGCTGAAGCCCGCCAGCGTCACCGCGTACAGCGGCGCGATGGTCTTCCGCGACGCACCCGTGAGCGCGATGGGCACGCCGCCCAACGCGATGAGCCCCAGCCCCGTGCCCTCCAACGCGAACAGCCGCTTCGCCGTGTGCCCATCCCCCGCCACCGCCGGCGCCAACCCGTGGAACAAGAGCCCCGGCACCACCGACACCACCGCGGGCAGCACCTTGAACTCGCGCGGCTCGGCCGTCGACGGCGCGGGCATCAGCGTCAACGCGCCCTCGCTCGGCGCCACCGGGGATCCGCTCTCCAGGTCCCTGTCGGTCAAGACCCTGAGCGGGAAGTCCGACTCGCCTTCGAGGTGCTCGTCCGGGGAGGACGTCTGCGCCTCGGGAGGCTCCACCCCCGGCCGCATCGCGGGCCCCACCGTGACGCGACCTGGCAGGTCCCTCGGGATGTCCGACCCGCCCAGCTCCGGACTCCGGGCGAGCAGATCGAACGCGGAGGGTCTCACCGCCTCCAGCTCCTGCGCCCGCCCACGCATCGGCAACGCGAGCAATGCGCCCATCACCACCAGGGCAAGGGGCCTCGAGCGGGAGGACAGCTCGGACAACATCGGCGTCGCCTCGTTTCTCCGGAAGAAGGCCGACCGCCCTCCACCACCGGCCCGCGCGGCCGTGCCGGCCTACATAACCGCCCTTCCCCCGCGCGCGCCGGACACGTCCGTGAAGAAATGTGAAGCGACCCGACAGTCTCGGGCGCGGCTCCCACAACCCTCCGGAATCACGGCGACTCTTCGCCACAATCCCCCGGACCCCGGATTATCCCCCGACCGCGACGAATCATTCTGAGACCCCCAGCCCCCTCAGTCCGAGAGCTGTCCCCCCCCGCGACAGGCCACCCGGGCGAGGTGAGGGATGACTCAGGTCTCGGTTTTCCACCAGGCCCCGAGGCACGGAACACCCTGGTGACGCGTTCGCATGCGACTGGAGCCCGTTCCGGGACTTTCAATGGAACAAGAGTATGCTTGGTGTTTCACGACGACCTGACCTGGCCTTGTAAACGTGGCGGAATCCCCCCCTCAGCAGTTCGGCAAGTACGTCCTTCTTTCGAAGATTGCCGCGGGCGGCATGGCCGTCACCTACCGCGCCCGGATGACGGGGGCCGCGGGCGTCACGAAGCCTTGCGTCATCAAGCAGATCCTCCCCCACTTCGTGGACGAGGCGGACTTCGTCGAGATGTTCATCGGCGAGGCGCGGCTGGTGGCCAGCATGAGCCACAGCAACATCGCGCAGGTCTTCGACTTCGGCGAGGTGGGCGGCCAGTACTTCATCGCCATGGAGCTGGTGCAGGGCCAGCCCTTGTCCAAGGTGCTGCGCCGCGCGCAGCGCGCGGGCATGGGGTTCTTCCCGGAGCCGCTCGCGCTGCATGTGGCCAGCAAGCTGTGTGACGGCCTGGACTACGCGCACCGCCACGTGGGCGAGGACGGCGTGGAGATGGGCCTGGTGCACCGGGACGTCTCGCCTGACAACGTCCTCATCTCCTACGAGGGCGAGGTCAAGGTCATCGACTTCGGCATCGCCAAGGCCACCAGCGCCGTGGAGGCGAAGACGTCTCCGGGCACGCTCAAGGGCAAGTACCCGTACTTCTCCCCGGAGCAGGCACAGGGCCGGCAGGACCTGGACGCCCGCACGGACGTGTACGCGGCGGGCGTGGTGCTCTACGAGATGGTGTGCGGCAAGCGCCCCTACGAGGGCGAGTTCGTCACCGTCCTGCCGCGCATCCTCACGGGCGACTGTCTGCCGCCGTCGGCGAACAACCCGACGGTGAGCCCTGATTTGGAGACGGTCATCGGCAACGCGATGGCCATCGACCGGGAGGCGCGCTACCAGACGGCGAAGGAGCTGAGCGAGTCGCTGGTGGAGCTGCTCTACCGCGACAACCCGCGCTTCACGCCGACGATGCTGTCGCAGCTCATGGCGTACCTCTTCGCCGAGGAGCTGATGGCGGAGGGGCGCAAGGCGGAGGTGACGCCCGCCTTCAAGGAGCAGGTCGCGCTGTGGCAGGCGGGCATCGTGGAGCCGTCGCAGGGCCGGGCCCGGCCCCTGTCGTCGGGGAGCGTGTCGCGGCCCTCGAGCCCCGGCATGCGCTCCAGGCCCGGCAGCGAGGGAGGCGCGCGGCCCCCGAGTGACGGCGCGCGACGCTCCGCGCCGGGCAGCAACCCCGACATGCGCAAGGTGTCGAGCGCGGGCGGACGCCGTGCGACGAACACCGGCATCCCGCGCGCGGAGACCACCGGCCCGGGCCGCAAGTCCGGCTCCTACGAGCGCCCCGGTCCGCCCGTCCCGGAGCTTCCGGACGAGCCCGCCACGGACGCGGGCATCGACATCCTCAAGACGTACGTGCCCACGGTGGTCCCCGCCGCCGTGGCCGCGATGGGCGACGACCCCCGGGACACGCCGGTGGAAATTCCCGTCGTCACCGCGCAGGCGGTGGCGCCGCAGCCCTCGGGTTCGGCGCGCACGTATACGGGGACGGGGTTCCGCACCGCGGCGGACGAGGCTCGCGAGAAGCTGGCCCGCGAGGAGGCCGAGCGCGGGGCGAAGCGGCAGAAGGACATGCGGACGATGACCCTCTACATGTTCGGGTCCGCCATCGTCCTGCTGTTCGTCGCGCTCTTCTACCACTTCGTCATCAAGTCCGACCCGCCCCCGGAGGCGGTGGCGGTCCACACCACCACGCTGCGAATCACGTCCACGCCCGCGGGCGCCAGCGTGAACCTCAACGGCAAGGACGTGCCGGGCAAGACGCCCGTGACGCTGGACGGCGTGCGCGTGGGCGAGGCCAACACCCTGGCGCTCACGATGCCCGGGTATTCGACGTGGATCCGCCGCTTCACCCCGACGTCGGTGTTGCTGGAGCCGATGAACGCGGAGCTGGAGGCGCTCAAGCCTCCGGAGCCCGCGCCCGTCGCGGTGGCGCCCGTGGACGACAAGGCGGATGACGACGTCGTGTCCCTCGTCGGGGCCGAGCAGGATGGCGGCGGCGCGGCGACGGACGACGCGGGCACGGTGGCCGTGGCGGCGGAGGGCAGGCCCGCCGAGCAGCAGCAGGCCGCGGTCGAGAAGATGACCGCGTCGCAGCGGGCACTTCATGAGGTGGACTACCCCACGCGGCTGTTGGTGCTGCGGCCCCAGTACAACGCGGCGCCCATCCCCGAGTACTCGACGGCCTCCATCGACCTGAACCCCTCGCTGTCCTACTCGGTGTGGACACAGGGCAGCGCGTCGCTGGCCGAGGGTCGGGGGACCGCGTCGGGGACGCTGGTGTACTTCATCGAGGGCGAGGGCCCGGCGGACTCGAGCTTCGGATTGTTGAGCGCGTCCACGCGGACCATCAAGAACGCTCGCAAGCTGCATGTGTTCGCGGTGGATGACAACGGGCCGGAGGACAACAGCGGCACGGTGCGCGTGAACCTCCGGCAGTCCGCGTATGTGCCTCCGCGCTCGCTCACGTTCGACGCGAAGGAGCACGCCCTGCAGCTCAAGCCCGAGCACCAGGTGGTGCTGCGCGGCCTGAATCCGCGCGCGACGTACCTGTTCACGGTGCGCGACGACTTCGCGGAGGTGCGCCCCGGGGCGAATGGACGCATCCAGCAGATGCTGTGCGTCGAGCGGGGCACGGAGCCGGCCTCGGTGCGCGCCACGCATCGCATCCTCGAGACGGGCAAGCGCTACCAGATCACCGACACCGAGGACCTGCGCTGCTTCTTCCCGGACGTGAAGCGCGAGGACAACCAGGGCGCGCTCGAGGTGGACATCGTCGATGCCACGGCGATGACGCGCAAGGAGCGCGCCGCCGCGCTCAAGGGCTCGCGCCGCTCGGAGCGGTAGTCAGGCCCAGTCGGAACGGACGCTTCTCGCGAGCGGCGTCCTCCTCGTGGCGCCGCCATCCAGGGAGGTCGGCCGCGCGGAGAGGCGGTGGACGCGGACGACAGACACGCGGGCCCCGGCTTCGCTCGCTCACGTGCCCAGGTGCTGGGTCGACCTGCCCCCTCCGCTCTGGGGTAGCAGGCGACGGGGCGAGCCCTCCATGCGCCTCCCGGTCGGCGAGCATGAGCCGGAGCCGTTCATCGGGGGCTCGGCGACATGCGTTCCCGGAACTGGGCGGGGTGCCTAACCTGTCCCTGTCGCACCCCGCATTCAGACGGGGCGCGAGGCGAGCTGACAGCTTCCCGCCGTAAGGGCTATCGGGGCCCGTGTCGCACTCGTGGCCCGGCTCGACAAGACGGGAAAGGCACGTGGGCGCGGAGCCGAGGAGGGCACCGGGCCCACGAGTCTATCCAGGCTCCTCGCGTGAGCGCATCAGCGCCGCCAGCTCGCCGTCCCCCGGGAACGGGCTGTGCTCCAGCGCCGAGATGACGGCCTTGCGGTCCGCCTCGCCCTTGTTCTGGCTGAGCTTGAACTTGCCCTCCAGCCGCGTCACCCGGAGCTCGAACGCGACGATGCCGCCGAGCAGCCGGTTCACGTACTCCTGGGACTGCTCCATCGTCCACGGGGGAGCGTTGCCGGCCTCGTAGCGCGCCGCCGTGTCTCGCAGGATGCGCAGCACCTCGTCGCGAGACTCGATGACGCTGGGCCTGCCGTACGCGTGCACCGTGGCGTAGTTCCACGTGGGCACCTGGGAGCCCGTCGTGTACCAGGTGGGTGACACGTAGGCGTGGGGCCCCTGGAAGATGACCAGCGCGTCGCGCTCGGCGGGGAACGTGCGCCACTGCGGATTCGGCAACGCCATGTGCGCGAGCAGTCGCAGCGCGCCCGCCGCGTCCCGCTCGACGAGGAACGGCAGGTGCGTGGCGAAGGGCGCGCCGTCCTGGTCCATCGTCACCAGCACGGCGAAGGCGTGCCGCGTCATCAGCGACATGAGACGCTCCGCGTCCCGTTCCTCGAAGTGGCGGGGGATGTACATGCCCCCTTGCGTCCCCCGGGTGGGGCCACCGCGTCAACCGGGGCTTAAGAACCGCGCAAGGTTTGTCCCCTACCTTGGTTCTCGTGCGCGGGGCCGGCGCGCGCTTCGACGTGTGTTGCGGGGAGACACCATGAAGCTCAAGGCAGGCATGTTGGCGGCCGCGCTGGTTGGCGCGGGCTGTGGCGCCCAGAAGACGCAGGACACCACCGAGCAGCAAGCCGTGGTCGCCGTCGCGGGAGCCATCAACGAGGCGCAGTCCGCGGACGTGCCTCTCGGCTCCCGGTTCCTGGAGGGGTTGCCGCTCGAGGTGCGTCGCTGGGAGCACGAGGGCTTCCAGTGCGACGCCGAGCCGGAGACCGCCGAGGTGGAGGTCTGCGGACAGCGCTTCCCCTCCGAGCTCCATCTGTCCTGGACAGACTGCCAGGCGCGCGCCCGTGGGCCCCGTGGCGGAGGTTGTGGATGGGAGCGGCCGCCCGCGCCGGGTGGCGGCCCCCGGCCCGAGGACTCCGAGCGCGGTGAGGCCACGGGTGTGGTCTCCTCGGGCACGGTGGAGGTGGTGACGGCCATCGCCCCGGTCGAGGCGTGCGGTGAGGACTCGCCGCTGCGCTTCGAGCAGCAGTCCACGCACGACATCACCCACACCCTGGAGGATGGGCGGAGCGCGAAGATGGCGGGCAGCATCGCCTCCACTTCGGTGCGAGTGCCCGGCGCTCGCCAGACGCTCAGCCGCGCTGTCACCGTCGACACGACGCGCACGCACCTCGACGCGGCAGGGACGGTGCTCGACAGCCTGCACCTCACGGGCTCGCTGGAGGAGCACTTCGACGCGGAGGCGGACACGCCCACGCGCACCAGCAACGGCACGCTCACCGCGACGCTCGCGGATGGCAGCGCGTCCTCGGTGACGCTCACCGGCATCGTCCGGGTGCCGCCGTCCGTCTGCGCGTGGCCGCTCGCTGGCACGCAGGTGCGGACGGATGCGGAGGGCACCACGAACACGCTGGTGTTCGGACCCGAGTGCGGACAGGCCACGCTCGATGGCGAGGCCATCACCCTGCCCGCGCGTCCGCTCGGGCCCCGTGACGGAGGGTTCGGTGGCAAGCCACCTCGGGGCGGTGGTCCCGGGGGTGGCGCGGGCGGTGGCGGGCGCTGAGGCCTCGGCATACTCCACCCCAGGCCCCTGAAACGACACGGGGCGCGGCGCCTGCTTCCGGCACCGCGCCCCATGAGTCCGCGCATCCCCGGCCTCAGGCCGGGAGACGGCGCCTCAGATGTCGAGGTTCTGCACGTCCAGCGCGTTGCGCTCGATGAACTCGCGCCGCGGCTCCACCGCCTCGCCCATCAGCAGCGAGAAGATTTCGTCGCTCTCCACCGCGTCCTCCACCCGCACCTGCAGCAGCGTGCGCGTGAGCGGATTCATCGTCGTGTCCCAGAGCTGCTCCGGGTTCATCTCGCCCAGACCCTTGTAGCGCTGCAGGCCCAGGCCCTTCTGCGCGTCCTTGCGCAGCGCCGCGTGGACCTCCTGCACCGAGTACGCCGTCACCGTCCCGGCATCCACCTTCACCTTGTACGGCGCGTCCCCCAGGGACTTGAACGCATCCCGCAGGGCCACCAGCTCCACGTACTCCGGCGACGACAGGAACGCGTGGTCGAACACCGTCGGCCGCATCGCGCCGTTCACGTCCGTGCGGAACACCAGCTTCTTCGTCCCGTTCTCCGTGTCCGTCTCCACCTCGTGCGACACCCGGCCCAGCACGTCCGGCATGCGCCGCTCGAACTCCGCGTACGCGCCCTTCACCGCCGCCGCCAGCGCCGCCTCGTCGCCCAGCACCTCCGACGTCAGCCGCGCGCCCTGCACCACCGCGTCCACCACCCGCGCGTCGCGCCGCTTCGCCTGCTTCTCCAGCCGCTCCTCGTACGTAATCACCTTCTCGAGCAGCGCCTTCAGGTCCGCCCCACCCACCTCGCCCGAGGGCGTCAGCACCCGCCCGTGCTCCGTGGCGATGCCCAGCAGGTACTCGTCCAGCGCGCGCTGGTCCTTGACGTACTTGTCCTTCTTGTTGCGCGTGACTTTGTAGAGCGGCGGCTGCGCGATGTAGAGGTAGCCCTTCTGCAGGAGCTCCGGCATCTGCCGGAAGAAGAACGTCAGCAGCAGCGTGCGGATGTGGCTGCCGTCCACGTCGGCGTCCGTCATCAGGATGATGCGGTGGTAGCGCGACTTCTCCGGGTTGTAGTCCTCCGGCCCGATGCCCGTGCCCAGCGCCGTGATGAGCGTGACGATTTCGGCGCTCGTCAGCATCTTCTCGAAGCGCGCCTTCTCCACGTTCAGAATCTTGCCGCGCAACGGGAGGATGGCCTGGTTGCGCCTGTCCCGTCCCTGCTTCGCGGAGCCACCTGCGGAGTCACCCTCGACGATGTACAGCTCGCTCTCGTGCGGGTCGCGGCTCTGGCAGTCCGCCAGCTTCCCGGGGAGGCCGCCGCCGTCCAGCACGCCCTTGCGGCGCACCGTCTCACGCGCCTTGCGCGCCGCGATGCGCGCCCGGCACGCATCGCCAATCTTGGCGACGATCTTCTTGCCCACCATGGGCGTCTCTTCCAGGAAGGTGGCGAGCTGGTCGTTCACCATCTGCTCGACCAGGCCCTTCACCTCGCTGTTGCCCAGCTTCGTCTTCGTCTGCCCCTCGAACTGGGGGTTGGGCAGCTTCACGGAGATGACCGCGGACAGGCCCTCGCGCGCGTCCTCGCCCGCGGGCGCCTCCTTCAGGTCCTTCCAGAGGCCACCCTTCTCCGCGTAGCTGTTGAGCGTGCGCGTCAGCGCGGCCTTGAAGCCGGACAGGTGGCTGCCACCCTCGTGGGTGTTGATGTTGTTGGCGAAGGTGTAGATGCGCTCGTCGTAGCCGTCGTTCCACTGCATGGCCAGCTCGAGCGACACGCCGTCCTTCTCCACCTGGAAGGAGATGGGCTTGTCGTGCAGCACCTGCTTCGACTTGTTGAGGAACTCCACGAACGAGGAGATGCCTCCGTCGAACTTGAAGTCGTGCTCCTTGTTCGTGCGCTCGTCGCGGATGCTGATGTGCAGCCCCGCGTTGAGGAACGCCAGCTCACGCAGCCGCTGGCTGAGCGTCTCGAAGTTGAAGTCCACCGTCTCCATCACGGTGCTGTCCGGCTTGAACGCGATGAGCGTGCCGCGCTTGTCGGTGGTGCCCACCTCCTGCGGCGCCCCCTGCGAGACGCCTCGGGAGTAGGCCTGCTCGAACACCTTGCCGGCGCGCTGGACGCGGACCTTGAACCACTCCGAGAGGAAGTTCACGCACGTGACGCCCACGCCGTGCAGTCCGCCGGAGACCTTGTAGGCCCCGTTGCCGAACTTGCTGCCGGCGTGCAGTTCCGTGAGGACGACCTCCAGCGTGTCCTTGCCCTTGAACTTGGGGTCGGGGTGAGGACCCACGGGGATGCCGCGCCCGTTGTCCTGGACGCTCAGCGAGCCGTCCACGTGGATGACGACCTCGATGTCCGTGCAGTGGCCCGCGAGCGCCTCGTCCACGGCGTTGTCGACGACCTCGTACACGAGCTTGTGGAGCCCGTAGGTCATCGTGTCGCCGATGTACATGCCAGGGCGCTTGCGAACGGCCTCCAGGCCCTCGAGCTTGGTGATGCTATCGGTCCCATACTCCACGGGCGGCAAAGCGACCTCGGCGCCAGTAGCGGGGGTCTTTTCCATGTGATGCTGTCCTTGGGAAAAGGAGCCTTGCAGAAGGCCTGTGCCTACCATTTAGAGGCACACTGAACAAGAGTAACGAGCCCGCGCAAAGCTGCGTAAATATTCGTGAAAATCGCTTGGCCGCCCCCTCGGGCGGCGGCGCCCCGGGAGCGGGGGTTCAGGCGTCGAACCGCGGCGGCGGCAGGCGCTCCTCCAGCGCGGAGATCAACTCCTCGAAAACAGCTTTGCGGGCGAAGAGATGCCGGGTGACGAGCACCCGTCCCTCTTCCTTGAGGAACAGACCGAGCACGTTCCCCCGCCGACCGAGCCGGCGCACCGAATCAATCTGGCCCCAGTGCAAATCCAGCTCGCTGGCGCTGAAGGGGCGGGCCACGCGCACGCCGCGCGCGTCCAGGGTGACGCCCCAGCCGGTGCGCGGGCGCAGCCGGTGGAGGGCCACGAGGAAGGCGAGCATCAGCCCCGCGCTCACCCCGGCGCGAGCCAGCTCCTGCACGCCGCCGCCGTCCTGGGCGTTGGCCAGGGCCCAGGCCGTCAATACCGCCAGCACGCAGGCGCCCAGGAAGAGCGCGATACGGGGGACGCGAGGGTCGAAGGCGTAGAAGCGCTGGCTCGTCATGAGTGCGGGCGCACCCTACCCGTCCTGGAGGACGGGTGCGCGCTTTTGCGCGGTGCGATGTTCGCCGCCCGGCGCGGGCACCCTAGGCTGGGGGCGTCCCATGACCGATGCCGAACTGAACGACCGCCTCCTCACCAACGTCATCGCCTTCAAGCACCTGCAACGGGAGCGGGGCATGCTGCGCCACTTCGGCGCCCCGGGCCTGGATGCCTTCAGCCTGCCGACCCATCCCGCCGAGTCCCACTTCCAGCAGGCCTGCTTCCGGACGACCCAGGCGCTCGCCGAGGGACTGCCCGCGCTGGAGGACTTCTACCGGCGCCAGGGCATCCCCGCCTGGCGCGTGGCGGTGCTGCCCGGCCAGGACGAAGGGGCCAGGCTGCTGGGCGCGCACGGCTATCGCCCCGACAACCGGCTGCCCGCCATGGGGCTGGCGCTGGCGGACATCCCGGACGAGCGCCCCACCTTCCCCCTCGTGGAGACCGAATCCCAGGAGGAGATGGTGGCGCTCAACGTCCGCGTCTGGGGCAAGTGGGACGACATCCTCTGCGTGTGGAACCAGCCGCCCCGGCTGCCCGTGCACACGCTGGTCGCGCGCGAGCAGGGCCGCGCGCTGGCGTGCGGCTTCAGCCTGGACGTGGACGACACCGCGGGCGTGTACATGGTCGTCACGCTGCCGGAGGCGCGGGGCCGGGGGCTGGCCGCGGAGGTGATGAAGGGCCTGCTCTCCGGGGCCCGCGCCCGGGGCCTCGCCGCCTCCGTGCTCCAGGCCACCGAGCAGGGCCGGAGCGTGTACCGCAAGCTCGGCTACCGCGAGCTGGGGGACTGGGTGAACTGGGCGCGCGTCGCTTGAGGAGAAAGCCTCAGCGCAGCGCCTCCAGCTCCTCCAGGATGGCGAACACCTGCGAGGGCTGGCGCGCCTCGCCGAGCCGCGCGGACAGCCCTCGCGCGGCGAGCCGGGCCACGTGCGCCATGCGCACCAGCCGCACGCGCCCCAGCTCCCCGTCCACCGCCGCCACCACCAGCCGCAGCGGACGGCCGTCGGGCGTGTCCACCGCCAGCCCCTTGGCCAGCGTCACCAGGGCCGCCACGGGGGATGCGCCCGGCACGAAGACGTGGGGCACGGCCACCTCGCCGCCCACCGCGCACGAGGACGTGATGTCGCGCCGGCGCAGGCTCTCCGCCAGGCGCGGCGCGTCCACGCCGGGCAGCTCCACCGCCAGCCGCCCCGCCACCACGTCCAGCACGTCCTCCCAGCCCTCGCAGGACAGCTGGAGCACCATCCGCTCGGGCGCCAGGAGCGGCGCCAGCGCCGGCACCGGCGCGTCCGAGGGCCCCCTGCGCACGGGGAACTCCGCGTCCAGGAAGTCGCGCACCCGGGCCAGCTGCGCCCCCGACAGCCGACGCCGCGCCAGCTCCAGGAAGAGCGTCCCGGAGCCCGGCACGTCCTCCAGGTACTCGGACACGTAGGGGCTGACCCGGTTCGCCACATCCATCAACAGGCTGGGAGGCACGTCCAGCTCCCGGGCAATCGCCGTGAGCCGCTCCACCGTGGGCGGCGCGTCCACGCCGTTCTCCACCCGGCTGAGGTACGCGCTCGACACACCGATGCGCCTTGCCAGGTCCCTCAGGGACAGGCCCGCGTCCACCCGCAACAGTCGCAGCGTCGCCCCCAGGTGCATGGTGGTGTGCTCAGCTCCTCGAGGCCGCCGTCCGAGGGGAGACCGGGTCCGCGGCGGCGACGGCCTGGGTCACCGGCTCCGACTCGTGCACCACGAGCAGCGAGCCCGGCGCGTCCCGGATGATGCGCTCGCGGTGCAGCCCGAAGACGCGGTCCTCCAGGCCCCACTGCGCGCCCATGCCCACCACCAGCAGGTCGTAGCCTCCCTGGCGGATCTCCTCGAGCACCGCGTCCTCCGGGGACTCGTGCCGCACCACCTTCAGCCGCACGGCCGAGCCCTCCGCCGCGGGGAACAGCTCCTCCACCTGCGCGCGCGCGTGGGTGTTCTCGTGGGACGTCACGTGCAGCACGGTGACGTCCGCGCCCGCCTGCTTCATCAGCCGCCGCGCCAGCTTCAGCGCCGCGCGGTCATGCCGGCTGCCGATGAAGGGCACCAGCACCCGCTTCACGTCGGACAGGCCCCGGTCCACCAGCACCGCCACCGTGCCGCCGGCCGCGTCCTTCATCACCTCGTGCACCGTGCCGCCCAGCACCGTCTGGCTGAACAGCGGCTTGTGCCAGCCCAGCAGCACCAGGTCCGCGCGCCGGGCCTCGGCCGTGCGGCGGATGTCCTGCGCGGGCTCCGTGGACACGAACGACAGCGGCCGCACCGACAGCCCCAGGCTCCGCGCCCGGCCGAGCAGCGGCGCCAGCGCGCCCTCGCCCTCGGCGGACTCCTCGGACACACCTGCGCGCGGCTCGGCCTCGCGCAGGGACACGCGCTCCGGGTGCACCAGGTGCAGGGCGTGCAGTTGCGTGGCCTCCGTGCCGGAGAGCGCCTTGGCCAGCGTGGCCATGCCCGGCCCGGCCTGCTGATGGGAGACGCACATCAGCATCGTGTAGGGCGTCAGGCCCGGGGCCATGACCGGCGCCAGCTCCAGCTTGTCGCGCGCCATCTCCTCCAGCGGGTAGATGAGGCGCAGCAGCGGCGTGGTCATGAACGTGGTCACCAGCGCCATGATGACCATCATGGTGAAGAGCGTGGGCGAGATGACGCCCAGGTCCAGGCCCAGGTTGAGGACGATGAGCTCCATCAACCCGCGCGTGTTCATCAGGATGCCGACGGCGCCCGCCTCGCGCCAGCGCATGCCCGTCAGCCGCGCCGCCACCGCGCTGCCGCCGAACTTGCCCAGACAGGCCAGCAGGATGATGACCCCGCAGGTCATCCAGGCCTCCGGCGTGTTGAGCAGGCCAATCTGCGTGCGCAGGCCGCTGAAGGCGAAGAACAGGGGCAGGAGCAGCACCACCGCCGTGTCCTCCAGCTTCTCCACCAGCGCCTCGGCCAGCCCCCCCTCCTTGGGGATGACGGCGCCGAAGAGGAACGCGCCGAAGAGCGCGTGGATGCCGATGAGCTCCGTGGCGAGCGCGCTCGCGAGCAGCAACAGCAGCGTGCCCGCCACCACGTTCTGCGTCAGGCCCTCGCGGCTGGCCACGCGCGCGCCCAGCCGGGCGAGGAACGGCCGCACCGCCAGCAGCATGAACGCGATGTAGCCCACCGCGAACGCCGTGGTGAGCGCCGCCTCCGCCAGGCTCGCCGCGCGGACGATGGACACCACGAAGGCCAGCAGGCACCACGCCGTGACGTCATCCACCGCGGCGCACGTAATCGCGATGGCGCCGATGCGCGACTGCAGCAGCCCGCGCTCGGCGAGGATGCGCGCGAGCACCGGGAAGGCCGTGATGCTCATCGCCACGCCCATGAAGAGCACGAACGAGGAGAACGGCACGCTCGGGTCCGACAGCGACTTGTAGAGCCACAGCGCGCCCGCCACCGCGCCCAGGATGAAGGGCACCACGATGCTCGTGTGGCTGATGGCCACCGACGCATGGCCCCGGCCCTTGAGCATCTTCGGGTCCAGCTCCAGTCCGATGAGGAACATGAACAGCACCAGGCCCACCTGGCTCAACATCTTGAGCACGGGCATGGAGCTGGCCGGGAACAGCGCGTCCATCAGGTCCGGCGCCAGCCACCCCAACAGCGACGGCCCCAGCACGATGCCCGCCACCACCTCCGCGATGACCAGCGGTTGGCCCAACCAGCGCGCGCCCCGGCCAATCAACCTCGACACGCCGATGATGACGATGAGCTGCGTGATGAGCAGGGTGAGCGGGTTGAAATGCATCCGGCCTCCTTCGGCAACGCGCCTGTTAAGTGAGCACTTACCAGCCCACCTCGCGAAGCGTCAAACGCACATTGCGCGCGGGGAGGCGACGGACGTCAGGCCGCCTGGTGCCTGCGCACGGCGTCCAGCAGCGTGTCCACGTCCACGGGCTTGCGCAGGTGTCCACACGCGCCAATCTCCTCGGCCACCTGACGGGCGTTGGCGGACGCGGAGAAGACGAGCACGGGGATGTCACGCCACGCGGGCACCTGGCGCATGGCCCGCGCGAAGCCGGCGCCATCCAGCACGGGCATCATCATGTCGAGCAGCACGAGCACGGGCAGCGACGACATGTCCCCGAGGACGTCGAGCGCGTGCTTGCCATTGATGGCCCCCGTCACCGAATAGCCCGCGTCGCGCAGCACCTCCTCCAGTGCCTCGCGCAGGTCCGCGTCGTCGTCCACCACCAGCAACGGCCCAGTCACGCACTCGCCTCCTTCTCTCGACCCCACCACCCGACGGCCTCGAGACTATCTCGCGCCACCCACGCATACGTC
This sequence comes from Myxococcus sp. AS-1-15, assembly GCF_020037055.1. Classification (NCBI taxonomy): domain Bacteria; kingdom Pseudomonadati; phylum Myxococcota; class Myxococcia; order Myxococcales; family Myxococcaceae; genus Myxococcus; species Myxococcus sp. AS-1-15. The sequence goes on along the minus strand of NZ_JAIQDF010000002.1, from coordinate 145,215 downwards.
ACATGTCTCGACGGGAGGCGGGCGCCCCGCCCCAGGCTCGTGTCGTGTTGTCGGCGCGGTGTTGAGCATTGGCCAATACGAGGCAACGGCAGCGTGTGCATCTGGGGATTCCTCGTGAAGCAGTGAAGCGCGCTGGGTGACGAGCGACCGCGCGGACTCTCGGGTGCTGGGAGTCGATACGCGTTCGGGGGCGAACGGGGCCTCACCCCCGAGACCTAAGGGTGCGACATCCTCTGTCTCGGAGACACCGTCCCCGTGTTTCACGACGTGCGCGCGAGAGGGCCCGCCCCCATCTCCTTGCCTCGCCCGCGCGAGGACCGAAGGGGGCCATGGAGGCCCGCCAGCGCGCGCGGACGGAAGCCGGGGGCCACCATGACCGAAGCACTCTCTCGCCGTGCCGCGCTGGGGCACGCCGCCGTCGCGGGGCTGGGCCTGCTCACGGCCGCCCCGCGCGCCCACGCCCAGCGAAGCATCAAGGAGGACCTGCCGGTGGTGCGCGCGCTGCTCGCCGCCGAGCGTGACGCCGTCGCGACGCATGACGCCCTGGCCGGCGTGCTCGCGGCCGCGCCCGCCACCGACGCGCTGTTCGCCTTCCGGGGGCTGCTCGAGGCGCTCCTCTCGCGCTTCCGCCAGCAGCACGCGGAGCACGCCGAACGGCTGGTGGACGCGCTCGTCCAGCAGCGAGGCACCGACGACGTGGGCGCGGGCACGGCGAGGCTCCCCGAGGACTTCGCGCCCTGCCTCCAGAACGCGCTCGACCTGCTGACCAACCTGGAGAAGGCGTGCGCGCTCACCTGCACCCAGGCGCAGACCGCCCTGAGGCTCGACGCCAACGGGGGGCTCGCCGCGAGCCTCGGCGCGGTCGCCTCCCAGCGCTTCGTCGTGCTGAACCTGCTCGCGCGCGGCCTCGCCACCCCGCCCGCGGCCACCGCGAACCAGCCCGCGGACGCGCTCGCGAGCCTCGTCGCCGCGTGGGTTCCGCGCACGCTGGCCATCAGCCTGGACGACGGCGCGGGCCTCGACGACGAGACCGGGCTGCCCTTCTACGACGTGACCCGCTGAAGGAGCCCCCCATGATTGCGAACCCGCGCCTCGCCCGCCGCCGCGTCCTCCAATGCCTGGGCCTCGCCACGGGCGCCCACGCGCTCGGGGCCTGTGATGCCCCCATGGAGTACCGGCCGAACCAGGAGGTGAACCCCATCGAGCGCGCCCGGGAGGTGGGCGCCCTCAACACGCTGCTCGCCGCCGAGTACTCGCTCGTCGCGGCCTACGCCCAGGCCACCTCGCGCCTCGTGGCCGCGCGCGATGACCCGGCGCGCCCCCAGGCGGAGCGGGAGCTGGCCGTGCTCGCGCTCGGGCTGGCGCAGGCCTTCCAGCAGCATCACGCCGCGCACGCGGCGCTGCTCGCCCGGACGATGACGGACCTGGGCGCCATCCCCGTGCGCGAGGACACGGTCTCCTACGCGCCGCCCGCGGGCTTCAAGCCCTCCGTCGGCAACGTCCTGAAGCTGTCGGCCAACGAGGAGCGCCGCTCCATCATCGCCTTCACCCGCGTGCTCGCCTCCATCCAGACGCCGAACACGCGCTTCGTGCTCGCCTCCATCCAGGGCATCCACGCGCAGCACTTCGCGGTGCTCACGGCCCTCGTCGAATCGCGCCTGGAGATGGCGCCCGCGCTCGACGCCTCGCGCGTGGTGCCCCGCCCCTTCGTCGCCTCCACCGAGGAGTTGGGCGGCGGCGAGGGGCTGGGCGCGGAGCCCGACCTCGCCGTCGGAGACGCGGGCTGACGAAGAATCCCTACCGCCAGGACAGCTCGAACTCGCTGTCCAGCAGCGCCACCTGCCGCCCGCTCACGCGCACGTCGCGGGCGCCCACCGCCTCCAGCGCGCCGCGCAGCACGCCCTCGTGGTACGCGGCGGGCATGAAGTCGCGGCGCATGATGAAGCGCGCGCTGCGCTCGCCCGTCCACACCGGGTAGCGCTCCCCGTAGCTCACCGCCATGCGGTACGCGTCACCCAGGGACTCGAGCAGCAGCCGGGGACTGCCCGCCGACTCCGCCAGGAGCTCCCGACCGAACAGCGACGCCAGGAAGTCCACCGTGGCCTGCGCGCCCATGCGCTCGAGCACCTCGTCGAAGCCGCCCTGCCGGGGCGCCAGCAGCCGCGCCGCCGTGGACACCATGCGCAGGTAGCGCGACACCGAGTAGAGCTGGAACGGGTTGATCTCCCACACGCCCGCCACGCCCTTGCACCGCGCGACGGAGCCCTCTCCGCCCAGGAACGCGATGACGTGCAGCGCGCCGCGGAAGAACATCCCGCGCGCCTGGTCGTCCTCGGTCGCGGCCAGCCGACGCTGCTCCAGCTCCCACGCCGCGCCACCACCGCTCACATCCATGCTCACGTACATGGTCGTCTCCCCCGAGGGGCTCGCACTGCCTCGGCTCAGGGGACACGTCCGGCGCTGCTCAGGTCTTTCTGTGTTCGCCGGATTCCCCCCACTTCCTAGGTGCCAACCCTCCCATATTTTTCTACCCCTGTCGAATGGTTCGAGATGGCCCCAGGGTCCGGGCCAGGTTCCGCCAGCGTACGAAACGCCCGGATTCCAGGCACATGGACGTCTCGGAGGCCACGAGCCTGGAGGTCCCCCGGGGTGCGGGGGACCTGGGAGGTGCGGGGAAGGGCCCTTCCCGGGCGGCGCCCGGGTCAGCGGGCGGCGAGCACGGACTCGGCGGCGCGCAGGCCCGCGCCGGCCTCCGCCCGGTGACCGGCGGCGAGCAGGGCGCGCTCCACGGCGCCCACGGTGACGAGCACGTCGCCGGGGCCCACGCGGTTCATGTGGCCCACGCGGAAGTAGCGCGTCTTGAGGTCCGGGTGGAGCCCGCCGGCAATCACCACGCCCTCGGCCTTCACGCGCCCGACGAGCGAGGCGTCCACGCCCTCGGGGTAGTAGACGGCGCTGAGCGTGTTCGCCGTCACCGCCTCCGACACGGGCAAGAGGCGCAGGCCCAGCGCGCTCCACGCGGCGCGGAAGGCGCGGGCCAGGCGCTGGTGACGGGCGAAGCGCGCCTCCATGCCCTCGGCCAGAATCTGCCCCAGGCTCACGTCCAGCGCGCTGACGAGGTTGACGGGCGGCGTGGCGAAGTACGAGGGCTTGCCGCCCGCGTACGCCTCCATGATGGGCAGCCACTCCGCCCAGTCCGAGTACACGCTGGCCACCGGCGCCTTGCGGCCCTTCCACGCCGCCATCGCCTGGGGGCTCGCGGTGACGAGCGCGAGGCCGGGCGGCACGCCCACCGCCTTCTGGCTCGCCGTCAGGTACACGTCCGCGCCCCACGCGTCCTGGTGGAACACCTCGCCCGCGGTGGCGCAGACGCCGTCCACCACCGACAGCACGCCGAGCGCGCGCGCGGCCTTCACCAGCCCCTCCACCGGCGCGAGCACGCCCGTGGACGTATCCACGTGCGTGACGGTCATCACCTTGAAGCCGCCGCGCTCCAGTTGGGACTTCACCTTCGCCACCGAGGGCGCGTCGCCCGGGGAGGCGCGCACGTGCGTCACCTTCGCGCCGTGCCGCTCGAGAATCTTCGCCATCCGGTCACTGAAGTAACCGGTGTTCACCACGAGGGCCGCGTCGCCGGGCTCCACCAGGTTGGCCACGGCCATCTCCATGGCCAGGGTGCCGGAGCCGGAGACGACGAAGGGCTGCGCGGAAGGGGCGAGGCACACCTCGCGCAGCCGCTGCAGCGCCCGGCCGAAGGTGACGATGAAGGCCGGGTCCGTGTGGCTGAGCGAGGGGGCGCCCAGCGCGCGCAGCACCTCTTCCTCGAACTCCACGGGCCCCGGAATCATCAGCAGTTCTCTCACGGCGTCACCACTCCTCAGGGGGCTCGGGGGCTCCGAGCGGTTGGGCGTCACGGTATAGGCACGGGGGACGACGGGCGGGAGCGTGGGCCCCGCCAGGGCGCACTCACAGTCTTTCGAGCAGCTCCCACAGGATGGAGAACCCCTGCCGGAAGTCCTGCAGGTGCGCCTGCTCGTTCGGCGCGTGGTAGTACTTCATGTCCCCGAAGCCTGTTATCTGCACGTCGCAGCCCTGGCGCTGCAGGTCCCTCACCAGGGGCAGCGAGCCGGTGAGCGAGAAGGGCTGCGCGTCCACGCCGCGCACGGCCTTCATCGCGTCCTTCAGCGCCTGGAGGCCGGGCGAGTCCAGCCGGCACGCGATGCCCTCGGTGCCGCCGCCCTGGAAGCGCAGGGCCAGCCGGCCGCGCCGCCCGTCCTCGGTGCGCGTGCGAGGCCAGCCGGCGGGGACGTCGCCGCGCTCCAGCCGCGCGTCCAGCTCCCGCACGAAGTCCTCGGTGGCGCGCCGCACCTCGGCCATGTCGTGGAAGGGCGTCAGGCGGACGTCGCCCTTCACCACCACGTCGCCGGGAATCTTGTTCTCCTTGGTGTTGGCCGCCTCCATCACGGTGGCCTTGAGGCTGGAGGTCGCGAGGAAGCCCCAGCGCTTCTCGTCCTCGTTGGGCGGGTAGCGCGCGTGGAACCAGCGGCCCAGCTCCAGCGACGCGGCCATCGCCAGCTCCAGCGCGTTCACGCAGTTCTGCGGCATGCCCGAGTGGCCGCCCACGCCCGTCACCTTCAGCTCCCACACGCTGTTGCCCGCGGTGCCCACGGTGGGGCCGAAGTTGGCGCTGTCCAGCCAGTACACCGGCTGGCCCACCAGGTCCTTGAGCCGGCCCTGCTCGGCCACGTAGCTCAGGCCCAGGCCGGGCAAATCCCCCGCCTCCTCGTTGGCGATGAGCACCACCTTGAGCGTGCGGCGCGGGCGCACGTTGGCCTCCGCCAGCTGCGCGAGCAGGTCCGTGGCCACCGCGACGTGGCCCAGGCAGTCGGTGACGCCGCGCCCGTAGAGCACGCCGTCCGGGCCCTCCCACAGCTCGAAGGGGCTGCGCTCCCAGCCCTCGGCGACCTGGTCCGCGGGGACCACGTCGAAGTGCGCGCCCACGAAGCCCACCGCGCCCTCGCCCGTGCCCTTCACGGTGAGCACCAGGCTGACGCGCGACTCGTTGCCCTGGGACGCGAGGGCCTCCGCGTGGATGAAGCCGCTGGCGATGTGCGGGGCCAGCGTGTCCAGCACCACCTGCGCGGCCAGCCGCTCCTGGGGCACCAGCCCCGCCTCCAGGTTGTTCTGCAACCGGGGCGTCAGGGCGATGAGACGGCGGAGCACATCCAGGAAGCGGTCTTCCTTCAACATGAGCGCGGACATGGGCGCGGATTGGAGCCCAGGTGCCGACAGGATGTCACTGAAAACGACGACGCCGGAGCCCCATGCAGAGCCCCGGCGTCGAGACTTCAGCAGGCCGCGCTCAGCGGTAGGTCAGCGCCTGCGAGTCCATGCGGGCCGCCTGGCCCGTGGTGAACGTGTTCATGCAGGAGTCGTCCGTGTAGTCCATGAAGTTGGTGATGGGGTCGTTGCCCGCGGCGGAGCAGGTGTTGCGACCCGTGGGGCAGCCGTACGCGGGCGAGGCCTCCGCCGGCGTGTCGCTGACGGAGTCGTTCGTGGTGGAGCAGCCGCCCTGGAACGTGTGGTACAGGCCCAGCCAGTGGCCGACCTCGTGCGTGCCCGTGTCACCCAGGTTGTACGGCGACGCGCTGCCGCCCGGCACGCTGGAGTACAGAATCACCACGCCGTCCATCGTCGGGTTGCTGGCGTAGCTGGAGGGGAACGTCGCCCAGCCGAGCAGGCCGCCGCTCAGGTTCGCCGAGTAGATGTTGAGCGCGTTCTTGCCGCCCTTGCGCAGCGCCGTCTTCATCGCGCGCTCCGCGGACGAGCCCGAGCCCAGGTTGTACCAGGTGCTGTTCGTCGTGCGGTCCGTCGCCGTCAGCGTGAACCTGAACGGCGTGTTCGCGTACGCGGCGTTCAGCACCGCAATCTGGTTGGTAATCATGGCCGTGGTGATGTCGCCGTTCGCCACGCCCGTGCCCTTGTTGATGACGTGGAAGTAGACGGGGATGTTCACCGAGCCGTTCGGACGCGCGAAGGCAGACACCGCGCGCTCCGACTGGAAGCGGCGCTCCATGTCCGCCATCTCCTCGTGCGTCGGGTTCACGCCGCAGCCGCGGCCCTCGATGGCCTGCTGACCGGGCTGCTCCTCGGCCGCCGGAGGCGTGGGCTCGGGCTGCTGGGACTCCGGAGCGCTCGAACAGCCGGACAGCAACGCCAGGACACCGATGACCACGGAGAAACGGCCACTGCGACGCGAAACGAAGCTGGACATTCCCGACTCCTCGGAAAATGCGTGGAATACGTACTTTCCACGAAAAGCTGTCTCATAGTCAAACCGTCCCCTGGTGCGACGGCGGGGGGTGGGATTGGAATGTCCGTGGAGGACACACCATGACGCGCAAATCCATTCATCGTCGGCGGGAGCTGTTCATCACGGAGCTGGGGGAGAGGCCGAAGCCGCCCGGGACGGGGAAGCCCGGCGGCCCCAAGCCGATGACGACGATGGCGGTGGGCGAGGAGTCGAAGCCGCCGGACAGCGGCCCGCGCGATTGACGCGGTGCGCGTCCCTGGAGCTCCCACCGAGCATCTGCTTCGCTTCGCGTCCATGACGACTGGCGTGGTGGCACTGGTGGGCTCCCGGGAGGACATCCACATCCAGGAGGTGGGCCGGAGGCTGGAGGCCCTGGGTGTGGCGAGCGTCGTGGTGGACACGCTGACGTTCCCCGACGAGACGCGGATGTCGCTGACCGAGGACCTGGCTGGCATCCGCGTGGACGGGCGCGAGCTGGGGCGCCCCGCCGCGGCGTACCTGCGCGGGCTGCACACGCATCCGTTGGCGCACGGGGTCGACGCCTCGGAGGCGATGGCGGAGGACTGGCGCACCACGCTCACCGTGTTCCGCGAGAAGGCCACGTTCCTGTTGGGGGTGCTGGGCCGGTGGGAGCGGTTGGGGGTGCCGCTGTACAACCCGCCCTCGGCGGACTGGGGGCTGCACAAGCCCGTGCAGCTGGGCGCGCTCGGGGCCGCGGGGCTGCCGGTGCCTCGCACGCTGTGGACGAACGAGCCGGAGGCGGTGCGCCGCTTCGCCTCGGGCGGACGCGTGGCCTACAAGCCCGTCATGGGCGGGGCCGCGACGCAGGAGCTCCTGCCGGAGGACCTCACGGACGCGCGGCTCGCGGCGCTGGCCGCGTCTCCCGTCACCTTCCAGGAGCTGCTGCCCGGCGAGGACATCCGCGTCTTCGTGCTGGATGGCGAGGTCATCGCGAGCCTGCACATCGTCACCTCCGCGCTGGACTTCCGGCAGAACGAGGAGCGCATCGAGCAGGTGGTGCTCCCGGACGCGGTGGCGCGGCAGTGCGTGAAGGCGTGCGAGGTGCTCGGCCTGCGCTGGACGGGGCTGGACCTCAAGCGGGGCGTGGACGGTGAGCTGAAGTTCCTGGAGCTCAACGGCTCGCCCATGTTCCTCGGCTTCGACGCGGGCGGAGGCACGGACGTGGCCGGGCACTTCACGCGGGCGATGGCGAAGCACGCGCGGGGCGGCTGAGGCGCGCTATCGCCACAGCGCGGCGAGCACGGTGCGCGAGGCCCCCCACGCCAGCGCGCCGAGGACGAGCACCAGCGCGGCGGTGAACAGCAGCGGGCGATGGGGACGCGGGTGCATCACCGCGCGCAGCTCCTCCGTCATCGCCGGGTCCGCGTCCAGGTCCTCGCCGTCACGGGGGGACGTCATCGCTGCTCCATCTGGTTCTCGACGAGCGCGCGGTAGCGGCCGCCGGGGATGAGCACCAGCTCGTCGTGGGTGCCTTCCTCGACGACGCGCCCCTGGTCGAGCACGACAATCTTGTCCGCGCGGCGCACGGTGGACAGGCGGTGGGCCACGACGACGAGCGTGCGTCCGGCGGCCTCACGCTGGAGGGCCTCGGTGATCGCCCGCTCCAGGGATGCGTCCAGGTGGCTGGTGGCCTCGTCGAGGAAGAGCACGCGCGGATTGCGATAGATGGCGCGCGCGAGCTGGAGCCGCTGCTCCTCGCCACCGGACAGCCGCACGCCCGCTTCGCCGATGCGCGTCTTGAGGCCGTTGGGCAGCGCGAGCAGCTCATCCAGGCACGCGGTGCGCGCGGCGTGCAGCAGTCGCTCCGCGTCCGGCGTGTCATCGCCCAGGGCGATGTTCTCCGCGAGGGTGCCGTCGAAGATATCGGTTTTCTGGAAGACGAAGGCCACCGAGCGGCGCAGCGCCACCGGGTCGAAGGTCTCCAGCGGCTGGCCGTCGTAGCGCACCTGCCCCTGCTCGGGGCGATACAGGCCGTAGAGCACCTGGGTGAGCGTCGTCTTGCCCGCGCCGGAGCGGCCGACGATGGCGGTCATCTTCCCCGCGGGCAGCGTGAAGCTCACGTCGTCCAGCACGGGCGGCTCGTTGGGAGAGCCGTAGCGGAAGGTGACGTGGTCCAGGCGCAGCTCGGGGGCGCGGGTGAGGGCGCCGGTGCCTTGCGCGGTGTCGTCGCGCAGCTCGGGCGTGGACTCGTAGACGATGTCCACGCGGCGCAGGGAGATGACCACGTCCTGGAGCTGGTGGATGAACATCACCAGGTTCTGCATGGGCGCGAGCGCGAGGCCGAGAATCGCGAGCGTCGCCACCATCTGCCCCAGCGTGAGCCGGCCTTCGAGGACCAGGTGCGCCTCGTAGACGAGGATGCCCATGGACACGGCCTGATTGACCAGCTGCGCGCCGGAGGTGTGCACGGTGTCGTGCAGCCAGATGCGGCGCGCGGCCTCGGCCTCGCGGGCCTGGAGCTTCTCCCAGCGCGTGCGGGCCTGTCGCTCGGCGCCGCAGGCCTTGAGCGTCTGGATGCCGCCGAGCATCTGCAGCTCCAGCCGGCTGGCCTCGGCCGCGACGCGGAAGCGCTGGTGGTCCAGCACCGTGCGGCGCGGCATCAGCAAGAGCGTCCACACCGCGTACACCGCGGCCCCGCCCGCGAAGAGGCCGAAGACGGCGCGGTCGTAGAGGAACAGCACGGCGCCGTAGCCCACGAGCATCACCAGGTCCAACAGCACGGACACGGACGCGCCCTGGAGGATGCGGCGGATGCGCTGGTGGTCCTCGATGCGCTTGAGCAGGTCTCCCCGATGACGCCGCGCGAAGAACGTCACCGGAAGGGACAACAGGCGCCGCCAGAACTGCGCGAGCAGCAGCGCGGAGAAGCCTCGTGACAACAGGAAGAGGCCCGCGCCGCGCGCAATCGACACGGCGATCTGCGCGACGAGCAGCACCGCCAGCCCCACGCCCACGGCGGTGAGCAGGGAGACGTCCCGGCCGCCCACGGCCTTGTCCACGAGCCCCTGGATGAGCAGCGGCTGTGCGAGCGCGAGCGCCTGGAGCAGCAGCGTGGTGACGAACACCTGGAACAGCAGCAGGCGGTAGCGCAAGAGGCCCCGTCCGAAGCGTCGCAGCGCGCCGAAGCGGCGGGACGTGACGGGCGCGGTGGGGAGGGGACGGAAGAGGGCCTCGGTGGCCTCCAGCGAGAGGAGGATTCCATCCCAGTGCTCGCCGAGCTTCGCGCGCGGGATGCGCCGCAGGCCCTGCTCCGGGTCCCCGACGACGGCCTCCTTCGGGGTGACGGCGTAGAGGACGACGAAGTGGTGGTCGTCCCAGTGCGCGATGCCGGGGAGGAGCGCCCGGCCCTCCTCGTCCTCGAGGTCCGTGGGGTCGTCGACGTGGAAGGCGCGGACCTTGAAGCCGACCTTCTCCGCGGCGCTGGCGAGGTCCGGCAACGAGGTGCCCACCGCCTGGACGTGGGAGAGGTCCTTGAGCGCGGCGAGCGAGTGCGTGGCGCCGTGATACGCCGCAACCATCTCCAGACACGCCGGCCCGCAGTCCGCCTCCTCGAGCTGGTGGCGCAGTGGATACGGTTCCAGGGCGACGGCGAGCCGGGAGCGGGGCACGGCGCAATCGCTATCACGGAGCGCCGGGGGCAACCAGCCACCACCCGACACGACGCACAGCGGCTTGAACCCGGGGCCGCGAGCGTCAACGCGAGGCCCGGACCACGGGGCGCATCAGGTCGCTGGCGTACGCGGCCTCTCCCCTGGGAATCACCCCGGCGTAGCGCCGGGTGGCCCGATACCAGTCCGGGTGACCACCGATGTTCTCCTCCAGTCCCTGGACGAGACGAAGCAGGTTGTCCGTCTCCGCGCGGGACAGCTGCTGCCGGGCGCAGGCCTCCGGGAGGCCGGCGGCAAGCTGGATGAACTCCTCACACCAGCGCCGCATGCTGTCATGGGTCTCCGCCAGGGCCCCCTCAAAGGCCCCGCCATGCTCGGCCTGCAGGACCAGCACGAGGTTGTGCACGTCACCGCGTGCGCGCTCCTTCTCGAAGGAGCAGACGTCGTTCATGGTGTCGATGAGGTCCACGGTCAGGTCCAGCAACCGTGGCACCCCAGGGACCTGTCGCGCCCGCTCGGTGGTCTCGAAGCCGTTCGCCTTCTCCGTCAGGTCCGTCATCATGTAGACGAGACCGGACTTGCGCCGCAGCTGGAGATAGCTGTCCCGGGTCAGGCGCACGGAGCCCTGCCGCCACCGGGCCTCCTCGGGAAACGCCTCGAGGAACCATCGCCAATGCCGTGCCGCGCGCCGCCGCCACTCGAGCGAAGCGCCCTGGCAGGTGCGCGCCCACACGTCGGCCAGCGCGGTGGCGAGGACGCCGACGGGAGACGGGGGCCGCCCCTCCACCTGGAGGACGGCGAGCAGGGTCTCGCAGTCCGCGCGGACCTGCTCGGGGGGAATGTCCCGGGCGCCGTCGAACTGCTCGTCGATGAGGGTTCCGACGACGATGGCATCGACCGCGAGGTCGAGCCCGGCGCCCGAGGCCTGGGGAAGCCACCGGGCGGCCAGGTCGGCGATGTCCCACGAGACATAGCGGCGCTCGTCGATTTCGTTGGTCACCAGTCCGGACGCACGGGCCCAGTCGAGGTTGCGCTGGCGAGCGGCGTCCCGGTCCGGACTGCAGCGGGACGCGAAGGGCATGGGAAAGTTCACGGCCACGTTCATCGCTTCCTCCGGACGTCACGTGTCCTCGTTGTGTGGCGACACGAACGGCAGCACGCCTCCCTTCAGCTCCCCGAGCACGCGCCGGGCGCGGTCCACCTTCACCTCGCCCTGCTGGACGAGCCGCGCGGCGACGGTCTCCACCCACTCGGGCGGCGTGCCCGCGCTCACCGCCACCGAGCGCGCGTGCAACGCCATGTGGCCCTTCTGGATGCCCACCGAGCCCAGGGCCCGCACCGCCGCCAGGTTCTGCGCCAGGCCCACCGAGGCGAACAGACACGCCAGCTCCCGGACACCGGGATGCCCCAGCACCTTGAACGCGGCCTTCACCCCGGGGTGCACCAGCAGCGGCCCGCCCACCGTGCCCAGCGCGAGCGGCAGCTCGATTTCGCCCACCAGGTTCCCGTCCTCCCGCTTCCACGTGGACAGCGGCCCGTACCGGCCCGTGCGGGCCGCGTACGCATGCGCCCCCGCCTCGATGGCGCGCCAGTCCTGGCCCGTCGCGAGCGCGATGGCGTCGATGCCGTTCATGATGCCCTTGTTGTGCGTCGCCGCGCGGTAGGGGTCGGCCTGCGCGAAGCGACTGGCCTGGACGATGCCCTCCGCGATGTCCGCTCCCGGCAGGCCGTAGTCGGCGAGCAGCGCCTCCGGGATGACACACCGCGAGCGCGCCAGCCGCCGGTCCGCGAGATTGGAGAGGATGCGCAGGAAGACGCGGCCTCCGGTGAGCGCCTCGATGCGCGGCGCCACGCCCTCCATCATCGTGTTGATGAGGTTGGCGCCCATGGCTTCCTGGGTGTCGACGTGGAAGTGCACCACCAGGAGCGGCTCGCCCAGGGGGCCCTCCGGCGCGTCGAGGAGACGGACCTCCAGGTCCTTCGCGCCGCCGCCTCGGCGCACCAGCTGGGGCTGCAGCGCGTTGGCCAGGTCCAGCAGCTCCGAGCGCGCGGCGAGGATGCTCGCGCGCGCGGACTCCGGGTCGCCATAGCGGGTGAGCTGTATCTGTCCCACCATCAGCGACGGCTCCGCCTCCGCGATGAAACCTCCCGCCGAGCCGACGAGCTTCGCGGCGAACGAGACGGCCGCGATGACGGAGGCCTCCTCGATGACCATCGGCGCCACGTACGCGCGCCCGTTCACCCGGAGGTGGAGCCCCAGCCCCAGCGGCAGGCTGAAGAAGCCCAGCGCGTTCTCCACCATCGAGTACGCCTTCTCCGCGCCCAGCCCCTCCTCTCCGGTGAGCGCGGCCAGCTCCGCGTCGCTCAGGCCCAGCTCGGCCGCGACCCGCGCGCACCGCTCCTCCAGCGAGAGACGGTGGAAACCCGAAAAGATGCTACGGCTGATATCGATGCCCATGGGGTTTCATCCTCGGTGTATTTCTTTGCCAGGGACCCACTCGCAAGCCGCCGCGACATGGTTTCAAAACAATAACCAGTCAGACAACGTCTCGCAGGCAATTTCTTGGACATCACTTCGACACGAGACGTCGGCGTTTGATGTCTCAAGGCCCGCACCTGAACCCAGACATCGCCCGCACGCGGGACAGCAGGTTCCCCGCACCGGGAGGCGGATGCGGTGTCAGGGATGCGCGGGTGTCACCGGGAGGGGGCGCATCGGGCTCGTGGTGCCGACGGCCACGGCCCTGGGGTTCGAGGAGTTCTCGTAGCGTCCACAGGTCCTGTACCAGTCCGGTTGTCCGCCGATGCCCTCCTGCAGGGCGCGGATGAAGTGGAGCAGGTTGTCTGTCTCCTCCTGGGAGAGCCCATGCCGGACACAGTCCTGGGGGATGAGGGCCTGGAGCTGGATGATGTCGTCGCACCAGCGCCGCATCATCGCGTAGGACTCCGCGATGGCGGCCTCCTGGGACCAGCCGCGCTCGTGTTGGAGGACGAGGATGGTGTTGTGCACATCGCCGAGCGCGAGCTCCTTCTCGAGCGAGCAGACGTCGTTCATGACGTCGACGATGTCCACCGTCAGGGTGATGATTCGCGCCACGTTGGGGAGGTCCCGGACCCTGTCGGGGAGCGTGAAGCCATTGGCTCGCTCGGACATGTCGACCATCACGTGGGTGAAGCCGGACGCACGGCGCAGCTCCAGGTAACCGTCCAGCGTCTGGGGGACGCGGCTCCGCCGCCAGCGCGCCTCCTCGACGTACGCGTCGATGAACCACCGCCAATGCAGCGCGACGCGTCGCCTCCATTCGAGAGGCGCCCCTTCGCACAGGCGCGCCCACAGGTTGACGAACGCCGCGGAGAGGACCGTGGACGGAGCCTGGAGTCCACCCGGCTCGATGACGGCGAACATCTCCGCGCAAGCATCCCGGACGAACTCGGGCGGCTTGTCGATGGCGGCTTCCATGTGCTCTTCGAGGAAGACTCCGACGGTGATGGTATCGATGGCCAGGTCGAGCCCTTCGCTTGAGGCCCGGGGAAGCCAGTAGGCGAAGATTCCGGCCATGTCCCAGAGGAGGAGACGGCGGGCGTCCGCCTCGTTGACCACCAGACCGACCTCGCGGGCCCACTCGAGGTTGCGCTGTCGGGCGGCCTCCAGGTCTGGATGGCAGCGCGAGACAAAAGGCATCGGGAAATTCACGGCGGGCAGCACGTCTTCCTCCTGGCGCTCGGATACCAACTCACACGGCGGAGGGACGTCGGGACAAGGCCCGCTCCGCCGTGAACACAGTCACGAGCACCAAGATAAAGACATCGAGAACCCAGACAACCGCGACTCCGGTCCAGAGCCCGTCGAACCGCGGACTGCGGGTTGCCTGTCTCGGAGGATGCGGGGCTGCGGCCCGCAGCGACAGCGAGGCCGCCTGGCTCGCATGGCATCGTTTGACAGGTACGCCCCACCTGACCACGCTCCACGAAAACCCTGGAACAGAGGACTTCAAGAGAACACCATGCACAGGAGCTTGCGATACGTCGGGGGGCTCCTCGGGCTCCTGTTGATGGCGTGTGCGTCCTCTCCCGAGTCGTCCTCCGGGAGCCAGCGGCACCTGGCCCACATCGAGGGTGAGGATTGTGGAGAGACAGACCGGTGCGTCACGCTGGTCTGCGACGCGGGCGCTCACTGTGGGCTCTACTCATGTGAGGACGCTGGGCGCCTGCTGGCGCGAGGCGGGGGCCCCATCGCCCCGCCCTCGGCCCCTGGTTCCGGACCTCGCCGCCATTGGGGCAACGTCCAGAAACTCCCCGGTGGGAATGGGCCCATCTTCGTCTTCGACTGGTACAACACGCCTCAGCCCCAGCATCGTCCGCCCGAGCTCCCCTCGGGCCCCGGATGGGTGCGGCACCATCTGTTTCCTCAAGCAGAGTCCCTCGCACGGTGGTTCACCCGAGCGCCACGAGGGCTGAACGTGCATGACTTCACGATGGTGGTTCCCACGAGCATCCATCAGCGCATCCACAGCGGGCCTCGCGGCGGAGACTGGAACCGGGAGTGGTCGGACTTCGCGAGGCAGTACCCTGAGGTCTGGGAGCATCTCGGAAAGCTCATCCAGAAGTACGACCTCGTGGGCCCCATCGTGCCGTACTACTACCTTCGCTGATGGCCGAGCCTCGCATGACCTTCTTCGAAGTGCTGCCCTCCGACGCACCGACCTTCAACGCCACTCTCGACGGCGTCAGTCGATGGACCCTCCCCAGCATCGACTGCTCGGTGTGCGGAGGCCATGGCGGGATGGGCGAGCACTACCCCACGGTCGATCTCTCGGACTGGTCCGAGCGGGAGCATCTGGAGGAGCCACGAAGTCTCCAGGCTGTTTCCCTGGAGGAGTATCAGCGCCTGCACGCGCTGCTGCGTCCACGAGTCCCAGCAGGTGCGCCCCTGGAGCCCGGCACCCAGTTGGGGCCCATCGATGCCCGCTCGTCAGGGCGCTTCGGCGACATCTACTTTCAGGAGCCGTGGCAGCCCTGGATGACACGCTCGGCGCTGGAGCGACTCCAGTCCCGGAAGCTCCTGGGCCTCCAAGGGGCCCGGGGAAACCTGCGACACCGCGGTGCCTCCACTCCGCTCGAGTTGCTCACGTTGGAGATTCAGGTGCGAGGCGAGCTCCATCCCAGCTGTCGCCCTCCAGACTGGCGGCCCCCATGTCCTCGCTGCGGGAGCTATCGCAACGGCTATCCCATGGAGGCTTCAGTCCTCGACGCGAACACGCTGCCCAAGGACGTGGACCTCTTCCGGCTGCGGGAGTTCAAGACGGTCATCATCGCGAGCGCGCGGTTCGTCGAGGCCGTGAACGACCTCGCGCTCCGTGACATCCAGTTCCGTGAGCTCCCCTCTCGCTGAGAGGCGGAACACGCTCACTCCGCGGCGGTCGTCGGCGCGGGCGTCTGCGTCGTCCCGGGCGCGGGCGGCGTCACCGGCTCCCCCACCGTGACGGAGGCGGCCGGCCGTGCCTCTCCCGCGGGCGAGGCGGGCGCCTCGGCCTTGGGCTCCACGCGCTTCACCTTGCCCATCTGCTCCAGGTCCTCGCGGTTGTTCAGCGAGAAGCGCACCAGCGCGCGCAAGATGCGGTTGCGCTTCACGTTGCCCAGCACCTCGCGCAGGTCCTCGTACACCGTGGGGTCGCTGATGAGCCCGCCCACCGTGCCCTCGCCCTTCGCCACCGTGGCGGTGATCTGCTTCAGGTCCGCCGCCGCGCTGCCCAGGTCCGCGAACATCCCGCTCGCGTCCCCGTACACCAGCTGGTGCACCGCCCCGTTCGGGCTCTTCTTCGCGTCTTCAATCAGCCCCGCCAGCTGCCCCGCCGCCTCGCCCAGCTCGCGCAGCGCCGTGGCGCCCTCGTTGCCGTAGATGAGCGCGTGCGCCGTGCCGTCACCCGTGCGCACCTCGCGCAAGAGCGCCTCCACGTGCCCCACCGCGCCATCCACCCGCCTCGCCGCGCTCGACGCGTTCGCCATCAGCGCGCGCACCTCGCGCCCCGCCTCCTTGTCGTAGATGAGCGCGTGCAACACCCCGTCCCCGTTCTGCACCTGCTCCAGAATCGCCCGGAGCGACGCCATGCCCCGCTGCACGTCACCCGCGAGCTTCGGGTCCCCGTACGCCTCCACCGTCTTCAGGAGCGACTTGCTGATGGCCACCGAGTTGTCCATCACCTCGCTCGCGCTGCTCAAGAGCTTGGACAAGTCCCCGCTCGTCGACGACGTCAGCACCCCGCCCGGCTCAATCGGCGGCGCCGTGGGCGTGCCCAGCGAGATGTCCACTGCCTTGTCCCCGAGCACCCCCATGCTGCTCAGCTGCGCCAGCGAGTCCGTCTTCACGCGGTCCGCGTACCGGGCGGAGACTTGAAGCTGCACCTCCAGTTTCGGGTCGTTGGGGTCCTGGGAGAAGAAGATGCCCGTCACCTTCCCCACCTCCAGGCCCCCCAGCCACACCGGGGACTGGTCGCTCAGGCCCTGCACGTTGGTGAAGTACGCGCGGTACATCACCTGCCGCTGGAACAGCCGCGACTCCTGGCCGATGAAGAACACCACCACGCCCGCCACCGCCAGGCCGATGGCCACGAACAGCCCCGCCCTCAGCGCCAGCCGCTTCTCGCCCGACGTCGAGGTGAAGAGGCTCATGACGCCGCCTCCGGCTCCAGCTCCACCCGCCGCGCGTCCAGGAACGCCCGCACCTCCGGCACCGTCGAGCGCCGGAACTCGCCCGGCGTCCCCACCTGGACGATGCGCCTGTTGGCCAGCATCGCCATCCGGTCCCCCACCGCGAACGCGCTCACCAGGTCGTGCGTCACGACGATGGAGGTGCTGCCGAGCTTGGTCTTCATCGAGTTGATCATCGCGTTGATGGACTGCGTGGTCACCGGGTCCAACCCCGTGGTGGGCTCGTCCCAGAGGATGACTTCCGGATTGGTGGCGATGGCCCGCGCCAACCCCACCCGCTTCTTCATGCCGCCCGACAGGTCCGCCGGCATCAGCCGCTCCGTGCCCGGCAGGTTCACCAGCTCCAGCTTCTCCGCCACCCGGTCGCGCACCTCGGACAACGGCATGTCCGGGTAGTGCTCCCGCAGGGGATACGCCACGTTCTCCCCCACGCTCAGCGAGTCGAACAGCGCCGCGCCCTGGAACACCATCGCCACGTGCCGCCGCACCGGGATGAACTGCCCTTCCGAGAACCCCGTCACGTCCCGGCCCTGGAAGAGGATGCGGCCCGCGTCCGGCCGCTGCAGCCCGATGAGGCACTTGAGCAGCACGCTCTTGCCCGTGCCCGAGCCCCCCAGCACCACCAGCGTCTCCCCCGCCCGCACGTCCAGCTCCAGGTCGTCATAGACGCGCTTGGGGCCGAAGGACTTCTGGAGGTGCTGGAAGTGGATGAGCTGCTCGCCCGGCGTGGGCTGCTGGAACTCGAACGTGGGCGCTTCCTGGTGGCGAGAGGCGAAGGGCATGGCACGTCACAGGTACAGCGTCACCTTGGTGATGAAGAAGTCGGCCAGACACACCGCCACGGAAGTAATCGCCACCGTCTGCGTGGTGGCGCGGCCCACGCCCTCCGTGCCGCCCTCCACCGTCAGCCCCTTGAAGCAGCCCACCAGGCCGATGATGAAGCCGAACACCGCGCCCTTGAACACGCCGGACACGAAGTCCTGCATGAACACCGCGTCCAGCGCGCCCTGGAAGAACAGGTCGAAGGAGATGGCGTACTGCGTGTTCACCACCACCGCGCCCGCCACCAGCCCCACCACGTCCGCGAACACCGTGAGCACCGGCATCACCAGCAGGCACGCCAGCACGCGCGGCACCACCAGCTTGCGCAGCGGGTCCGCTCCCAGCGCGCGGATGGCGTCCACCTGCTCCGTCACCGTCATGGCGCCCAGCTCCGCCGCCATGCCGCTGCCCAGCCTGGCGCCCACCGTCAGCGCCGTCAGCACCGGGGCCAGCTCGCGGAACAGCGTGAGGATGACCACGCGCCCCACCGTGTACTGCACCCCGAAGCGCGCCAGGAAGTAGCCGAACTGCAGTGAGATGACGAGCCCGGCGAACATCGCCGTCAGCAGCGCGATGGGCAGCGAGCGCACGCCCAAGGACTCGATGTGGAAGATGAGCGTCTTGCCGTCGAACGGCGGCCGCACCACGCGCTGGAGCACCTGCCCCGTCATCACCGTCATCGCGCCCAGCGACTCCAGCCGCTCCTTCGCCTTGTCCCAGAGCCCGGGGCGCGGGGCCGACACCTGCTCGCCCGCGTCCGCTTCCGTCGAGGCGTTCATCCGACGTGCTCCGACTCGAAGCCCGCCAGCAGCGCGTCGAAGTCCGCCATGCGCTCCATCGCCAGCCCCGGCGGCGCCACGTAGGAGAAGTCGAACACGCAGTTGTCCTTCTTGAGCACCACCAGCTCCAGCTCCACCGGCACGCCGTCCATCTTCGCCAGGTAGCGGCTGCGCAAGGCCTCGCGCCCGTCCATGGCGACCACGCTCTGGGCCACCTCCTGGCGCTCGGTGAAGCCCATCAGCAGGTGCCGGGTGAGCACCGGGAGCGGCGGGTCGTCGTGCCCCTCGCACGTGGCGTTGATGGAGAGCGCGCGGCCGGTGCCCTCCTCGGCGAAGGCCAGGTCGTTGCCGTCCAGCCACACGCGGCGCCAGTGCTTGGGCAGCTCGCCCACGCGGTAGCGCACGTCGGGCTTGGACAACACGGAGTCCTCGAAGCTCACGCGGCGGCAGCCCACGCAGGAGGCAAGAAGCAACACGAGCAGCAGCGTCATCCTCGGCATGGCACCGTTCTTCGCGGCATCTACGTCCGGCCCTTGCGGGCAAGTCATGCGACAGCCCAGCCGCCGCCGCAAGAAATTCCGTGTACTGGAACGTCCACTACCGCGCCCTTCCTCCCACCCCTGGATGGTGGGTACCGGACACTGAACCTCGCGGGTTGCACGCCCAAGGTGCGTGATACCGGAACACTGCCGTGGCATTCCCCCTGGGAGAAGGGGTGGCCCGTCCGCCCCGTCCCCGGTCGGATTCAGCCCGCCCGGGCCCCGGGGAGTGACGACCTGGCGCGAGCGTTCGCAGGTTCTCCTCATCACCCCTCGACAGGAGGCTCCATGGACGGCGGACTCGCGATATTCGGCTTCGGCCTCTTCCTGCTGTCCATCGCCGGCCTGTACGCCCGCACGGCGTACGGCCTGGTGGTCGCCCTGCTGGTGCTCGCGGTCGCCTCCATGGGGATGGCCTTCAGCGAGTCGAAGAAGCTGCGCGAGCTGTCGCTGGGGGTGAGCATCGCGCTGCTGCTGCTCGCCACGGTGTCACTCGCCACGGGCACGGTGTGGTGGCTCACCCTGGGGACGTTCCTGTTCGCCGTGGCCTTCGGCGTGCTGTGGGCGGAGTTCCGCTTCAGCGCCTTCGGCAACGTGCGGCGGGAGGACCTGCCGGTGCACCAGCACCACCCCGCGCGGCGGATGAACGTGCACTGGCCCTGGCACCGGCGTCGCTCGGTGCACTGAAGCGCCGTCAGCCGACCGGGGGCGCGTCCTCTTCGCGGAGCGTGACCTGCCCTGAGTGCACGGAGAGCCACAGCGTGTCCTCGGCCGCGGCGCCCCTCACCAGCGAGCCATCCGTGGTGGACAGGAAGACCTGCGCGCCGCTCCTCGCCAGGTAGTCCATCAGGTAGGCGTTGCGCTCCGGGTCCAGCTCGCTCGACACGTCGTCCAGCATCAACAGCGGCAGGAAGCCCGTGCAGGACTCCAGGTTCTCGATTTCGGCGATCTTCCAGCCGAGCACCAGCGCGCGCTGCTGCCCCTGGCTCGCGTAGGCCCGGGCGCTGCGGCCACCCAGCGTCACCGACACATCATCCGAGTGCGGCCCCACCGACGTGAAGCCCCGGTCCAGGTCCCGCCGCATCCGGGCCGTCAATGACTCGCGCAGGGAGGAGGCCAGGACCGCCTCGTCCGCCGCGGCGAAGTCACAGGCCAGGTGCGCCGGGTGATAGCCATACACGGCCGGGTCCACCGTGCGGCCAATCGAGGCGAAGGTCGCCTGCGCGCGTGGCGCCAGCTCCGCCATCAGCGCGCGACGTCGCGAGTAGATGCGCGCGCCGGCCTTGGCCAGGGTCTCGTCGTAGGCGTCCAGGTAGGCGGGGTCCACCGCGCCACCCTCGCGCAAGAGGCGGTTGCGGTTCTTCAGCGCGCGCGCGTACTCGCGGCTCTCGCGCAGGTACGCGGGGAAGCGGTTGAACACGGCGCGGTCCAGGAAGGCGCGCCGTGAGTCCGGCCCGCCCTTGACCACCTCCAGGTCGTCCGGGGTGAAGGCCACCACGGAGACGCCGCCGAAGTACTCCTCCAGGCTCGCGGCCTTCTTGCCGTCCACGAAGGCCTGCCGGGTGCCGCCGCCCACCTCCACCGCGATTTCACGCTCGGCCCCCTTGAGCAGGAAGCGGCCGGACACGCGGGCCGTCTGGGTGCCCCAGCGCACCAGCTCCGACAGGCGCCCGGCGCGCAGCGGCTTGAGCGTGGCGAGGAAGTACAGCGCCTCCAGCAGGTTCGTCTTGCCCTGCCCGTTCTGCCCCACCGCGATGGTGGCGTGGGCACTCGGGGTGAGCGACACCTGGGCGAGATTGCGGAAGTCCTGGACGTGGAGTGCGAGGAGGCGCACGGCGCCCCCCGTATACCCGCCTTGGGGCCGACAGGGGAGGTTATCTCGCGGTCCCGAGGCAGGGCCGCGCGGCCTCCCCGCTCCCGCCCCCGCAAAGGCCCTCCACACCAGCGGGGCAGCCCGGGCCCCGCCGGGTCCTCCCGCTCATCCCACAACCAAAGACAAACATTCTACCGGGACATGGAACCAAAGGACACCTTGAAGACATACCCAAATCATAGCAATTCAATCTCCACATCCATGCAGGGCCACCGGGAACCCAACCCCAAACAAGACAGCGCTGACGGCCGGGAGGAACGCTCCCGACCGCCGCGCCTCCTCGCGCGCCCCCGCGCCCGAAGGGAACGACACACATGGTGAAGAACAAGCGAGTCGTCATCACTGGCGGAGGCCGGGGTCTGGGCCTCGCCTTCGCCCGGAGCTTCCTCGAGCAGGGCGCGAAGGTCACCATCACCGGCCGCGACGCCGCGACGCTGGCCAAGGCCGCCCAGACGCTGGGAGGCCAGGTGCAGACCCAGGCCTTCGACATCTCCAACGCGATGGCCACCAAGGCCGCGTTCGACGACATCCACCAGAGGCAGGGTGCCATCGACGTGCTGGTGAACAACGCGGGCAGCTGGGGCCCCGTCGACTACTTCTGGAACACGTCGCTCGAGGAGTGGCAGGAGGCCATGGACATCAACGTGAAGGGGCCCGTCTACTGCACCCACGCCGTGCTCAGGCACCGGGTCGACCACCAGGTCGACTCCACGACCACCATCATCAACATCACCAGCCACGCGGGGGCCTACCGCTGGCCCACCGCGTCCTCCTACTCCATCAGCCGGGCCGCCATCATCAAGCTGACGGAGAACCTGGCGTTCGAGACGCGCCACAAGGGCGTCGCCCTCTTCGCCTACCATCCGGGCCTGGTGGTCGGCACGGGGCTCGTCGCCGATGGCCTCGCCATCTCCGAGGAGGAGGGGACACCCAGGCGCGCCATCCAGCAGTGGGTGCTGGCGGAGCAGGAGGCCGGCAGGACGGTGTCGGCCGAGCAGGGCGCGAAGAACCTGCTCCGGCTCGCCAGCGGGGGATACTCCGCCCTGAGCGGCTGCTACCTCACCGTCCAGGATGATTTGGACGCGCTGCTCGCCGACCAGCAGGCCATCCGCGCCGACGGCCTGCTCACGCTCCGGGTCAAGTCGCGCTCCGCCTGACTCAGGACGCCAGGTCCGTGGCGGCCGCTTCGGGGGACGCCTCGGGGACGAGCGGGAGCTCCACGGTGAAGGTGGAGCCCTCGCCTGGGTGACTGTCCACGCGGATGACGCCCCGCATGGCCTCCACCAGCGTGCGCGCGACGTACAGCCCCAGGCCCAGGCCGCCGTAGTTGCGCTCGGACACCGCGCGCTCGAACTTGTAGAAGATGCGCGCCTGGGCATCCCGGCTGATGCCGATGCCCTCGTCGCGCACGCTCAGGCGCGCCAGCCCCGCGTCCGCCTCCACGCGCAGCCGCACGGGCCGCCCCGCGCCGTACTTCAGCGCGTTGGACACCAGGTTGGTGACCACCTGCTCCAGCCGCATCCGGTCCCACGTCCCCACCGCGGGCGGCCCGCCCTCCAGCTCCACCTGACACTCCGCGCGCTCGGCCTCCGGCTGGAAGCGCGCCACCACCTCCTGCACCAGCGCGCGCAGGTCCACCTGCTCCAGCTCCAATCGCAGCCGCCCCGTGCCGATGCGCGACACGTCCAGCAGGCCATTGACCAGGTCCGCCAGCCGCATCACCTGCCGAAGCATCCCCTGCACCTCGCGGCCGTGGCGCAGCGCCCAGGGGGACTCCGGGTCCGACAGCGTCGCGCGCGCGAAGGCCTGCAGCCGGAGGCTCAGCACCGTCAGCGGCGTCTTCAGCTCGTGGCTCGCCACGGAGAGGAACTCGTCGCGCGCGCGGATGGCCTCCTGCAGCCGCTGCTCCACCGTCTTCAGCCGGGTGATGTCCAGGAAGGGCAGGAGCGTCACCGCGGGGTGGCCATGCATCGCGGGCAGCATCTCCGAGGAGATGCTCAACACCACCTCCCCCGCGCTCGTGTGCCACACCGCCTCCATGCCCTCCAGCTTCTCCCCCCGGGCCGCGCGCGAGGACGGCAGCTCGTCGCCCGTGAGCCTGCGCCCCTGCAGGTCCGTGACGTGGAACAGCGCGCCGTACTCCGACGCGGGCACGCGCGTGGGGATGTGCTGGCCATGCAGCCGGTCCGCCGCCGCGTTGGAGAAGACGAGGTTGCCCGTGCCCGGCTCCGCCATCACCACCGGCAGGGGCATGGAGTCCAGCACCGCCTCCAACCAGCGCTGCTGGTTCTCCACCGCGTGCCGGGCGAGCACCTGCTCGGTCACCTCGAAGGCGAACGTCACCAGCCCGTCCACCCGCCCCCGCTCGTCGCGCAGGGGCTCGTAGAGCATGTTCCAGTAGCGCGTCTCCACCTGGCCCTGGCCCGCGTAGTCGATGGCCAGCGGGTACTCGTGCGCCGCCACCGGCTCGCCCGTCTCCAGCACGCCCAGGTACAGGCTCACCAGCTCCGGGGAGATGTCTGGAATCGCCTCCAGGAGCGCGCGGCCCACCAGCGCGCGGCCGCCCATCAGCTTCTGCAGCAGCGGGTTGGCGAACTCGAACCGCAGCTCCGGGCCGCGCAGGAGGTTGATGGCCACGGGCGACTGCGTGAGCAGCTGGTAGAGCCGGCTCCTCTCCAGCTGCTCCGCCTCGCGCGCGGCCAGCTCCGCCGTCACGTCCTTGTAGGCCAGGGCGATGTGGCGCACCTCGCCTCCGGACGCGGACAGCGGGAAGCACGTACACGCGATGGCGATGCGGTGCGCGTCCTTCACGTCGATGTGCCGCAGCTCCTTCACGTCGTACCAGATGACCGGCGTCTGCACCGTCTCGCCCGCGAAGGCCCGGCGCAGGAGGACATCCAGCCCCAGCTTCGCCACCAGCTCGTCGCGAAAGAGGCTGTACTCGGGCGGCGGCACCGAGCCGAACATCGCCCGGTACGCCGGGTTGCTCAGCCGGCAGTGCCCCTCCACGTCGAAGATGGCGTAGGGCACGGGCGAGTGGAGGAACAAGCCCTCCAGGAGCGCCAGCGGGTCCGTCACGAAGGAGAGCTGTTCGCGAAGCGCGGGCTGGGGCGGGCGCACGACGTCGTCCACACCGGCCATGCGGCCCGTCTGCTTGCGCTGCTTCCCACCCCGAGAGCCGCGGCCTTTGCGTGTCGGCACGGAGCGTACGACTAGCAGAAGACTGTCATTCCTGGCAGCGCCGAAAGGTAGGACACGTCTTGTGGACCACGTCCTGACAGGGTTTGGTGGACCCATCATGGCGGAGCCTCTCAAGACCTTCTTCGACGCGCGGCTGGTGGAGCGGCTGGGCACCTCGCTGCACCGCGCGCACCCCGCGTTCCCAATCGACACGTTCCTGCGCGAGGCCCGAGAGGGCCTGGAGGCGCACGAGCTGGTGGGCCGGGCCCGGCACCTGTGTCTGGCCATGCGGCGCTCGCTGCCGGACGACTATCCCCAGGCGGTGCAGGTGCTGCTGCGCTCCCTGGGGCCGGTGCGGGAGGTGGACCGGGTGGGCGGCATGGAGGTCTTCTTCTACCTGCCCCACACCACCTTCGTGGCGGAGTACGGGTTGGGGCACTTCGAGGAGTCCATGCGGGCGCAGCACGCGCTCACCCAGCGCTTCACCGCGGAGTTCTCCATCCGGCCGTTCCTGGAGAAGCACCCGGAGAAGACGCTGGCGCGGCTCTCCGAGTGGGCCACGGACGAGAACGTGCATGTGCGGCGGCTCGTCTCCGAGGGCACGCGGCCGAGGCTGCCGTGGGGCTCCCGGCTGCGCGCCTTCCAGGAGGACCCGACGCCGGTGCTGGGGCTGTTGGAGCTGCTCAAGGACGACCCGGAGCTGTACGTGCGCCGCTCGGTGGCCAACAACCTCAACGACATCGGCAAGGACCACCCGGACGTGCTGGTGAAGGTGGCGAAGCGGTGGATGAAGGACGCCACGCCGGAGCGCGAGTGGCTGGTGCGCCACGCGCTGCGCTTCGCCATCAAGCGCGGCGAGCCCTCCGCGCTGGAGGTGGTGGGCGCGGGCAAGCCCTCGGGCATCGAGGTGCGGCCCACGCAGCTGCCCAGGCGCGCGAAGCTGGGCGGCGCCATGGACGTGCGCTTCGTGGTGGCCAACCGCTCCCGGAAGGAACAGTCGCTGGTGGTGGACCTGGCGGTGCACTTCTTCAAGTCGCGGGGCGAGGCGCCGCAGCCCAAGGTCTTCAAGGTGCGCGAGCTGGTGCTGGGCGCGGGCCAGGAGGAGGAGGTGGGCAAGCGCGTGTCGCTGGCGCAGCTGTCCACGCGCCGCCACTACGCGGGGCCGCATCGGCTGGAGGTGCGCGTCAACGGCGTGGACCTGCCGCTGGGCACGGTGGACGTCGTGGAGTGACCTGGCCGGGTCGTCAGCGCGAGCCGAGCAGCTTCACCAGCTTGTTGTAGACGCCCATCACCAGCAGGGGTGACACCCAGGAGCCGACGAAGCGCGCGGGCTGGGTGCGCCCCGTCAGCTCGAAGCCCAGTGACACGCCCATCGAGCAGAGGCTGGCGAACAGGAAGACGTGGGAGGGTATCTTGGCCGTCTGCTGCTCGAGCAGGCGGGTGAACGAGCTGTCGGCGTGCTCGGCGCGAACGACGGGCGGTGCCTCGTAGTCGTGCTTCGAGGCTTCGCTCGCGGGGTTGACGTCCAGGCTCATGCTCCCTCCCCTGGCGGCCGGTCAGGCCCGCCCATGCCCCGCACGGGCGGGCAGGCCCCATGCCTCCCGTCGTGGCGGTCCCCATCATGGTGGGACCGGACCTGGCAAAGGGCGAGAGGGTGCACCACACACCACACACGACAGACGGTGAGGCGGGCGACCTGCAGCTGCCGAAGGCGGGCGCGGGGCCGCTGTTGCAGCGCGACTACTGGGCCGTCATCCGCCAATGCCATCACCGGCCGTCGGACCTGGTGGACTGGGTGGCCCGGCGCTTCCCGGAGCTGGCGCCGGACGAGCTGTGTGTCTTCGAGCGGGAGGACCGCTCGCGCGAGGGGCAGCCGCTGGAGCCAGGTGAGGGGCTCACGGTGCACATCCAGGGCGCGGGGACGTTCGGCGTGCGCGTCATCCACAAGGACCGGCAGAGCCTGACGCTCGCCACGCTGCCGGGGCACCCGGAGGCCGGGCGCATCACCTTCGGCGCGTACCGCAACGAGTACGGGGACGTGCTCTTCCACATCCGCAGCCGCGCGCGCTCGGGCTCGCCCATCCACTACTGGGGGTTCGTGGCGGGGGGTGAGGCGATGCAGACGAACACCTGGACGGAGTTCGTGCTGCGCGTGGCGGTGTCCACGGGTGAGGGCGTGGTGGGGGCCATCCACGCGGAGACGGTGGAGCTGGAGGATGAGCCCGAGGGGGGCGACGTGACGGCGGGTCCCACGTTCCTCGCGCGAGGAGACGAAGCGGATGATTGAGTGGCGATGGCTCTCCGGGTGGACGGACGAGGAGCTGGCTCCGCGGCTGGAGGCGGCGCGGGCGCTGTCTCGCAACTTCGAGGCCGCGTCGGGGGAGATGACGCTGGAGGGGGGATGGAACCAGGTGCACTCGGTGGCCTCGCTGGGCCATGAGGCGCCGGGGCCTCCGGTGGCGGATGGAC
The DNA here is from genome assembly GCF_020037055.1 of Myxococcus sp. AS-1-15. Classification (NCBI taxonomy): domain Bacteria; kingdom Pseudomonadati; phylum Myxococcota; class Myxococcia; order Myxococcales; family Myxococcaceae; genus Myxococcus; species Myxococcus sp. AS-1-15. Next base: position 118,903 of record NZ_JAIQDF010000002.1, on the reverse strand, counting down.
TCTTCGCGCGCGCGAAGGGGGTGCTGGAGACGTTCGACTTCTCGGACCCGCGCATCGTGCGGTGGCACTTCAACGCGGACTCGCCGCTGCATGGGCGCACGGTGGTGTTGGAGCTGAAGTCGCTGGCGCAGCGGCTGCGCTTTTTGTGCGCCGTGCGGGTGGGGGACACGCGCGAGGAGCATGGCGGGACGTGCAGCGTGTTCGGCTTCAGCTTCGAGACGCTGGAGGGGCACATCGAGGAGGGGCGCGAGTGGTTCCTGCTGCGCAAGAGCCACGAGACGGGCGAGGTGCGCTTCCACATCGAGGCGGCGTGGCGGCCCGGGAGGTTCCCCAACTGGTGGAGCCGGGTGGGCTTCACGGTGGTGGGGCGGCGTTATCAGCGCGCGTGGCATCGGCTCACGCATGCGCGCCTGCGCGCCTTGACGCTGCATCACCCGGAGCTGGCGGGGCGGCCCGCGGAGCAGGGCAAGGTGGACCACTCCGGCCATGAGCTGGAGGAGCTGGGGCCGGTGCGCTTCTTCGCGCAGCGGGCGCCTGGGCGACTGAAGTCACAACTCGAGGAGGAGGTGGAAGCCGTGCAACGAGGACACTGGTTGACGCCCGTCGGGCTGGGAGTGATGGCGGGGATGCGGAGCATGAGCGCGCCGGCGCTGGTGAGCCATCGGCTGGCGGAGTCTCCGGAGCCGAGGACGGACCCGCTGTCGGTCGCGCTGTCGAAGCCCTGGGTGCCTCGGGTGCTGGAGGTGCTGACGCTGGGTGAGCTGGTGGGGGACAAGCTGCCGACGACGCCCGCGCGCGTGAAGCTGGTGCCGATGACGGGGCGCATCTTCATGGGGGCGGTGGCCGCGGCGACGTCGGTGGCGGGGCAGCCGCGAAAGCGCAGGGTGCTCGCGGCGGCGCTGGGTGGGCTCGCGGCGGCGGCTTCGACGTGGACGTTCTATTCGCTGCGCAAGCTGGCCACGACCCGGTTCCGGGTGCCGAGCATGGCGGCGGCGTTCGCGGAGGACGCGCTGGTGGCGGCGCTCGCCTCGCGGTTGATGCCGCTGGTCTCGAATCGCTCCGCGGAGGCGTGAGGGTACGGGCCTCTCGCGCTCGCCGCGCGGGAGGCCCATGCGCAGGTGGAATCGCGCAACGACACGCGCATCGCGGCGTGGCGCGCGCATCGACGAGCACATCGCGGCGGCGTGCGCGCATCGTGGCACGGCGCGCGCATCGACGAGCACATCGCGGCGTGGCGCGCGCATCGACGAGCACATCGCGGCGGGGCACGCGCACCGACGTGCACATCGCGACTTGGCGCGCACCGACGAGAACATCGCGACGTGGCGCGCACCGACGAGAACATCGCGACGTGGCGCGCACCGACGAGAACATCGCGGCGTGGCGCGCGCATCGACGAGCACATCGCGGCGGGGCGCGCGCATCGACGAGCACATCGCGGCGGGGCACGCGCACCGACGTGCACATCGCGACGTGGCGCGCACCGACGAGAACATCGCGACGTGGCGCGCGCATCGACGAGCACCACGGCGCACGCTCGTCCTCATCCAGGCTCGACACTCAGCCGCGCCGAGTGGCTGCGTGCCTCGCGGCCTGGACGAGCGCGGGCAGGTCCTTCATGTCCCGCACATCGCGCCCCGGCTCCTCCGAGGCACGCGGTGACGCGCGGGACGGAGAGAACAGTCGGGCCGGTGTCTGCTCCGTGCCGCGCAGGATGACGAACAGGCGCAGGGCATCGCGCAGTCGCTCCACGTCCGCGCCGCCCTCGTCACGTGCTCGCTGCGCCGCGCTCCACAGCCGCGTCCACGCGGCCTCCTCGTTCCACGCGCCCGTGGGGCGCTCGTGCGACAGCGACGCCAGCTCCGCGGCCAGCTCGAACAGGCCCGCGCGTCCCTCGTCGAAGGATTCACCGGCGCTGAGCTTCGCCTCGCCGCCCGACGCGGCCTCGCGCGCTGCAATCCACGGCAGCAGCGCGGGCACCTCCGTCTCCAGCGGGGACACTGGCGCCAGTCGCTCCTCCAGCAACGCGCGCAACCTCGCTCGCGCCACGCCGTGCCAGAACGCCGCATGCAGCACCAGCTCCGGCCCGCTCCGAGGCGCATGCAGCGGCGTGCGCGAGGCCCGGCGCGACAGGAACTCCTTCACCCGCCCGCTCGTGTCGAAGTGCTCCAGCCGCGCCCACAGCGCCCCCAGCGCGGACTCCGCGAGCGGCAGGGCACGGCGCAGCTCATCCGCCTCCGCCTCACTGAACGGCAGGGCCCCCGGCCGCGTGGGCCGCTTGAACACACGCTCGAACACCTCGGCCGCGGCACACGCGGCGCGCAGCTCCGGGAGGTTCCGGGGCAACAACTCGATGGCCCGCGCCCACGTGCGTCGGCCCAGCAGCGGCCCCGCCTCCAGCACCACCTCCTCGAGCCGCAGCAACATCTCGCCCAGGGACGACGAGCGCTCCGCCTCCGGCAGCCGCTTCCGGGCCACCTGCCGCACGGCGTCCCGCAGCCGTGTCACCTCCGCCATCAACTTCATGGGCGCGGCGTCGCGCGGCCAGCTCTCGGCGGCGGCGCGACGCTGGAGCGCGGCGAGCGTGGCGTCCACCTCGGGCTGCACCTGCGCCACCTCGCGCAGCAGCTCGAAGTGCGCGCGCACCCGGTCCTTCCAGAAGAAGGCATCCAACATGCCGCGCAGGGCGACGTAGCGCAGGCGCGTGGCCTCCAGGAGGTCCGCGCGGTCCTCCAGTCGTGCGCGCAGGTCGTCCGGGTGCGTGGCCACGGCCTCACTATAAAAGCGCGGCCCTCATCTCGCAGGCCCCCCGGCCCCTCTCTCCTCGGAAGAGCGTGCACGATGTGTCACCCGGGACCGCGCCCCGCCCTCCCGAGTGCGCGCCCCGCGCGTTCCCCGTCCAGAATGAGGCATCCGGCGCGCCGCGCTCGGGCGAGGCCTCCCGCCCAAGTGCGCGTGTGGAGCACGCCCTCTCGTCGCGCACCACGCCGGACGAGCCGCTCTCAATCTCGGACTCCTCGCCCAAGCAAGCGCGGAGCAGTCCGCGTCCTCTCACGCCGGACGAGCGCGGCTCGAACCCGCACGCACCTCCGCGCGAGCACCCCGCCCTCGCGCCCACGAAAAAGCCCATGCGACCCCACCCCGAAGGCGGAGCACGCATGGGCTCGCACGGCGAGACGCCGGCCGTGGCCGACTCAGACGCGCATCGGCATGACCACCGCGGTGAACGTGCGGTCCCCCGGCGCGTGCAGCACGCCCGGGCTGTGCTCGTCACCCAGCTCGAAGCTCACCTCGTCCGTGTCCGTCACCGCGAGCACGTCCATCAGGTAGCGCGCGTTGAAGCCCACCGTGATGTCCTTGCCCTGGTACGCCAGCTCCACCTCGTCGCGCGCCTCGCCCAGGTCCGGGTTGCTCGCGGTGATGATGAGCTTGTTCTCCGCCAGCCCGATTCGCACCGCGTTGCTCTTGTCCGCGGACAACAGCGCGATGCGCTTGAGCCCCTCCAGGAGCCGCACCTTGGGAACGAGGACGACCTTCTCCCCCTCCTTCGGAATCACCCGCTGGTACTCCGGGAACTGCCCGTCGATGAGCCGCATCACCATCGTCAGGCCCGGCTTCTTGAAGAGCGCCGAGTTCTCCGCGAACCCCAGGTGGCACTCCGCGTCCGGCGCCTCGTCCAACAGGCGCTTCAACTCCATCAACCCCTTGCGCGGGATGATGACGCCGCTCTTGAGCTTGAAGTCCCCCGTCAGCTCCCGCTCGATGAGCGACAGCCGGTGACCGTCCGTGGCCACCATGCGGACCTTGCCGCTGGCCTGCGGCTCGAAGAAGACGCCGTTCAGGATGTAGCGCGTCTCGTCGCTGGAGATGGCGAACTGGGTCTTCTTGATCATCTCCAGGAGGGTGTTGCCGCCCACCTGAACCAGCGGGGCATTCTCCTCCTTGGGCAGCTTCGGGTACTCCTCCGCCGCCATGCCGACAATCTTGAAGTGGGCGGAGCCGCTGGCGATGTCCACGTAGTTGTTCGCCAGCTTCTTGAGCGTCACCTGCGCGTCCGGCAGGTTCTGCACGATGTCGAAGACGTACTTGGCGCTCAGCGTGACGGCGCCCGTCTTGATGACCTCGGCGGGGTGCTCGGACACGATGCCGATGTCCAGGTCGAACGCGGTGACGGTGATGCCGCCCTTCGTCGCGTTGACGAGCACGTTGGCCAGGATGGGCATCGTCGTCTTGCGCTCCACGATGCCCTGGGCGCGGTAGAGGGCCTTCTTCAGCTCGTCGGCGGCGATGCGGAATTCCATCGGAGGTCGTCCTTGAATCCCGGCCCCCCAGAGGGAGCCGATCAGGCGGTCGATGTAGCCCGTGAGTCCAGGCGGGTCAACGCGCCAGAAGCACTCTGGACACGAGCGCCAGGACGTCAACTGAAGCACATCAGCCACCCTACCCGCCCTGTACGGGCATTCAGCCACGGGCAGTCCAATTGACCGCCAGTCAGCCGGGTGAACGGGAGACTGGCCCAATCGCCGGGGGCGATGGACACTGGGTGCCTTCCCGCCTTCCGGAGCCTTCCCATGAACGTCCGCCCGCTGTTGCTCGCCGCCCTCGCGCTGGGCTTCGCCGCCGGCTGCAGCAAGCCGTCCGCCTCCTCGTCGTCGGCCACGGGCGAGCCGGGTACGCCCCCCCCGGGCGACACCCGCCCGGCCGCGGAGAACGCCGCCCCCGACAATGACCGCAGCGGCACCCCTGTCGCCCCGCCCCCCTCCAACGCCAACGGCGGCGAGGCCAAGCCGGGTGAGAGCGCCGTCTACATCGTCACGGACAGCGGCATCCGGTGCATCGCGCCGCCGTGCCCCTCGTACAACGCGGTGCTGGCGGACAAGCCGGGCATGGACGCGATTCCCGTCCACGAGCTGGACCTGACGGCGGTGACGGGCGGCAACGAGCAGCAGATGGAGTCGCTCATGCAGCAGACCACCAGCGGCGGGCTGCGCATCCGCGCCACGCTGGAGACGCGCGCCAAGGCGGGCCCCGCGGGCGACGCCACGGTGCTGCGCGCCAGCAAGGTGGAGTAGCCCGACTAGAAGTGCAGTCCCAGCTGGAGGCCGGGCCAGTGCTGCAAGCGCTTGTCGGCCTTCGGGTGGCTCTCGCGCACGGACATGCGCGTCACCGACGCGAAGTCCGGCTGTCCCCACACGAGCCACGCGTTGTACGTGGGGCCGACGAACACCGCGAAGCGCGGCATCACCTGGACGCCCAGCATCAGGCGCAGCTGGCCCAGCACGTTGCCGCCGTCGCCCTCGAGCGGCTTCTGCACCGGCTGCACCGCGCCGCCCGTCACGTCCAGGTCCAGCCAGAAGCGGTGCGACAGCACGATGTGCCCGCCCACGCCCAGGCCGAAGTTGAAGCGGGCCTCGTCGCGGCTGCCCGGCTCGATGCCCGCCAGCAGCGTCAGGTAGAAGGGGCCACCGCCCAGCTTCACCGCGAGGTTGGCGAGCTGGATGTCGCTCGACCACAGCTCCATGTGGACGTTGCCCTTGCGCAGCCCGCGACGCTCGGGCTCGGGGCCCGGGTCCGCCGACTGCGCGAACGCACCTTCACCCTCCTCCATCGCGAGGGGGCGCGCCGCCCTGACATCGGCGACCGCCGCCCCCGCCCACAGCCACAGTGCGAGAAGGGCTCGGGGTTTCATCACTCCTTCTTTTGAAGGGTGAAGGACACCTGCGTCAAGCCCTCGGGCAACATGAGCGACGCGGTGTCGGCCCCGGCCGACGCCGCCAGTCGCCGGGCCGCCTCCACCACGGGTTCCACCTCGAAGGGCGCGTCGGACGTCACCAGGAAGAAGCGCTCGAAGCCTGGCGCGTCATCCAGCTCGTAGGCCCCCGGCAGCCGCTGTGTGCCGGAGGGGGACAACGCCGCGGCCCGGGCCCCGTGCTCCGGCGCGTGCAGCGTGACGGCGCCCCGCCCGTCCACGGAGAGGATGACGCCGTGCGCCCGACCCGCCGCCACGTACGCCAGCTGCACCACGTCTCCCGGCGCCGCGCGCGCGCCGTCCTGGAGCGCCTCGTCCGCCTGCCCCCGCTGGCGGTGCACCTCCAGCTTCGGCTTCAGGCCCTTGGAGCGCGTGGTCTCCGTGTCCCACCCCGCCACCGGCGCCTCCACGCCGTCCGAGGGCCGGGACGCGGGCTTCACCACCATGAACAGCGCGAGCGCCGCCAGCACCGGCACCAGCCCCATCGCGGGCGTCAGCCACGCGGGACGAGTCGCACGACGCTCGGCGCCCCGGCGAAATCGCGCATCCACCTCGCGGGTCACGCGCTCGGCGGGCAGCCGCTCCAAAGTGGCGCGCGTGTCGGCCTCCAGCGCGGCCAGGCGCGCCAGGCCCTCCGGCTCCGACTCCAGCCGCGCGCGCGCGGCGGCCAGCTCCTCCGGGGGGAGCTCGCCCAGCAGGATTCGCTCCAGCAGCCAGTCCGGGGTGCGTTGGGGGGAAGTCATGCGGCCTCCAGCTCGAGCTCCTGCAACACGGACGTCAGCGCGCGCAGGCGCTTGCGCACACCGGACACGGACAGGCCCACCTCGCGCGCCGTCTCCTCCAGCGTCATCCCATCCACCAGGTGCAGCACCGCGATGTCGCGGCTGGACGCGGGCACCCGTCCGAACAGCCGGTCCAGCATGCCCCGCGCGCTCGCGCGCGACTCGGTGTCGTCCGCGGAGGCGATCTGCAGCACCAGCTCGTCCTCGCGGTCCTCCGGGCGGCGCCGGGCGCCGCGCAGGCGGTTGAGGCACACGGTGGTGGAGATGCGGTGCAGCAGGCTGGAGGGAGCGGCGTCCTTCAGCGCCCCCTGGTAGCGCAAGAGCTGCACGAACACGTCGTGCATGGCGTCCACGGCCTTCTCCTCGTCACGCAGGAGGAAGCGGCAGCGCCGGAGCACCTGGGGGCCGTAGCGGCGGTAGTAGGCCTCCACATCGATAGACACCGGCGTCGCGCCTCCCTCGTTCCGCGAAAGGGAACACCAGTGCCTTGCGAAAGTGTCACCGGCCTCTTCGCGCTCCGGTTTCCCTATCCCGATTCCCCCCGCCGGCGAAGCCCGATGGGCCCGCGCCACCTGCAAAATCTACAGGGCGGGCGGCTTCACGAGCGCTCGTCTTCCCGAGCGTTCAGTGTCAGGTTGTCGATGAAAACACCCCCGCCCGCGTGTACTCGACTGTATCGAGGCAGGTTCCCGTCACTACTTTCCGAAACTCGACGCCCCCGGCAGCTCGCGCCCCCTGTGACCGAAGACGCCCTCACCCAGCTCAGGACGCGCTACCTGGCGGCGCAGCTCGCGGGCAACCGACAGGAAGCCCTGCGCCTGCTGGTGGATGACGGTCTGCTGCGGGGCATCCCCCTGCAGCTCATCCACCTGGAGGTCATCCAGCAGGCCCAGTACGAGATTGGCCGGATGTGGCAGGAGAACGTCATCTCCGTGGCCCAGGAGCACCTGGCCACCGCCGTCTCCCAGCTCGCCCTGGCCCACCTCTACCGCCACCTGCCCCGCGACCCGCCCAACGGCAAGGTCGTCATGGTGTCGTGCGTGGAGGGGGAGCTGCACGAAGTCGGCGCGCGCATGGCCAGTGACTTCCTGGAGATGGCGGGCTTCGACGTGCGCTTCCTGGGCGCCAACGTCCCGCCCGAGCACCTGGCGCGCATGCTGCGCGAGCAGACGCCGCACCTGCTCGCCTTGTCCGTCACGATGTCGTACCACCTGCCCGCGCTGCGCCGCGCGGTGGAAGCCGCCAGAGAAGTCGCCCCCCACCTTCCCATCGCCGTCGGCGGACACGCCTTCCGATGGGCCCCCGGCCTGGAGAAGGAGCTCGACGTGACCTTCCACGGCAAGGACGCGCGCGAGCTCGTCTCGTCCGCGTGCCGCACGCTGGGAGTTTGAGGAAAACGCATGGAGAAACCCAGTCGCCAGTTGGCTGCGCGCGCTGACGCCATCGCCCAGGCCTCCGTCGAACCGATGTATCAAGACCCCTTCTGGGAAGCGCGCTACGGCCCCGAGCGCGCGCGCCGCTTCGGCGACGAGGATGCGCGCTTCCATGTGCGCTACCTTGTGCAATCCCTCGACGAGCAGCGCCCCTCGGTGATGGAGGGCTATGCGCGCTGGCTGCGCACCTTGCTGGTGTCGCGGGGAATGTCCACCTTCCATCTCGACGCGAACTTCGCCGGGCTGGCCTCCGCGCTGGAGGCCGAGGGGTGGGGCCCCGGCACCGAGCCGTACGAGCATGTGCGCGCCGCCCGGGAAGCCTTGCGCTACCCGGAAGGTCCCTCACGCACCCTGCAAGACGACGCGGCGGAGCTGTCCCGTGCCGCCACTGCCCGGCTGGCCCTCTACCTCACCCAGGAGGACCGCCCCCGATTGGAGGAAGAGCTGAGACTCCAGCTTTCATATCTGGCGGACGCGCTGGACGCGGACAAGCCCGAGCTGATGGCGGACCACGTGCGCTGGTATGTGGGCTTCTGGCCCCGGCGGGGCTTCGGGCTGCTCGCCTTCCCCACCGTGCTGGGGATGTTGAAGGCGGTGCTGGGAGGCCGGCATCCGCAGGCGCGCGCGCTGCTCGCCACCGCGGGCGTTTCGTGGGAGGAGACCCGCTCATGAGACTCTCCGCTCCCGACAAGAGCCCCCCCGTGGACGAGCTGAGCCGCGAGGTCGCGATGATGTGCGACGCGGAGGGCGTGCTCACCTGGGTGGACGCGCGCGCCCAGGGCGTGCTGGAGGCCGTCCCGGGCAAGACGCTGCGGGCCCTGGCGGCCCAGGGCACCGAGGACAAGGTGGACCGGCTGTTGATCCAAGCGCGCGACGAGCGAGTGGACGGCTGGGAGCTCATCCTGTGCCGCGGCCAGACGCCCACCACGTTCGCCTTCCGCGCGCGCCCGCACGAGGGCGGCGTGCTGCTGGTGGGCAGCCTGGTGCCGGAGGACTACGGCAACGCGCTGGAGCAGGTGAGCACGACGATGAGCGAGCTGTCCGCGCTGCATCGCGAGGCGGAGACCCAGCGCCGCGAGCTCAAGCGCCGCGCGGACGAACTGATGCGGCTCAACCGCGAGCTGGAGGAGTCCAACCGCGGCGTGAGGAGCCTGCACGCGGCCCTGGACGAGAAGGCGGAGGGCCTGCACCGCGCCGCCGAAATCAAGAGCCGCGTCGTCGCCAACGTCAGCCACGAGTTCCGCACGCCGCTGCACTCCATCCTCGGCCTGTCCAAGGTGCTGCTCAACCCCATCAACGGGCCGCTGTCCTCCGAGCAGGAGAAGCAGGTCCAGTTCATCCGCAACTCCGCCGAGTCGCTCTTCGAGCTGGTCAACGACCTGCTCGATTTGTCCAAGGTGGAGGCGGGCAAGACGACGCTGCGCCACAGCCGCTTCGTGGTGCACGACCTGCTCAGCGCGCTGCGCGGCATGATGAAGCCCATGCTGCCGCCGGGCTCGCCCGTGGACCTGCGCCTGGTGGAGCCCCAGACGCCGCTGGAGCTGGAGACGGACGAGACGCGGCTGAGCCAGGTCTTGCGCAACCTGGTGTCCAACGCGCTGAAGTTCACCGAGGCCGGCCACGTCACGGTGAGCGCGGCGCCGGGCCCGCGCGACACGGTGGTCTTCACCGTGAAGGACACGGGCATCGGCATCGCGCCGGAGGACCACGAGCGCATCTTCGAGGAGTTCACCCAGCTCGACAGCCACCTGCAGCGCAAGGTGAAGGGCACGGGCCTGGGCCTGCCGCTGGCGCGCCGGCTGGTGGAGCTCTTGGGCGGCACGCTCACGCTGCAGAGCGCGCCCGGCGAGGGCTCCACCTTCACCATCACCCTGCCGCGCGTGCACATGGAAGTGTCGGAGATGGCGGGGCTGTCCGAGCGCAGCCAGCACCTGGACACCAGCCGCGCGCCGGTGCTGGTGCTGGAGGACGACCGGCAGACCCTGTTCCTCTACGAGAAGTACCTGGCCCGCTCGGGCTTCCAGGTGCTGCCGGTGCGCAGCACGGACGACGCGCGCCGGGTGCTCCAGCGCGTGCGGCCCGCCGCCATGGTGCTGGACGTGATGCTGGAGGGCGAGACGAGCTGGAACTTCCTGGCGGAGATGAAGAACGGCGAGGCCACCCGTGACATCCCCATCCTCGTGGTGACGGTGACGGACCGCGAGCAGAAGGCGCGCGCCCTGGGCGCGGACGAGTTCTGGCTCAAGCCGGTGGACGAGGTCCGCCTGCAGAAGAAGCTCCAGGAGCTGGCGCGCAGCGGGCCGGTGGAGCGGGTGCTCATCATCGACGACGACGACGTGCACCGCTACCTGCTCAAGCAGCTGCTCAAGGACACGCCCTACGTGCTGCTGGAGGCCGCGGGCGGCAAGGACGGCGTGCGGCTGGCGCGCGAGCAGGTGCCGCAGCTCATCTTCCTGGACTTCGTGCTGCCGGACATCACCGCCTTCGACGTGCTGGACGAGCTGAAGGGGGACCCGCGCACGCGGGAGATTCCGGTCATCCTCCACACCTCGCACGAGCTGCGCGAGGACGAGCGGGTGCGGCTGGCGAACGAGACGGCGGCCATCCTCTCCAAGCACACGCTCAGCCGCGAGGTGGCCATCGGTCGCATCCGCGACGCGCTGGCCAAGGCGGGGCTGGGCTCTCACATCCCACAGGAGGGGCGCCGTGGTTGAACCTCGACTGGCCACCGTCCTCAACGTCAACGACGACGACGCCAACCGATACCTGGTCAACCGCATCCTCGAGATGGCGGGCTACCACGTCATCGAGGCGGCCACCGGCATGTCCGCGCTGCTCATGGCCGAGCAGCACCGCCCGGACGTCGTCGTCCTCGACGTGAAGCTGCCGGACATCAGCGGCTACGAGGTCTGCGCGCGGCTGCGCGCCAACCCGGACACCGCCGCCATCGCGGTGATGCACACGTCCGCCACCTTCGTCACGTCCGACAAGAAGGCCCGCGGCCTGGACGGCGGCGCGGACGCGTACCTCACCCAGCCCTTCGAGTCCTCGGAGCTCATCGCCACGGTGCGCTCGCTCTTGCGGCTGCGGCACGCGGAGCAGGCGGCGCGCCGGCGCGCGGACGAGCTGGCGGAGATGGACCGGCGCAAGGACGAGTTCCTGGCCATGCTCGCGCACGAGCTGCGCAACCCGCTCGCCGCCATCATGACGGCCATCGGCATCCTGGAGCGCAAGCCGACGGACGACACGAAGGAAGCGCGGATGCGCGGCATCATCCACCGCCAGACGAACCACCTGGCGCGGCTGGTGGATGACTTGCTGGACGTGAGCCGGATCACCCGCGGCAAGGTGGAGCTGCGCTCGGGCCGGCTGGATTTGCGCGCGGTGCTCTTGCAGGTGGTGCAGGTCATCCGCCCCATCACCGAGGCGCGCGGGCTGGGGCTGGAGGTGTCGCTGCCGGAGGGGCCGCTGCTCATCAGCGGCGACGCCACGCGGCTGGAGCAGGTCTTCACCAACCTGCTCGACAACGCGGCCAAGTACACCGACAGCGGGCACATCTCGCTGCGCGTGGAGAAGGAGGGCGTGGACGGCACGGCGCAGGCGGTGGTGCGCGTGCGCGACACGGGCATCGGCATCCCTCCGGACGTGCTGCCGCGCATCTTCGATTTGTTCGCGCAGGCGGACACCTCGCTGGAGCGCACGCGCGGGGGCCTGGGCATCGGCCTCACGCTGGTGCGCCAGCTGGTGCACCTGCACGGCGGACAGGTGCAGGCGGTGAGCCCCGGCCCCGGCCTGGGCGCCGAGTTCGTGGTGCGGCTGCCGCTCCTGCACGTGCACGAGGTGTCGCTGGCGCCGCCCGTCAACACGGTGTCGCGCGGGGGCCGGCGCATCCTGCTGGTGGAGGACAACCCGGACGCGCGCCAGGCCATGCGCGAGCTGTTGGAGCTGTGGGGCCACGACGTCGAGGTGGCGCCGGACGGCCTGCAGGGCGTGGAGCTGGCGGTGAGGAAGCCGCCGGAGCTGGCGCTGGTGGACATCGGCCTGCCGGGGCTGGACGGCTACCGGGTGGCGCGGGAGCTGCGCATGCGCATCGGCCGCGACATCCGCCTGGTGGCGATTACCGGCTACGGCGGGCCGGAGGGACATGACCGCGCGCTCGAGGCGGGGTTCGACCTGCACATCGTCAAGCCGGTGAAGCCCGACGAGCTGGATCGCCTGCTGTCCAATCTGTGAGGGAGGCGGGGGTGGGCGCGGGCCGGCGCCCTTCACTGCTTCGGGCGGGGCGCTTCAGCGCCGGCCCAGGGCGTTGGCCACCAGCCCCAGGAGCTTCACGTGGGGGGCCTCGAGCTGACGCACGGTGCGAAGCAGGCGGCGCACCTCGGGCCGCTCGGGTGGGGACGACGACGACTCGCTGACGCGCGAGGGCTGCACGCCCTGCGACGCGAGCCCCAACAGCTCGTCCGCGGAGACATGCAGCTCGTGACACAGCTTCAGCAGCGTCTGCACGCTGGGAAGCATGCCGCCGCGCTCCAGTCGCCCATACACCTCCGTGGCCACGTCGATGCGCTCGGCCACGTCAGCCTGGGTGAGCTCCAGCCGGGACCGCGCGGCTCTTGCTCCCGCTCCGATGGTGGTTGCCAGTTTCTTGTCCATGCCTTACCGACCCGAAACGTTTGGCCGCTGGCATAGGACGTATAGAGGCAGACAGACAGAACTTGTCGGGTCAGCCTCAGGTTGTTCACCCAGCGGGTCACCGCTGTAGAGGGAGACTTTCGGGGTTCCGAGTACCTCGCTACCCGCCCCTTTCTCTCGACGGAAGAGCTGTCTTCCACGCTCAACCCGGCACCCCGAAGTCGGGGGGAGAGCCCCTGGGAGGGGACGACCTGAGACGTCGGGCGTCGATTTTCCTACGGTGCCTGGGAGTCCTGCCGCCAGGGCCACCCCGCAAGGTTGTATCCCCTGTCGGACGCGTCGCCCCGTCATCGCCCGCGTGTGGCGGCGGACCGGGGCAGGCAGGCGGGCCGCGACGCTCGCCCTGCCACACACGGCGTGCGCCGGGGACGATGAGACCTGGGACCACCGGTGGCAATCGACGGGGGGACGACCGTGGGAGTCGCGCGCGCCGAGGGCGGGAGGACTAGTCTTGCGCGCCGATGGCGCTCGGACGGCGCAACCTGCTGGTGAAGCTCTGTGTGGCGATGGGCGTGGTCGCCCTGCCGCTGCTCGTCGCCATCCTGGGCTACGTGTTGCCCCAGCTGCGCGCGCAGCTGCACGCGGACCGGGTGCGCGGCCTGCGGCAGGCGGTGGAGACGGCGTACGGAATCCTCCGGGTGTACGAGGCGCGCGAGCGCGAGGGCACGCTGACGCGCGACGAGGCCCAGCGGCAGGCGTCCGTGCTGCTGTCGACGCTGCGCTACTCGCAGGTGGAGTACTTCTGGGTCAACGACCTGGACACGCGGCTGGTCATGCACCCGCACCTGCCGAAGATGGTGGGGCAGGACATGAAGGGCTACCGCGACGTGCGCGGGCGGGCGGTGTTCTCGGACATCGTCGCGCTGGTGCGCGCGCGGGGCGAGGGCGCGCTGGGCTACGAGGCGACGCGGCCGGGCTCGCCGGACCCCATCCCGAAGGAGAGCTATGTGAAGCTCTTCGAGCCGTGGGGCTGGGTGCTGGGCACGGGCGTGTACGTGGAGGACATCGACCGGGAGGTGGCGGCGGTGCGCCAGCGCATCCTCATCGCCGTGGGCGGGGCGCTGGTGCTGGCGGCGCTGGCGGGGGTGTACGTCTCGCGGCGCGTGGTGAGGCCCGTGCGCGCGCTCGCGCTGGCGGCGCACCAGGTGGCGCGCGGAGACCTGTCCGTGCGCGTGGAGGCGCGGACGGAGGACGAGGTGGGCCAGCTCACCGGCGCGTTCAACACCATGGTGACGGGGCTGGGCGAGGTGGTGGGCGCGCTGACGCGGGCGGCGGGTGACACGGCGGCGGACGCGGAGCGCATCCGTGTCTCGGCGGACGGGCTGTCGCGCACGACGCGCGAGCAGGCGGAGTCCCTGGAGCGCGCGGCCAGCGCCGTCCAGGAGATGAGCCGTCATGTCTCGCTGGGCGCGGCGGACGCGCGGGTGGCGGCGCGCTCGGCGTCGAGCCACGGGCAGGTGGCGCGCGAGGGCGGCGCCGCGGTGGACCAGGCGTCGCGGAAGATGGTGGAGATTGTCGACGTGGTGGAGCGCTCGGCGCGCACGGTGGAGGAGCTGCAGGCCTCCGGCCGCGCGACGTCGCGGATGCTCCAGCTCATCCAGGCGGTGGCGGACGAGACGCGCATGCTCGCGGTGAACACCGCCATCGAGGCGGTGCGCGCGGGCCAGCACGGCAAGGGCTTCTCGGTGGTCGCCGGCGAGGTGCGCAAGCTGGCGGAGCGCACGCACGAGGCGGCGGACCAGGTGCAGGTGCTCCTGACGAAGCACGAGGCGGACACCACCGCGGCGGTGGAGCTGATGCGCCGGGGCACGTCGAAGGTGGACGAGGGCATGGGCCTGTCGTCCGCCGCGGCGCAGGCGCTGGCGCGGCTGTTGTCCGGCGTGAAGGAGCTGGGCGAGCGCGTGGAGGCGCTGGCGGAGCAGAACGCGCGTCAGTCCTCCTCCGGTGAGGCCATCGCCGAGCGCATCCAGGCGCTGTCGGAGCGCTCGGCCGAGTCCGTGTCGGGGGTGGAGCGCATCGCCCGCTCGGTGGAGGACCTGCGGGCCCGGGCGGGACGGCTCCAGGAGCTGGCCTCCCGCTTCACCCTGGGCGGGCCCCCGGGCTCCGGGCGTTAACCTTTCTTCACACCCGCGCAACGCCCGGGACAGCCGGGCCGGGCAGTCTGCTGCTCCAACCTGGATGGACGTCCTTCATCCCCACATGGAGGTAGCAGACATGGCGCTGGCATTGACGCGGGCCCCCGGGCGCGAGCCCGTGGTGTTCGGATATGCGCTGGAGACGCTGCTGTCGGCGGCGGCCCCGTTGACGGAGCTCACGCAGAAGGCGCTGGAGCGGCAGGGCATCTTCGCGCTGCGGCCCCTGCACACGGCCTACCCCTGCGCGGTGTGGCCGCAGAGCATCCAGTTGCTGGCCGCCACCACCCTGCCCCACCTGGAGCGCGAGGAGGCCGAGTACGAGCTGGGCCTGCGCTTCGGGCAGGCGTTCATCCAGGCGCGGCTGGGCACGGCGCTGCAGGACTTCGCCCAGGTAGTGGGCCCGGAGAAGATGTTGCTGCGGCTCGCGCGCTCGCTGCGCTCCATCAACAACTTCCTCGACGCCTCGGTGACGCCGACGGGCGACGACGGGGGCTGGGAGCTGAGCCTGTACCCGGTGCGGGAGTTCCTCGACCACCCCCGCCGCCGGGCGGATCCGCCGCACTTCATGCGGGGCCTGCTCACGTTCGCCTTCCAGCACAGCGGCGCGCCCACGGCCCGGGTGACGCTCACGCGCCACGACGATGCCCGGGCGGTGACGACGTTTCACGTCGGCCTGTAGTCAGCTCCGACGGAGGCAGGGGCAACAGGATGCGCGCCGTGGTGCCCACGCCCGGCTGGCTCTCCAGCGTCAGCGTGCCGCCGTGTGCATCGACGATGCGTCGGGCCAGCGCCAGGCCCATGCCGATGCCTCCGGTGCGCCGGGCGCGGCTGCGGTCCGTGCGGAAGAAGGGGGTGCCCACGCGCAGCAGGTCCTCCGACTCGATGCCGATGCCCTCGTCCGCCACCTCCAGCGAGAGCGTGTCCGGCGTCCCGGCGGCCTGGGCTCGCAGCCGCACCGGGCTCTTCGGCTCCGAGTACTTGCCCGCGTTGTCGAGCAGGTTGTCCAGCGCGCGGCGCAGCAGCACCGGGTCCACCTCCACGGGCGGCAGCGAGCCCTCCACGCTCACCTCCAGCACCCGGCCCGGCCGCGCGGTGCGGAAGCGCGAGGCGGCCTTGTCCACCAGGCTCTGGACCTCCACCTGCTCCTGGCGCAGCGGCGGCGCGCCCACGCCCGCGTTCCCCGTGGCCAGGTCCAGCCGCGCCGCGGTGAGCACGTCATCCACCAGCTGCTCCAGCTCGGCCAGGTCACTGGTGATGTCGGAGAGCATCTCGCGCGCGGTCTCCGCGTTGCCCTCCTCCGCCAGGTCCAGGGCCACGCGGATGCGCGCCAGCGGCGTGCGCAGCTCGTGCGACACGTTGGCCAGCAGCTCCTTCTGCGAGCGCAAGAGGTGGGTGAGCCGACAGGCCATCTCGTCGAAGGCCTCCGCCACCTGCCCCAGCTCATCGCGACGCCGGATGCCGGTGCGCGTGTCCAGCTTCCCCTCGCCCAGCGCGCGCGCCACCTCGGCGAGCCGCTGGAGCGGACGGGCCAGCGTGCGCGCGAAGGCCAGCGAGGTGATGGCCGTGGACAGCAGCACCGCGCACACCACCAGCGCGGTGTTCCCGGGCGGCGGCTCGGGGGGCCGGGTGATGATGGTGGCGTATGCCTCCAGCGGCCCCTCCTCCGGAATCGGCAGCGTGAGCGAGTGAGGCGGACGGCCGCGCGACAGCCGCTCGCCGTGCAGGGTCAGCTCGTCCAGCTCCACGGGGGTGAGCTCGGGCGAGGGCGCGGAGGTGTTGGTGGCGATGAGCCGACCGGACGCGTCTCGCAGCGTCACCTTCGCCTCGAGCAGCCGCGCGGCGCGGTCCAGCGAGGCCTGGAGCGCCACCGGGTCTCCGAGCAGCTCCTCCCACTCGCGGATGTTGTACGCGGCGTGACGGATGAAGCCGTGCCGCAGCGGCTTGTCGACGACGAACGAGCGCGCCGCGAACAGCGTGGCGACGACGAGCACGAGCTGGGCGATTCCCACCAGGTAGATGCGGAACAGCAGGCGGCCGGGAGTGCGCGGACGACGACTCACGACTCCTCTCCGGTCGCGAGCATGTAGCCGGCGCCGCGCACCGTCTTCAGCAACAGGGGGTTGCGAGGGTCCACCTCCAGCTTCTGGCGCAGGCGGAAGATGTGCACGTCCACCGAGCGGTCGAACACCTCGTCCGCGCTGCCCTTCACCAGATCCAGCAGCTGCTCGCGGCTGAGCACGCGGCCGGCGCGCTCGGCCAGCACGCGCAGCAGGCTGAACTCGTAGGTGGTGAGGTGCAGCGCGCGGCCGTCGAGCGTGGCGCGCAGGCTGCGCGGGTCCATCATCAACCGTCCGGCCTGCACGGGCTGGGAGGAAGGCCCCGCCTTGCCCCGGGCGCGGCGCACCTGGGCGCGGATGCGGGCGAGCAGCTCCCGCGAGGAGTAGGGCTTGGCCAGGTAGTCGTCCGCGCCCGTCTCCAGGCCGAGCACGCGGTCGGCCTCCTCGCCGCGCGCGGTGACCATGATGATGGGGACGTCGGTGCGGCCTCGCAAATCCCGGCACACCTCCAGGCCATCGCGGCCGGGGAGCATCAGGTCCAGGAGGATGACGTCGAACACGTGGCGGTTGGACTCGACGAGCGCGTCGGAGCCGCTGTGCGCCAGCGTCACCACGAGGCCGTGCTCCTGCAGGTAGCGGGCGGTGAGCCGCGCCAGCCGCTCGTCATCCTCGACGAGCAGGACCTGGATGGTGCCCTCCTCCAGCGAGGGACGGCTGAGCTGTTCCATGGGTTCCAAGCCTCCTGCCTTTCCGCGGACCTTCCCACCGGGAGGGTAACAGCGGAGCGGTGGCCCGGGAGCAGGCGGGAGGAGTCTGTCGCCGCTCGCCGGGCCCCGGCCGGGTCCAGCGAGGGCAGTCGAGCTCCCGGGCCACGCTTCGAACGGTGGCACCGGGATGTGTCCGGGGTGCGTCCCCCGGATGACGATTTGTTACAAGACGACTCCGCCCGCCCAGGAGCCGGACGGGCATCCGCCGCCCCGTCCAGCCCGGCGCACAGGTCAGCGCAGGTACCACTTCTGGTTCGCGGTGCCGGCGCACTCCCAGATTTGCAGCCGCGTGCCGTTGTTGGTGTTCCACTCCGACACGTCCACGCACTTGTTGGCCTGCGGGTTGACCAGGTCCCCGGCGCCGCTCAAGACGAACTGCTGCGCGGGGTTGCCCGTGCAGTCGTGGAGCTGGATGAGCGCGCCGTTGGCCGTGGAGCCCCACGTCACGTCCATGCACTTGCCGAAGGCGCGCAGCGTCCCGTCGCCGTGGAAGGTCCACTTCTGCGCGTTGGAGCCGTTGCAGTCCCACAGCTGGATGGCCGTGCCGTTGGCCGTGTTGGAGTGGTCCACGTCGATGCACTTGCCCGCGAGCCCGACGATTTCACGGCCCCCGCCGCCGTTGGTGGTGAGCGACAGGCCGTAGACGGAGAGGATCTCGTTCACCGGCTGGAAGTACGTGGTGCCGCCGGTGGAGCAGTCGCCCGAGCCGCCCGACGTCACGCCCTGCGCCTGGTTGCCGGAGATGAACGAGCCGCCCGAGTCACCGCCCGCCGCGCACGCGTTGCTGCGCGTGAGTCCGTACACGGGGCCGACGTCGTAGTTGACGGTGACGTTCTTCGCCTGGATGACGCCGCAGCGCCAGCCGGTGGTGGAGCCGGAGCGACACACGGACGCGTTGATGCCCGCCTCCGCGGAGCCCGCGACGATGACATTGCCGCCCGCGTAGTTGTAGACCCACGGCTGCGAGGCCCAGTTGCCGTTGACCTGCACCCAGGCGTAGTCGTTGTTCGGGAAGGAGGAGCCGCGCACCGTGCCCTGGCCCGCGCCGTTGTGGCCCTGGGTGGAGGAGTTCACCCCGCCGCAGTGGCCCGCGGTGACGAAGCCTCCGGCCACGGGGAAGCCGATGGAGCAGCGCGTGTTGCCGTTGATGTAATACGCGTCACCGCCGCGCAGGTCGTAGAAGGGGCGGGGCTTCTCCTGGGAGATGACCACACGCACGGCGCTGTCGGCCGCGCCGCTCTCCGCGACGAAGCGCTCCGCGTTCACCACCGCCGCGTCCCGGGCGAGCACCACCACGCTGTTGGTGGGCAGGTCCACGTACCAGCCATGGATGTCCTTGCTGGCCACGTCGGCGCCCCGGTCCAGCGCCTCCTTGAGCGCGTCCAGCTCCCTCTCCGTGCGCGTCACCCAGCGAGGCTCCGCGCCCGCGCGCCGCGCCGCCTGCTCTCCCGCGGCGGTGGTGACGCCGACGACGAGCCGGTCTCCCGCCTCGTTCAGCCACGCGCCGCCGAAGGACGCACCCAGCTCGCTCCTCAGCGTCTGCTCCGCGCGCGCCGTGAGCGCCTCCGTCTCCAGTCGTTGACGTGCCTGCTCGGCGGTGAGCCCCAGGTCCCGCTGCATCGCGGTGAGCACCTCGGGAGAGACGTCCTCGCTCGCGGCGAGCGCGGCGCCAGGGAGGGTCAGGGTGGTGAACAACGCCGTCGCGGTCCGGAGCGCATGCAGTCTTCGGTTCATCGGGGGCTTCCTTTCTGAACGGGGGACCGGCGCACGCGGACACCAGCGTCCACGACGCCTCGCGGACCATCGGAAGCGGGATTTGTGACCCGAGTCAATCAATTCAAGTATTCACAGAAAATCACGACACTTTTGACGGACGAAGAATAAAGTCCCGGACACCACGCAGGTTGGACGGAACTGCCGAGCGGCCATGTTTCTCCACTCAGTGGAATAATTCAGAGGGTCGGCGCCCCGTTGAGACGTCTGCCCACACATCCAGCGCGCGACTCGGGAGCAGGCCCGCGGTCCGGATGCATCGGGCAAAACGCGTCATGGAGTGGGCGCCCGCACGAAGCGGGCGCAGGACGCGTCAGACGATGGGTGCTCGCCCGAGACGGAGGCAAGACGCGTCAGAGGTCGGGCGCCTGCACGAGGCGGAGGCAGGACGCGTCAGACGATGGGTGCTCGCACGAGGCGGAGGCAAGACGCGTCAGACGATGGGTGCTCGCCCGAGACGGAGGCAAGACGCGTCAGACGATGGGCGCTCGCTCAGGGCTGACCATGCGAGGCGGACAGCGCGCGACGGTCCACCTTGCCAGCGGAGGTGCGCGGCAGCGCATCGACGAAGCGCACGGAGCGCGGTGTCTTGTAGCGCGCCAGTCGTCCCTCGCAGAACGACAGCAGGGACTCGGCGGTGGGTGTCGTCCCGGCGCGAGGCACGACGAGCGCGCGCGGTGTCTCGCCCCACTTCGCGTCAGGCACGCCAATGACGGCGACCTCGGCGACGTCGGGGTGTCCGGCGAGCACGCTCTCCACCTCGGCGGGGTAGATGTTCTCGCCGCCGGAGATGATGAGGTCCTTGTGGCGGCCGACGATTCTGAAGCAGCCCTCCGCGTCGCGCAGGGCCAGGTCGCCGGTGTGCAGCCAGCCATCGACGATGGTGCGCGCGGTCTCCTCGGGACGCCGCCAGTAACCGGCGCACACGTGAGGCCCGCGCAGCAGCAACTCTCCCACGTCCCCGGG
Organism: Myxococcus sp. AS-1-15; assembly: GCF_020037055.1. Classification (NCBI taxonomy): domain Bacteria; kingdom Pseudomonadati; phylum Myxococcota; class Myxococcia; order Myxococcales; family Myxococcaceae; genus Myxococcus; species Myxococcus sp. AS-1-15. The sequence continues at coordinate 98,549 of NZ_JAIQDF010000002.1, read as the reverse complement.
CTGACGCTCGCCGTCGATGCGGGCCTCCACCTGGAACAGCGGCACGCCGACGAAGCCCGGCTTGCGGCGCACGTCCGCGGGCGGGAGCCAGAAGTTGTTGGGCCCCGCCTCCGTGAGGCCATAGCCCGTCTTGAAGGCCACGCCCTTGGCGAAGAAGCGCTCGAACACGGGCGGCGGACACGGCGCGCCGCCGCTGACGACGAGCTTGAGGCGGGAGAAGTCCATCGCCTCGAAGCGCGCGTGACGCTGCAGCTCGATGAACATGGTGGGCACGCCGAAGAAGAGGCTCACCTCGCGGCGCTCGATGAGGTCGAACACCTGCTCCACCTCGAAGCCCTTGCACACCACGGACGCGCCGCCCACGTACACCAGGGGCAGCGTGAAGACATTGAGTCCTCCCGTGTGGAACAGCGGCGCGTTGAGCACGGCCACGTCGTCGGACGTGAGCCCCCAGCTCACCACCGTGTTGACGGCGTTCGCGGCGATGGAGCCATGGGTGAGCACCGCGGCCTTGGGCACACCGGTGCTGCCGCCCGTGTAGCAGAGCACCCACGGCGCCTCGGCCTCCAACTCCAGCGAGGGCAGCGGAGACTCGGGGGCCGCGTCCCGCTCGGGAACGAAGTGCCGCTCGTCCGCGCCCGGCGCGTCGAAGGTGAGCCAGTGGCGCACGAAGGGCGCATCCTCGCGCACGGCGAGGGCCTGGGCCCGCAGCTCCGAGCCATACACGAGCACTGCCGGCTCCCCGTCGATGAGGATGCCAGAGAGCTCCGGCGCGCTGAGACGCCAGTTGAGCGGCTGGAGGATGGCGCCCAGCTTCGCGCAGGCGAAGAGCAGGTCCAGCGTCTCGACGCGGTTGTGGGCGAGCACCGCGACGCGCTCGCCTCTCCGGACACCGAGCACGTGGTGCAGGTACGCAGCGGTGCGCGAGGCACGGGCGTCCCACTCACGATACGAGGTGCGACGTCCGCCCTGGGTGGCGTCGACGAGGGCGAGGTGGTCGGGGTCCAGGGCCGCGCGTCGGGCCAGCCAGTCATGGACGATGGGCATGGGCGCACGGTAGCCGAGCGCCGCCAGTTCCGCGCAGCCGACGCGAGTGAGCGTCCCTTGGGACTTGCCGTTCCCCCATTGCGGAGCAGCATGATGACCTCGGCGCACCCTTGGATTCCAGTTTTCGGGCTGCGATCGCGGGCCCCTCACGCACCGCATTGAAGCATCTCTTTTGACTGCTTCCGCTCGATACCGTCAGATGCCCTGCCCTGCAGACCGACAGGGAACGTCCAGCCTCAGCGTGCCATGAACGGAGAAGTCCTGATGTCATCCCCCCAGAGTTCCTGGCAGACCTCCTTCCACCTCCCAGGAAGTCGCACCCCATTTCTGACCCGAGTTCGGCTGCGCAACTACCGCAGCATCGAAGTGTGCGACGTCAACCTGGGACCGTTGACGTTCCTCGTCGGTCCAAACGGCTCTGGCAAGAGCAACTTCCTCGATGCACTTCGCCTCATCACGGACGCACTCCGGACGTCTCTGGACCATGCGCTCAGAGACCGAGGAGGAGTACAGGAGGTGCGACGCCGGTCGAGTGGCCACCCCACCCACTTTGGCATTCACATCGACTTTCAGCTTCCCAGTGGAGAGACGGGTTACCTTTCGTTCAGAGTCGGCGCGCGCTCACACGGCGATTATGTCGTTCAGCGCGAAGAATGCGCGGTAGGAGACACGCGCTATCGGGTGAAGGAGGGCGACGTCGTGCAGAAGCCCGCCCAAGTCGCACCACCAGCATCTGCGGACCGACTCTACCTGGTCAACGCAGCAGGACTCCCTGAGTTCCGTCCCGTCTTCGACATGTTGTCGAACATGGGATTCTACAACTTGAACCCGGACCAACTCCGGGCACTGCAGCCACCCGACAAGGGTGAATTGCTGGCCCGGGACGGCTTCAACCTTTCTAGTGTTCTCGAGCGCCTCGAGAAGCAGAACAATGGAACCACGAAGCAGCGCATCGAGGAGTATCTCGGCCGCATCGTCCCGTCGCTCCAAGGAGTCGACCCCAAACGAGTGGGACACATGGAGACGCTTGAGTTCCGTCAGAGCGTCGAGGGCGCCAAGGAACCTTTGCGCTTTCCCGCCATCAACATGTCCGACGGCACGCTGCGTGCGTTAGGCATCCTTGTTGCCCTCTTCCAAACTCGGACCGAGCATCGCATTCCCGTCGTAGGTATCGAGGAGCCGGAGAGTGCTCTTCACCCCGCCGCAGCCGGTATCCTGCGGGATGCGCTTCGCGATGGGTCGCAGCATGCACAAGTCATCGTGACCAGCCACAGCCCTGAGTTGCTGGATGACCCCAGTATCGTCCCGGAGGAACTCGTCTCTGTCGTCGCCAGCCAGGGCAAGACGAAGATCGCCCGAGTGGACGAGGCGACCCGCTCCGTCCTGCGCGACAAGCTGTACACCGCAGGAGAGCTCTTGAAGGCCAACCAGTTGGTTCCTGACCTGGATGCCGTCCCCGAAGCCAAGCAGATGCAGCTCTGGGAGCGGGACCTCTGATGAAGCTCGGTCTCATCGTTGAAGGGCATGGTGAAGTCCAGGCCCTGCCGCTTCTCATCCGTCGAATCCTTCAACACTTGGCGCCCTCGGTTCAGGCGCAGATTCTGCCCCCCTATCGGGTCTCCCGAGGACAACTCGTCAAGGAGCTCGAACTGCAACGCGCCATCGAACTCATGGCTCGCAGGGTCGGGGATGGTGGGCGACTGCTCGTACTGCTCGACTCCGACGACGACAAACCCTGTGTCCTGGGCCCTAGGCTCCTGGACTGGGCCCAGAAACAACGAGCGGACCGGTCCATCTCCGTGGTCGTAGCGCATCGGGAGTATGAGGCCTGGTTCATCGCGGCAGCTGAGTCACTCCAGGGCAAGCGAGGACTGCCTGCGAGCCTCCAGGCTCCTCCAGAGCCCGAAAAGATACGCAACTGCAAAGGGTGGCTGAGTGAGCGGATGGGCGAGGGCTATAGCGAAACGCTGGACCAGCCAGCCTTCACCAGTGTCTTTGATTTGACAATGGCACGAAGGGCGGATTCCTTCGACAAGCTGTTCCGCGACGTTGGCCGGATCTTCGACGTGGCCGTTCCACCACGAACGCCGTAAACCGCATGCACCGCCTCCAAACGGTGGCGCATCCAGCCAGCCCAGCGCAGCCCCCGGCGCGGCGCCTCAACCCCTCCGCGAACAGCCCCCCGTGCAGCACGAAGTGACGAAGCCGCGCTGACCCGACTCACCCGACATCTACCTTGACGCTCACCGCATTCACGCGCATGGGCGGCACGGGCGTCATCCAATTCGCCCGGTACGAACTGCTGGAGCGACCAGGCAGCGGAGGGATGGCGGAGGTCTACAGGGCCCGCTACCCCGCCGCGTCCGGCGTTTCCAAGTTCGTGGCCATCAAGCGCGTGCTGAGCCATTTCGGCGCGAATCCGGCCTTCACGGAGATGTTCCTCGTCGAGGCCCGCCTCTGCGTGGGCCTGAGCCACGGCAACGTCGTGCAAGTGTTCGGCTTCGGCCAAGCGGAGGACGCGTACTTCCTGGCCGTGGAGTGGGTGGACGGACAGTCCCTGCCCCAGGTGCTCGAGCGCTCCAAGGAAAAGGGCATGTCCTTGCTCCCGGCCCCCATCGCCATCGAGCTGTGCTGCGGGCTTCACTACGCGCACGCGCTGCGCGACGAGCCGCTCGGCTTGGTGCACCGCGACGTCTCTTCGGACAACATCCTGATCAGCTATGAAGGGAAGACGAAGCTCTCCGACTTCGGCATCGCCAAGGCGCGGATGGCCGGCCGGGTGCATACCGAGGCGGGCGTGGTGAAGGCCAGTTCCAGCACTTCTCCCCCGAGCAGGACCGGGGCGAGGCGGTAGATGCGGGCTCGGATGTCCATGCCGTGGGCGTGGTGCTCCTCCAGATGCTGTGCAGGCAGCGGCCCACCTCGGGGACCGAGCTGGGCACCGGCGACTGAAGCCCACCGCTCACGGCACCAGCACCAGCTTGCCCACCGTCGTGCCGGACTCCAGCGCCTGGTGCGCCTGGGCCACGTCATCCAGCTTGAAGGTCGTCACCTTCGGCGACACCACCTTCCCCTCCTCCACCCACGCGAGCAGCCGCGCCATGCTGTCCTCCAGCACGAGGCGCTGCTCGAACAGGTACGACAGGTTGAACGCGAGCACGCTCGTGTTGTCGTTCGTCAGCGTCAGCGGGTCGAAGCGCGGCGTGCGCAGCCAATCCCACGCGAGCTTCGCGTAGTTCGGCTTGCCGCCCGTGCGCGGCAGCATCGAGTGGAACCCGTAGATGACCAGCTTCCCCGGCGACGCCAGGTGCCGGTAGCTGTCCTTCAGCGTCGACGGCCCGTTCGCGTCCAGCACCACCTCGTAGCCCTTGGGTGACGCCGCCTCCGCGGCCTTCCACAAATCCTCACGGCTCTTGTCGATGACCACGTCCGCGCCCAGCGCCCTCGCCGCCTCCACCTTGTGCGTGCCGCCCACCACGCCCACCATCCGGCACCCGGCGATGCGCCCCAGCTGCAACAACGCGCTGCCCACCCCGCCCGCCGCCGAGTGCACCAGCACATTCATTCCCGGCCTCGGGTGCGCCAGCTCGAACAGCGCGTAGTACGCCGTCAGGAACACCGCGGGAAACCCCGCCGCCTGCTCCATCGTCAGCTTCGACGGCAGCGAGAACACCTGGTGCCGGGGCACCACCACGTGCGTGGCGTACCCGCCGAACCGCGTCACGCCGAAGACGCGGTCGCCGGGTGCCAGGTCCGTCACGCCCTCGCCCACCGCGTCCACCGTGCCGGCGAACTCGAAGCCGGGGGTAATCGGCCACCCCACATACTCCTTCGCGGAGGCGTACAGGCCCATGCGGATGACGCAGTCCGCATAGTTCACCCCGATGGCCTGGGTGGCCACCCTCACCTCCCCGCTCCCAGGTGAAACCTGATTCAGGTTTTCGACGCGGAGCTGCTCGTAACCACCGGCCTTCGGGATGACCACCTTGCGTGCGCGCATGTCCCGATGACTATCACGCGACGCAGCGCGACAACGTGCGCGCGCGTCCACTCGGATGACGACGCTCGCGTGAGATGTCTCTACACTGCGTCTCGCGCTCGAAGACATGTCTCGGTCCGAGCGCGTTTGCATCCCCCACAACCGAAGGAGTCCACCATGCGATTGCGGCATTCGCTGTTCCTCATGGCCCCCCTCTTCGTCGGAGCCCTCACCGGCTGCGGCGAGGGGCTCGAGGAGCCCGTCACGCCCGAAGCGCCCATCACCGAGCAGCTCGGCTCCACCGCGTCCGCGGCCTCCACCGCGGGCATCACGCCGCACTTCCAGCAGTGGCTCCTGGCCAACGGCTACAAGGACGACAACTTCGCGCGGTACGAGCTCGCCGGCGGCAGCTACGGCGGCAGGGCCAGCAGCACCGACACCGTGGTGAACACGCCCGTCATCTTCATCCACGGCAACTCCGACAAGGCGGTGGGCACCGGCACCGCGGGCCAGTCGGGGTGGAGCGCGTCGCTCGATTACTTCCTGGCCAATGGCTACAAGACGAGCGAGCTGTACGCGCTGACGTGGGGCCCGGCGGACATCATGCAGACCGCCGTGCAGTACCACTCGAAGCCGAACATCATGCGGGTGCGCCGCTTCATCGAGGCGGTGAAGGCGTACACCGGCGCGTCGAAGGTGGACATCATCTCCCACTCGATGGGCGTGACGCTCGCACGCAAGGCCATCCTCGGCGGCTCCGCGAACGACTCCGCCAACGGGGGCGCGTACAACGTCGGCGCGCCGCTGACGAACTCCGTCGACACGTTCGTCGGCATCGCCGGCGCGAACCTGGGCCTGACGTCCTGCTACCAGACGGGCCCCACCACGCCGACGTGCGGCTCCACCAACGGCCTGTACCCGGGCTACCTGTACTTCGGCGTGGTGTACGGGCGCTCCACGTTCCTGGACAACCTGCGCGCCACGAGCGGCTACGAGGGCGCGTACCGCTACAGCATCTACTCCACGGCCGACGAAATCATCGGCTACGGCGGCATCGTGTACGGCGACTACACCTCGCGCATCCCCGGGCAGCAGGGTGAGAAGGTGTACTCGGCCTATCCCTACGGGCACTACAACTCGAAGGACCTGACCGGCGCGGTGCAGTACAGCATGGTGCGCAACCACGTCGTCCCGTAGCCACACCCCGCTCTCGTCTCCCGGCGCGTCGTCACCTGAGACGTCGCCGGGAGCACGGGCCAGACCCCTCGGGCCCACCTCGTGGGAGTCCCTTGATGTGAGAACCTTGGCGCGCCCGCCGTCGGGAGCGTGAGCCGGCATCCATCCACGCCGTGGGGGAGTGGACGTGAGCTGGCATCCGCCTCGCGAAGGCGCGTGAAGTCCCGGGCGGCCTCATCCAGGTTTCAGGATGAGGCCGCCCCACCCGCTTCCAGCGCGAACGCGGCATCTCGTCGCGGGGGACCTCTTCCCAGTCGGAGGTCACCTCCCCGCTTCGAGCCTTGCCGCGCGCTCACGACCCGGGTCCCCTATGTCCACACCCGGTAGCGCGCCGCTCGTCTTCACCACCTCCGACCTTCCGGCGCTGGCGGCCCTCCCGCCGCGCGTCTCCACGGAGGGCGTCGTCGCATCCTCCGGAGGGCGCCGTGCGCACCCTCGCGCCGAGGCCGGTCAACCTCTCGGCGCGAGGCCGTGCCTCACCTTACGGCCGCAGCCCGTCCGACGGCGCGGGCGCATCGTTCTGCGCGGGCGTCGGCGAAGGCTGCGTCTCCGGCGCGCCGGGCACGGGCGCGGGCTCGCTCGGCTTGGGCGCCTTGTCCTCGGGCTTCGTCCTCTCCACGAACGGCTTCGCCGCCGCGGGGTCCGCCAGGAACGCGAGCACCGCCGCGTTGACCGGCTCCGGGCAGTCCAGCTGCACCGTGTGCCCGCAGCCCTTCATCGGCGCCAGCGCCGCGCCGGGGATGCGGGACGCGCCGTACTCCATGATTTCGCGCGCCTCGCCGCCGTGCAGGAACGGGTTGGGAATCAGCCGGTCATCCGTGCCGTAGACGATGAGCGTGGGCACCGAGACGCGGTGCAGGTTGTCGCGCACGAAGTCGTTGTTCGCCAGGCCCCGCACCGTGCGGACGTTGGCGTACGCGTACGCGTCGAACTCCGGCGACTTCGCCAGCCGCACGCGGTCCTGGATGAGCCATTCCAGCTCCGGCCGCCAGTGCATGAAGTTGCCCTGACGCACGCTGCCCCAGATGCCCGCCTCCGGCGCCGCCTTGATGAAGTCCGAGCTCATCACCCGGCGGAACCACTGCTTCTCCTTCCAGGAGAACTTCTCGAACCCGGCCGGAGACACCAGCACCAGCGCCTCCAGCGCGTCCGGGTAGCGCAGCGCGTACGACAGCGACGTCTGCCCGCCCATGGAGTGCCCCGCGAGGATGGGCTTCTCCACGCCCAGCACCCGCGCCAGCTCCGCCACCGCGTCCGCCATGGCCTCGGTGGTGTACGGGAACGTGGCCGGCTTGTCGGACTTGCCGTACCCCGGCAGGTCCACCGCGACGACGCGGTAGCCCTTCGCGTGGAACACGTCCAGCTGCGCCTGCCAGAACTTCAGATACGAGCCCAGGCCGTGCACGAAGATGACCGTCTTCGCCTCGGGCGAGGGCGCGAGCAGGTCCACGTACGAGACGTGGAGGGGGCTGGCCAGGCCATACCGGGCGGTGACGTCCGGCAGGGCGACGCGGTGCACGGGCCAGGCCTGCTGGGTGCCGGCCGTGGAGTAGTCGAGGTCCTGGAAGGACAGCGCGGACTCGCCAGCATACGAGCGCACGCAACCGGCGGAGGACAGCCCCGCCGCGAGGAGCAACGCGGTGAAAGCGCGGGAGGAGCTCATGGTCAGAACGCGTACCAGGTGAAGGTGGTGAAGGCCGCCCACGGGTCGCTGCGCACGGTGGCCGCGCCGTCGTAGAAGCTGCCGCGGAAGAGGTAGCCGCCGTGGAGGCCCACGGTCATCAGGTAGCGGATGTGGTAGCGCAGCTCCGCGTTGACCTCCGCGCCGATGAACCGGCCGCGCCGCACCTCGGCCACCCAGGGCGTCGGGTCCGCGCCCGAGTTGGCCAGGCCCGTGGCCACCTTGAGGTTGAGCTTGTTGGGCACGATGTCCCACGACGCCGAGGCGATGCCCGCGCGCAGGCCGTAGCCCTGGTTGGAGATGTCCGTCACCGCGCCCGTGTAGTTGTTCACCGTGCTGGTGAACGGGAACAGGATGAGCATCTTGTGGTTGAACCACACCGCGCCCGGCAGGCCGTACTGGTTCAGCGTGAAGGCGCCCGTGTACTTGTCGTCGTTCAGGTTCGAATCACCGGAGGAGAACATGCCCTCCAGCGTGACGACGTCGCCGGGGCCGCGGCCCCACTGGTACATGACCTCCAGGTTGGCGGACACGCCGGAGATGCTCAGCTCGTCGATGGGCGAGTTCTCCGGGTCGTCGCTCTTGTACTTGCCGCCGTTGTACATCACGAAGCCGGAGGCCCCGAGCCGGCCGTTGCGGAAGTCGATGTTGTGGTTGAAGTGCGCGCCCGCCCAGAAGACGGTGCCGGTGGGGCGGTTGATGTTGAAGCGCGCCGTGCCGGTGAAGCCCGGCAGGCCCGTGGACGACGGGCCGCTCTTCACCAGGCCCTCGAAGGCGTACGCGTCACCCTTGGTGTCGTCGTTCAGCGCCCACGCGGACACGCCCACGTTGGTGTTGGGGCGCACCGGGTAGACGTAGTCCGCCATCGCCAGCCAGATGTACTTCAGGCGCGGGTCGTTGCGCGTGGCGCGGTCCGCCTGCGCGCTGCCCAGCGGGAACAAGCTCAGGCGCGCGTTGCCCTTCAGGCCACTGAAGATGGACAGGCCCGTCGCGTCGCTGCCCAGGAAGGCCAGCTTGTAGCCGGTGCGCGTGAGGTCCGACAGCGGCGTGCGCGTCGGGTCATGGGCGCTGTCGTAGACGGGCTGGGTGCCCACCAGCAGCGTGAGCTGGCTGGGGTTGCGCGTCGGGTAGATGGCGACGTTGACGTTCTTGGTCTGGATGTTCACCTGGTCGGCGTTGAAGCCGCCGCCCTCGTTCTGGCCAATGGTGTTGGCCGAGCGCCCCCAGAGGAAGTCCACCTCGAACTGCGCGCGGAAGGACGCCAGCCCGTCGACGAAGAACGGGCTGTACTCGATGACCGGAATCCAGCGCTGCTCGATGAAGTACGCCGAGCGGCTCGGCTCGGTGCTCACCGCGCTGCCCACGCGCGAGCCGATGGGCCCCAGCGCCACGCCACGCAGGCCGGCCGGGTCACCAATCTGGTTCGTCATGGAGACGCGGGTGAAGAAGTAGTTGATGAGGCTGAACTCACGAGGCTCGGCGTCCTCCTCGCGGTTCTTCTCCTCCTGCCATTCGGCGTACAGCCCCGGCACCGGGGTGCTCTGCGCGGCGGCCGGCGTCGCCAGTCCGACGAGGCCCAGCGCCGCGAGCATCCTCGCGTTGCGCCGCAGCGTCTCGCGTGCCTCGAACCCACTTCCCGTCATATCCACCTCGGCCCCGCACGGCGGGGCGCTCCCGGTACACCGGGCTCGGATGTCACCACTGTCGATGACTGTCGATGGCTCAAGTACGGCCAGGCTCCCCGAGGACGCGGGCGAAGAGCACCCGCGTCCGGACCTCCGTCCGGAAGGGAGGGCGGGAGCGCACCCTCCCTCCGGCACGAGGTGAAGCGGGCTAGCGGATGGAGTACGTCTGCACGGCGTTGCCCGTGAAGGGCTGGCCGTTGAGCGTCACGGAGCTGGACGTGCCCACCGCGCCGTTGGCGCAGCGGCTGCCCGTCGCCTGGTTCTTGAAGAACAGCTCCAGCTTGAGCGTCTTCTGGTCCGCGGTGAAGCCGCCGCGGCCCTCCTGCACCAGGCCGCCCGGGAAGGAGAACGTCACGTCGAAGCAGCTCCCGTCGGCCGCCACGTTCTCGATGAGGACGGTGTTGGACGTGAAGGAGAGCGGGTTCTTCGGCGCGTCGTGATTGCAGGCGCCGTCGGCGATGGTGCCCGGGATGCTGTCGACCTTGAAGTTGCCACCGGCCACCGACATGGTGACGCTCTGGTAACACTGGGACGCCGCGCCATAGTCGACATCTTCGCTGAAGCCGTTGGGGTGGCTGGGGATGTTGGCCCCCTCCATGATCATCGACTTGCCCTCGAGGAACGCGAGGATGTTGGCGGAGCTGTCGAGCTTGGGGGCCTGGGGAGTCGGGGTGGGGTCGCCGTCGTCATCTCCGCAGCCGACGAAGCCCAGCGCGCAAACCATGACCGCGGACAGCAGCTTCTTCTTCATGTGGTGCTCCCTTCGTTCCGGCGTCACCGCCGGGGTGTCACGACAGACGACAGGCATGCAGGGCCAACCCCAGACATGCCCGCCCAGACAGTGTTTCAGCGCGGTGCGTCGGAGCCGGTGGGCGTCATCGCCCCTCGGCGTCGGCGGCGATGGCCGCCTCGCGAAGCTCGCGCTTGAGAATCTTCCCCGCCGCGGACACCGGCAGGCGCTCCACCAGCACCACCCGCTTGGGCACCTTGAAGCGCGCCACCTTGCCGCGCAGGTGCTCGAGCAGCGCGTCGCCCGTGCAGTCCGCGCCGGGCTTGAGCACCACGAAGGCGCGCCCCACTTCACCCCACTTCGCGTCCGGCACGCCGATGACCGAGCACTGCTGCACGGCCGCGTGCTCGTACAGCACCGACTCCAGCTCCAGCGGATACACGTTCTCCCCGCCGGAGATGAACATGTCCTTCTTGCGGCCGGCGATGGTGAAGAAGCCGTCCGCGTCCTGGCGCGCGAGGTCGCCGGTGTGGAACCAGCCATCGGCGTCGATGGCCTCGCGCGTGGCGGCCTCGTCCTCGAAGTAGCCCGAGCACATGGAGGGGCCCTTCAGGACCAGCTCGCCCACGTCGCCCGTCGGCACCTCGCGGCCGTCGTCGTCCACCAGCTTCGCGGCGATGAAGTAGTTGGGGCGGCCGATGGAGCCCGCCTTGGACACCGCGAACTCGGGCCCCATGCTGAAGATTCCCGGGCCGAACTCGGTCATCCCGAAGCCCTGCTTGAAGGGCACCGCGTGCACCGCCTGCCACGCCTGGATGAGCGGCACCGGCAGCGCCGCCCCGCCGCTGGTCATGAAGCGCACCGACGAGAAGTCCGTCGTCGCGAAGCGCGGCGAGTCGAGGAGCTGCTGGTACTGCGTGGGCACCGCGAAGAACAGCGACACCTTCTCGCGGGGAATCAGCGCGAGCAGCTCCTCCGGCTCCCAGCGGCGCATGATGACCACGGTGCCGCCCGCGGTGAGCAAAGGCAGCGTGTACACGAGCAGCCCGCCCGTGTGGAACATGGGCGTGTGCGTCACCGTGACGTCGCCGGGGCGCACCTCGTGCACCAGCGTGTTGAGCGTGTTCCACGCCACCATGCGGTAGCTGACGCACGCGCCCTTGGAGCGCCCCGTCGTCCCGCCGGTGAACAGCAGGCACAGCGTGTCCTCCTCGGACACGGCGTCGTTGCGCACGGGCGCGGTGGGACGGTGCGCGAGCACCTGCGCATACGGGGCGGCGCCGGGCAGCCCCTGGGGCTCAAGGGCCACCAGGCGCAGCGAGTCCCCCACGCTCTCGCGCACCTGGGCCACGCCGTCGCGGAAGTCGTCGCCGAAGAGGAGGACGCGCGGGCGGATGGAGCGGACCAGGTCGGTCAGCTCGGCGGCGTGCAGGCGCCAGTTGTAGGGGACGAAGATGGCGCCCAGCTTGCCGCAGGCGAAGAGGGCATCCAGGTACTCGACGCCGTTGTGGGCGACCAGGCCCACGCGGTCCCCGGGCTTCACCCCGGCGACGTCGCGCAGCCAGCCGCCGAGCGCCTCGGCGCGCGCGTTCAGGGCGCGGTAGGTGAAGCGGCCGGCGTCGCCCTTGGCCGTGTCCACCACCGCGACGTGCTCGGGCCAGTACAGGGCGCCCCGCCCCATCCAGTCTCCGATGAACATGCGCGCCTCCAAGCTCAGGCCGTCCAGCGGTAGAGGGCGGAGGCCATGGCGAGACCACCGCCGCTGGCACAGAAGGCCACCAGGTCGCCCTTCTTCACCTTCCCCTGCACCACCGCGTCATCCAGCGTCATGGGGATGCAGGCCGAGCCCGTGTAGCCCCACTTGTCCATCGTGTAGTGCGCCTTGGCCATGGGCTGGTTGAGCACCTTCATGGTGGCTTCGATGGTGCGCAGGTTGAGCTGGGTGAAGACGAAGAGCTTCACGTCGTCCAGCGTCTGGTCCTGCCGCTTGAGCAGCTGGTCCAGCAGCATGGGCCAGCGCTCGGTGTTGAAGGTGGAGGGGAACTTGCGCACGAACTGCACGGCGGGCTTGCCGCCGGTGAGCGGCAGGGTCTCCGCGGTGGCGGGGCGGTTCGTGCCGCCAGTGTAGATGCCGAGCGCGTCGTGGTACTCGCCGTTGGCGAGCAGCTTCGCGCCCATGAAGCCGGGCTTGTCGCCCGCGCCCAGCACCACCGCGCCCGCGCCGTCCGCGAACAGGGTGCAGGTCTTCTTGTCCTTCCAGTTCACGTAGCGCGTCATGCCGTACGCGCCGACGACGAGGATGCGCCGGTAGCTGTCATCCGCCGCAATCGTCTTCGAGCCCACGTCCAGCGCCGTCACCCAGCCCGCGCACGCGCAGTTGAGGTCGTAGGTGCCGGCGTTGGGCGCGCCCAGCTTGGCCTGCACCACGGAGGACGTGGCGGGGCTCAGGTAGTCGGGCGTGTCGGTGGCGACGATGATGAGGTCCAGCTCCTCGGGCTTCGTCCCGGAGCGCTCCAGGGCCTGCCGGGCGGCGGCGACGCACAAATCACTGGTGGCCTGGGAGTCCGCCATGACGTGGCGCTGCTTGATGCCCACGTTCTGCTGGAGCCACTCGTCCACGGGCTCGCCGAGAATCTTCTCGACGTCCGCGTTGGTGAGGACCTTCTCGGGGACGTAACGGCCGGTGGAGAGGATCTGCGCGTATCGCATGTGCTTTCGTCAGCTCCGGGCGCTCCGCGCCGGACGGCGGGCGGGGCGCAAGGTGTTCTTCTTGGCGGTCTTGGTGGGGGCGGCCTTGGTGGCCGCGGCCCGGGTGGAGGGGGCCTTGGTGGTCTTGAGCGTGTTGCGGCCCGGGGGCGGCGCGGGGCGGGTGTCCAGGCCGTGGCGGATGAGGCCCATGGCGGTGTCGAGCACGCGCTCCAGGCCCGGGTCCTCCTCCCACAGCACCCAGCGCATGCCCAGGAAGTCACCGATGCCCATCAGGCAGTAGGCGAGCGCCTCCGGGTCCATGCGGCGCACCTCGCCCTCCTCCATGGCGCGCGACAGCCCGGTGACGTAGCCCTTGGCGAAGCGGTCGTAGTAGCGGCGGTAGCAGTCGGCGTCGACGAACTCGGCCTGGCGCACCACGCGGTAGAGGTTGGGGTGCTGGCGCACGAACTGGAAGAAGGTGCGCAGGCCCTCGCGCTCCACGTCGATGCGGTTGTCGCACTTGGAGGTGGAGTCCGCGATGAGCCGGCGCAGGCGCGTGCCCAGGTCGTCCACCACCTCGACGAAGATGGACTGCTTGTCCGGGAAGTAGACGTAGAACGTGCCGAGCGCCACGCCGCCCTTGCGCGTGATGTCCGCGATGGAGGCGCGCTCGTAGCCCTTCTCCCCGAAGACCGACTCGGCGGCCTTCAGCAGCTTCGCACGCGTCCGCTGACCTCGCGGTGTCACGGGTCCGGAGCGGTCTGGAGAAGTTGAAGGCCGATTCATGTTTCACCTAGCGGTAGCACCCGCTCAATGGGGTTGTCAAAGCGCGGAGAATGGCTCCGCGCGTCATGGACTGTGGGCGACGCAGGGCGTCACCGGAAGACCTCGTGTCTTCTGTGAGGAAGCGTACTCCGGAAGCCGTTCGAGGCAGCGCGGGCGTCCCCAGGCCCCGGGGACGTTGTTCCTCGACGCAGTGCGTGCCCGGGTGGTTCGATGGGTGGACCATCTGGGGGAAGCCCACACCATGAAGCGCGCGTCGTCCCTGCCGTTGTCCTTGCTGTTGGTCGTGCTGCTCGGCGCGGGCTGCGCGTCGACTCCCGCCGCGCGGAAGTACACCCCGGTGGACACGGGGAAGGCGTTCCTCTGGGAGGTGAAGGGGACAGGGGGAGGCACCGCGTACCTGGTGGGGTCCATCCACATGGGGAAGCCGGGGGCGCTCGCGTTGCCTGCGTCGATGGACGCGGCGTTCGGCAAGGCGGAGGTGCTCGCGGTGGAGGTGGACACGACGAGGACGGACGCGGCCGCGATGGGGAAGCTGGTGCGTGAGCTGGGGATGTTGCCGGAGGGGCAGCGCCTGACGCAGCGGCTGGACCCGGCGACGCGGGAGCTGTTGGGGAGAGCGGCGACGCGGCTGGGGGTGGAAGTGAAGGGGTTGGAGCGGCTGCGGCCGTGGCTTGCGGGGCTGGTGCTCAACAACCTGGAGTTCGAGGCGGCGGGCTACAAGCAGGGGCACGGCGTGGACCGGGCGTTCCTGGACAAGGCGCACGGGGTGAAGAAGCAGGTGGTGGAGCTGGAGACGGCGGACGGGCAGCTGCGGATGCTCGCGGGCACGCCGGAGTCGTTGCAGGACTTGATGTTGAGGGACCAGCTGCGGCGGGAGCAGGGGCCGGGGGAGATTGTTGAGGCGCTCACGTCGGCGTGGCAGGCGGGTGACGCGGAGGGGATGGCGGGGCTGCTGCTGGAGGGGGCGAAGGATGAGACCTACCGGCCGGTGTACGAGCGCGTGTTCTTCGAGCGCAACGTGCAGATGGCGGACCGGCTGGAGGGGCTCCTGGGTGAGCCGCGCGTGCACCTGGTGGTGGTGGGCGCGGGGCACGTGGTGGGCGCGGAGGGCATCGTGGCGCTCTTGCAGAAGAAGGGGCACACGGTGCGGCAGCTGCCTCGGGATGCGGCGGTGGAGTGAGGGGCGGGGCTACACGGGGGTGAACTTCGCGCCCGTGGGCTTCAGTCGCTCCAGGGCCTGCTTGAGGTCCTGGGAGACGATGAGGGCGGTGCGCCAACCCTTGGTGCGGAAGACCTTGGCGTCGCCCACCTTCGATGTGTCGATGCGCATGTCGTCCACCGCGAAGTACTTCCCTTCCTTCCCGGGCGGCGCGTGCTTGGGGTCCCAGAACTGCACCTTGGACGCCTGCTCGTCGATGCAGTGGATGACCTTCGTGGCCACCAGGATGACGTACTGGTCCGGCTGGCCCTTGATGCTCACGGGGAAGGTCTGCACGTCGTCGGGAGCCATCTCCATGAAGAGGGTCGCCAGCCTCACGTGGAGGATGGGGACAACCCCCACGCCCGCGAGGCAGAAGTCCAGCGGCTTTCCTGGCGCATCGATGGACACCCAGAGAGGCCCCTGGACCTGGATGGGTTGCCCCGCCATGAACATCCAGGGGTCGTCCACCTCCTGGCCCGGGGCGCTTTCGATGTCGCCCAGGTACCAGTATCCAGCTCGGACGTCCTCATCCAGCCTGAAATAGCGACTTGGCATGACGTCGTTTCTAGCGGCTATCCGCCCCGAGTGACGAGGATGTTGAGCTCCGTCCCCTTCGTCGCCACTTCGTCGCCCAGTGGCTTGAGCGAGCGCGTCAGCACTGCGCGACACTCATCCACCCGGCGGCAGTCACCGAGCGCCTCGCGCAAACGATCCAGGATGCGTTGGTGGTATGCCTCTGGATGAGGCCCCTTGTGCCCATCGACGCGCACGATGTTCTCGGGGTCCTTCAGCTTCATCCCAGCCCGCTTGAAGAGTCTCTCGAACCTCGGGGTCCAAGGCCCTCCGCGCGCGGCGGACTTGCTGTTCTTGTTCGTCGCGAGGTGGTGCTTCTCGGTGCGCCCGCTCGCCATGGCGACCGCATGAGGCGCCAGCGCCACCGTGAAGCCCTCGGCCGACATCGCCACCGAGCGCACGCTTCCCACCGCCATGTACCGATAGCCCGCCTGCGACTCCACCGCGACCGCCGCCTGCGCCGAGCCCGGCAGCCCTGACGCCTTCGCCGCCAACCCCGCCGTGCTCCCAATCGCCGCCGTCGCGAGCATCACGAAGACGCGCGCCGCGTTCTCCCCGAGCACCTCGCCGTAGGCCTCGCCCGCGGCCTCGAGTTCCTCGAACGTTCGCGCCTCATCCACCCGCCGCACCAGCACCACCCACCCATCCAGCACCCGCCACACCGTGTCCACGCCCAGGTACGCAATCGCTGTCGCCGTCAACAACGAAGCCAGACCCTTGGACACGGGCTCGGGCAGTGCCCACAACAGCAAGTACATGCTCACGGACGCCGTCACTGTCGCCAGCAACGCCTGGGGGTCCGTCGCATCCTCCAGCGCCTCCGCGGTCTCCTCCCACACCGCGTCCATCGCGATGGCCAGCGCCAACGAATACCGGCCGTCACTTCCCAGCAACGGTCCCTCTTCCAGCAGGCGCAGACAGTCTCCAGGCTGCGACTTGCGCTCGCACCAGCGCCCGTAGTCCCGTGTCAGCGCGTCATCGGCGTACGTCTCCAGCAACCGGAGTCCTCCGACCTCCGCGTCCCCGCGCGGGACGAGCCTGGGGCCCTGAGGCTGGTACTCGTACACACCACTTCGCTCCGGCACACCGAAGCGCTCGCGGGCCTCTCTCAACGGGTGCTCGAAGGGCTTCACGTCCCGGGCGAGCACCACCAGGGCCTCTTCGAACTCATCGTCGTCCAACTCCACCGGCCCCGCGTCCTCTTCCTCGAAGGGCACATGGACCTCTGGCACGCCCTGGCCTGAGTCCAGTCGGACGACCCGCGTGCTCGAACAGCCCATCAAGGTCAGCGCCAACACCCACACGATGAAGCGATGCGCGCTCATCCAGCCCCCGTGCACATGACTTCGCGAGATTCGGGACGCAATAGCAAAGCAGTCCGACGTTCCACGGCGGTGTCCATCCAAAAGCCGAGGCGATGCGAGCGGCGCTCGTGGAGCAGACGCCGACACGGCCCGAAGTCCGGCCAAGACACCTCCGACAGAGACCTCCGCGCAGGCGCTCGCCGCCCTCCAGGAGGGTCACCAAGGTCATCGACAACGCCATCGCCTCCCGACGCTGGACAGACGAGGACGCCAGCGCCCTGCGCCGCACGCTGAACCGCCTGACCGCATCACAGCAAGACGAGGTCGTCCGCAGACTCGTCACCACCCTCAACTCCAACACCCTCGAGCTGCGCACCCATGGCGCTCCGTCCTGAGCCTCGCGCGCCTCATCTTCTCGAAACGGAAGAGCCGTGAGGCCTCGGCGATACACCCGACACGGCTTCGCTCTCAATCCCTGGCAATCCCGCGGTGAGCCGCGGGCGACGCAATCCAGACCCGGGGTGTCTCACGAACCCCGCGTCTCGCGATGTTTGCCTTCACGGACCGTGAACGCCATCCTGCCACCCGGAGAGACATCCCGTTTCCTCCAGGAGAGACATCCATGACGAAGTACACCGCGAAGCTCGTGGGAATCGGCATCACGGCCCTCATCGGGACGGCGGCCTGGGCAGGCGCCAAGAGCACCAACACCGTCCTCGTCAACCTGTCCGCGATGAACGCCTCGGGCTCGATGGGCGACGCGCGAAACAGCGCGGACACCCGGCAGTTCATCGGCTGCTCCATCACCACGTACGTGGGGAGCGCGCCCACCCTCGGCTGCTTCGCGATGGATTCGGCCGGCAACTACGGCGGCTGTTCGTCGACCAACGCGGACCTGGTGGCGACCGCGCGCTCCATCACGACCGACTCCTACCTCGTCTTCAACTGGGACGCGTGGGCCTCCTGTACGTCCCTCCACGTGACGAACGCGTCGCATGGCGCGCCCAAGCAGCCGTAAGCCCGAAGGCCCGTGGGGATGCGCGCCCCCTTCGCGTGCATCCTCATGGGCCGCCCTCCGCGATGACACCTCTGTCGAAGCCCCTCCTCCTGCTGGGCGCTTGCGCCACCGCGTTCCTCGCCGGACGCCAGACCGCCCCGGATACGAACGAGCAGGTCCTCCACGAGCTCGCGAACCAACGCGCGGTGCTCGACACGCTCCTGGCGCGAGCCTCCTCACCCTCTCCGGACGTGAATGAGCGGGTCCTCCGTGAACTCGCGAGCCAGCGCGCGGTGCTCGACACGCTGCTGGCTGGGACCGCCCCTTCACCCGACTCGCGCCAGGCCCTCACCCCCGAGGCCAGCGTCCCGGCCTCCGCCGAGAACCTCGCTGCCGCGCAGGAAGGCGAACGGCTCGTCGACGCCGCGCTCCGCGTCCGGCGCTGGACGAGCGACGATGCCCAGGCCTTCCGCGCCGCGCTCGCCGACATGACGCCGGACCAGCGCACCGAGGCCCTGCGTCGGCTCCTCACCGCCATCAACAGCCAGGCACTGCAGGTGCAGACCGGCGGCGCACCATTCTGAGACGGCGCAGGCCCTCCGCTTCGCCCGCGCGGGTCACGCCCGCGCCCACCGTGGCGACCGCGCTTCCCCTCCCCCACCCCCAGCGCCTGTCCGCTCCCCGGCACCACGCGTGCAATCGAGCCCGTGGGGCCCCGACTGCCCGTGAGCGAACGGACAGCCGGGCGACCTCCCACGTCGTTCACCCTTGCACTTCCACCCCACTTGCTTATTTTGCACGCCAAATTTAATTTAGCTGTCGAAACCTCGAAGCACTTATAAAAATAAGGTCAGACCCGCCGATGCCCATGGATGAGCTCGACTTCCGCCTGGTGGACCTGCTGCAGCGCGATGGCCGCGCGACGCAGTTGGAGCTGTCGCGCGCGGTGGGGCTGTCGCAGCCCGCGGTGGCCGAGCGCATCCGCAAGCTGGAGGAGCGGGGCGTCATCACCGGCTACGCGGCGCGCGTGGACGCGACGAAGCTGGGCAAGGACATCACCGCCTTCATCGGGGTGAGCATCGAACATCCGAAGTACTTCGAGGGCTTCGCCAAGAAGGTCCTCGCGCTGCCCGACGTGCTGGAGTGCCACCGCGTCGCCGGGCAGGACTCGTATCTGTTGAAGGTCAAGTCGGCCAACACGCGGACGCTCGATTCGCTCCTCGTGGAGACGCTGCGCACCATCGCCGGCGTCACCCGCACGCAGACCGTCATCGTCCTGTCGTCCATCAAGGAGGACACGCACGTCCGCGTGCCTCCCGAGCTCGCCAAAGGAGAGTGAAAGATGAGCGCCGATGCCATGAGCGCACCCCTTCCCCCGCCGCCGGTCTGGCGACTCGCCCAACGCATGTCGCGCATCAAGACGTCCGCGGTGCGCGAAATCCTCAAGGTGGCCGAGCGCCCGGACATCCTGTCCTTCGCCGGCGGCCTGCCCGCCCCGGAGCTGTTCCCCGTCCAGGCCATCGCCCAGGCGCACGCCCAGGTCATGGCCGACGAGGGCCCCGCCGCCCTCCAGTACAGCACCACCGAGGGCTTCGGCCCCCTGCGTGAGTGGATTGCAGGCCACCTGGGCAGGAAGGGCCGCGTCTGCGAGGCCAACCAGGTCCTCATCACCAACGGCTCGCAGCAGGGCATCGACCTGGTCGCCAAGGTGCTGCTGGACCCGGGCGATTTGGTCATCGTGGAGAACCCCAGCTACCTGGCCGCGCTGCAGACCTTCGGCGGCTACGAGGCGAAGTTCGCCACCGTGGAGAGCGACGACCAGGGCATGCGCATGGATGACCTGGAGCGGGTGCTGGCCACGTGCAAGCCCAAGCTGCTCTACATCGTCGCCAACTTCCAGAACCCCAAGGGCACCACCCTGGCGCTGGAGCGCCGCAAGAGGCTGGTGGAGCTGGCGCAGCAGCACCGCTTCCTCATCCTCGAGGACGACCCGTACGGCGAGCTGCGCTTCCGCGGCGAGCACCTGCCGTCCCTGGCCGCGTTCGATGACCAGGGCGTCGTCGTCTCGCTGGGCACGTTCTCCAAGACGCTGGCCCCCGGCCTGCGCATCGGCTGGGTGGCGGGTCCGCGCGACTTCGTGCGCAGCCTCACCATCGCCAAGCAGTCCACGGACCTGCACACCGCCACCCTCGCCCAGCGCGCGGTGGCCCGGCTGCTCAAGGACTTCGACTACTACGCGCACCTGGACGCGCTCACGCCCGTGTACGGCCAGCGCGCCAACGCCATGCTGGACGCGCTCAAGGCCTACATGCCCCAGGGCACCAGCTGGACGCATCCGGAGGGCGGCATGTTCCTGTGGGCCCGGCTGCCGCCCGGCGTGAGCGGGGACACGCTCCTGCCGCGCGCCATCGACCAGAAGGTGGCCTTTGTGCCGGGCAGCCCGTTCTTCGCCAGCGACCCGCGCTCGGAGTTCATCCGCCTCAACTACTCCAACCGCCCGCCCGAGCTCATCACCGAGGGCATGAAGCGGCTGGGTGGCGTCATCTCCGGCGCGCTCTAAGCCGCGCCCCTGACACCTCGAGGTCGTGCCGCGCCGCGTCGGACACCCGACGTGGCGCTTTCGTTTCCGCCCAAGTTGAATGTCGATTCAGGTTTCAACTCCATCGGTGCTGGCCAGGGCGGGCCGGGTTGCGTAGCCTTGGCGGCGGGTTTCCCGGCGGCACGGGCCCACAGGTGGGTTTCGACAGGCCGCCCCAACACACCGGAGAGAGACAGACATGCAGCTCAAGGACCTGAAGGTGATTGTGACGGGCGGCGCCCAGGGCATGGGCGCGCACTTCGCGCAGCGGCTGATGGAGGCGGGCGCGCAGGTGGCGGTGGGCGACGTGGCCGAGGACAAGCTGGCGGCGCTGCCCGCGGGCATCCACCGGCGCAAGCTGGATGTGTCGTCGGAGGCGGACATCACGTCGTTCGTGGCCTGGGCGCACGGGGCGATGGGCGGGCTCAACGGCCTCATCAACAACGCGGGCATCCTCCGCGACGCGCTGCTGGTGAAGAAGGACCGGACGACGGGCGAGGTGAAGAAGCTGTCCACCGCGGACTGGAACGCCGTCGTCGGCGTCAACCTCACGGGCGCCACGCTGATGGTGCGCGAGGTGGTGGCGAAGATGGTGGAGACGGACCAGAAGCCCGGCGTCGTGGTGAACATGTCGTCCATCGCCCGGCACGGCAACCGTGGTCAGTCCAACTATGTGTCCGCGAAGGCGGCGCTGGCGGCGAACACCGTGACGTGGTCGCGCGAGTTCGGCCCGTTCGGCGTGCGCGTGGGCGCGGTGGCGCCGGGCATGATTGAGACACCGATGACGCAGGGCATGAACCAGAAGGCCCGCGACGCGCTGGTCTCCGCCATCCCCGTGGGCCGCATCGGCCTGCCCGAGGACATCTGGCTGGCCGTGAAGTTCATCCTCGAGTGTGACTACTTCAACGGCCGCACCATCGACGTCGACGGCGGCCTGAGCTTCTAAGGCCGTCGCAGTGCGGGCGCGTCTCCGTCACCCCGAGGAGACGCGCCGCACACGCCGCTATCGCCGGCTGGCGGCCTCGACCTTCGTCGGGTGCAACATCACCGGCTGCCCCGTGTAGAGCAGCTTGTAGGCGCCGTAGCTGCCGAGCACGTGCTTCACGTACTCGCGTGTCTCGTCGAACGCGATGTGCTCCACCCACTCGTCGAGCTCCGCCTGCGGCAGCGCCTGACGCCAGCGGTCCACCGCGTGCGGCCCCGCGTTGTACGCCGCCACCGCGTACGCGACGTTGCCACCGAAGCGGTGCAACAGCTGCCCCAGGTACGCCGAGCCCAGTCGCACGTTCTGCGCCGGCTGCAGCAGGTTCGACTCACCCACGTCCCCCAGCTTCAGCGCCTGCGCCACCTGCTTCGCCGTCGCCGGCATCAGCTGCGCCAGCCCCAGCGCCCCCGTGGACGAGCGCGCCGTGGGACGGAAGCGGCTCTCCTCGCGGATGAGCCCCTGCATCAAATCCGGGTCCACCTTGGACGCCTTCGAGTACCGCTGGATGACGTTGCGGAACGCCAACGGCCACGTCGCCTCCCACACCGGACGTGACTCGGGGCTGAGCGGGCCCTGCACCTCGCGCCGCAGCGACTCGCGCGCCACCTGCCGCGCGGCCCGCTTGCGCCCCGTGCGCACCATCGTCTGGTAGAGCAGCCGCGCCGGCGCCTCCGACAGCCCTCGCGAGTTCACCGCGAGCAGCTCGTCCGCCGCGCCCGGATGCCCCAGCCGCAACAGCTCCACGCCCGCCGCGAAGCGCACGTCGTGACGCAGCGGCCCCGGCGGCAGCGGCCACACCTCGTCCGCGGGCTCCTCCGCGGCCCCGCTCGCCCCAGGCACCGGCGACAGCCGCCCCAGCCGCTCCGGCGCCAGCATCGCCAGTCGCGAGCGCGCCAGCATCCCGTACCAGGTCGCGGGCCGCTCGGTGGCCAGCTGCTCGTAGTCATCGAGCGCGGTCGCGCTCGTCAGGGGCACGGGCTCGCGCACCCGCGCGCGCCAGTACCGCGCCCGCCACAGCGCCTCGTCCGTGCGCGACGCCGCGGGCAGCCGCTCCACCGCCTCGAGCGCCGACAGCGCCTCCGCCTTCGCCTCGCGCCGCGTGTGCAGCCAGAAGGCCCGGAAGAGCGCCTCCGACGCGAAGTTGCCCGCCGGGTAGCGCTCCGCCGTCTCCTGGTAGCGCGCGAGCGCCTCATCCAGCTGCCCCGTGCGCTGCAG
Organism: Myxococcus sp. AS-1-15; assembly: GCF_020037055.1. NCBI lineage: Bacteria > Pseudomonadati > Myxococcota > Myxococcia > Myxococcales > Myxococcaceae > Myxococcus > Myxococcus sp. AS-1-15. Next base: position 75,864 of record NZ_JAIQDF010000002.1, on the reverse strand, counting down.
CAGCCACGCCTCGAAGAAGAGCGCGTCATCCGCGTACCCATGCTCGGGATAGTCGCGCGCGAGCGTGGCGTACGTGGTGATGGCCGACCTCGGGTCCACCACCGACTGCGAATAGCCCAGCACGTAGAGCGCCTGCGGCCGGTACTCCGCCGACGTGCACTTCTCCACCACCGGCGTCAGCATCTGGATGGCACGGCGGTGCTGGCGCTCCTTGCGCAGCGCGCGCCCGAAGGCCAGGTGCGCCCGACACGACAGCTCATCCGGCGGGTCCACCTGGGACATCACCCCCGCGAGCAGCTCCGTCGCGGGCCCGTGCCGGTGCAGCTCCACCAGCGCCTCCCCGCGGCGCACCTTCCACTTGAGCGGCAAGGGCAGCCCCTTGAGCCGCTCCTTCGCGCGCTGCGCCTCGCGAGACAGGGGGCTCGTGGCCCACACCTCCAGCAGCGCGCGGTGCTCGACGTTGTACAGCCCCTGCGCCCGCGCCAGGTCACAGATGGCCAGCAGCGCCTTCATCCGCAGCGCATCCGGCCCCCGCGCCTGCCGGCTGTCGATGAGCTCCTGCAGCGCCTGCAGCGCCCCCGGGATGTCCCGCTGCCGCTGCAGCACTCGCGACAGGCTGAAGCGCGCCTCCGCGTACAGCGGCGAGCCCGAGCTCACCGCGCGGTACTGCGAGGCGGCCAGCTCCAACCTGCGCAGCTTCTCGTTCGCCTGCGCCGCCCACAGCAGGCAGTGGTCCTTCAACGGCACATAGTCCACCGCCAGCGCCGACAGCTCTTCCGCGGCAGTTGAGTAGTCGCGGCCGAGCAGCGCGCTCTGCGCCCGCAGGAAGCGCACCGGCAACGTGGGCTCCTGGTCCGCGAGCAGCGCGCGCGCCTTCGCGAAGCGCCCCCGTCGCACCTCCGAATGCGCCCGCGCGAGAACCCCTTCCGCGAAGTAGGGCGCGAGCTGCTCCGGGCCGAACGACGCCACGGACAGCTCCGCGCCCGAGGGCTGCTCGGCGGGAGTGTCGAGGAGCTGTTCGAGCTGCTCCTCCGACAGCACCTCACCCGGCTCTCCCTCCTCGGGAGCCTGCGCCCACGCGGAGCCCGCGCCGCCCACCAGACCCGCGCACGCCACGCACACCGCCATGGCACTCGCGCGCAGCCGACGTCGTCCATCCATGCATGCCCTCGTCGCGTTTCGGGCCGCTGAGGATTTGCACGCCGGGCGGAGTTGGGACCGGGCTGCGCGCACGCCACACGCGCACCCGTCGTCCAGGCGATACACGCGCGCGACGTGTCCGCGCGTCACTGCCAGAAAGCCAACGGAAGCCCCTCGCGCGCACGTGGGTGCGCCTGCGCCAGGGTGCCTCCGGAGACGACGTCACGCGGGGCGCAAGACCGCCCTCACCCGCTCCGCGAGCGCGCGGTTCATCACCTCATAGGCGGCCCGGAACGCGTCCCGCCGGGGCTTGCCCATGAACCACGTCACCACGCCGCTGAAGTCCTCGCCGTGCACCAGCCGCGTCCCGGAGCCCTCGGGGCGCAGCTCGAACCCGTGCCGGCCGAACATCAGTCCCGGCACGCCGCCCGTCCACTCCAACCTCATGGGTGGCTCCACCCGCGTCAGCGTGGCGCGAAAGCCGAACACCCGCCCCGAGCCATCCGGCGAGCGCGCCTTCATCGCCACCCGCGCGCCCACCTCCACCCTCCCGTGCGCCTCCAACATCAACGGGTTCCACAGGGGATAGGCCTTGAAGTCACACAGCACGGCCCACACGGCGTCAGGTGACGCGTCGATGAAGGCCTCGGTCCTCAACTGGAACATCCACCGCCCTCGCGCCCTTCGCTTCTGGCCACTGCAAAGTCACACCCACGCCGTCACCGGTGTGAAGCCAACGCTCACATGCCTCCCGGGACGATTGCGGGATGACAGGCGAATCGCGAGTTTCTAAGTTAATCAGGAACAAGCGGAGATACCGTGAGTTCCCCGGATTGGAAGCCGGGACTCGCTCTCCGCGCCGCCAGGTGGAACGAGCCACCACGGGCCGCCCTCCGGGACATCGGATGGGGAGCCCAGACCAGGGGTGCACGGCGAGGGGCACCCACCGCTAGTAGAGGTCGACGGGCATCATCGCGCCCGCCTCGAACTCCGGAGCGCGCCGCAGCTGGTCCAGCACGCGAGGCGCGCAGCGCAGGTGGAGCATGGGCATGGAGCCCGGCTCGCTCACCGAACGCACGGAGCCCAGGAGGTGGTGCGCCTCGAGCCAGCGCATGAAGCTCTCGTGGAAGCGAGCGCTCTCCGCCAGCCCGGCCCGTTGGACCTCCGCCCGTGACAGGGGCGGGGGCCGTGCGGGCGCGCGCGCGCGGGGAGGCGCGGGCGTCTCCCGGGGCATCACGGTGATGTCGATCCACTCGGGCTGCGTGCGCGCGCTGGCCATGCCTGGCAAGGCTCGCACACCCGAGGAGACGCGGGGAACCCCCGCCGCGAAGCCGTCTCCGGGTTCGCCATTCTTTCTGCTCATGGCCTCATCCTCCCCCGGGCCCGGCGCTCGACTGGCGCCGACCCCGGTTTCGACCCACCACCGTCACCTGAAGACAGCCAGGCCCTTGCCCGTTCGGTGACCACCAGAGCGAGGAAGCTTGACCGCATTGGCCAAAATCAAATCCCGCACCTCGAGCGCCGTCAAGTCAGGGGCGCGGCACCGATAGAGCGCCGCGATACCGGCTACATAAGGCGCCGCCATGCTGGTGCCACTCATTCGTTCGTAGAACGCCTGGTTGTTACAACGCCGCTCGGTGCTCGAGTACACATTGACTCCGTAACCCATGACGTCGGGTACGACGCGGCGCTCCACGACACCGCTGGCGGAGAAATGAGCCACGTTGCGCTCGAAGTCGACTGCACCGACGGCCAGGGACTCGTCAAAGGCGGCTGGATAACCAACCGTGTCGGGTCCACTGTTACCTGCCGCGACAACAGGCAGCACGTTGCTGTCGAGCAGCCGACGGATCATGGTCTGCAGCGCGCGCTGGTTGAGGCGGTAGTCGGCCTCCGAGATGCCCGGCGGCGGCTTGAGCGGGAAGCCCAGGGACAGGTTCACCACCGCGGGGCGGGTGACGTTCTGCGGGCTGCTGAACTGGTGCAGCAGCCACTCCATGCCGGCGGCCACGCGGCCCAGGCTGGTGCGGATGGTCTCCGATTCGATGACGGACGCGACGTAGAGGTCCACCTCCGGGGCGACGCCGTGGTGCGTGCCCGCGGCGATGCCGCACACGTGGGTGCCGTGGCCGTCCGGGTCGAAGCCGCGGATGTCCCGCGCCGGATTGTGCGGCGAGTTGGGGAACAGCGACACGTAGCGGAACTGGATGACCCTGGCGGCGTGCTCGGGGTGGTCGGCGTCCACGCCGGTGTCGAGCACGCCGAGCAGCACGCCCGCGCCGCGGATGCCCTGGGCGTGGGCCAGGGGGACACCGCTCTCCTCGGGCCACTCGCGCTCGGCCAGGGAGCTCATGCCCCGGTTGCGCGGGCCGGACTGTCCGGCGGACACCGGTCCGGGGAACGACAGGGGCACCACGTCGGGGATGAACTCGAAGTCGGCGGCGAGCTCGCCGCGCGCCTCGGCCTCCGTGGCGTCCGAGTAGAAGTGGGCCATGGTGGCGCCGATGAGCGGCATGAAGCGGAAGCTGCCCGCCTCGCTCCCCGTCTGCTCCGAGACAGGAGCGCCGGGCAAGGGCGGGGTGGTCGCGTCCGCGCCACGGGTGGTGGGGCGCTTCACCTTCGAGCCCTTCGCGACGCGCTTGCGCGCCTCCTGCCCGCTGACGGGAGGACGGGGACCGGGCAGCGTCGCCGAGCGCAGGCCCAGGAGCGACAGCGTGTCCGGCGCGCGGTTGGCGACGGTGAAGCGAAGCGCCGTGGTGCGCGGCAACACGCGCTCACCCTGCTGCGTGCCGCGAGGCCCGACGCGGGCCTGTGTTTCGATGGACTCCTTGGGGACCAACAGGTAGGACTTCATGGGTTGTCGACTCCTTGAACCACCGTGCAACGCGGATGGCGACGGACAAGGGCCACCCGTATCCAGACCGCGTCCGCCATGCCCGGAGCCTCGCGAGCCCGGCGGATGTGAAGGCGCGCTGGCTGGGCGCGCGTCTGCCGGGACCTCCCGCCCGGCGTGATGAGACCTCCCGGAATCCCTGAAGCCATTGTGAGATTGGACAGGGCCGGCCTGACAATTAAAGCAGGGTTTACAAGCTGTAGACGCCTGAGCCCCCCTGTTTCGGTCCTGGCGGGACTTTCTGGAGCGTCGGGAAGTATGAAGGAGACCCTCTGACTGCTCGGAGCGGCACAGGAGGGGTGTCCGCCAGCCGACCCGGGCCGTCCGGGCGGCAGGGGCGGCAGAGGGGGAAGTTCGCCTCCCCACAATTGTTCGCCTACGTCGCCCCCGACGGATTAAGTGGGGCGGACGGTCCGTCCTCTGGAGCCATCGACGTGATTCCTTACTGGCATGCCCCCTCGCTGAAGCTGGGGCCCCTCACCATCGAGCCCTTCGGCATCTTCGTGGCCGCGGGCATCCTGCTGGCCGCCAACCTGCTTGGCCGCCAGGCGAAGCGGCAGGGGTTGGACCCCACGCCGCTCGCCGACTACGCCCCCTGGGGCGTGGGCGTGGGCGTGCTGGTGGGACACTGGGTGCACCTGTTCTTCTACCACCCGGAGGAGCTGTCCAAGAGTCCGTTCCAGATTCTGAAGGTCTGGGATGGGCTGTCGTCCTTCGGCGGCCTCGTCGGCGGCATCATCGCGGCCATCTTCTTCTTCCGGCACCGCAAGCTGCGCTTCAACGACTACGCGGATGCGTTCGCGCTGGGCGTGGCGCCGGGCTGGGCGGTGGCGCGGCTGGGGTGCTTCGCGGTGCATGACCACCCGGGCGTGCGCACCGACTTCTTCCTGGCGGTGGCGTTCCCCAACGGGCCCCGCCACGACCTGGGCATGTACGACGCCATCGCGCTCTTCGCCATCTCCGGCCTGCTGTACGCGCTGCGGGACGTGGAGAAGATGAAGGGGCGGCTGTTGCCGCTGCTGGCGATTCTGTACGCGGCGTGCCGCTTCGGCTTCGACTTCCTGCGCGCCACGGACATGAGCTACGTGGACGCGCGCTACTTCGGGATGACGCCGGCGCAGTACGGCTGCTTCGCGCTGGTGGCCTACGGCCTGTGGGGCCTCTTGCGCCGCCGCGAGCCGAGCGCCCAGGCCACCGCGCCGGGCGAGGGCTCCCACGCGAGCCACCCCACGCACCGACGCGCGGGCTGAGCCACCCCACGCCCGGGCCCCTTCACACGGGCTCGGGCATCCGGATGTTCGCGAGCTTGCGCTCGGCGAGCACCGAGTGGATGTGGGCGATGCGGCCATCCGCGCCCAGGTCCACGCGCACCACCGCCCGCGTCGCGAGCATCGGGTCCTTCGCGGGCGCGAGAATCATCACCAGCGCGGGCAGGCCGTTGAGCCACTGCAGCTCCACCGCTCGCGGCGAGCCTCGCAGCTCCATCAGCTTCGTCAGGAACGTCAGCACGCGGCGCGCGCCCACCACGGGCACCAGCGCGGCGCGCACCTCGCCCCGGCCGTCCGAGAGCGCCTTCACGTCGACGGACAGGAGCGCCTCGGCCGCGGCCACGTCCCGCTCGAGCAGCGCCGCCATGAAGCCCTCCAGCGCCGCGAGCGTGCGCTGCTGGAGGTCCCTGGTCGGCACGCAGCGCTCGCCCTCGTACGCGGCCATGGCCGCCCGGGCGCGGTGGTGCACCACCTTCACGTGCGCCTCGCTCATGCCCAGCGCCTGGGCCACCTCGCGCACGGAGGAGTCGAACACGTCGCGCAGCAGCAGCACCGCGCGCTGCTTGGGCGTCAGCGCCTCCAGCGCCAGCAGGAAGGCGAAGGAGACGCTCTCCAGCAGCTCGTAGCGCCCCTCCGTGGAGCCGCCTCCGGGCAGCCTCGCCTCCACCGCGGGCGGCACCTCCTCGTCCCCCGTCTCCAGGGGTGACGGCAGCCACGTCCCGACATAGCCCTCGCGACGGCGACGGCGCAGCGAGTCCCGCGACAGGTTCACCGCCACCCGCGTCAGCCAGGGGCGCAGCTCCTCGTGCCGCGCGGGCGGCGAGGCGAGGGCGCGGGCGAAGGTCTCCTGCACCAGCTCGTCCGCGTCCGCCGCCACGCCCGTCATCCGGTAGCACAGGCCCCAGAGGTAGCGCTCATGCTCGCGCGCCGCCTCCTCCAACACCCCTCGCGACAGGTCCGACATGGCCTCAGGCTCCCACCGCCAGGCGACGCGGCGCCACCTCCGCGTGATGGAGCAGCGCGCGCTCCACGGACTCCGCGCTGGCGAAGGACGCGTCCGAGAGCATCCCCTCCCCGCCGACCCAGTCTCCCACGCGGAACAGGCCCGCGACGTGCGGCACCGCGGGCGCGGGCCTCCCCGACAGGCCGCCCGTGCTCGCCGTCGGGAGCCAGTGGCTCACCACCAGCGCGGGCCGGAAGCGGCGGGCGACGAGCACCTCGCGCCAGCCCGGCTGCAGCGCGTCCATCACCGCCTCCAGCTCCGCCTCGGTCGCCTCGGGGGCGGACGGCGACAGGTACTTCATCACGTGCACCATGGCGCCGCCCTCCGGCCCCAGCCGGGCATAGGCCGAGTGCACCGAGGCGTACCATGGGCCATCGACGCCGAGCGCGAAGAGGGACTCGCTCCTGGGCAGCCGCGACAGGCCCAGCTCCAGCGTGGCGGCCCGGATGGGCGTGGCGCCTTCCGCCTCCTTCGCGAGCACCGCGTCCTCGGGCAGCAGCGACGCCACGTCCCTGGGGCTCCCCGCGAGCACCACCGCGTCCGCCGCGCGCACCGAGCCATCCGACAGCCGGAGGCCGCGCACCTGGCCCTGCTCGACGACCACGCCCTCGACGCGCGCGGACAGCTCCAGCGTGGCGCCGGACGCCTTCGCCACGGTGGCCACCGCGTCCACCAGCGCGGCCCAGCCGTCATCGAGGTAGAGCACGCCGGCCTCGATGGCGAGCTGCACCTGCGTCACCGCGGCCTCCGCGCTCAGCGCGTCCAGGTCCGAGGCATAGGTGGCCACGCGCACGAGCGCGGCGACGAGGGCGCGCCCGTCCTCCCGGGACATGCGCGTGTCGAGCCACTGGCGCATCGGCACGTGCGTCAGCGGCTCCGTGTCCACGCGGCGCAGGCTCGCGAGCAGCCGCGCCATCTCCAACTTGCTGCTCAACTGCAACACATCCGTCGTCAAGAGTGACACGGGCCCGCGCGGCAGCGTGTGCAGTCTGCCGGCGCGCAGCGCGTAGGAGCCGCCCGACTCTCCGGCGACGCGGCCCCGCGGCTTCACGCCCAGGCGTCCGAGCACCCGCATGCCGGCCCCCGCCCGGTACAGCGCATGCGGCCCCAGGTTGAAGCGGAAGCCCTCCACGTCCGTCGTCTGCGCGCGACCGCCCAGGTGCTTGGAGCGCTCGTACAGCGTCACCGCGCAGCCGCCGCGCGCCAGCAGCGCCGCCGTCGCCAGGCCGCCCAGCCCTCCTCCCACCACCGCCACCCTCTTCGCCTCCATGTCCGTCCTCCGTCGCACCGCCGGGGGAAATCCCGGCGTTCGACGACTCCACGAAAATGGGCGGCGAAAGGTTACAGGGGCTCGACGAACAGCCCGCACGCGGCCCTTGTTGGGGCCAGGCGCGAAACGCCGCGGCCCACGCACACGCGCCCACGAAACGCCCGAGGTCGATGACCGCCGCCCCCGCCGCGCCCTGGACTGTCGCGCGCACCGGTCGGTGATAGGGTGGCTCCCGCTTCGCGAAGGGGGACGACATGCGCCACACCATCTCGTACATCGCCATCGTCACCGGGCTGCTGCTCGCCGGCTGCGACCACGTGAACGGCATCCAGGTCAACGGCGGCCATCGCACCGCCGCGAAGCGCGCGCAGCCGTTCAAGCTGCCGGACCCCAACCCGAGCGATGAGCCCGTCTACGGCCCCGCTCCTTCGTCGTCGGGCGCCGACGCGAAGACAGACGCCCAGTCCTCCTGAGCGTCCGGCCGTTCACCTCGACGAAGCACCCGAGCCCGGGGACATGGCGCGTCGCAGCCCGATGACACGCGTGGGTTGCGCAGCTTTCCCCGCTCGGGTGTCAGGCCCTCGTGAGCCCTTCCCACCGGCGATTCCATCCCGCGCCGGTCATGTGGAGAACTCGACTACGGTGCGGGATTCAGAGCCGTCGGAGAATGCCATGCGCAACGTCGCCGTCGCCGTCATCGCCAGTCTCTTCTTCACGGGTTGCAGCAACTACTGGTGGCTCGCCCGCGCGCTCTTCCCCGGCCACGAGGTCGGCCACCCGAGCGACCGCGGCGGCAGCCGGACCTTCCAGGAGCCACCGCCGAATCCCTCCAGCGAGCCCGTGTACGGACCGGACCGCTCCTCGGATGCTCCGGACGCGAAGCAAGAAGAGTCCAAGACCGCCAGCGACAAGCCCTGAAGCGCTTCGCGCCAGCGCGGCCCATCGCTGAAAACCGTGGCCCCGCCCTACGTCGCGGCACGTCATGGGCGTGCGGACCTGGCCCTTCGAGACGTCGTCTTCGCGCATCGTCAAGCCAGGTTCGCAACACGGACTTGATACAGATTTCGCCGCGACAAGAACCTTCCGCTCCGAGTGGCGTGAGACATCTCGACCGGGTCTGTTTCACCTCGGACCTGGAGCGAAGACGACCCCACACGTCGCGGCAACCGAGGCAATGTCAGAGGTAGTCGTAGGATGATGCGTGCACGGCGGATTCCCCGCCGGGACTGGACAAGGCACGCATCCATGAAGACGCTCCTCGCCGCCCTGCTCACGCTTCCCCTGCTCGCCTGCGGCCCCGCGCCCGAGGCGGAGCCCACCGCGGCTCCCGCGGACACCGAGAGCCTGACGCAGTCGAGCGAGCTGTCCTCCGCGCCCCGCGAGCGCTCCATCCGCCTGCGCACCGGCGTGACGCTCCGCTATGTGGAGCAGGGCTCGCGGCGTGGCCCCGCCGTCGTCTTCCTGCACGGCTACACGGACTCGCACCACACCTGGGACCTGAACCTGTCGCGCTTCTCGCGCGACCTGCACATCTACGCGCTGGACCAGCGCGGCCACGGTGACTCGTCGCGCCCCGCGTGTTGCTACACGCAGCAGCACTTCGCGGCGGATGTGGTGGCCTTCCTCGACGCGGTGGGCGAGTCCCGCGCCATCCTCGTCGGCCACTCGATGGGCAGCTTCATCGCGCAGCAGGTCGCGCTCGACCACCCGCGCCGCGTGGAGGCGCTGGTGCTGGTGGGCTCGGCCCCCACCGTCGCGGGCAACGAGGTGGCCCTGGGCCTGAAGTCCGTCGTCGACGAGCAGGTGGGCACCGTCGACCCCGACTTCGTGCGCGAGTTCCAGTCGAGCACCTTCGTGCGCCCCGTGCCCGCCTCCTACCTGGACACGCTCGTGTCGGAGAGCCTGAAGGTCCCCGCGCGCGTGTGGCAGGACTCGCTCGACGGGCTCATCGCGGAGGACCACTCCCAGCGCCTTGGCTCCATCCGCGTGCCCGTGCTCGTGGTGGGCGGAGACCAGGACGGCTTCTTCCCCGTCGCGCAGCAGCAGGCGCTCGTCAATGCGCTGCCCGACGCGCGCTTCATCCTCTACCCCGACACCGGCCACGCGCCCCACGCGGAGCTGCCGCGGACCTTCGTGCGCGACGTGAGTCAGTTCATCAAGCGCGTGACGCGGTAGTCCCTCGACGGCCCACGTGAGGCACTCCCGGGCGGGTGTGCCTCACGCGGTGGTATCCGCGCCCTCGGGCTTCAGGCTCTGCCCCGGGACATCCGAGCGCGCGAGCAGCACGGCGGCCGTGAGGATGAGCACCCCGCCCAGGCCCTGGCGCAGGCTGAGCCGCTCGTTCAGGAAGAGCGCGCTCAGCACCACCGCCGTCAGCGGCTCCATGTTGGACACCAGCGACGTGTTCACCGGGCCGATGCGCGCCATGCCCAGGAAGAAGAGGAACACGGCGGCCACGGTGGAGATGAGTGACAGCCCCACCACCGCGGCCCAGCCCAGCGTCGTCGTGGGGAAGGACGGCCCCTTCACCAGCGTCGCCAGTCCGAAGGTCAGCCCCGCGGACATCAGGATGACGGTGCTGGAGGCGAGCGGCCCCGCGCGGCCCGCCACGCGCGCGCTGGTGACGACGTACACGGCGTACAGCAGCGCGGACAACAGCCCCAGCGTCACCCCCAGCGGCGTCACCCCACCCTGGCTCAGGTCCGCCGTGAGCCCCGTGCCACACAGGGCCAGCACCACCGCCACCCACTTGATGCGCCCCAGCTTCTCGCGGAAGACGAACACCTGGAGCAGGGCCACCAGCGCCGGGAACGAGTACAAGAGCAGCGCCACCAGCCCCGCGGGCGCGTGCTGGAGCGCGGCGAAGTACACGCCCGCCTCGCTCACGTAGCCCACCGCGCCCAGCAGGATGAGCGACACCAGCAGGCGCCCCCTGGGCAGCGGTTGGCGCATCGCCACCATCACCGCGCCGAGCACCGAGCCCGCCAGCGTGAAGCGCAGGAACAGCAGCGTGGAGACGTCCGCGCCGGCCGCGTAGGCCAGGCGCCCGAAGAGCCCGAGCGCGCCGAAGCACGCACCGGACAGGGCCACGATGAGGAAACCAGCGGTGCGGTTCATGACGGGAGCGACGGCACGCTGCTCCATGCCGCCCGCCTTGTCACGCGTCGCGCGGGGCCCAGGCCTCGCACGGCCCCGCGGTCACCAGTTGTTCACCGAGCGCAGGTCGAAGACGTCCGGGAAACCATTGGCGCGCAAAATTTGTGTGGCCACCGCGCTGCGGCCTCCGGCGGCGCAGTACACCACCACGGGGGTGCCGGGCGGGCCGACCTCCTTGACGCGCTGGGGCAGCTCCTGCACGGGGATGTTGCGAGCGGCCTCGGGGTGTCCCTGCTGGAATTCCTGAGGGGTGCGCACGTCCAGCAGCACCGCGCCATCGGCGACGAGCTGCCGGGCCTTCTGTGACAGTTCCTGGGGCGTCATGGGCGACAGCATGCCCTACTTGCCCGGGGCAGGGCTCGCTCGTCGCGCGGGTCCTGTTCCCTTCAAGGCACATCCCCCGGCTCAGAGCTCCACCGTCTCCTCGAAGCCGCCCGCCCTCACCGTGAGCGACTGGAGCGCGGGGAAGCGCTCGCGCGCCTGGGCCACCACCGTGGCGAGCGCGTCCTTCGCAGCCTCCTCCCGGTCGTAGCAAAGGGTGAGCTCGCGCAGGCTGTCCGAGCGCAGCTCGTGCACCTCCACGCCGTCCCCGGGGAAGAACTCGAACGCGCGCAGCCTGGGCAGGAACTCCACCAGCAGCGCCAGGATGCGGTTGCCTTCACCCAAGGACCACGTCTCGGTGGTGTCCACCCGCGCGCGCCGACGCCGCCAGACGAAGGCCGGCTTCAGGGTGATTCGGCTGCTGGCGTCGCCGCTCCACTCCGGCGTGAAGCCGTGCTCGCGCAGGACCTCGACGATGGTGCGCCCCACCGCCGCCGCGTCCTCGCTCACCTTCGCGTCCTCCGCCTCGGTGCGCTCGTCCTCGCGCGCGTCGTCCTCCGCGTCGTTGACGAGCCCATAGGCCAGGTGCAGCGGGTGGCCCTCCATCGCGGAGGCCGCGTCCTGCTGGTCGAAGAACACCGTGCCGACAATCGTCTCGCCCTGCTCCCGGCGCAGGTCCGCCAGCTCGCGTGACACCTCCCACCCGCCGCTCATCGTGGTGGACGCGGACATCTCCGCCACGAAGCCCCGCGCGCGCAGCACGTCGAACGCCGCCTCCAGCCGGTCCGCGGGGATGACATCCGGCCAGGTCTTCTCCTCCTCGGCGCGCGCCCGCACGTGCGCGCAGACCTGCTCCAGCACCCGACGCCGCAGCCGGTCGTCGTCAATTTCATCCCAGTCCGGCATGCCCAGGTAGTCGAAGAGGCTGTTCAACGGGTGGTGGCCGTACTCGAACTGCTCGAGCACCGCCTCCACCACGCCCGGCACCCGCGCGGCCTCGTCCTCGGGCTCCGGGTCCCTCATCGCCTGGAATCCCAGCGCCCCCAGCTTCGCCGCCAGCGCCAGGGCCTGGGCCTCCAGCCCCAATCGCCGCGCGCATCCCGGCTCCGGGACATCCCCGCGCGTGGTCGCCAGCGTCTCGAGCTGGAAGCGCCACTCGCGCCTGTCCAAGGTGTGCACGCCCACCTCCAGATGGCCGTCCCCCCGCCACTCGACCACGGCGTCGTGCCCCGCGGGCTCCAGGACCTCCTGCGCCAGCGCGAGCACCCGCAGCTCCCACTGCTCCTGCTCCGACGGAGGACGCGGGGCGAGCGCCCTGAGCCGCTTCGCCAGCGCCTCGACCTCCTCGAGCAGGCCTTGCTGCTTCGCCCACAGCCGCAGGTGCACCTCGCCCAGCGTCGACGTCAGGGTGCGGAAGGCGACCTGTCCCGTGTCCGGGTCGACTTCGTCGACGTTGACGTAGCCCCGAGGCGGCGCGTGCCAGGTGGTGACGCCCAGCGAGAGCGCCTCGCCCAGCACCTCCCGGGCGACTTCGCGGATGCGCCCCCGCAGCTCCTCGTTCTCCATCTGTCGCGTCCTTCCCGGTGGGTGGGGGGCCGGCGCCGTGTACGGGCTTGCCACGAGGAAGAACGCCCAGGTGCACGGGATGTCGCATCGGCCCACACGGCGCGAGGCCGCGAGCAGGTACCCGGTGGCGACGGAAAACTGGAGCCGGCGCCCAGGCGCGCTACAGTTCTGTGCCATCATGTCACTCGACAAGCAGGCACTGCTCCTCCAGCTCGCCGAGCGCCTCCAGCAGAGCGACCGGCTGGCCCACAGGGCCGAGGCCGAGGCTCGCGAGGCGGCCCGCAGCCTGGCCACCGAGTCGGAGAAGAAGGAGGACGGCCGCGCGGCGTTGGAGTTCGGCAGCCTGGCCACGGGGCAGGCCAACCGCGCCCGCCGGGTGCAGGAGGAGCTCCAGGCGCTGACGCACTTCGGCCAGGCCCCCATGCCGCGCTTCTCGCGCCAGGGCCCGGTGGGACTGGGCGCGCTGGTGGACGTCAGCACCGAGGACGAGGAGGGCTTCGCCGAGCGGACCTTCTTCGTGCTGCCCGTGGGCGCGGGCACGGAGCTGACGGGCCCCGGCGGCGACGGCTTCCTGTCCGTCATCACCCCCGCATCCCCGGTGGGCCGCGCGCTCATGGGCCGCAAGGCGGGAGACACCATCGAAGTGACGCTGGCGGGCGAGGTGCGCGAGTGGACGGTGCTCGAGGTCGCCTGACGCCGGGTGTCCCGCCCTGGTCGTCCGGGGTGTCAGGCCCCCGACGCTCGGCGAGGGAGCACTAGAACCATGGGCCCGGCCACGCCTGAATCCGGGAAGATGTCCCCACTCCCCACAGCGCGCGCCTCCGAGGCGCCCGCCTCCGCCACCCTGCTGCCGCTGACCTGGCCCGCGGCGCTCATCGGCCTGCTGTTCGGCGTGCTGATGACGTACGTGCCCTACGAGTTCCGGGTGGCCGCGTTCCGGCCCCTGTACCCGTACGTGCGGCTGCTGGGCGTCGTGTACCTCACCGGCAGCATCGCCCTGATGGGCGCCCTGCTGTATCCGCGCGCGCCGCGCTGGCTGGACGTGGGCGGACGCCTGCTCCTGGGCGTGGCCATCGCGCTGTACTGGTGGGTGCTCAACGTGCTGCCCGGCAGCCTCACGGGCATCGTGCTGTACCCGCTGCTGTTCGTCGGGCTGCTCCTGGAGGGGATTCCCGCCCTGCGCCAGCGCGCCATGCTGCGGGGGCTCGCCGCCCTCACGGGCACCGCGTTCGGCGTGGCGCTGCTGTCCGTGCCGGAGCGCTTCCCGCTGTCCGTCTACGCGCACCTGGCCCCGCTGCGGCCGCTGGTGGGCCTGCTCTTCGCGGCGGGCGGCGTGGGGCTGCTCCTGCCCGCGCGCTGGCTGCACCCGCGCGTGCCCGCGCTGCTGATGGGCGTGCTCGCGGTGCCCTTCTCGCTGCTGGCGTACGCGCTGGCGCGGGGCGCGTCGTGGCTGGGCGCCAGCGTCTACACCGTGCTGGCGCTCGCGTGTGTCGCGCAGGCGGTGAGCTGGCGGCCGCGCGCGCCGCGCACGGTGGGCTGGAAGCTCTTGCGCGGGCTGGCCTTCGCGGGCCTGGTGCCGCTGCTCGCGCTGGGGGGCCTGGCCGCGTACCTGGCGCAGAAGGCCATCGAGAAGCAGGTGCGCGACGACACGCGCTACGCGGCGGCGGGCGAGGCGGACTTCACCCGGCGCTACCTGGATGACTCGCGCGAATCGCTGTACCTGTTGCTGGAGTCACCGGGTTTCCGCGCCGCGCTCATGAGCGGGGAGCGCGAGTCCCTGCGGCCGTACCTCTCCAACCTCGCCGCGCGCGAGCGCACCTTCCACGCCGCGCTGGTGCTCGACGAGCGCGCGACGGTGCTGGCCACCTCCGAGGGCCTGGAGGGCTGGGGCTTCCAGATGCGGGAGCTGTTCCCCGAGGCGCCCGCGCCCGGGGAGCTGCCGCTGTCGCTGCCCTTCACCCGCCCGCTCGACAAGCCGCTCGTGGCCGTGGCCCTGCCCTTCCAGCTCGACCTCCACGGCGCGCGCCGGGGCCTGCTCGTGGGGCTGCTCTCGCTGGAGCGGCTGAGCGAGGCCGCCACGCCCGCGTCGCGCCGCTTCCGCGTGCAGGTGCTGGACCGGCGCGGACAGAAGATCCTCCGGGACACCGCGCCGGGCGCCCAGCTCTTGGGCTCCGCGCACCTGCCGGAGGCGCTGCAGGAGGAGCTGGCGCGCCCCGGTGGCGGCGTGCTGGAGGCGTTCGACGCGGCGGACCGGCGCGTGCTCGCGGCCGAGGCGCCCGTGGAGGGCTCGCCCTGGAGCGTCGTGGTGACGCAGGAGCTGGGCGTGGCGTACGCGGCGATTACGCGCATGAGCGCGGCCGTGGTGGGGCTGGTGCTGATGGGCGTGTTGCTGGCCCTGGCGCTCTCGCAGCTCGTCGCGCGCGACGTCATCCGCCGGCTGGGCACGCTGCGCGAGGCCACCGCCGCCCTGGCCGCCGGCGACCTCACCCGCCGCGTGGAGGTGGAGGAGGACGACGAGCTGGGAGAGCTGGCGCGCGGCTTCAACGAGATGGCGGACCGCACCGGCGCCACGCAGGCGGAGCTGAAGGAAGCGGTGCGCGCGCGCGAGGAGTTCCTCAGCGTGGCGAGCCACGAGCTGCGCACGCCCCTCACGCCACTCAAGGGCTTCGCGGCCCTGACGCTCCAGCGGCTGGAGAAGAGCGGCGACTTCCCGGAGCGCGAGCGGCTGCTCAAGGCGCTGCGCTCCATGGCGCGGCAGACGGAGCGGCTGGCCCGGCTGGTGGATGACCTGCTCGACACCGCGCGCATCCAGGGCGGACGCTTCGAGCTGGAGCGCCAGCGCGTGGACCTGCTGCCCGTGCTGCGCGAGGTGATGGAGCGCTTCGAGCTGCGCGGCGAGGGCGGCGTCACCTTCGAGCTGCGCGTGCCCGAGCACCCCGTGGAGGGCGACTGGGACGCGCCCCGGCTGGACCAGGTGCTCACCAACCTGGTGAGCAACGCCGTGCGCTACTCGCCCCAGGGGGGCCTGGTCCGCGTGACGCTGGAGGAGGCGCCCGACAGCATCCACGTGCACGTGAAGGACGAGGGCATCGGCATCCCCCCGGAGAGCCTGGCGGGGCTGTTCCGTCCCTTCGCGCGCGCTTCCAACGCCACCGCGCGCCACTACGGCGGCCTGGGCCTGGGCCTGTTCATCTGCCGCGAAATCGTGGAGCGCCACGGCGGCACCATCTGGGCGGAGAGCCCGGGGCCGCAGCAGGGCAGCGCGTTCCACGTCCGGCTGCCGCGCAACGTCGCGCCGCCCGCCGTGTCCGACGCGGCCGCGTGACTCAGGGCTCGGGCGCGCCCGGCACGGACAGCCACTCGTCCGGGATGTCGCCCCGGGGCAGCTCCAGCACGAAGGTGGAGCCCTGCCCCAGCGCGCTCGTGGCCCTCACCGTGCCGCCGAACGCCTCGACAATCTGCCGGGTGATGTAGAGCCCCAGCCCCAGGCCGCCGTAGTGCCGGTCACTCACCGCGCGCTCGAAGCGCTCGAAGATGCGCGGCAGGTCCTGCGCGGAGATGCCGATGCCGCCGTCCTCCACGGTGAGGCGCGCGGTGCGCCCGTCCGCCTCCACCGTGAGGCGCACGGGCTGGCCCGCGCCGTACTTCAGCGCGTTGGACAGCAGGTTCGTGACGACCTGCTCCAGCCGCAGCCGGTCCCACCGCCCCAGCACCGGCACCGGCGCGTGCATCTCCAGCGAGCAGTGGAGCTGGGCCGCGGACGGCGCGAAGCGGTAGAGGATTTCCGCCGCCACGCTCGCCAGGTCCATCTCCTCCAGCTCCAGCTTCAGCCGGCCGGCGGTGATGCGCGACACGTCCAACAAGTTGTCGACCAGGCTGGTCAGCTTGCGCACCTGGCGCTGCACCACGTCCAGCGTCTCGGAGACGCGCTCGGCGGACACGGGCTTGCCGTGGGCGGCCAGCACGTCCACCTGCTTCTGGAGCAGCTGAACCTTGAGGTGCAGCGGCGTCAGCGGCGTCTTCAGCTCGTGGCTGGCGATGCCCAGGAACTCGTCGCGAAGCCGCACCGCCTCGCGCGCCTCGCGCAACAGCCGCGCGTTGTCCAGGGACAGCGCCGCCCGGCGCGCCAGCTCCTCCGCCACCCGCTCCTCCTCGTCACCGAAGGCGGGCGCCCCCTCCGAGCGGAACAGCGCCAGGGCGCCGATGACGCGTCCGCGCGCCACCAACGGTACGCCCAGGTAGCGCGTCACCCCGAGGAGCGCGAACAGCCGCGCGTGCTCGGAGTCCCGGGTGAGGGCCTCCACGTGCGCGTCCGACAGCTCGGCCACCCGCTCGGTGCGCCCGGTGAGGAACAGGGCCGGCAGCCCGCGCGGGTCCAGCGGGTCCGGCGGGTAGCGCCGCAGCATGTCCACCAGCAGGACGTGGCGCTCCGGCTCCGCGTGCACCGCCGCCGCCGCGCGCACCGCCTCGCCGCCGGCCCCCAGGAAGAACACCCCCGCGTCCGCCAACGTGGGCACGAGCAGCCGCAAGAGCGGCTCCACCCGCTCCTCGTTCTCCAGCTCCGCGGCCAGGAGCGCGCCCGCCTCCGCGAGCAGCCGCGCCGCGCGCATCGCGTCCAGCCGCGGCTCCTCCATCACCTCCCGCGCGCGCAGCAGCACGCCGGCCGGCTTCGCGCCGGGCTCCTGCCCCACCGGGAACACGCTCCCCTCGAGCACCACCCGCGTGCCGTCCGGACGGCGCAGGCCCCAGCGCTCGTCGCGCACCCCCTCGCCCGCGAGCGCCCGGGACAGCGGTGACACCGCGGGCACCCCACCGCCCTGGTCCAACCGAACCCAGACGCAGCCTGGAAGATTGCCGTGAGGCTCGATTCTCTCGGGCGGGGGAATACGAAAGCGCGACCCGGCTTCGGAGTTGAAGGCGAGCACGCGGCCCGTCGCATCCATCAGCAGCACGGCCTCGCCCGTCTGCTCCACGAGCAGGCGCAGCGCCGCATCGCTCAACCGGGCTTCCGCCCGTTCCGCGAGCGCCTGATGAATCAAAGAAAGCTGGGCGCGGCCAGAGGACATGAGTTCAGGGACTTTCCGCTCGTGGCATGGTGGCATCCCCACCCGCCTGAAGGAAGACAACTCCCCGCCCTCGCACAACATCCAACGGCACGCGGTCCGAATCCCTGCCCCGGGGTCAGGCCAGCCCCCTTGCTTGGACTGCAGGAAATCCTGAATCGTTGGATAGTTGCACATCGTCCGGACTCCTCGTCCGGATGAGCGCCGTCCACTTCCTCGAGCCTCAACATGCAGACGCCGCCCCCCAGGCCAGACTGGACTCCACACGAGCGACGCTACCGGCTCGTCATCGACAGCCTGAAGGAGGTGGTGTTCCAGACGGACGTGCAGGGCCGGTGGACGTTCCTCAACCGCGCGTGGACGGAAATCACCGGCCACGCGGTGGACGTGTCGCTGGGCAAGTCGTTCCTCGACTTCGTGGACCCGGAGGACCACGCGCCCTGTCGGGAGAACCTGCGCCGGCTGATGACGCGCGAGGTGGAGCACGTGCGCATCGAGGTGCGCTACCTGACGCGCGATGGAGGCTTCCGCTGGGTGGAGGTCTTCGGCCGGGTGATGGTGGGCGAGGACGGCGAGCTGGTGGGCACGTCCGGCACGCTCAACGACATCACCGAGCGCAAGGCGTCGGACGGGGCGCTGGCGCGGCGTGAGCGCTACCTCACGGCGCTGGTGGAGATGCAGCAGCGGCTGCTCGCGGTGCGCGATGGCGGAGACCTGTACGGCTCCGTGCTGTCGTCGCTGGGGCTCGCCGCGGGGGCCAGCCGCGTCTACGTCTTCGACCTGCACCCGGGCCCATCCGGGGAGCGGATGTGCAGCCAGCGCGCGGAGTGGTGCGCGCCGGGCGTGCACGCGGAAATCGACAACCCGGACCTGCAGAACGTGCCCATGGTGCCCGTGCTGGAGCGCTGGGAGACGACGCTGTCGCGGGGCGATGTCATCGAGGGCCTGGTGGCGAGCTTCCCCGAGGTGGAGCGGGCGCTGCTGGACCCGCAGGGCATCCTCTCCATCCTGGTGCTGCCCCTGCGCGTGCAGGGGGCGCTGACGGGCTTCGTGGGCTTCGACAACTGCTCGGAGGCGCGGCGGTGGGACCGGCTGGAGGTGGACCTGCTGTCCGCCGCGGCGGGCGCCATCTCCGTCGCGCTGGAGCGGCGCGAGTCGGAGCGCGCGCTGCGCGAGCGTGAGCGACGGTTCCGGCAGCTCGCGGAGAACGCGTCGGACGTGCTGTACCTGTACCGCCGCGAGGCGCCCCGGGGCTTCGTCTACGTCAGCCGGGTGGCGCACGCGAAGCTGGGCTACGGGCCGGTGGCGCACTACGGCGACGCGGACCTGTGGTACCGGCGCGTGCACCCGGAGGACCGCGCCGCGCTGGAGCAGCTGCTCGAGGCGCCGCGCGCGTCGGCGGGGGCGCCGGTGACGGTGCGCTACCTGCACCCGGACGGCCGCATGCTGTGGCTGGAGCACGTGGTGGTGCCGGTAACGGACGCCATGGGCCGCATGGTGGCGGTGGAGGGCCTGGCGCGCGACATCACCGAGCGCCGGCAGGCGGAGGAGGCGCTGCGGCTGTCCGAGGCGAGCTTCCGCGCGCTGTTGGAGGGCGTGCCGGACGCGGCGGCCATCGAGCGGGACGGGCACATCGTCTACGCGAACGCGGCGCTGGTGGGCACGCTGGGCTTCGAGCGGGCCGAGCAGCTCGTGGGCCGTCAGCTCTCCGAGTTCGTCAAGGACATGCGCGGCGTGGAGGCGGTGCGCGCGGGCGCGCTCACGGGCGAGCGGCGGCTGGTGCGGCGCGACGGGCGCACGCGCGTGGCGGAGGTCGTCTCACTGCCCCTGCGCTTCGACGGACAGCCCGCGGTGGTGTCCATCGCGCGCGACGTGACGGAGCAGCGGCAGTTGCAGGCGCGGCTGACGCTCGCGGACCGGCTGGCCTCGGTGGGCACGCTGGCGGCGGGCATCGCGCACGAAATCAACAACCCGCTGGCCTTCGTGCTGTCCAACCTGAGCTTCCTGTCGGACGAGTTCCGCCGCAACCTGCCCCCGGGTGACGGCGCCGCGGCGCTGCAGGCCCGGCTGCGCGGCGAGCCGGACCTGGCCGAGTGGGGCGAGGTGCTGCACGAGGCCTGCGAGGGCGCGGAGCGGGTGCGGCAGATTGTGCGCCAGCTGAAGACGTTCTCCCGTCCGGACGAGGAGCGCGTGTCGCCGCTGGACGTGCACACGGTGCTGGAGTCGGTGGCGATGATGGCGGCGAATGAAATCCGCCACCGCGCGCAGCTGAAGCGAGAGTACGGCGACATCCCCTCGGTGATGGCGAACGAGGGCAAGCTGAGCCAGGTGTTCCTCAACCTGGTGGTGAACGCCGCGCAGGCCATCCCCGAGGGCTCCGCGCACCGGCACGAAATCCGGCTGGCGACGCGGCGGGACGGGCTGTCGCGCGTGGTGGTGGAGGTGCAGGACACGGGTGTGGGAATCGCCCGCGAGGTCATCGACCGCATCTTCGACCCGTTCTTCACCACCAAGCCCGTGGGCGTGGGCACGGGGCTGGGCCTGTCCATCTGTCACAGCATCGTCCACGGGCTGGGTGGTGAAATCACCGTGGAGAGCGAGCCGGGCCGGGGCACCACCTTCCGCGTCGTGCTGCCCACCACGGAGCCGGAGGCGCGCGCGGTGGCCACGTCGCCGGAGCCCTCGGGCGCGCCGGTGGGTCCGCCGAGGGGACGCGTGCTGGTGGTGGACGACGAGCCCGCCGTGGGCCGCGTGCTTCAGCGCATCCTGCGCGGCCACGAGGTGGAGGTGGCGTGCAGCGGGCGACAGGCGCTGGAGCTGCTCGAGCAGGGGCTGAAGCCGGACGCGGTGCTGTGCGACGTGATGATGCCGGACCTGACGGGGCGCGACGTGTACGAGCTGGTGCGGCGCGCGCACGCGGGCCTGGAGGGGCGCTTCGTCTTCGTGTCCGGCGGCGCCTTCACCACGGGCGCCCGCGAGTTCCTGGCGAGCATCCCCAATCTCCTCCTGGAGAAGCCCTTCGACGAGGGGCGCGTGCGGCGCGTGGTGGATGACCTGGTCCGCCTGCGACCTCCGGAGGCCTGACGCCGCGTGTGGACCGATGAGGAGCTGCGAGAGCTGGAGACATGCGCCGCGCGGCTGCTCGCACAGGTGCGCGAGTCGGACGGGTTCGAGCAGGTGAGCGCGCAGGTGGCCGAGGCCCAGGCCGTGGACACGGGGCTCGTCGCGGTGATGACGGCGGGGCTGGTGAAGAGCTTCGGGATGTACCGCGAGCCTCGCTACCTGCGGCAGGAGGCGTACGTCTGGGAGGCGCTGGACGGCGTGCGCCGCGCCCGCGTCCGGCCGCTGTCGGGCCTGTTGCTTTACTGGGCGGGCGGCGACGTGAGCCCCTACGTGCCCCAGGAGGTGTGGGGCCAGGGGCTCGTCGAGCACCACTACGAAGAGACCGCGACGGAGAACGCGCTGGACTCCAGCGCGACCAACTTCGACACCTGCGGCGGCTTCGGGCTGGGCTCGGTGGGCGATGCGCTGCTGGAGCTGGCCGAGGACCGCGGGCTTCGCGCGCTGGAGGTGTTCGCTCCGCTTGAGAAGCTGCTGGTGGTGCGCTCACTCCAGTGCGCGCGTGAGGCGGTGCGGAAGGCCGTGGAGTCGGAGGCCTTCCGCGCGCTGCCTCGTGAGGCGTCGTTCCAGGTGCTGGCCATGCCGGGACACGACGCGCCGGCGTGCCTGCTATGGCGCACGCCCTGACGGACTACTTCACGCCGTCGAGCGACAGCGGCCCGCTGTCCAGCAGGCGCTGACGCGTCACCACCTGGCCATACTCGGCGGTGCGGAAGGTGCGCCCGCCCGCTTCCGTCGTGCCGTGCAGCCGCACCTCGGAGGCGTCCGGCAGGTAGCCCACGCGCAGGCGCAGCTCGCGCACGGCGGACAGCTCCAGCGTGGTCTCCGTGCCCTGGGGATAGGGCAGCGACGTGCGCAGCGGCAGGGGCACCACCAGACGCGAGGACACGGTGGCGCCGGGCGCCAGGGCGCTGACGGTGGGGACCTCGGGCGCCTCCACGTCGAGGTTCTCCGGCACGGGCACCAGCGCGCGCAGCAGCACGGCGCCGTCACCGGAGAGCTCCACGTACGCGCGCTCGGGGGCGAGGCCGACGTAGCCCGTGGGCCCCCACTCCGGCAGGCCGTCCACGAGCAGCACCTCGCGCGGCGAGCCGTTGTGCACCGCGTACGAGACGGCGAGCCCCTCGGGCCCGCTCGACACCGACTCCACCTTCAGCTCCACCACGTCCGCCTGGGCCACGCTTCCTCCCGCATTCACCGGGCGCTCCGCCCGCGTGCAGCCGACGATTATGGCCAGCGCCATGCCGAGGGCGCCAGCCTGGAGCAGGGTCCGCATGGACTAGTAGCGCGGGCGGGTGGGCAGGTTCAGCTCGTCGCGCAGGACGTTCTCACCCGGGCGGCCCGGCTGCACCACGTCCGGCGTGGCCGGGTTCTGGTCCAGGTCGATGGGCAGGCCCACCGCGGACGTCTCGCGGTTGTTGACGCCGTTCTTCTCGCCGCGCGCCAGCGTGCCATTGGCGTAGTCGGACGCGTGCACCAGCTCGTGGAACAGGGCCACGATGGGAGGACGGGTCATCCACTCCTCGCCGCCGAGCGAGGTGCGCGTGGTGTTGTAGTTCACCGTGCCGTCGGTGCCCTTGCCCGGCGTGCCGTCCGTGTTGAACCAGGCATCATCGCGGTTGGCGGGAGACGCGGAGTTGCCGCTGGTGGTCTCCTTGATGGTCGTCGAGTGGCCGCTGTCGTCCAGCGTGCGCAGCAGGTCCTGGCCCGACGGCAGCGAGCGCATCGCGTCCAGGTCCGACTGCGTGCGCGCCTGGAAGTCTGCGCTGCCCTCCACCGTCACGGAGCGGCCGCGCTGGCTCGCGTCCGTCATGTCGACGATGGTCCGCTCGCTCGCGGCGCCGTCGGTGGTCTCGTTCTCCTCGACGTAGAGCTTGTCGTCGCCGGCATCGCCGCTGACGGTGTCCGCGCCCTCGCCGCCGGCCACCGCGTCGTTGCCTTCACCGCCGCTCAGCCGGTCATTGCCACGGCCGCCGATGACCTGGTCATCGCCCGCGCCGCCCGTGGCCGTGTCGTCACCCGCGCCACCGTCGATGTAGTCACGGCCTTCGCCGCCGTTGAGCAAGTCGTTGCCGTCCAGGCCGTAGAGCACATCGCGGCCCGCGCCACCCTGCACCAGGTCGTCGCCCGCGCCACCCTCCACGTAGTCGTCGCCGTCGTCACCCGACACCGAGTCGTTGCCCGTGCCGCCGATGATGGTGTCGTTGCCCGCGCCACCGCGGATGGTGTCGTGACCCGCGCCACCCGTCAGCTTGTCGTTGCCCTCGCCACCGTCCAGCGTCACGTCCACCGTGACGTTCTTGTCCACGGTGATGGAGTCGTTACCCGCGCCGCCGTTGATGATGGCGTTCTTCGACTGCTCCGGCGACAGCGTCACCGTGTCCGAGCCGGACTTGATGACCAGCCCGCCACTCTTGTTCATCGTCACCGTCGCGGTGTTGTTCCCCGCGCCCAGGTCCACCACCGTCTGACCGTTCGCGTTCGTGCTCACCTGCGGCGCCGTGGCCGAGCCCGCGGCCTGCTTCACCTTCTCCGCGATCTTCGCGATGGCCTTGCCCAGTCCACCACCAGGGCCAGGAGGGGGCGCGCCCTCGAAGTCGCTGCCACCGGTGCGGGACGGGGTGCTCGCGCGCGTCGGAGCCGCGTCGAAGCCGTCCTTCATCCGCTGGTCCACCGCCGTCTTCACCACGTTGGGACGCTGGGCCGGCTGCTTCGCCGTCTCCTGCTTCGGCTCGGGCTTCACGTACGAGGTGCTGCGCGAACCGGTCTTCCCAATCGTGGACATGCGGCTTCTCCCTGAGGCGGCCCGTGCCTGTGAGGCGGACCAACGCCGAACTCCTTGATTATCGGGACCTCAGGACGCCAGTTGCTTCGAGGCCCGGGGCTGGGAGCGGATCACTCGTTCCATGGGGGCACGGGACCGAGTCGCTGGCGCGCGACGCGTCCGCGTCGCACAAAGAGCCTGTTGTTCCAGGAGGTTGGCGGAGGGGAGTGCGAATCAACCCAGCACACGCCCCCCTGCCTCACGTCGACGCGGCGCCAGAGGCGAGTGCTCGAGCAGAGCCCCCTCGTGGAGCAGGCGCATCCCTGCGCGCAGCCCTGAATCGGCGTCGACACGGCCCCTGAGGCGAGTGCGCGAGCGGAGCGCGCCCTCAACCAGGAGCAGGCACGTCCCTGCGCGCAGCCCTGAATCCATGTTGATGCGGCGATGGAAGCGCGTGCTCCCGCATGGAGCAAGAGCATCCCTGCGCGCAGCCCTGAATCGGCGTCGACACGGCCCCTGAGGCGAGTGCGCGAGCGGAGCGCGCCCTCAACCAGGAGCAGGCACGTCCCTGCGCGCAGCCCTGAATCCACGTCGGCACGACGCTGGAGGCGCGCGCCCAAGCAGAGGCCCAACGTGGAACAGGCGCATCCTGCGCGCGGCCCTGAATCCACGTCGGCACCACGCCGAAGGCACGTGCATGTGCGGAGCACGCCCAACGTGGAACAGGCGCATCCTGCGCGCAGCCCTGAATCCACGTCGGCACCACGCCGGAGGCGGGGCGCCCTCGGAGGCCCCCCGCCAGCATCGGCGGCTCACATCGAAGCGCGGCTTAGTAGTGCGGACGGGTGGGCAGGTTCAGCTCGTCGCGCAGGACGTTCTCACCCGGGCGGCCCGGCTGCACCACGTCCGGCGTGGCCGGGTTCTGGTCCAGGTCGATGGGCAGACCCACCGCCGAGGTCTCCAGGTTGCGCACGCCGTCCTTCGAGCCGTTCGCCAGCGTGCCGTTCGCGATGTCGGACGCGTGCACCAGCTCGTGGAACAGACCGACGATCGGGGGACGGTTCATCCACTCGTCGCCACCGAGCGAGATGCGCGTGGTGTTGTAGTTCACCGACGCATCCGAGCCCTTGCCCGGCGTGCCGTCCGCGTTGAAGAAGCCATCGTTGAAGTTGGTGCCCGACGCCGTGTTGCCACCGGACGTCTCGCGAATCGTCGTCGAGCGGCCGCTCTTGTCCAGCGTGCCCAGCAGCTCCTGGCCCGACGGCAGCGAGCGCATCGCGTCCAGGTCCGACTGCACGCGCGCCTGGAACTCCGGCGAGCCCTCCACCTTCACCGAGCTGCCGCGCTGGTCCGCGTCCGTCATGTCGACGATGGTCCGCTCGCCCTCGGCCGCGTCCGCCGTCTCCTCGCCCTCCTCGACGTAGAGCTTGTCGTCGCCGGCGTTGCCACTGACGGTGTCCTTGCCCGCGCCGCCCGCCACCGCGTCGTTGCCCTCGCCACCCGACAGGGTGTCGTCGCCGCGGCCACCGATGACCTGGTCATCGCCAGCGCCGCCCGTGGCCGTGTCATCGCCCGCGCCCGCGTCGATGTAGTCGCGGCCCTCGCCGCCGTTGAGCAAGTCGTTGCCGTCCAGGCCGTAGAGCACGTCGCGGCCCGCGCCGCCCTGCACCAGGTCGTCGCCCGCGCCACCCTCCACGTAGTCGTCGCCGTCGTCACCGGACACCGAGTCGTTGCCCGTGCCGCCGATGATGGTGTCGTTGCCCGCGCCACCGCGGATGGTGTCGTGACCCGCGCCACCCGTCAGCTTGTCGTTGCCCTCGCCACCGTCCAGCGTCACGTCCACCGTGACGTTCTTGTCCACGGTGATGGAGTCGTTACCCGCGCCGCCGTTGATGATGGCGTTCTTCGACTGCTCCGGCGACAGCGTCACCGTGTCCGAGCCGGACTTGATGACCAGCCCGCCACTCTTGTTCATCGTCACCGTCGCGGTGTTGTTCCCCGCGCCCAGGTCCACCACCGTCTGACCGTTCGCGTTCGTGCTCACCTGCGGCGCCGTGGCCGAACCCGCGGCCTGCTTCACCTTCTCCGCGATCTTCGCGATGGCCTTGCCCAGCCCACCACCAGGGCTCGGCGGAGCGTTCTCCGTGGTGCGCGTCTCGGTGAGCACCTGCGGCCGGGACGCCGAGCCCGCGCGAGCCGGGGCCGCGTCGAAGCCGTCCTTCATCCGCTGGTCCACCGCCGTCTTCACCGCGTTGCGCTGCGCCTGGGCCGGCTGCTTCGCCGTCTCCTGCTTCGGCTCGGGCTTCACATAGGTGGGGGTGCGCGAACCCGTCTTGCCAATCGTGGACATGTCTTCCTCTCCTGGCGGGCGCGCTCCCAGTGCGGTCCCGACCCTCTGAAGTCGCGGTCGGAGAAGCTCCGACCTTCCCGATTATCGGAATCCCCGGAGAGCAGTTGCTTCGATTCTTGGTTCTCGGGAAGAAATGATGATCCGCCCCATCCTCCCCGAGCGACACCTCGGGGTCCGGATCCGCCGACTCCGGGAACCCAGCGGGGCGGTGAGGTGTCCAGCGACCCGGAATGCCTCGCGCCGCAATGTCTGACGTCTGGGTTATCGGTCATCGGGGGGACCCTCCTCCCGGTGACCGATGCGGTCCGGGGGGCGGACGGGCGAGTGTCCCCCCCGCCAAAGCCACACACCCCGAGGAACCGCATGAACCGCACCCTGCTGCTGCTGTCCGCCGCCGGATTGCTCGCCCTGGGCGCGCTCTCGCTGGGCAAGCCTCCGCCGCCGCCCGCGCCTCCTGCCCCGCCCGTCACCGACACCAGCCACACCGTGGCCCAGCCCGACGAGCCCCCCGCCACCACCCTGCTGCCGCACGTCATGTCCCTGCCGGATGACGGCGCCCTCGTCCTCTCCGGCAAGCTGTCCGGCAGCTACATCCAGACGGGCCCCAGCGAGGCCTTCGCGTGGCTGGAGGTCAAGGCCCGCCCCAACCCCACCGCCGCCCGCCGCGTCCCCGTCAACCTGGCCCTCGTCGTGGACCGCTCCGGCTCCATGAGCGGCCAGAAGCTCGCCGACGCCAGGAGCGCCGCCGTGGAGCTGGTGCGCCGCCTCACCGCCGAGGACCGGCTGGCCCTCATCCACTACGGCACCGACGTGAAGGTCCTCCCCAGCCGCCCCGTCACCGAGGCCGTCCGCCAGGAGCTGCTCTCCGCCATCGCCAACATCCGCGATGACGGCTCCACCAACATCAGCGGCGGTCTCACCGAGGCCGCCGTCGCCCTGCGCCCCCACCTGCGCGAGTACCGCGTCAGCCGCGCCATCCTCCTGAGCGACGGCCAGCCCACCACCGGCATCGTCACCGAGCCGGAGCTGTTCCACCTGACGCGCCAGCTGCGCGATGAGGGCATCACCGTCAGCGCGCTCGGCGTGGGCGAGGACTACCAGGCCTCCCTCATGCGCGGCATGGCCGAGCAGGGCGGCGGCTTCTCCGGCTTCATCGAGGACTCGGCCCGGCTGGCGGAGGTCTTCTCCCGCGAGCTGGACCAGGCCACCAGCACCGTCGCCCGTCAGGTGGAGCTGCGCCTGGAGCTGCCCCCCGTCGCCCGCGACGCGCAGGTGCTCGGCCTGCCCTCCACCCGCGAGGGCACCACCCTCAAGGTGCCGCTGTACGACCTGGCTGGCGAGCAGTCCATCCGCGTCGTCGTGAAGCTGACGCTCAACACCCAGGTCACGTCCGACGCGCTCCCGCTGCTCCAGGCCAGCGTGCGCTACATGGACGTCCCCCGCGACATGCGCGCCGAGACGAAGCTGGCCCTGTCCGCCGTCGTCACCCAGGACGCCTCGCTGGTGCGCGCCAACCTGGACCGGGAGGTGCGCGTGCACGCCGTGCGAGCGTTGGGAACCCAGCAGATGCGCGCCGCCGCGGAGGAGATGAAGCGCGGCAACCGCGGCGCCGCCATGGGTCTGTTGGGCAACGCCCGGAAGCTTTTCGGCTCGTCCGCGGACGCGCTCTCGGGGGAGCTTGCGGAGCTGGACCAGACCCAGGCAGCCTATGAGGGGGCATCGAGTGACGACGAGGTCCGCCGCGAGTCGCTGAAGCTCTACAAGAAGACCATGAAGAACTTCGGCGAGAACAACGCCTACTAGTCAGGACGGTGCAGCCCCATGGCCCTCTCCCTGCAGATCCTCCACCGCGAGGAGTTCGAGTCCCGCACCCTGCGCGCGCTGGGGGGTGGAGCGTGCATGGGCATCTTCGCCGCGCTGGCGCTGCGCCTGTGGGCCCCCTTCGAGCCCGTCGTCCGGCTCACCCTGGAGCCGGGCTACTTCGCGGTGCTGGGCGCGGCGCTCGCCGCCGCCCGGACGGCCAAGGGTGGCGGCTGGGGGCTGCGCGCGGCCCTCACCGTGCTGCCCGTCTTCCCCTTCCTCTTCTCCGCTCCGTGGCCCCTGGCCCAGAGCGTGGCGGGCTGCATCGCCGCCGCGCTGGTGACGTGGCTGGGCCATGGCCGCGAACAGCCCGGCGCGCCCGTCCCCGTCGCCCTGAGCGCCGCCGCCGCGGGTGTGCTCACCCCGGTGGGCCTGTACGTGCAGCAGGTGCTGGATGCCCACTTTCTCGGGAACACCGCGCTCGTCTCGCTGGTGGTGGGCTACGCCTGCGTGGCGCTCTTCTGGAGCACCGGCACGCTGATGTCGCACCTGGTGCTGCACACCGACGCCGTCGAGGCGCGGGGCAAGACGCTGCAGGGCACGCTCTCGGGTGAAGCCAAGGAGCTGACCACGCGCGCGCTCGGGCTGTATCAGCAGTGCAAGAGCTCCGCGCTGCGCCTGCCCGCGAGCCCCGGCCGCCAGGAGCTGCTCGGCGTGGTGGAGAAGATGGCCGCGGAGAGCTTCTCGCTCGCGGAGGCCCACGCGGGCCTCACCGCGCAGCTCGACTCCGTGGTGGCCCATGACGTGGACGCGCAGGTGAAGGAGCTTCGCGCCCGCGCCGCCGCCACCCAGGACACCGTGGCGCGACGCCAGCTGGAGCTCGCCGCGTCCTCGCTGGGCGAGGAGCTCAACCACCTGGATGCCCTGGGCCGCAAGCAGGAGCGGCTGCTCGCCCAGCTCCACGCCCAGGTGGCCCTCCTGGAGCGCGCCCGCGTGTCCTTCGTCGGCGCGCAGGGCCACGAGCTGGGCACCAAGGGGGAGCAGGCCGCGCAGCTGGCGCGCAGGCTCAAGGGCCTGGGCGAGGAGTCCGCCACGCCGCCCGCCCCCGTGGACGACGCCGCGCGGCCCGCCACCAGCGCGGCCACGCGGCTCAACAGCTAGAAGACTCGCGTCAGGAGGCTTGGCCCTTCTTCTTGCGCGCCGCCGTCCGGCGCTGCTTGGGCTTCTGCTGCTGCGCCCGCGCCCGGAAGCTGCCGGGCGGCGCGTGCAGTTCGTCCGCGATGCGACGTTCGATGGCCTCGCGAGTGTCGCGTGCCACCAGGAGCGCCGCCTCGATTTCCTCGCGAACCCGCGCCGCCTGCTCCTCGGCCGCCGCGCGGTACTCCGAGGTGGGCCGACGTAGGGCGAGCGAGCCCCGGTCCTCCCCTTCCATCGGCTGGGTGCGCCGCGTCGTCACCGCGGCCTTTCCCCGAGCCCTGCTCCCTCGCGCCTTGTCTTCCCCAGCCTTTTCCGCCATGAGGGCCTCCCCGCGCTGATCCCTTGCGTCGAACATGGGCTCCGCGCTTCCCGCCGGGAAGTCCACCGGCCGACTCGGCCCCCACCCGGGCGGGAGGGCAGGCGTCCCACCGGGGGGACGCACAGCAGCGGTGCTTCTCTTGGGCCGCAGAAAAACGTAAAAGCCGGCCGGATGATTGTGGCGCGAGCGCGCCCGGGCCCTGCTACTCACAGCGGCGCCGCATGCCCCAGGCCGGCGGGCATGGCGCGGCCCACCTGCTCCACTGCCCCCAAGGGCAGCGTCCACCTGCGAGGCATACCGTGGCGGTCAGCGCACCCTTTTCGTTCTTGAAGAACCGGAAGCACAACCTCGACCGGATGACGCTAGGCGACCTAGTCTATTCGTTCTTCACCTACTACGCCGTGCTGGCCTACATCACCGTGGGCATCGTCAGCCTGGTGTACGCGGTGAAGTGGTTCGAGAGCCCCGTGCGCACGCTGCTCTCCATGGCGGCCGCGAGCGTGGTGTTCCCGCTCGGCTGGTTCCTGGTGCACAAGCACATCCTGCACAGCCGCTTCCTCTACAAGTCGCCCCTCACCGCGGCCACGTGGAAGCGCATCCACTTCGACCACCACCAGGACCCCAATGACTTGCGCGTGCTGTTCGGCGCGCTGGCCAACGTGCTGCCCACGGTGGGCGGGGTGATGGCGCCCTTGGGCTACCTCATCGGCGGCAAGGCGGGCGCGGCGGCGGCGCTGGGCTGGGGCATGGTGATTACGTGCTTCTATGAGTTCTGCCACTGCATCCAGCACCTGAACTACACGCCGAAGCTGGGCTTCCTGAAGGACATCAAGCGCCTGCACCTGTCGCATCACTTCCACAACGAGCAGGGCAACTACGGCATCACCAACTACTTCTGGGACCGGCTCTTCGGCACCTACTACGCCAAGGCGGGGGATTTGCCCAAGAGCCCCACCGTCTTCA
This sequence comes from Myxococcus sp. AS-1-15, assembly GCF_020037055.1. Lineage (NCBI taxonomy): Bacteria > Pseudomonadati > Myxococcota > Myxococcia > Myxococcales > Myxococcaceae > Myxococcus > Myxococcus sp. AS-1-15. The sequence goes on along the minus strand of NZ_JAIQDF010000002.1, from coordinate 45,671 downwards.
ACCTGGGCTACACCGCCGAGGAGGCCCAGCGCTATCCGTGGGTGGACCGGCTGTCCCACGGCACGCGCGGGGACGGACACCCCAAGCGCTTCTGGCAGGGCAAGGACGGCCAGGGCACCCAGCCCGAGTAGTCCCCGAGCACGGCGACGGGCGGGACCCCACGAGGAGGACCCGCCCGTTGTCAGGGCTCACCGAAGGGCGCCGCGCCGCCGCCCTCCGGGAGCCTCGCCCCTACCGTGTCGGCTAGAACTTCACCGCGCCGGAGGGCAGCAGCAGCGTGCTGGTCTCCACCAGGCCGTTGGAGCCCGACACGGAGGTGTCCACGATGGAGCGCGACACATCCAGGTGGAGCACCGCGCGGCCACGCGTCCTCAGGTCGGACACCTTCGCCTCGAAGGTGATGGGCGCCACGCGGGCGTCGAGCTGCGAGGCCTGCACGGAGTGACGGGCGAAGTCACCCATGGCGTTGAAGAACACGGTGACCTGCACCTTGTCGACGCCGGGAGGCACCGTGAAGCGCGCGGCCAGCGGCGCGTGGATGGGGTCGGCGATCTCCAGCAGGTTCGACACCACCTGCACGTTCACCGGCTTGCCCTCGGCGGTGATGGTGACGTCGGAGATGGGCACCTTCAGCGAGGTGAAGTCCATCAGGCTCTCGCCCTTCAGGCGCAGCTCGAAGCTCTGCGTGGAGGGCGTGCCGGGGTCCTCGCCACCGGGCGTGGGGCCCGGGTCCTCGCCACCGGGCGTGGGGCCCGGGTCCTCGCCACCGGGCGTGGGGCCCTCGCCACCGGGCGTCGGGTCCTCGCCGCCGGGGACGGGCGTCTCCACGCCGGGGTCTTCATTGCCAGGGACCTGGCGGGAATCATCCCCGCCGCAGGCGGAGAACAGCAGGGCCGAGGCCCACAGGGTCGACATCAGGAACTTCTTCATGACTTGATACCTCAAAGACTTTCAGTGATTCGGATGTGTCTGGAATGGAGTGGGACGCGGCCGCTCACGGAACGGGCGGGATGCAGATCAGCCCCGTGGGAATGGTCGGGTCGATGGCGAGCGCCTCGGCCTGCTGCGGCGTCGAGGGACCGGGGTCGAACCCGGCCGGGAACGGCGTCGTCTCGCAGGAGTTGTTGTACGCGTCGAGCTGCGCCTCGAGCGTGCTCAGCTGGCTGCAGTTGACGGTGCCCAGCGCGGTGAGGATGAGCTCGAGCAGGTTGGCCGGAACCGTGGCGCCACCGAACACGCGCTGGTTGCAGGTGGCCACGAAGAGCTGACGCGCGGCGAGGAAGCGGATGCGGTCCAGCTGGCTGCGCGGCAGGTTGGTGATGGGGTAGCGAGCCGGGTCACCCCAGAGGATGCCCTCGGCGCCCGCCAGGCCCACGACGATGCCGATGCTGCCCAGCGGCACGGGCCCGCCGGCGAGGCACTGCTGCACCGCGGGGATGTGGTTCTTCCAGAAGCCCAGCGTGCGCGTCGCGTTGGCGCACACCGGCGTCGGCTCCTCACAGGAGATGCGCGCGGTGCACAGCGAGCTGCCCAGGTCGAAGCCCGCGGTGAAGGTGTTGTCGATGTTGTTGTCCGGCAGGCCGTCCAGCAGCGCCAGCGCCCGGCACTCCTCGACCGTGTCCAGGGTGACGCTGAAGTTCGACGTCACCGACGCACCCACCGGAATCACCACCGGCGGCGGCGGATTGAAGACGAACCCCTCACCCGCCAGCAACGGGTCCGTGGCCGTCAACAGGATGGACGGCAACGTCGGATGCACGTTGTTGACCTGGAAGCTGAAGTTCGCGGTGAACGGATACGTCGAGGCCGTCACCGACGCCTGACCGTTCACCAGCTTGGTGCACGTCAAATCGTGCGCCTGGGCCACTCCAGAGAACCCCACCACCGCGGCACAAGCCGCCCCCATCCAACTGCTCAACGCCTTCATGTGTCTGCCTCGTCTTTGCTTCGCGGCTCGAGCCCCGATGACCCGCGCCGGGCAGACCCTTTTTCACCGGATGTGCCACGCGCCCGACCTGTCAGGTCGCCTCCGCGGCAACGCACCCACCTCCCCCCAGTCCGACCTGCCTGGACTCGGGGGAAGCTTGCGTGGCCCTCGCGCTTCCCTCCGTGGGCAGAAATCTTCCCACCCGGAAAAACGGATTCTTCTCCTCGTGGGTAAAACCTGGGAGCAGGCAGGCGTCCCGCTGGGGAAGCTACGGCCCTTGCGCTGACGTCACCCACACCTCGGGAGTGAATCCCACCCCATGGTCGGCATCTACGAAGACCTTCGTTGACATCTACGAATCCGTTCGTATGATGGCCTCGTGGATGTTCGAAGCGAGGGAGTCATGAGCGAGGCGGTGCTGCCGCGCCCCACGGATGGCGAGCTGGCCATCCTGCGGGTGCTGTGGGAGCGAGGAGACAGCACGGTGCGGGAGGTCCATGAGGTCCTCACGCGGCGCGAGCCAGGGGACGCGGGCCCGGGCTACACGACGGTGCTGAAGCTGATGCAGATCATGACGGACAAGGGCCTGGTGGAGCGCGACGAGACGCAGCGCGCGCACGTCTACCGGGCGAAGGCGACCGAGCAGCGCACGCAGCGGCAGCTGGTGACGGACCTGGTGGAGCGCGCCTTCGGTGGCTCTCCGGCGCGGCTGGCCATGCAGGCGTTGTCCTCGCGCAAGACGAGCCCCCAGGAGCTGGCGCAGCTCCGTCAGCTGCTCGATTCCCTGGAAGGAGCGGACGAATGAGCAGCCTGGTGATGGAGTCGCTGGGGTGGGCGCTGGTGCACTCGCTCTGGCAGGGCGCGCTGGTGGCGGTGGGGCTGGCGGCGGCGCTGTTGACGGTGGGCCGTCACGCGGCGAACGCGCGTTATGCCCTGGCGTGCGGCGCGCTGGTGCTGGCCGTGGCGCTGCCGGTGGCCACGGGCGTGCGGCACGCCACGCGGGCCCGGGCCGAGCAGTCCGCGTCCTGGCGAGGCGAAGCGGCCCCGGCGTTCCAGGCGGCGCGGGCGCAGGTGATGGAGCGCGTGTCGCGGGCGCTCCGGGCCGACAGCCGGCCCGCGCTCGAGGCCGCGCGCGACCGGGGCTTCGACTGGCGCCATGCGACGCCGGCCGCGGCGCTGGCGTGGCTCTGGGAGCGCGCGAGCAAGGCCGCCCCCACGCTCTTGCGCTGGCTGGTGTTCGCGTGGGTGGCGGGCGTGGGGCTCAGCTCCGGACGGCTGACGGCGGAGTGGGTGCGGCTGCACCAGCTGGCGCGCCGCGCGCTGCCCGCGCCCCGGGAGTGGCAGGAGCGGCTGGACGCGCTGTCGGGCCGGCTGGGCCTGAAGCGCGCGGTGCGGCTGCTCCAGTCGGTGGAGGTGGACGTGCCCTCCACGGTGGGCTGGCTGTCGCCGGTGGTGCTGCTGCCCGTGTCCACGCTGTCCGGACTGCCCGCGCGGCAGCTGGAGATGGTGCTGGCGCATGAGCTGGCCCACATCCGCCGGCATGACTTCGCGGTGAACCTGGCGCAGGTGGTGGTGGAGACGCTGTTCTTCTACCACCCGGCCGTGCGGTGGATGTCCAACGTCATCCGCGTGGAGCGCGAGCACTGCTGCGACGACGTGGCCGTGGGCGCGAGCCCCAACCCGGTCTCCTACGCCCGCGCCCTCACCGCGCTGGAGACGCTGCGCGTGATGCCCGCCGTCGAAAGCCACGCCATGTCCGCCCTGGGCGGCTCGCTGCCCGAGCGCGTTCGTCGCCTCGTGTCCCCGCCCGCGTCGCGCTGCTCCTCTCGCTGGGTGGCGGGGGCCTCCGTGCTCACGCTCGTCAGCGGCCTCGCCGTCGCCGCGCCGCTGGCCTCGCTGGTGATGGCCCAGACGCCTCCGCGCACCCTCGCCATGCTCCCCGCGCCTCCCGCGCCTCCCGCTCCCGCCGCGCCTCCCGCGCCCCCCTTCCCCGCGATGGACGTGAAGGTGGACTTCGCGCCGAAGGTGAAGCTCGCGGCCGCGCCGCAGGTGAAGGTGGACTTCGAGCGTGAGGACGACGTCGACGGGAGCACCCGGGTGGGCGCGGGGCAGCCGCTCTCCGTGGACCAGCTGGTGGCGCTGAAGGTCGCCGGCGTCACGCCGGAGCGGGTGAAGGAGCTGCGCGGGATGGGCCTCGAGCCCACCGTGTCCAACCTGGTGGGCATGGGCCACGCGGGCGTCACCCCCGAGTTCGTGAAGCGGATGAACGAGGTCTTCGGCCGCAAGCTGGAGGCGGGCATGTTGGTGGAGCTGCGCCACCTGGGCGTCACGCCGGAGTACGTCGCGGCGCTCTCGGGCGCGGGCTTCGAGACGAAGAACCCGCGCGACGTGATGGACGCGCGCGCCGTGGGCGTGAGTGAGCAGTACGTCCAGGGCTTGAAGGAGGCGGGCTACTCGGGCCTGCCGCTCCAGCAGGTCATCGAGCTGCGCGCGGTGGGCGTGGACCCGGGCTTCATCAGCGCGCTGGGCAAGTCGGGGCTGACGAAGCTGACGGCGGACCAGCTCCAGGAGCTGCGCGCGGTGGGCGTCAACCCGGCGTGGCTGGAGCAGATGCGCTCGGCGGGCGTGGACACGAAGGACCCGCGGGTCCTCACCGAGCTGCGCGCGGTGGGCGTCAACCCGGACTTCCTGCGCGAGCTGAACGCCGCGGGACTGAAGAACCTCACGCCCGAGGAGCTGGTGCGCCTGCGCACCGGCGGCGTGGACGCCGAGTTCATCCGGCGCATGCGCGACACGAAGTAACACCTGTCACACCGTCACGCCGAGGTCGGAGGGCTTTCTCCCTCCGGCCTCCGGACACCCCACCGCTCATCACCGCCTTCCCACGGCGGCGTGCCCCACCCGAGGGGCGCGCGCCGGACGGGAGGGCTCCATCCTCGAATCGAAGGAGCCTCACCATGCGCCGAGCGTCGTCCTCGTGGTTGTTGTGTGTCCTCATGCTGGTGGCCAGCGCCGCGTCCGCCGCGAGCGAACTGCGCGGGACGTGGAGCGCGTCCACGCACGAGAAGTCCCCCGACAAGCTCCACCTCAACCTGAGCCACCCCGAGGACGAGCGGAAGGGACGGGGGCGGCTGGGCTTCACCGAGTCCCGCGCCTCCTTCCAGGGCCTGTCCACCGGTGACGGCCCGGCCACCTTCACCCTGCCGCGCGAGGCGGGCACGTTCGCCTTCACCGGGAGCTTCCAGGACGGCGAGGGCGCGGGCCACTACCGCTTCACCTCCAGCGATTCCTATCTCAAGGCCATGGCCTCGCTCGGTTACGCCTCGCTGACGCCGAACCAGCAGTTCCAGCTCGCCGCCACGGGCGTCACCACCCAGCGCATCAAGGACCTGGGGGCCGCGGGCTACAAGGACATCCCCGTCGAGAAGCTGCTGATGGTGGGCATCTTCGACATCACGCCCGAGTACGTGAAGGAGCTGTCGAGGCTGGGCTACGACAAGCTGGACCTGGATGAGCTGGTGCAGGGCCGCATCCACGGCGTCACGCCGCAGCGGGTGAAGGAGCTGGCGGACGCGGGCTACGCGAAGCTTTCGTGGGACGACCTCATCGCCATGAACATCCACGGCGTCACGCCCGCCTTCGTGAAGGAGATGAAGGAGCTGGGCTTCAAGGACGTGGGTCCCGAGAACATCGTCTCGCTGCGCATCCACGGCGTCAGCGCGGACTTCGCCCGGCAGATGCGCGAGCTGGGCTTCCAGGACCTCGCGGCCGACACGCTGGTCAACTTCCGCATCCACGGCGTCACGCCGGACTTCGTGAAGGAGATGCGCGGGATGGGCTTCCAGGATTTGGGCCCGGACGAGCTGGTCAACTTCCGCGTCCACGGCGTGAAGCCCGCCTTCGTGAAGGAGATGCGCGAGCTGGGCTTCGCGAAGCTCACGTCGGACGAGCTGGTCAACTTCCGCATCCACGGCGTCACGGCGGACTTCGTGAAGAAGCTGCGCGACGCGGGCTACACGAACATCACGCCGGAGGAGCTGGTGCGCCTGCGCATCCACGGCATCGACGAGACGTTCATGCGCGCCATGTCCAAGGGCGACAAGGCGAAGGGCGGGAAGTAGACGGCGCCCGGTTCTGGAAGGACCAGGGGGCGCCGGGGCCGGGGCGCTCGGGCGGGCGGGGGCCCGCCGCCAGGGCGTGGGAGCGTCGACTGGACGACGGAACGCGGGGGGAAGGCCGTGCACGCGCCGGACACCGGCCACACCTTCGCCGCGGGTGGCGTGGAGGAGGTGGGTGCAATGGTGTCACTGCGAATCGCGTGTGTCGGGTTGCTGGCGCTTTCGGCGTGTTCCTCGTCGAGGCCCTCGGTGGTGAGGGCCCCCCGGCAGGAGGCCGCGCCCGTCGCGACCTTCCCGGACGAGGGAGGCACCTACGGCTACCGCGCGGAGGACCCGGTGCGGGTGGGCTGGGGCAACCCGGGCATCCTGGCCTTCTTCGAGCTGCTGCGCGGCCCCCAGGGACAGCGCGTGGCCTGGAAGCGACTGGGGCCGTGTGATGAGGGCCCCTCGCGGGAGTACGCGGACCTGGTGATGTTCGAGGTGAGCTACGACGGGCTGGGGCTCCCGGTGCGCATGTACCTGGACCCCAACCACGGGGCGTCCATCCGCGCGCCCCGGGGCTTCACCATCGAGGGCCTGTCCTCGCGCGACACGCCCCAGACGCCCGAGGACGTCATCGAGCTGTAGTCGCGCGAGGCGTCGGGCGCGGGTGCTCGGCTACTCCAGCGACGGAGCCTCGTCGCCGGGGATGAGCACCTTGCGCGCGAGCGACACGGGCAGGCCCAGCTGCAGGAAGCGGTCGTGGAAGTCCTTCAGCACGAACTTCTTGCCGCTCGCCTCCAAGTGCTTCTTGTAGTCCTCGCGCAGCTTCAGAATCTGCATCCGGCCCAGCGCGTAGTACAGGTACGTGGGGTTGGAGGTGCCGCGCTCCACCTCGCGCAGCGCGGGGAAGGGCTCGAAGTAGGCAATCTCCGCGTAGCGCTTCGCCACGGCCTCCACCGGCTCGTTGTACACGTGCAGCGCGAGCGCGGCGTACCAGCGCGCGTGACGCTGGAGCGCGCGGCGCAGCTGGCCCAGGCGCACCGCCGGGTCACCCTGGCCCAGGCCCTCGTCCACCATCATCTGCTCGGCGTAGTGGGCCCAGCCCTCCACCACGGAGGCGGGGGTGAAGACCTTGCGCACGTCGGTGGGAATCTTCGCCCCGTAGAGCAGCTGCACGAAGTGGCCGGGCATGGCCTCGTGCACGGTGATGCCCAGCAGGCCCGCGCGGTTGAAGTACGTCAGGTGCTGCGCCTTCTCCTCGGTGGACCACTCCGCCTCCACGTTGGTGATGTTGTAGTAGGCCTCCTGGGCCTTGCTCTCGAAGGGGCCCGGCGTGTCCATGGACGCGAAGCCCAGCCGTTCGTACGGGGGCGTCTCGCGCACGGACGGCAGCGAGTCCGAGGGCAGCGTGAGGATGTCCTTCTCCCGCACGAAGCGCTGCAGCTCCACCAGCTGCTGGCGCGCCAGGGGGATGAGCTCCTCGGCCTGCGGGTGGTCCTTCACCAGGGCGGCCATCACCTCCGCGGGGGACTTCGTCGGGTCCACCTTGGCCGTCTCGCGCGCCACCCAGGCCTGGTACTCGCGGATGGCCCGCTCGTTGATGTCGCGCAGCTGGTCCGCGTTCAGCGTGATGTGCTCCTCCAGGGCCAGCTTCTTCTCGAACCGCTCGCGGCCCAGGCGGAAGTCACCGGTGGCGCGGGGGAGCAAATCCCGCTCCAGCCACGCGGTGAAGGCCTCCATCTGCTCGAGCGCCTTGGCGCGCGCGGCGTCGAACTCCTGGCGCTCAGCGGGGGGCAGCTTGTCGGCGCCCTGGGCCTCGAGCGCGCGAGGCAGGTCCACGCGCAGGTACACCTGGGTGCCGCGCGCGTCGCGGATGGCCTGCTCGGCCCACAGGCGGGGCACGTCCTGGAGGTTCGCCTTGGCGGCCTCGAGCACGCGGGGGATGTCGTTCATGCGCGAGCGCATGTCCATCATCCGCTCGGACAGGGGCGCGAAGTCGCGCGAGGACAGGCTGGACAGTCCACCGGAGACGAGCCCCACGTAGGCGCCCGGGTTGCGGCGCCAGACGCGCTCCTCCTCCAGCTCCAGCAGCTCCGCGCGGATGGCGTTCTCCAGCACCACGCCGTCGACGGCGTCGTCACCGGTGAGGGCCGAGCAGTTCACCTGCTCCAGCCGGGTGAGCCAGCCGCGCAGCGCCTCCGCCTTCCGGTCGAGCGCGACCTGCGAGACGTCCTGCAGGTGGGCGTCGTGCTTGTGGAAGCCCAGGCGCGTGGCGCGCACGGGGTTGGCGGCGGAGAACCAGTCGAGGTACTCGCGGATGAAGTGGGAGTAGGCGGTGGTGGCCGCGTGCGAGGGCGTGGGGAGGGAGGACGCATCCCTTCCTTCCTTCGGGCGCGAGGCACACGCGCAGACACTGGCCAGCAGGACGACGGCGACACGGATACGCATGAGGGCTCTCATCGAGATTGACGGGCCCCAGTGTCCGCACTGTGCGCCGGAAGGGGTAGGCGGAAACAAGGGCAGACGTCGGAGGCCGTCCTGCGCTCAACCCGCCACGTCGCCCCCGAGGTCACGGTTGACCGTGTGGTGAATCACCCTTGCGTGTCCGCGCCCGTGGGTCCGTCGTGCGGCGGACGCTCGCGTGTCAGGATGCGTTCTCGTCGTGACGACGAAGTGAGCCCCTCACGAGGCGCGAGCCTCCTGGCCCCTCGCGGTCCGCGCGAGCGCGAGCACGTCCTCCACCTCCCAGTGGTCATCCGCGTGGCGTCCCCGATGGAGGGCGAGCACCCGCCCCGTGGCATCCAGGAGGAAGTCCGCGGGCAGCCCCTGGGCCCCGCCTTCCCCCGCGAAGGGATTCGAGGGGACGGAGGCCAGCCCCTTCACGGCCGCCAGCATGGCCCGCGGATGGAGCGCTGAGACCCGGGACTGCTCCACCCCGAAGTGTCGGTACCAACGACGCTCCGGGTCCGGCACCACGGGGAAGGGCAGGTCCCCCTGATAGGGGCGCATGGACGCCTCGGTGGAGTGGAAGAACGCCACCGGGTGGACCCCCTCCGCCTCCAGCCGCTCCCGGGCGGCGGCGAACCTGCGCACGTGCAGGTTGCAGATGGGGCAGCCCGCGAACCGCCGGAACTGCAGGTGCGTGAGCGCGCCGGCGCTCCGCAGCGGGAGCTCCAGCGAGCCCTGGGTGAGCGTGGTGACGAGGAAGGGGGCGATGACCTCGCCGACCTGGAGACGGGAGCGCTTGTTGGAGTCCATTCGCGCAACCTAGCGACGCGGGGCTCCATCGCGCTGCTTCATCTCCGACATGAGCATCATGGCATCATTCGATGATGCGCTTCGACCGCCTCGACCCCTCGCACCTCCACGCGCTGCAGGTCCTGCTGGAGGAGCGGCACGTCACGCGCGCCGCCCGGCGCCTCGGCATCAGCCAGTCCTCCCTGAGCCATCGGCTGCGGCGCCTGCGCGAGTCGCTGGGTGACCCCTTGCTGGTGCGCTCGGGCCCGGGGCTCGTGCCCACGCCGCGCGCGGAGGCCATCGCCCCCCGGCTCACCGAGGCCCTCCGGGCGCTCGAGGCCGCCGTGAGCCTCCCGGCGGCGTTCGACCCGGCGACGTACACCGGGGCGCTGACGCTGGTGATGCCGGACCTGTTCGTCCCCGTGCTCTCGAACCTCCTCGCCGCCCTCCAGCGAACGGCCCCAGGGCTGAGCCTGCGCGCGCGGCCCCTGTCTCCGGAGCTGCCGCGACTGCTCGCCGAGGGCCCGCTGTGCCTCGCGCTCGCGCCCTCGCACTTCGCGGACGCCACCACCCACGCGCGACTGCTGGCCGAGCCACGGTTCGCCGTCGTCGGACGCCGAGGCCACCCGGCGCTGCGCCAGCGCCTGACGCTCTCGCGCTGGCTGGCCCACGGGCACGTCGTCGTCCATGTCGGCGGCGAGCGGGTCAACCCCCTGGCGGAGCTGCTCGCGCGCCAGGGGCTGCGGCGGCACGTCGCCCTGGAGGCGCCGTCGTTCCTCTCCGGACTCCAGGCGCTGGCCCACTCGGACCTGCTGATGAACGTCCCCATGCCGCTCTTCGCTGACGCCATCCGCGCGCTGGACCTGGAGACCTGCCCACCTCCCATCGCCCTGCCGCGCGTCCGCTTCGCCATGCAGTGGCACGAGCGCTTCCAGCACGACGCCGCGCACCGGTGGGTGCGGGACCAGGTCTTCTCGGCGGTCCGCCCGCTGCTCCACAAGCCCGGCGCAGCCCCGGGCGCGCGCGCCACCTGAGCGCTCGCGCCCACCCGGCTCCCTGGCCGCCCCGTCCCATCGGGCGATGCCCGCGAGGGGTGCGCTCTCCAATGTGCGGGGACCCGATGGGCCGGAGGGCCGCCGCATGTCCACGCATCCTCAGCGACACACCTCCCACGCGCGCCCTCTCGCCCGCCACCTGCCCTTCCTCACCTGGCTCCCCGCGTGGCGCCCCAGCTCGCTCAAGCGCGACCTGGTGGCGGCGCTCACCATCACCGCGCTGCAGATACCGGAGGCCATGGCCTACGCGGAGCTGGCGGGCGTCCCACCGCAAGCCGCCTTCTACGCCGGCCCGGTGGCGCTGGTGCTCTACGCCCTGCTGGGCACGTCGCGCCAGCTCGTCGTCGCCATCTCCGCCACGGTGGCCGTGCTCTCCGCGTCCACGGTGGCGAGCCTCGCCGAGAGCGGCACCCCGCGCTTCATCGCGCTGACGGCCGCGCTCGCGATGCTCGCCGGGGTCATCTCCATCCTGGCCGGCGTGCTCAAGCTGGGCCGCATCGCCCAGTTCTTCTCCGACTCACTCCTCACGGGCTTCGTCTTCGGGCTCGCGCTCGTCATCGCCATCAAGCAGGTGCCCAAGCTGCTCGGCATCCAGGCCGGGAGCGGCAACTTCTTCGAGCGGCTCTGGGACCTCGTCACCCACCTGCCGCAGACACACCCGCTCACGCTCGTCGTCGGCGCGGTGAGCCTGGGGCTGTTGCTCGTGCTGGGCCGCTGGGTGCCGAAGCTGCCCGCGTCCCTCGTGGTGCTCGTGCTGGGCACCGCGTGCATCGGCCTGCTGGGACTCCAAAGCCACGGCGTGAAGGTGGTGGGCGACATCCCCTCGGGCCTCTCCGGTCCCGCGATTCCCGACGTCGGCTTGAAGGACCTGCTGGGCCTGCTGCCGGGCGCGTGCGGCATCGCGCTGGTCACCTTCGCGGAGGCCATCGGCCCCGCGCGCGTGCTCGCGTCGAAGCACCGCTACGAGGTGGACGCGAACCAGGAGCTCATCGGCCTGGGCGCGGCCAACCTGGGCGCCGGGCTCTTCCGCGGGCTCTCGGTGGGCTGCAGCCTCTCGAAGTCCGCGGCCAACGACGCGGCCGGCGCGCGCACGCAGATGCCCAGCCTGCTCGCCGCGGCCCTGCTCGCGCTGGTGGCGCTCTTCTTCACGCCCCTGTTCCGCACGCTGCCGGAGGCCACCCTGGCCGCCATCGTGGTCCTGGCCACCGCGGGGATGATGGACGTGAAGCAGCTGCGCCGCCTCTTCGCGCTGCGCCGCACCGACTTCCTGCTGGCCATGGGCGCGCTGCTGAGCGTCCTCGTGCTCGACGTGCTCCCCGGGTTGATGGTGTCGGTGGGGCTCTCGGCGGCCTTCCTCGTGTGGCGGGCGAGCCAGCCCCGGCTGAGCGAGCTGGGCCGCGTCCCGGGCACCCTGGACTTCGCCGACATCCACCGCCGCCCGGCGCCCTTGCGCGTCCCGGGCCTGCTGATACTCCGGCCGAACGAGGGCATCTTCTTCGCCAACGCCACCGCGCTGCGCGACGCCGTCATCGCGCACGTGGACCAGTCGAGCGCGCCCGTGCACACGGTGCTGCTGGACCTGGAGGTGACGGCGGACCTGGACGTGCCCGGCGCGGACATGCTCGGTGAGCTGAAGGAGTCGCTCGACCAGCGCGACATCACGCTGATGTTGTCCCGCGTGCTCGCGCCCACCCAGGCCCTGCTGGACAGGACCGGGGTGACGGACCGCCTGGGCGACGGGGACCTCCAGCCGCAGACGCTCAACGGCGTCATCGAGTACCTCACCCGCAGGGCCCACCACTCGGAGGAGGAGTGGGCCCTCATCCGGGATGGGCTCCACCGCCTGGGCGAGCTCGTCGATGAGGCACACGACTCCTCGGAGGATGAGGCGGAGCGCCGACGGCTGGAGCAGCTGCGTCGCACCCTCGCGCGGCTCGACACGTCCCACGGCCCTCCGAAGTGACGGCGGCTCAGCGCGGCGGGTCCTCCTTCTGCTCCCCACGCAGCTCGCGCATGATTCTGCGGCGGTGGAAGACGCGAATCTCCAGCAGCCCCACCAGCCAGCTCGTCACGGAGATGCCGGGCGCCACGCAAGCGGCGAGCAACGGGTTGCCCAACGCGGCCTCACAGCCCACCGCCGCGGCAATCCAGATGGAGGCGGCCGTCGTGATGCCGAAGATGGCGCTCCCCCGCTTGAGCACGCTCGCCGCGCCCACGAACCCGATGCCGGAGGCCACGCCCTGGATGATGCGCAGCGCCTCCCCGGGGGTCGCCATCAGGTTCGCCCCGGAGGTGCAGAAGAGGGCGGCGCCCAACGTCACCAGGTAGTGCGTCCGGACCCCGCCCGGCCGCTTGCGGTACGGCAGCCCCAGGACGATGCCGGCCCCCCCGGCCACGAGCAGCCGGACCAGAATCTCTCCACTCCCGAACTCGGCCGCCATCCCTGACTCCTCGCGCGCCCGCTCAGAAACCGATGGCCGGAAGCGGTGGCATGGGCCCTCCGTCGAGCGCCCGCTCCAGCGCCTCGGCGTGACGCTGAAGCAGCGGGCCCACCCCGATGCCCTGTCCCGCCGCCCGCTCCGCGACGGTCGGGATGGAGCGCAGCAGCTCACGCGCCGCGGACCGGTCCTCCGCGTCCCGCGCGCGCTGCCCCACGGCCGCGGCCAGGCGCATGAGCCGCAGCGCCACGGTGGGCTCCGAGGCGCCATAACGCAGGAGCGGCTCCGCGACCGACGCCAGGTAGTCCCGCAGCGTGGGGCCGTGCAGGAACACGCGCGGCGTCCCGGCGTCGTCCGCCAGCACCCGGGGCCCCAGGCGCATCGGGCTCAGCTCGCACAGGAGGAACGTGAGCTGGTCCAGCGCCTCGACGGCGGTGTACGGGTCATTGACGCCAGGGGACAAGGCCTTGAGGGCCACGTCCACCAGCTGCCGCACGCCCAGGGCAATGTCCCGGTCCTCGTCCCGCCAGTGGTCCAGGCGGATGGCGCGGCCCATCGCCTCCACCAGCTCCCGCCGCGAGGGGGGCCCTCGGGCAGGCTCCACCTCGACCTGGCCGACCTGCTCCCCCCGAATCACCGGCTCGCCGATGGCGCGCTCCAGATGGATGACCCAGCGCTTCGTCGTCGCCACCTCCAGCAGGGCCTTCGCATCGACGGCGGCGATGAAGCCGTCACCAGGGCTTCGCAGCGGCATCGCCACCGCCGCGCGAACACGCGCGGGAGGTGGCGCCTCCAGGTCCCCCTCGCGGAACCGCTCGAGCTCGCGCGCGACCGTCAGCGTCTCCTGACGCACCCGCCGGACCAGGTTCTCCACGCGCATGAGCTGGAAGGTCTGGAGCACCTGGAAGACGAGCGCCCCCTCGCAGGCGATGAGCAGCAGCATGGCCAGGGCGAGCGCCGGTCGCGGCATGCGCTCCAGCCCCGAGACGAACCCGAACTCATGCGCCGCCACGAGGCAGAAGACGCTCGTGGCCACGAACACCGGGATGACCACGCGGATACCAGTGCCATGCAGATACAGACGCAATAGACGTGGCGAATACTGCCCCGCGGCGTTCTGCACCACGAGCATGGACAAGGACAGCACGATGCTCAGCGAGGTCAGCGCGATGCCCAGCACCGCGGAGAGCATGCCGCGCGCCTCGGCGGCCGTGGCCCGCCAGGCCGCGCCACTCAGCAGGCGGGGCAGGAGGGTCGGGGAGGGCTCCACCAGGAGCACGGCCAGACAGGCGCCGAGAGCGGCTCCCACGACGGGCGGAATCCAGGACTGGTGACGCACCCGTCCGCGCAGGGGCAAGGCCTCTCGCGGCCGGGCCCGCATCCCTTGCCCCGGCCGTGCCTCCGCCCGCGCAAACGCCTGTGCGCCCGCCATGTGCGTCACCTCCGTGCCATGCGCCCCGCCCCTGCCCGACCCCAGCCCCTCTTCGTCGAAGCTGGGCCCCCACGGAGGCGGGCACAACGCGGGCCCGGCCCGCGAGACGAGCGTCCGCACCGCCCGTGAGCGCCCCATGCCTGCCTCGACGAGCCCCACCACCTGGGAGGCGGCCTCGCGGTAACACCTCTGCCCACCTCGAAAGCGGGAGCACACCCCTTCCCTCGCGGCGCGCCCGTGGATACCTGGAGCGTGTTGGGTGGCAAGGAGGCGCCAGAGGGCCGGCTGGCGCCGACGCTCTCGCCCCCGGGACGACCGGACGGGCCCCGCGCCCTGGCGGCGTGCATTTCCAGCCCCCTCCACCGTCCCGGGATGAGATGAGGCCCCCGCCGAGCCACCCCGATACGTGGCCGCGCCAGACGCGTGCGGCACGCCCCGGGCTGGGCTAAGCGTCCCGACGTGAGCCCAGGCTCCGCGCCGGGCCGAGACCCGGGGCCGCTCACCTGAGGAGGAACCAAGCGATGTCCGACGTCGTGAAGAAGAAGCGCCGCTGGCCGTACGTGCTCGGGGGAGTCTTCGCGCTCCTCGTCGTCGCCGTGCTCGTGGTGCTCTGGCGGCTCGACGCCATCCTGCTGAAGACGGCCAGGGAGCAGGCCGCCACGTATTCGCAGAAGCTGGGCCGCCCGATTGAAATCGGCGACATCTCCACCCAGCTCTTCCCCAGCGTGGGCGCGGTGGTGAAGGACGTCTCCATCGGCGCCGCGGAGGGCGAGGACCTGCCGCTCGCGACGCTCGCCAAGGTGGACGTCAGCGTGGCCGTGGGCCCGCTGCTCTCCTCGAGCGGCAAGGACATCCAGGTAAAGAACGCCGAGGTGTCCGGACTCACCGTCAACGTGGTGCGCCTGGCCGACGGCACCACCAACGTGCAGCGCCTGCTCCAGCGCCTGGAGGAGCAGTCCCCTCCCGAGGAGGAGAAGCCCGAGGAGGAGTCGAAGCCCACGGACCTGTCCGGCGTGCACGTGGAGCGCGCGGCGCTCACCGACGGCACCATCCGCTTCGTCGACCGCGCCGGGGGACAGGGCGCGCGCGAGCTGGCGGTGAAGGACCTGGACGTCGAGGTGAAGGATTTGCGCGCCGGCAAGCCGCTGGTGGTGGACCTGGCCGCGGCGGTGCTCGCGGAGAAGCAGAACCTGAAGCTCTCGCTGCACGCGGCCCCGCTGCCGCCCACGCTGATTCCCACGCCGGAGCGCGTGACGCTCAAGGCGGAGAAGATTGACCTGTCCCCGCTGGGTCCCTTCCTGCCGCCCGATGTGGGCCTGCAGGCGGGCACGCTGGACGCGGACTGGAAGGCGGAGCTCGGCGGCGCGGTGCCCGGTGGCAAGGGCCCCACGCGGCTGGTCGGCGCCATCTCCGCGCTGGGCCTGCGCTTCGCGGGCGCCGAGGGTGGCAAGGCGCTGGACGTGGTGCTCGACACGGACGTCGCCGGAGACCTGGCCACGGGGGACTTGTCGCTCGACAAGCTGAAGCTGGACCTGGGCCCGGCGAACATCACCGGCAAGGGCCGCGTGAAGGGCATGCTGTCGGACACGCCGTCGGTGGAGGGCTTCGAGCTGGTGGGGCGCAACCTGGACCCGGCCGTGCTCGCCGAGTACTACCCGCCGCTGAAGAAGCAGCTCCAGGGGATGATTGCCGGTCCCATCGGACTGGACGTGCGCGCCAGCGGGACACAGGCCGCGCAGGCCATCAACGTGTCGGTGGACCTGACGCCGGTGCGCCTGCGGGTGCCCGCGCAGCTCACCAAGGACGCGGGCGGCGCCATGAAGCTCACCGCCAGCCTCACGGGCGCGGCGGCGAGCGGCGGCGCGCTGAGGTTCGACGCGAAGGCGGACCTGTCCGGCGTGGACCTGCGCCCGGGCCTGCTGGTGGACAAGGCCCCGGGCCAGCGGATGGAGCTAGCCGCGGCGGGCACGTACGCGCCCGGCAAGGGCGGCGTGGGCATGAAGGTGGACGTGCCGAAGATGACGGCGAATCTCCTCCAGGACACGGTGACGGGCAGCGCGTCGTTCGCGACGGCGGGCACGGGCAAGAAGCAGACGACGACGTTCTCCGCGGACGTGAAGGCGAACAAGCTGGACGCGGACGCGCTGCTGTTCGACGAGCAGGAGCTGGCGGCGCGCAACGGCGGCACGGTGCCCGCGCCCGGGTCCGCGGAGCTGCCTCCCGAGGACCCCGCGCGCTTCAACGGCTACCGGGGCGACCTCCGCTTCGCGGTGGGCACGCTGCGCTACACGCAGATGGACCTCACCAACGTCACCGGCGTGGTGAAGATGACGGACGACCTCATCACCGTGGAGAAGTTCTCCTCGGGGGTGTTCGGCGGGAAGGTGGTCGCTGACGGGACGAGCATCCGCCTGGGCCCCGCGGCGCCGCAGCGCCCGTTCGAGGCGAAGGTGAAGGTGGAGGGTGTGCAGGTGGCGGACGCCATCGCGCAGGCCACGCCGCGCAAGGTGATGACGGGCACGTTCAACGGGAACGTGGACGTGAAGGGCATCGGCTACACGCCGGAGAAGCTCAAGGAGACGCTGCTGGGCGGCATCAGCGGCAACATCCTGGGCGGCACGCTCCTGGGCAAGGACCTGGTGTCGTCCGTCTCCGAGCCGCTCGCCAAGGCGCTCCCCTTCGCCTCCAAGGCGCTCAAGAGCAACGAGGTGACGTCGCTCAGCGAGAACCTGCCCTTCGGCGTGCAGATCAAGAACGGCGTCGCGCAGCTGTCCAAGCCCATCACGTGGACGCGGCCGGAGGCGGCGATGAGCTTCGACGGTGGCATCAAGCTGGACGGCACGCTGGACCTCACGGGCGCGGTGGCGCTGACGCCGTCGACGGTGAAGACGCTGACCTTGGGCAAGGTGACGCCGCCGTCGGACATCCCGGTGGGCCTGAAGTTGACGGGTCCGGCGTGGAAGCCCGAGGTGACGGGCGTGGACGTGAAGCCGGCGGTGACGACGTTGGCGAAGCTGGCGGCGTCCTCGCTCGCGGGCAACCTCATCGGCGGTGAGCGCGGCAAGCAGGTGCAGCAGGCCATCGAGGGCGGCGAGGAGAAGCTGCGCGCCGACGCCGAGGCGAAGCGCAAGGAGATGGAGGCCAAGGCCGAGGAGGAGAAGAAGCGCCTGGAGGCCGAGGCGAAGAAGCGCGCGGAAGAGGAAGCCAAGAAGCGCCTGCGCGGCATCTTCGGGAAGTAGCGCTCCGAGCGCACGCAACGACGGGAGCCCCACGGCCCGGTCGAGCGGACGTCCTCTCCAGGGCGCTCGCTCCTCCGGGCCGTGTTGCATGAAACACCCTGAAACAGTGTGAAACAGCGCCGCGCGCCAGCGCACACACGGGCCGCACTCGGGGACGATGGTGGCATGCGCCCTGCTAAGGCCCCCTGCCGACTTCACTCAGGCAGGGAGCGAGCACGATGGACGCGAGCGAGGACTGCGGCTGCACCGACCCGGCGACGACGCCCATGCCTTACGTGGCACCCGTGAGCGAGCGTCACCGGGTGCTCATCATCGGCGGAGGCACGGCGGGCATCTGCGTGGCGGCGCGGCTCGCGAGGCTGGGGCAGAAGGGCGTGGCCATCCTGGAGCCCTCCGAGCGTCACTACTACCAGCCGCTCTGGACGTTGGTGGGCGCGGGCGAGGCGCGCGTCGAGGACACCGTGCGCGACGAGGCCGACCTCATCCCCCGGGGCGTGAAGTGGCTGAAGGACGCCGCGGAGGAGGTGGACCCCGTCCGGCAGGAGGTGCGTACGCGCGGCGGCCTGCGCGTGGGCTACGACTTCCTGGTGGTGGCGCCGGGCATCCAGCTGGACTGGGACAAGGTGCGGGGTCTGCGCGACGCGCTGGAGACCGAGCACGTCAGCAGCAACTACGACGTGAGGCTCGCGCCCAAGACGTGGCGGATGCTCCAGGCGTTCAAGGGCGGCACGGCGCTCTTCACGCATCCGGCCACGCCGGTGAAGTGCGCGGGGGCGCCGCAGAAGATCATGTACCTGGCCGCCGACCACTTCCGACGCACGGGCATCCTGGAGCGCTCGCGGGTGGTGTTCGGCTCGGGGGCGAAGGCCATCTTCGGGGTGCAGCCCTTCGCGCGGGTGCTGGAGGACGTGGTGAAGCGCTACGGCATCCAGACGCACTTCGGACATGACCTGGTCGCGGTGGATGGAGCGCGGCGAGAGGCGACGTTCGAGACGATGCGGGACGGGCAGAAGACACGCGTCACGCTGGGCTACGACCTGCTCCACGTCACGCCGCCGCAGAGCGCGCCGGACTTCATCCGGAACAGTCCGCTCACCTCGCGCGAGGGGGCGTGCAGTGGCTGGGTGCGCGCGGACAAGCACACGCTCCAGCACCCGGTGTTCCCGAACGTCTTCGCGCTCGGGGATGCGTCGGACCTGCCCACGAGTCGCACGGGGGCCGCCATCCGCAAGCAGGCGCCGGTGCTCGTGCGCAACCTGCGCGACGTCATGGCGGGCCGTGCGCCCACCGCGCGGTACGATGGGTATGCCTCGTGTCCGCTGACCACGGGCTACGGGAAGCTGCTGCTCGCGGAGTTCGACTACGACGGCAAGCCCACGCCCAGCTTCCCGCTCATCGACACGATGCAGGAGCGACGGGACATGTGGCTGATGAAGAAGTACGGCCTGCCGCAGCTCTACTGGAAGGGCATGCTGCGCGGGCGGGCGTGAGACACCACGGGCGTGCCCGCGAACCCGCTCCGCGCTATGCAGCCCGGAGCATGCCCACATCCCGCCCTCCGCAGCGTCCGTCTCGGCTCGCCCTGTCCGCGCTCGACGCGCTCGCGGGCGCCGTCCTCCTCGTGGACGCGGAGCGCCGCGTCGTGGGCGCCACCTCCGCGCTGGAGTCCCAGCTCGGCGCCCCCGTGCGCGAGGGCACACCGCTCACGGAGCTGCTCTCCCTCCAGGGTGACGCCGAGCGCCTGGACGCACTCCTCACCACGGGACGCGAGACGACCACGAAGCTCCGCGCCGGAGGCACCATCCGGGTCCGCGCGACAGCGCTCGGCAAGGACGGCTGGGCGCTCACCGTCCGCCAGGACACCTCCCCTCCCGCCCTGGAGGGCGCCGAGGTGTTCCACGGCCTGTGGACCCAGGACGCGGAGCTGCGCCGCGTCTTCCGCATCGTCGAGAAGGTCGCGCGCACCGAATCGAGCGTGCTCGTGCGAGGCGAGTCCGGCACGGGCAAGGAGCACATCGCGCACGCGCTGCACGAACTGTCCCCTCGCGGCAAGGGCCCCTTCCGAGCCATCAACTGCGCGGCCCTCCCCCCCAACCTCCTGGAGAGCGAACTCTTCGGCCACGTGCGCGGCGCCTTCACCGGCGCGGTGCGAGACAGCCCGGGGCACTTCCGGCTCGCGCACGGCGGCTCGCTCTTCCTCGATGAAGTCGCGGAGCTCCCCCTCGACCTCCAGGCGAAGATGCTGCGAGTCCTCGAGACGCGCACCGTCATCCCCGTGGGTGGCCGCGCCCCCGTCCCCGTGGACGTGCGCATCATCGCCGCCACCCACCGCGCGCTGCGTCGCGAGGTCGAGGCCGGCCGCTTCCGCGCGGACCTCATGTACCGCCTGCGCGTCGTCCCCATCTTCCTCCCCAACTTGAGAGAACGTCGGGGCGACATTCTTCCGCTCGCACTGCGCTTCCTCGACGAGCTGCACCAGCGGGGGACGCGGCGTGTGGAGCGAATCGCGCCTGGTGCGCGCAAGCTGCTCGAGTCCCACGGGTGGCCCGGCAACGTGCGCGAGCTGCGCAACGTCATGGAGTACGCCTACGTCATCGGCGAGGGCCCGGTGCTGCGCGAGGTGGACCTGCCCCCCGAGTTCTCCGAGGCGAAGGCGCTCACCCGCCTCCCCGTGGCGACGACCGGCGCCACGCTCGACGAGGAGCAGGTGCGCGCGGCCCTCGCCCGGGCGGGCGGCAATCGCTCCGAGGCCGCGCGACTGCTTGGCGTCAGTCGCGTGACACTCTGGCGCCGCCTGCGGACCTTGGGCGAAGCTGCGCGCTGAGCGAGCGACCGTCCTCGAATCCAGGGCGGCCGTTTCACCCAGGTGTTTCACCTGTTTCCTCGAAGTGGGTGCAACGACCGGCGAGCTCGGGCCGTCACTCGGAGCCGCATCGCTGGCATGGGGCTCGCAGTACCGCTGGACGTGCGCTGCGACCAACCCAGGAGGGAAGTGGACATGCTCTTCCGGCAGCTCTTCGACTCGGAGTCCTCGACCTATACCTACCTGTTGGCGGACCCGGCGACGCGGGAGGCGGTGCTCATCGACCCCGTGTTGGAGCAGGTGGAGCGGGACACCCGGCTGCTGGAGGAGCTGGGGTTGAAGCTGGTGGTGGTGTTGGAGACGCACGTGCACGCGGACCACGTCACCGGCGCCGGGCAGCTGCGCGAGCGCCT
Source organism: Myxococcus sp. AS-1-15 (assembly GCF_020037055.1). Classification (NCBI taxonomy): domain Bacteria; kingdom Pseudomonadati; phylum Myxococcota; class Myxococcia; order Myxococcales; family Myxococcaceae; genus Myxococcus; species Myxococcus sp. AS-1-15. Next base: position 25,027 of record NZ_JAIQDF010000002.1, on the reverse strand, counting down.
GGGCGCCCGGGTGATGGCCTCGGCGAAGGGCGCGCCCTGTGTCGACCGGCAGCTCCAGCATGGCGACGTGGTGCGGGTGGGCCAGCTGGAGCTGCGCGTCCTGGAGACGCCGGGTCACACCGACGACAGCCTGAGCTTCCTGTGCGACGGCCGACTGTTCACGGGGGACGCGCTGCTGGTGCGCGGCACGGGCCGCACGGACTTCCAGAATGGAGACCCGGGGCAGCTCTACGACTCCATCACCCGCGAGCTGTTCGTCCTGCCGGACGCGACGGAGGTGTTCCCCGCCCATGACTACGCGGGCTTCACGTCGTCCTCGGTGGGCGAGGAGAAGCGACACAACCCACGCCTCGCGGGCAGGACGCGGGACGACTTCGTGCACTTCATGAAGTCGCGCCAGATTCCGCCGCCGCGCAAGCTGGACGTGGCCGTGCCGGCCAATCGCGCCTGCGGCCTCACCGCCCCGGCGGAGTCCCAGTCACCGTCCGCGTGAGGTGACCCCTCACCACTTCCAGAGCCCCAGCCGCCTCCCCCGAGGGACGCGGAGCGGGGACCCTTTTGCTCGAATCGAAGGAGCCGCAGCTTGAGTCACCCCTACGACAACGCCCCTCCCCGGCCGGAGGGCTATCGCGACGTGGACGTCCAGCAGCTCGCGACCGGGCGGCCCCCGGGGCTGCACCTGGTGGACGTGCGCGAGCCCGTCGAGCTGGATGGGATTCTGGGTCACCTCGAGGGCGTGCATCCGGCGCCGCTCGCCACCCTGCGCGAGGCGGCGACGTTGTGGCCGAGGGACACGGAGGTGCTGCTCATCTGTCGCTCGGGTGCGAGGTCCGCGAAGGCGGCCACGCAGTTGGTGGCGATGGGCTTCACGCGGGTGATGAACCTGGCGGGCGGGATGCTCGCGTGGAACGCGCATGCGCTGCCGGTGGTGCGACTGACGACGGAGCCGCTCCCGAACCTCGGGCAGGTGGGAGACACCCTGCGCGCGAGGCTCACGGGGATGCGCGTGCCCGCGGTGGAGTCGCTGCCACCGGAGCCCTCTCGCGAGGAACTGGGTGCGGTGCTGGATGCGCTCCAGGCAGAGCCGCCGAAGGAGCGAGGAGACGCGGCGGCGTTCGAGAAGACGCTGCGAGAGGTCCGGGACCTGCTCGCGGTCGCGAAGCCTGGAGGAGGCAGTCGTCCATGATGTGGGCCGTGGGGATGGCGGGCGCGTTGCTCGTGGGAGTGTTGCTGGGGTTGCTGGGAGGCGGGGGCTCCATCCTCACGGTGCCGCTCCTGGTGTACGTGCTGGGAGTGGAGCCGCGCACGGCCATCGCCATGTCCCTGGTGGTGGTGGGCGTCACGAGCGCGAGCGGCGCGCTGCTGCATGCGCGAGCGGGCCGGGTGCGGTGGCGCACGGCGCTCCTGTTCGGAGCGGGAGGGATGGCGGGGGCGTTCCTGGGAGGAAAGCTCAACCCGCTCCTGTCGCCCACGATGTTGCTGCTGTGCTTCGCGGGGGTGATGGTCGCGGCCTCGGTCGCCATGCTGCTGCGCTCGGATGCACCTACGCCGGTGACGAGCGGCCACGTCACGGCCGACCTCTCGGAAGCACGAGCGACCTCCGGACGAGTCGAGCCGAGCACCTCGTTCGCTGCCGACCAGCACGCGCAGCCCACCGAGAAACGTCGTCCCACGAGTGTCGAGAGCGAATCCTCCGTCTCCATGGGGCACACCAAGAAGCCCCGTCCCGCGAGCATCGAGAGCGCTCCCTCCGTGTCCATGGAGCACGCCGAGAAGCCACGTCCCGCGAGCATCGCGAACGGGTTCCCCGCCTCCGTGGGGCGCACCGAGAAGCCACATCCCGCGAGCATCGCGAGCGGCGCATCCGTCTCCGTGATGCGAGTGGTGGCGCAGGGAGTGGGCGTGGGAATCCTTTCAGGGCTCGTGGGCGCGGGAGGCGGCTTCCTCATCGTCCCCGCGCTCACGCTGGTCGGCCTGTCCACGCCGATGGCCACCGCCACCTCGCTGGTGGTCATCGCGCTCCAGTGCGCCGCGGGTCTCATCGGCCATCTGGGCCATGCGGAGCTCCCCTGGCGCCTCACGGGCGAGGTCCTCGCCATCGCCCTCGTGGGGAGCATGCTCGGTGGAAGATTCGCCGGACGCGTGGCCCCTGGAGTCCTGCGCCGAGGCTTCGCCCTCTTCGTTCTCGCCACCGCGACGTTCCTGCTCCTGGCCCAACTCCCGCGCACCGTGCTCGGAGACCTGACACAACGACTGGCCAGCGCGGGAGCCTGGCCCTGGCTCGTCCTGGCGACCGGCGTGGGGCTCTCCACCCTCATGGTGCGAAAGCACCTGCGCACGGCCCGCCAGCGCACCACTGCGCGAGGGCTCTGACCCCCCAGCCCCCCCCCCGCGCCGACACCCCGGCGTCGCGGTGCTCGCCCACCAGCGCCAGGCGCCTCACGAGCAAGTGCCACGGCGCGCATCCCAACGCGCCCCCACACGGCCACGTCATCGCGCCATCCCATCCGCCCCACCGCGCGCGGCCTCCCGCGCCCACATCCGTCCCGCCCCGGACGGGCCCACACCACATCGGTTGACCCGTGCCCCGCGCGCGTCGAGAGTCCCCTGCATGAAGCTGAGACCCATCGCAGAAGTGGGCGCCGAACTGGGCCTGTCCCCCGACGACGTGCACCCGTGGGGCACGAACCGCGCCAAGGTTTCCCTCGGTGCACTCGGCAAGCAGGGCGGAAGACAAGGCCGCCTCGTGCTCGTCTCCGCCATCAACCCCACGCCTCCGGGCGAGGGCAAGACGACCATGTCCGTGGCGCTGGCCATGGGCCTGCGTCGCCGGGGACGCCGCGCCGTGGCCGCGCTGCGCGAGCCGTCCCTCGGTCCCGTCTTCGGCGTGAAGGGCGGAGGCACCGGCGGCGGGCAGGCCAGCCTGGAGCCCGCGGCGGACATCAACCTGCACTTCACGGGTGATTTGCACGCCATCACCAGCGCCAACAACCTGCTCGCCGCGCTGGTGGACAACGCCGTGTACTACGGCCAGCCGGCGGCCATCGACTCGACGCGGGTGCGCTGGCGGCGCGCGCTGGACATGAACGACCGCTTCCTGCGCAACGTCATCGTGGGCCTGGGCGGCAAGGCGCACGGCGTGCCGCGCGAGGGCGCGTTCGACATCACCGCCGCCAGCGAGGTCATGGCCATCCTCGCCCTGGCCGAGAACCTCAAGGACCTGGAGGAGCGCCTGGGCCGCGTCGTCGTGGGCCACGCACCGGACGGCAAGCCCGTGCGCGCCAGGGACGTGGACGCGGCGGCGGCCATGGTCGCCCTGCTCAAGGACGCGCTGATGCCCAACCTCGTCCAGACGCGAGAGGGCGGCCCCGCGCTCGTGCACGCGGGCCCGTTCGGCAACATCGCCCACGGGTGCAGCTCCGTGGTGGGCACGCGCATGGGCCTCGCGTACGCGGACGAAGTCGTCACGGAGGCGGGCTTCGGCTTCGACCTGGGCGCCGAGAAGTTCCTCGACATCAAGTGCCGGAGCACGGGCCTGTGGCCGCGCGGCGTCGTCCTCGTCGCCACGCTGCGCGCGCTCAAGTACCACGGCGGAACCCCGCTCGCCCGCGTCGCGGAGCCGGACGGCGCGGCGCTCGCGCGAGGCTTCGACCACCTGGACAAGCACCTCGAATCGGTGCGCGCCTTCGGCCTGCCCGCGGTCATCTGCGTCAACCGCTTCCCCCAGGACACACAGGAGGAACTCGATGGCCTGCGCGCCTTCGGCCGGGAGCGCGGCGTGGAGATGGCGGTGTGTGACGGCTTCACGCGCGGCGGCGAGGGCTCGCTGGAGCTGGCGGACCGGGTGCTCGCGATGCTCGACGGCACGGACGCGTCTCCGCCCACCCCGCGCTTCCTCTACGACGTGAAGCAGTCCCCCGAGGAGAAGGTCCGCGCGATTGCCCGCACCGTGTACGGCGCGGACGACGTGGCCTTCACCGCCTCCGCGCGCAAGGACCTGGAGACCGTGCGCGAGCTGGGCGGCGCGGAGCTGCCGGTGTGCATGGCCAAGACGCACCTGTCACTCTCCGACGACGCGACGAAGCAGGGCCGGCCGCGCGGCTTCACGCTCACCGTGCGCGAGGTGCGCCTGTCCGCGGGCGCGGGCTTCATGGTCGCGCTCACCGGCGACATCCTCACCATGCCGGGCCTGCCTCGCGAGCCCGCCGCCCGCCGCATCACCGTCCACGAGGACGGGCGCATCACCGGGCTCATGCAGGGCGAGTGACGCGGCTTCGACGGGCGGCCCTCACCTCGCTCTCGTCGAGGGGGCCGCCCGGAGCGACGCACGCTACGCGCGGAACGACGTGGACAGCGACTCGAGCCGTCCCAGGGTGGCGTTGATTTGGGTCACGGCCTCCTCGGCCGTCATGGTGGAGGTCACCACGTCCGCCATCATCGAGGACAGCTGCGTCATCACCTCGGTCATCTGCGCGATGCCCGCGTTCTGCTGGGTGACGGAGGCGACAATCTGGCGCGCGGCCTGACTGCTCTCCTGCACCACGGTGGTGATCTCCTTCAGCGAGTTCGCCGAGGCCAGCACCTGCTCGATGTTCTGCTCCATCTTCTCGCTGTCGCCCTCCGCGATGGAGGTCGTCTGGCGGATGGCCTGGTTGATCTCGAGCAGGATCTTCCCGATGCGCTGGGTGCTCTGGAGCGACTGCCCGCTGAGCGCGCGCATCTCCCGCGCCACCACCGCGAAGCCCCGGCCCTCCTCGCCCGCGCGCGCGGCCTCGATGGCGGCGTTGAGCGCGAGCACGTTGGACTGGTCCGCCAAATCCTTCACGCTGCTGATGATTTCGCCGGCGTGCACGGCCTGGTCGCTCAGGTGCGCGATGCTGCCCACCAGCGCGCCCACGCGCTCGCGAATCTGCTGCATGCCCTCCGCGCTCTGCTCGATGGAGTGCTGCCCGGAGGAGCTGAACTGGTCCGCCTGCGCGGCCACCTTGAGCACCATCTCCGCGCGGCTCGCGGCCATGCTGGAGGTCTGCGCGATTTCGGCGATGGTGGTGCTCGCCTCGGTGAGGCTGCGCGACTGGTTCGTCAGGAAGTTCACCTGGTCCTGGCTCGCCTGCGTCAGCCGCGTGGCCGCCGAGGACAGCTCCTCCACCACGGACTTCAGCGTCGCCGGCACGTCGCGCAGCCGGTCCGCCATCACCTGCAGGCTCCGGCTCAGCTCGCCCACCTCGTCCTGCCGCCCCAGCTCCAGCGGCTGCGACAAATCACCGTCATGCGCGATGCGCCGCGCCACCTCGGCCAATCGCGTCAGCGGCTCGGCCAGGTCACGGTGCAGCCACCACGCGAGCCCCGCCGTCGTCCCCATCGCCAGGAGCGCCAGCACGACCACCAGCCACGTCGGACCGCCCGCCAGCGCCACCACGACGAGGACCACGAGGAGCACCGCCGCGGCCACCGGGGACAGCATCACCTTCTGCTTCAGCTTCAAGCGCACCGAACGGCCTCCGTCCCACCCGAGTCTCCACGCACCCCGTCCGCCCCGGCCAGGTTCCGGCAGTTGAAGCGCGACTCCCCGAGGAGCCTGCAGCGCCCGTCCATGTCGCCATCCTTCCGAGGAGCCCCGTGGACTCCCTGAAGCTCGGACGGACCGGTGATCCGCCGAAGTGCAGGATAGCCAACTGAGACCCGGCTGCTAAGGGACCCCCGCTCATTGACACACACCGGCCCCGCGCGGTTTTCCACCAGTCTGGGGTCAAACGGACCCGGGACTTGGGTGGATCATCACAGGGCGTCGAAGCGGCGGGAGCCCTCGACGCGGAGGACGAAGTCGGCGCCGAAGGCACCCGCGGGGGTGAGGGCGCCGGGGGTGGGCTGGGCGAGCAGCTCCTCCACGGCGAGGACGGAGGAACGGGCGGTGAAGAGGTAGCCCTCGGCGACCTCCAGCCAGGCCTGGGCGGAGCGGCCATCCGGGGCGCGGGCCTGGGCCCAGACGTACGAGCGGCTGGACGTGCGCAGGTCCGCCCCGGGGCCCTTCACGCGGGCGTCGACGAGCTTCATCAGGCCATCGCGGACGGGGGCGAGCTTCAGGGCGCGGCGGAGGATGGGGTGGGTCCACCGCAGGACGCGGGCGCTGTTGGCGGGGAAGGCCATGTACGTCGTGATGTTGGGGATGCCGGTGGTGTGGAACGCGGTGGAGAGGTCACCCCAGGGGATGGGCATGACGGAGCGCTCGCGGTCGCTGAAGCGCACGCGGCGGGTGCCGTGGCCCATGGGGTAGGGCTCGAGCCGGCCGTTGCGGCGGACCTTGCCGCCCTCGGGGATTTGGATGAGGGCGGACTTGGTGGTGCCGGCGCTGGCCTGGGAGACGGCGGCGATGGCGATGTCGAGCTCGGTGGCGCCGGGGACCTGCTCGCCGACGTAGCGGGCCAGACAGTCGGTGGGGACGACGTCGAAGCCGACGCCGGACATGAACGAGACGCCGCGGGCCTTGGCGTCGGCGTCGTGGCGGAAGGAGTCCTCGAAGACGGGAATCTCGCCGGTGATGTCCAGGTAGTGGGCGCCGGCGGCGAGACACGCCAGGCGCATGGGCTCGCTGGTGTGGACGAAGGGGCCGGCGGCGTGGAGCACGAGCGGCAGGCCGTCCATGGCGGCGGCCAGCTGGCGTGGGTCGTCGAGCGACGCGGGGCGGACCTCCAGGCCGAGCAGCTCCGCCAGGGGCGCGAGCTTCTCGCGGGAGCGGCCGGACAGCACGGGGCGGTGGCCGCGGCGCACGGCCTCCTCCGCGATGAGGCGGCCGGTGTAGCCGGAGGCGCCATACAACAGCCAGCGAGGCGAGGTGGTCGAGGTCGTCGTCACGGCTGGCGACGCTACCAGGACGCGCCGCGTCGGGAGGCCCGGCGTATCGGCCGGCCCGTCACCATCTGTTCGCTATCTCGACAAGTCCGCGCGAGGACTGAGCGCCTCACCACCGCGCCACGGCGGCCTCGGAGCGCTGGCTCACGTGCGCGTCCTCCACGCAGACCAGCAGCGCGCGCAAGGCCGCCGGAGACGGCGCGGTGAGCAGCGCCTCACGCAGCCTCGCGTTGCGCAAGAGCGCGCCGATGCGCGCGAGCACGTTGAGGTGCAGGCCCGCAGGGTCCGGCGGAGACACCATCCCCACGAAGACGCGCACGCGCCCGCCGTTGGCCTCGCCGAAGTCCAGGCCCTCCGGATGAATCCCCACGCACGTGACGATGCGCGGCACACCGACCAGCCGGCAGTGCGGCACCGCCACGCCCCCCGCCATCGCCGTCGAGCCGAGTCGCTCGCGCGCCAGCAGGTGCTCCGCCAGCTCCTTCGCGGGCACCCGGGCGCGGGCCGCCATCAGCCCCGCCAGCTCGTGCACCACGCCCACCCGCTCTCGCGCCTCCAACGACAGGCGGACAGCGTCGACCTCCAGGAAATCCGTCCACCGCAACATGCCGCACCTCCTCGGGCAAGCCGCCACCGCCCGAGTCGGCGCAGAGATGCATCCGCGCTCGCGAATCCGCATCCCTCCCCGCGAATTCTTCGAGCCCACTACACACTTCTCTCGCGTTTTTCCGGACCAGGTCCGAGCCACCCCGCTCCTCTCAGGTTCTCAGGGCGCGCCCAAACCAGGACTCGCGACACCCGAACAAGCGCGAGTCACGAGACGCGCTGCCACGCGAGCAACAACAGCCTCGCCTCCGAGGGCACGACTCAGCGCGCCACGGCCACTTCACCGCGAAGCGGGAGCACCTCCTCCTCCGCGCGAACCAGCAGCGCGCGAACCGCCGCCGGAGAGGCCGCCGCCATCAGCGCGTCACGAACACGCGCGTCATGCAGCAACGTGGCGATGCGGGAGAGCACGTTGAGGTGCAGGCCCCCGGTATCCGGCGGCGACACCAGGCCCACGTAGATGCGCACCAGTCCATCCTCGGGCTCACCGAAGGCCAGCCCGCCCCGATGGATGCCCAGACACGTCACGATGCGTCCGGCGCGAGCATGTCGACAGTGCGGCACCGCCACGCCGCCCTCCATCGCCGTCGAGCCGAGCTGCTCCCGCGCCAGCAGGTGCACGGCGAGCTCGCGAGCAGGCACTCCCGCCTCATCCGCCATCATCCCCGCCAGCTCGTGCAGCACGCCCACCCGCTCCCGCGCCCGCAGCGACGGACGGATGGCCTCGACCTCCAGGAACTCGGTCCACCTCAACATGACGACCTCCCACGGCCCGAGCAGTCCCGGGCCCACCACCGTGAACCTCAGAGCGCCGGAGCCGCCACCCGCTCGCGACCCGACAGGACGATGCACGCCGCCAGCACGCGAGCCGTGAACCCATCGCGCTCCTCCGCGTCGAACGCCCGCGCGAGCTGCTCCGGGTCATCATCCAGGAACAACGTGGAGCCGAGCCGGTCATGCAGATGCTCCAGCAACCCTCGGCAGCACGAGCACCGCCGAGCCCCCTTCAAGGCATGCTCCGCACGCCCACGCGCCTCGGCCAGCCGCTCCGCGCCCAGCAGACGCACCGCCTTGAGCGGCGCCTCCCCGAGCAACAGGCCAGGCTCACGCCGAGCCTCCCGACGAACCATCGACCTCACGAATCGACGCAGCACCATGAAGTCCTCCCAAGGACCGGGCCGCACATCGCCCGGCACGAGGCACCTCCATCGCATCCACCGTGCCGACCACCCCCACCACCAGACGCCCGGAATCCGGCCACTTTTCCCCGAGCGAGCTCGGCCCCACCGTGCAGACCGCAACCTCGAGGGCCACCGAGCCTCGCGACACGCGAGGTCTCCCTCCGAGCGCCGTGTCATTCCGCTCCGACCGCGATGACTGCAAACCGCGCCCGGCGCCCACGAGGGACGTGACACGCCAGGGCGCTCGCGACGTCGGGGACGCATGCCAGCCCCGGCACGAGGGCGGAATTCCGTGGGAGGAGCTCACCGGAGCGTCGAGCCACCGCAGCGCGGACGCGGCGCTCCGGAGTCGCGGACTGGAAGCGTGTTCGAGCCGCGCTGGCGGACCGCGGTCAGCGAAGGGCCCGACCGTGCAGCCGGGCCTGCTCCTGACAGGTCCCCTGGCACTCGGGGAACAGCAGGAGGAAGCGGGCCTGCTCCCGGCAGCGAGGAATCAGGCCGGGCGGAGAAGGCGCCGAGCACAGCTGCTGGAAGCCGTCCCACGACTCCTGGAACACGAGGGCACGCTCATCGGGCTCCAGGGACAGCACGGCGCGGCGCTCCGAGCCCAACCAGCCCACGACGAGCGCCAGGGAGGCCCCCAGCGCGAGGATGCAGAGCAGGTCCCTCCACCAGGGGCTCGCCAGGGAGGGCGGCGCCGAGGGGGCCTGGGGAGTGGAGTCAGGGACCAGACGGAGCTCGGGACGCATGGGCTCCCCAGGGGCAAACCCCGTGCCGCCAGGGCACGAGGCCACCTCCGAGCAGGGCTCCTATCACCGAGGTCCAGGACCCTTGCATTCGGCAAGCAGGCGCGCGCGAAGCCATGCATCGCGCAAGGGCCCACCCGCTCGACGTCAGCGCATGGCCTGCTGCAACAGGGGCGCGAGCTCCTGTCGGCACGCCTCGTCGCACTCGGAGAAGCGCGTGAGGAACTCTGCCTGCTTCTGGCAGCGCTTGAGGAGCTTGGGCCCGGCGTCGCCCATGCACAGCAGGCGGATGTCGTCGCGGGTCTCCTGGAAGAGCGCCTCGCGCTGCGCGGGGGACAAGGCGTTCAGCGCGCGATTCTCTCCGCCCTGGAGGTAGGCCCACACCCCGGCGAGCACCAGCACGACGAGGCCCAGCGTCACCGTCTGGCGGACGCGCTTCTGGCTGCGGGTGGGCGCCCTGTCCCGGGTGAAGATGTTCTCCGCTTCCCCCTCGTTCCCGTTCGGACCCATGGCCCCATGTTCCACCGGAATGAGGGGGGACGCGCCAGGATTCGTTGTCGCGGGTGTGAAGAAGTGGCGGCCCGGGTTGCAGCCTGCACGACGGGAGCGGCCCCGGGGTTGCGCATCGCACGGTGCGGTGCGCGGAAGTCCCCGACACGACTCACGAGCCCCAACGAGACACGGCCGGGCGCGGCCGATGCACTTAGAATCAACGCATGGATGCACGGATGGAGCCGACCCCGGTTTCCGGCGAGCGGCCGATGCGGGTGTTGGTGGTGGATGACGAGCGCAACATCCGCCACACGCTGCGGGTCTGCCTGGAGGGCTTCGGCTGCGAAGTGCGAGAGGCGGCCACGCCGGAGGCGGCGCTGGCGGCGCTCGCCCAGGGGCCCGCGGACCTGGCGTTCGTCGACCTGAAGCTGGGGACCGCGAGTGGCCTGGACCTGCTGCCCCGCCTGCTCGCGGAGTCACCGAACCTGGACGTGGTGCTCATCACCGCGTACGCGACGTTCGACACGGCGGTGGAGGCGGTGCGCCGGGGCGCGCGCGACTATCTGCCCAAGCCCTTCACGCCCGCGCAGATAAGACACGTGCTGGACCGCTCACGGGAGCACCGGGCGCTGTCCTCGCAGCTGGAGAGCCTCGAGGGACAGCTCGCGCAGGCGGTGCCGGAGGCCACGCTGGACACCTCCTCTCCCGTGATGCACGCGGCGATAGGGCTGGTGTCGCGAGCGGCGACCTCCGACGCGGCGGTGCTGCTGCGAGGAGAGAGCGGCACGGGCAAGGGCGTGCTCGCGCGAGCCCTGCACTCGATGAGCGTGCGCAGGCGCAGGCCCTTCGTCACGGTGAACTGTCCGACGTTGTCGGAGCAGCTCCTGGCGAGCGAGCTGTTCGGCCACGTGCGAGGCGCGTTCACGGGAGCGGTGAAGGACCAGCCCGGCCGCGTGGAGCAGGCGGAGGGCGGCACGCTGTTCCTGGATGAAATCGCGGAGATGAGCCCGTCGCTCCAGGCGCAGCTCTTGCGCTTCCTCCAGGAGAAGCAGTTCGAGCGGCTGGGAGAAGGCCGCACGCGCAAGGCGGACGTGCGGGTGGTGGCGGCGACGAACCGGGACCTGGAGAAGGACGTGGCGGAGGGACGGTTCCGCGAGGACCTGTTCTACCGGCTCAACGTCATCGAGGTGAAGCTGCCCTCGCTGCGTGAGCGGCCCGAGGACCTGCTCGCGTTGGCGAGGCGCTTCGTGGCGTTCTTCGCGAGGACAGGACAGCGGCCGGTGACGCCGGAGCTGTCGCCCGCGACGGAGCAGATGCTGCTCGCGTACCCATGGCCGGGCAACGTGCGTGAGCTGAGAAACGCCATCGAGCGGGCGCTCATCGTGTGGCCCGCGGGAGTCCTGGAGCCGCAGGCGTTCCCGGACCGCATCGCCGCGGCGGCGGGCACGGTGGTGGCGTTGGGCGGGCCGCACACGCTGGAGGAGGTGGAGCGCGAGCACACGCTGCGGGTCATGGCCTCCGCGCCCACGCTGGACGAGGCCGCGAAGGTGCTCGGCATCGACGCGTCCACGCTGTGGCGCAAGCGCAAGAAGTACGAATCCGGAGGCAAGGCAGACAGCTGAGCCCACGGGCAGCCCGTGTCTTGCGGAAGATGGACAGGTCTCGCACGGGGCGGTGACCAGGGGCACGAGTCCCCGTCATATGAGGCGATATGAGGCGCCCGAGCACGAGCCGGCGCCAGGCCGAGCATGAGCCAACGCCACACCGGGCGCGACCGTGCGCCTCCAGCCTTCCGTGAGACGGGACACCGGGCGCGCGCGCCCCTCGCGCCCGGCGTTGCGCGTCAGCCCGGGATGCCCGCGGACCAGCGCTGCGTGAGGTACAGCTCCGCGAGCTGCGCGGCGTTGAGCTCGCGCTCCTCGCCCACGTGGGTGCGCTCGGTGGTGAGCCCCACCTCGCCACCGCCCACGCCCGCGTGCACGCCGACGCCGATGTCACCGTTCACCGTGGTCTTGTCCTGCACGGTGGCCTTGATGTCGACCTTGTCGCGGAGCTGCGTCACCGCCTGGCCCACGTCGCCGTTCGCGATGCTGCTGAACGCACCGCTGCGCGCGATGTCCTGGAGGTTGCCGCTGATCTCCGCCTTCACCTCGCGACCCGCGCTCCCGCCCAGACCGAGCGCCTGCGCGGAACCCTGGCGCGAGTCGGTGAGCGTCAGCTTCGCCTCGTGCGTCTGGAGGGCCGTCTGGCCCACCTCGCGCGCGGTGCCCTTCGGGTCCTTGAGGAAGTCGGCCGGGTTGAAGTTCTCGGGCAGGTCGATGCTCTGCTCCAGCTCCACCTTCAGCGAGCCCTGGACTCCCGCGGAGGCATTCGTCGGCAGTGACGCGCTGGTGCCACCCTCGCCCTGGCTCGGAATCCCCAGGCCCGCGCTCGCGCCCGCGTTGCCCGAAATCTCCAGCGACTGCGTGAGCTTCAGCGACTTCGGCTGGCCGTTCTCCATCTCGATGCGCGCCGTGGTGCCCTGATTGGCGCTCACGCCCGCGCTCGCGCCCGCGCTGAGCACCTCCGGCAGGCCCTTCATGCCCAGCTCACCCGAGACGCTCGCCTCCGCGCCCAGCTGGAGCTCCACCGCGCTCACCTTGTCGCCCAGGCCCGCGAGGTCCGACAGCGGATCTCCCAGCACCTGGTTCACCCCCTGGCCGAGCAGCGGGTTGCTCGCCGAGGCCCCCGCCGTGGCGGCCGAGGCCGCGATGATCTTCGTGGCGCGCTTGGCCTCCTCCGCGGTGTCGAACTGGAACTCCACCTTGGCGCCGGCCGTGGCGAAGGCACTGGCGCTCGCGTCCGCGGCGCCCTTCGCGCCCAGCTTCGCGATGACGCCCGCGCCCACCTCTCCGCTCACGGAGACGGTGTAGCCACCGCCCTCCTCGGCGCTGCGGCTGACGGCCAGGTCGCCCTTGGCGGTGACGCCGACACCGGAGACATCCGCCTCACCGTTGAGCCCCACGGAGACGCTCTCGCCCGGCTTGAGCTGGTCGACCTGGTGGTTGAGGCTGAGCGCCTGCTTGATTTCGCCCGCGGTCTCCACCGGGTCCCGGACCACGTCCGCAGCGCCCTGGAGGACGCCACCGGCGATGTCCTGGGTGATGCCCTGCAGCGGGTTGGGCGCTGGCGCGTCCTGGATGGCCTGCCCCAGCTTGTCGAGCCCGCCCGCCGCGATGTCCGTCGCCGTGTCGAGCACGGGGCCCGCCTTCTGCACGGTGTCACGCAGGGCGCTGCCCGCCGTGGACTTCACGCCCTCGAAGACATCGCCCGTGGTCTCGCGCACCTGCTGCTTCAGGTCGCGAGCGCCCTCGACCAGCCCCTCGCCCCGCTCGAAGACGTCCTGCGTGCGGTTCTTGGCGACCGATTCGATCTGCTCCTTCGCCTGCTTCGCCTTCGCCGCCGCCTCCGCGGCCTTCTTCGCCGCCGCCTCCGCCGCGCGCTTCGCCGCCGCCTCCGCCGCGCGCTTCGCCGCTTCCGCTGCTCGCCGGGCGGCCTCCGCCGCGCCACCGATGATGCTGCCGATTCCCATGGGGGGGTCCTGGTTGGGGTCCGGCGTCCGCACACGCCTCACGGAGCGGCGCGGACCCTGCCGGGTTCACTGGGTTGGGGTGGGGGAAATGCGTCCTGCTCCCCATTCTCCCGGGTGGGCAGCGGAAGTTTCGTCAGTTTTCAAGAATTCGGGCATCCCTCGTGATTTCCAGTCCGGCCCCGACTCGGAGTGCGGCCGCCAGGCCCTCTGCTCCGAGTGGAGCGCTCCCCTGCCCTCCTCCGCGCGAAGGCTGGGACGAGGGAGCGTGCACGGCGTGGCGAGTGATTGCCGGGGTCCGGAGCGGTGCGGACCGTTGAGGAGCGACCCCACTGAAAGGACGGCACCCGTGGACGTCATCGACCTGTTGATTCAGCAGCACCGCGAAGTCGACGCGCTGTTCCTCGCGTTCCGCAACGCCTCGGACGACACGAGCCGCAAGGAGCTCTGCCTCCAGCTCGCGGAGGCGCTGATGCTGCACAGCACCATCGAGGAGCGCTGGGTCTATCCGAAGGCCACGCGCGTGGTGGGCGACGAGAAGATCCAGCACGCGGAGGAGGAGCACCAGGAGATGACGCAACTGCTGGGCGACATCGTGCGGATGCGCGACGACATGAACGCGGTGAAGCTGAAGGTGGACGCGCTGGAGAAGGTCGTCAAACGGCACGTCGCGGACGAGGAGAAGAACATCCTTCCGCAGGTGGCGAAGAACGTCACCGAGAAGGAGCTCGGCATGTCGTGCAAGGACCTGGTCCGCGAGGCCTCGAGGATTCGTCGCGAGGAGATGAAGGACTGGGGCGGCGCCACGGTGTAGCGGCGGACGCGCACTCCCCCACGGGGCCGTCGAGGCCCCCTCTCCGCTCTCGAGGCAGGCCAGGCACACCCGTGTCGTTCCCTCCTGCCTCGGGAGTTGGACCTGGCAAGACCGCGCGTCACCTCACGAGGCCTGCCCCGGCAGGGTGAACCAGAACGTACTTCCCCGCCCAGGCGCGCTGATGACGCCAACCTCTCCGCCATGGGCCTGGACGATCTCCTTCACGATGGACAGCCCGAGCCCCGCGCCGCCCGCGGGAGCCCCTGGCGCGCGATAGAACTTCTCGAAGATGCGCGCCTGTTGCTCCAGGGCGACGCCCTCCCCGGTGTCGCGCACCTCGAAGCGGACGCGCGCGCCATCGCGAGCCACCCGCACCTCCACCTCGCCCCCCGCGGGAGTGTGCTTCACGCCATTGCCCACCAGGTTGCCGAGCACGAGCCCCATCCGCTCCGGGTCCACGTCCACGGTCTCCACCTCCAGCCCCACGAGCCGGGACAGCCGCACCCCACGCTCCTCCGCCGCCGAGCGCTGCGAGTCGAGCGCCGCCTGCACCAGCTCCTCGGCGGACACGCGGCGGACTTCGAGCCGGAGCTGTCCCGCCTGGATGCGAGACAAATCGAGCAGGTCATCGACGATGCCCTGCAACCGCTCACAATCCTCGCGCGCCGCGAAGAGCAGGTCCGCCTGTTTCTCCGTCACGGGCCCCACCATGCCCTCGGCCACCAGGTGCACGGCCATGCGCAGGGATGTGAGGGGCGTGCGGAACTCATGGGCCACGGTGGCCACCAGGTCGTTCTTCAGCTCATCGAACCGTCGCAGCCGCGTCACGTCCTGGAGAATCACCGTGGCGCCCACCACCTCGCCCGTCTCGCCATACACGGGGCTGGCGCGAGGCAGGAGCCACCGGTCGCCCTCGGTGAGCGGCACACGCACCGCCTCTTCGTAGCCCCGAGGCTGATAGGCGCCCTTGCCTCCGAGCACGTGTCCCCGCACGCGCTCCAGCACGTCGCGCGCCTCCGGCACCACGCGCCCGAGCACATCCCCGCCGCCTTCGAGCCCCAGCTTGAGCACGTCCTCGGCCGAGCGGTTGACGTTGAGCAGCCCGCCATCCGCGCCGAACACCACCACCGGGTCGGGGAGGCTATCGATGGCGGCCTGGGACGCGGCCTGGGCCTGGAGCAACTCCCCCAGGCTGCTCTGTCGGTACTGCTGGAGCGCCTCGGCCATGGAGTTGAAGTCCTCGCCCAGCCGCGCGATTTCATCCGAGCCCTCCACCGTGGCGCGCACGGCGTAATCCCCGCGCCCCAGCCGCTGCACGGCCTGGGACAGCACGGACACGGGCCGCAGCGCGCGATGTGTGAGGGACGTGGAGGCGAACAATCCGACTGCGAACGCGACCAGCACCGCGAGCACCATCAGCGTGTTCACGCGGTCACTCTGTCGACGCAGCGCCTCGCTCTTGTGCACCATCGCGTCCTGATTGAGCGCCAGGACGGAGGAGGCCGCGTCCCTCACCTCGCGGAACGCGGGCTCGATGCTCCGGAAGTAAGCCGCCTTCTGCTCCTCGGGAGACGACAGCGAGAGGAACGCGTCATAAGCGGCCACATAGCGCTCCCAGCCCGCGCGCAGCCGGCGGGTGGACTCGGCTTCACCGGGCTCGGTGATGTTGCCCTCCTGCAGCCGCAGCTCGGCCTCCAGGACCTGACGCTGCGAAGCCTGCTGGGACTGCCCCCGTTCGCGTTCACCGGCGACGATGAAGAGGGCGGCGCTGTCCATGCGCTCCAGTTGCTCGGTCATCCGCTGGGCGGCCAGGACGCTGCGGTAGTTGTCCTGGAGGATGCGCTGACCGGAGCGCCCCAAGCGGGCCAGGGTGATGACGGCGACCAGGCCCACCAGCGCGAGCGCGAGCGCGAGGGGCGCCTGCGCCAGCAGCAATCGCATCCGCAGGGTCATGGACGTTTCTCCTCGGAGGAGGGCTCGAAGGCGACGACATGGATGTCGAAGCCCTCGCCTTCACGGAGCAGCCGCACATCCGCGGCGCGGCCCAGCGCGCGCTTCCACCAGGGCTGGTGCGAGCGGCCCACCATGATGTGGCCGACGCCATGGGAGCGGGCGAAGTCGAGGATGGCCTCGACGGGGTCCTTCGAGCGAAGACGAACCACCTCGGCGCCCAGCTCGCGAGCCTTCTCGATGTTGGCCAGCAGGTGGCGTTGCGCCTCGGCGTCGATGAGGTGGGGCGCCTCGCGAGGCGTCTCGACATAGACGACGAACCAGTCCGTGTTCAGCCGACCGGCCATGCGCGAGCCCCGACGCAGGAGGGTGGCCGCGCGAGGAGGATGGCTGGACATGGCGACCAGCACCCGGCCCCAGGACGCGCCCTTGCGAGGTTCGTCTTCGCCGGAGCGGGAGGACAGTCCGGAGGTGGCGCGGTCCAGGCTCTCGGCGACCTCGCGGAGGGCGAGCTCGCGAAGGGTGGACAGGTTCTCGCCGGTGAAGAAGCGCTCCAGGGCATGGGGCACCTTGTCCTCGGCGTAGATCTTCCCGGCCTTGAGTCGTTCGTGGAGGTCTTCCACGGCGAGGTCCAGGTTCACGACCTGGTCAGCGCCCTTGAGGAAGCTGTCGGGCAGCGTCTCCCGGACGACGACGCCGGTGGTGCGTTCCACCAGGTCATTGAGGCTCTCGAGGTGTTGCACGTTGAAGGCGCCGATGACGTTGATGCCCGCGTCGAGGAGCGCCTGGACATCCTGGTAGCGTTTGCGATGTCGGCACAGGGGGAGGTTGGTGTGAGCCAGCTCGTCGACGACAGCGACCTGGGGCTTGCGAGCGAGGACCGCCTCCAGGTCCATCTCCTCGACGAGGACGTCGCGATAGGAGTACGTCTTGCGAGGCACGGCCTCGAGTCCAGCGACCAGGGCCTCGGTCTCCTTGCGTCCGTGGGTCTCCACGAAGCCGAGCACCACGTCCACGCCGCGCCGCTTCAGCGCATGGGCCTCTTCGAGCATGCGGTACGTCTTGCCGACGCCGGCCGCGAAGCCGATGTAGAGCTTGAGCCGACCGCGCCGGCCGCGCTCGACCAGCTCCAGGAAGTCCTCCGCACGCGAGCGACGGGGGGTCATCCGAGAACCTCGGAGCGCGACAAACGAATCACATGCCGAGTCAGCTCAGCGCTCATCGACCCGGCCCATGATGAAGGTCGAAGGACCTCGATTCGACAAGGAGACACGACGCCCTTCGAATGCCATGACGGCGAACGTCCTCGACTCTCGACGACGAAGCAACTCCCGTCGACGGCTCCAGCGCCATGATGTCGACCGTCCTCGACGCTGCGGACGACAGCCCAGCCCTCACGGGCTGCCCGAGCCCCGGGTGGGCGTGGCGGATGGAGCCACCGCGCCACCCATCGGGACCCCGGGCTCGACGGCCGGACGACCGAACTGTCGGTCCAGCGCGAGGTTCAGCAACAGCACATTCACCCGAGGCTCGCCGAGCACGCCGAAAGTACGCCCCTCCACATGCGAGCCCACCACGGCCAGCACGCGCTCCGGAGCCACGCCGCGAGCCTTCGCGACACGAGGCACCTGCCACCGCACCGCCTCCGGCGACAGGTGCGGGTCCAGCCCGGACGCGGACGTGGTGACCAACTCCGCGGGAACAGCGCCCTGCGCATCCGGATTCTCACGACGCAGCCGCGAGGCCTCGGCCAAGACACGGTCGCGGAGCTTCTGCGAAGTGGGCCCCAGGTTGCTCCCCGAGGACGCGGCCGCGTCGTAGCCACTCCCGGCGGCCGAGGGGCGCGGCTGGAAGTAGTCCGCGCGAGTGAACCCCTGACCGATGAGGGCGCTCCCCACGACACGGCCCTGCTCGTCCTTCACGAGGGAGCCATGGGCCTCGGAGGGGAAGAGCAGCGAGGCCACGCCGGTGACAGCAAGGGGATACAGCAAGCCCGTGAGCACCAGGGTGACGACACCAACACGAAGCGCGGTTACGAGAGTGGAGACCATGATGACCAGTCCTCAAGCGAGACCGACGGCCGTGAGCAGCACGTCGAGGGCCTTGATGCCGACGAAGGGAACGATGACGCCGCCAAGCCCGTAGATGAGCAGGCTGCGCCGCAGGAGCGCCGCCGCGCCGAGCGGCCGGTAGCGCACACCGCGCAGCGCCAGGGGAATGAGCGCGATGATGATGAGCGCGTTGAAGATGACGGCGGCGAGGATGGCGCTGAAGGGCGACGTCAGCCCCATGACGTTGAGCGGAGCAATCTGGGGGAACACACCCATGAACAGCGCCGGCAGGATGGCGAAGTACTTCGCCACGTCATTGGCGATGGAGAACGTGGTCAACGTGCCCCGAGTCATCAGGAGCTGCTTGCCCACCTCCACGACCTCCAGCAGCTTGGTCGGATTGGAGTCGAGGTCGACCATGTTCCCCGCCTCCTTCGCCGCCTGGGTGCCGGTGTTCATCGCCACGCCGACATCGGCCTGAGCGAGCGCGGGAGCGTCGTTGGTGCCATCGCCCGTCATCGCCACCAGCTTGCCCTTGGCCTGCTCGGTACGGATGAGCGCGAGCTTGGCCTCGGGAGTCGCCTCCGCGAGGAAGTCATCCACGCCGGCCTCACGGGCAATCGCCGCGGCGGTGCGAGGGTTGTCGCCCGTGATCATCACCGTGCGGATGCCCATGGCGCGGAAGCGGTCGAAGCGCTCGCGGATGCCGCCCTTCACCACGTCCTTCAAGTGGATGATGCCGAGCAGTCGCGAGCCCTCCGCGACAGCAAGCGGCGTCCCGCCCGCGTCTCCGATACGTCCCGCGGCCAGCGCCAGCTCCGAAGGCACCGGGCCGCCCTGCCCCTGCACATGCTTGACGATGGCATCCACCGCGCCCTTGCGGATGCTGCGCGCGTGAGGCTCCACCAGGTCACACCCGCTCATCCGCGTCTGCGCGGTGAAGGGAACGAACGTCGCCTGGTGCGCCAGGAGCTCGCGAGGACGCAGCTTGTAGGTGTCCTTGACCAGCGTGACGATGGAGCGTCCCTCGGGGGTCTCATCGGCCAGGCTCGCGAGCTGAGCGGCCTCGGCCAGCTCCTCCAGGCGCACGCCGGGCATGGGCAGCAGCTCCGTGGCCATGCGGTTGCCGAGTGTAATCGTGCCCGTCTTGTCGAGCAGCAGCGTGTCGACATCACCCGCCGCCTCGACGGCTCGGCCGCTCATGGCGAGGACGTTCTTGCGCAACAGCCGGTCCATCCCGGCGATGCCGATGGCGCTCAGGAGTCCGCCAATCGTGGTGGGGATGAGGCACACGAGGAGCGCCACCACGGCGGTGCCCGACAGCGGCACACCCGAGTAGAGCGCGAGCGGCACCAGCGACACGCACGCCAGCAGGAACACCACCGTGAGCCCGACGAGGAGGATGTGCAGCGCGACTTCATTGGGCGTCTTCTGCCGGGCCGCGCCCTCCACCAGACCAATCATGCGGTCGAGGAAGGACTCGCCCGGGTTGACGGCGATGCGCACGACGATGCGGTCCGACAGCACCTTGGTGCCGCCGGTCACCGCGGAGCGGTCACCGCCGGACTCACGGATGACGGGCGCGGACTCGCCGGTGATGGCGGACTCATCCACGCTGGCGATGCCCTCCACCACCTCGCCGTCGCCCGGGATGAGGTCTCCAGCCTCGCAGACGACCAGGTCGCCCTTGCGCAAGTCAGGCGCGGGCACCCGCTCCTCGCGCCCCTCGGAAAGACGGCGCGCGGTGGTGTCCTTGCGCATCTTGCGCAGGGCCCCCGCCTGAGCCTTGCCGCGCCCCTCGGCGACCGCTTCGGCGAAGTTGGCGAAGAGGACGGTGAACCACAGCCACAGGGCCACGGACACGGTGAACCAGAGGGGCGCGCCGTCGGTGCGCGGCGACACGAGGTCCTTCACCACCAGCACGGTGGTGAGCAGGCTACCGGCCCACACCACGAACATGACGGGGTTTCGAGCCACATCCCGGGGGTGGAGCTTCTTGAGGCTGTCGAGCAGCGCGGGCTTGAGCAGTGACGCGTCGAAGAGTGACGCGGGCTTCGAGGACGAGGAGCTCATGGCTCAGTAGACCTTTCCGGCCCCGGCGAGGAAGTGCTCGACGATGGGGCCCAGGGAGAGGGCGGGGAAGAAGGTGAGCGCGCCGACGATGACGACGATGCTCACCAGGAGGCCGGTGAAGAGGACGCCGTTCGTCGGGAAGGTGCCGGGCCCCGCGGGCACCACCTTCTTGCCCACCATGGAGCCGGCGATGGCGAGCGCGGGGACAATCATCAGGAAGCGCCCGCCGAGCATGGCCAGCCCCAGTGAGATGTTCCAGAACGGGGTGTTCGCGTTGAGGCCCGCGAACGCGCTGCCGTTGTTGGCCGTGCCACTGGTGAACGCGTAGAGGATTTCAGACAGGCCATGCGGTCCCGCGTTGTTGAGCGAGGACACGCCCTGGGGGAGCACGGCCGCGACGGCGGACAGCCCGAGGATGAACAGCGGGAAGATGAGCACGTAGAGCATCGCGAGCTTCATCTCCCGGGCCTCGATTTTCTTGCCCAGGTACTCGGGGGTGCGGCCCACCATCAGTCCGGCGATGAAGACAGAGAGCACGACCATGATGAGGATGCCGTAGAGGCCCGCGCCCACGCCGCCGAAGATGACCTCGCCCAGCTGCATGTTGACGAGCGGCACGAGCCCGCCCAGTGGATTGAAGCTGTCATGCATGGCATTGACGGCGCCGCACGATGCATCGGTGGTGACGACGGCGAAGAGCGTGGACGCGGCGGTGCCGAAGCGCGCCTCCTTGCCCTCCATGTTGCCGACGTGGGCCACCTGCGCGGCGGACACGGCGGCGTTGGGCTGGACCTCGGCGGAGTAGGCGGCGAGCACTCCCACGAAGAACAGGAACGACATGGCGGCGAAGAGGGCCCAGCCCTGCTTCGTGTCACCGGTCATCTTCCCGTAGGTGTAGGTGAGCGCCGAGGGGATGGCGAAGATAAGCAGCATCTGCACCAGGTTGGTGAGCGGCGTCGGGTTCTCGAACGGGTGGGCGCTGTTGGCGTTGAAGAAGCCACCGCCGTTGGTGCCGAGCATCTTGATGGCCTCCTGCGAGGCCACCGGTCCCATCGCGAGCGTCTGCGTCCCGCCCTCGAGCGTCGTCAGCGAGTGATAGGGAGCGAGGTTCTGCAGCATCCCCTGCGAGACGAAGAACAGGGCGACGACGAAGCACAGAGGCAGCAGCACGTAGAGCGTGCCGCGCACCAGGTCGACCCAGAAGTTGCCGAGCGTCTTCGAGCCCTCGGGCCCCGGTCGTCGGGTGAAGCCGCGAGCGAGCGCCAGCGCCACTCCGAGCCCCGCGGCGGCGGAGACGAAGTTCTGCCACGCCAGGCCCGCCATCTGCGTGAGGTAGCTCAGGGTGGACTCACCGGCATACGACTGCCAGTTGGTATTGGTGACGAAGCTGGCGGCGGTGTTGAAGGCGAGCTCGGGCCCCACGGCGCCGAGCTTCTGGGGATTGAAGGGCAGCAGGTGTTGCGCCCGCTGGAGGGTGTAGAGGATGAGCAGGCTCACCAGGCTGAAGGCCAGCAGGGCCCCGCAGTACTCCACCCAGGTCTGCTCACGCCGCTCGCTCGCGCCACTCAGGCGCAACAACCCCCGCTCCAAGGGGCCGAGCACGCGAGGAAGGGGCCGCGCCTCGGACTCGAAGACACGGAAGAGATAGACACCCAGCGGCTTCGTCAGCGCGAGCAGGAGGGCGAAGAACAACAGGACTTGCAGCCAGCCGATGAGAGTCATTGGAGAGGGCCCTCAGAAGCGCTCGGGACGGAGCAGGGCATAGACGAGGTAGACGGTGAGCAGGACGGCGAGCACGGCGCCGGCGGCGTATTCGAAGGTCATGAGTGGGGACTCCGGGTGAGGCTTGGAGTGGAGCTGCGCATGAGCGAAGTGCACGGCGCGAGGGAGCATCCGGCGGGGTGCACGAAAGCGGGCAGGGTGCGCTCAGAGCCGTTCACAGCCATGGGTGTAGCCAAGCGCGAGGGTGAAGAATCCGACGGTGACGAGGACGAGGACGAAATCCATGGAAGGTCTCCGGGGGCACATCAGAAGAAGGCGGTGGCGCCGAGCACGACGAGCGTCTCGGTGTCCTTCGGCACGGGCGAGCCGTCATCGGCCGTGGCGCGGCCCGCGAACACCGCCTCCGTCGAGCGGTCATGCCGTGCCTCCAGCTTGAGGGTGAGCTGCTCCGCGGGCTTCACCTCGAGCGTGACGGTCCCGCTCGACAAGGTCTGCGCGACGCCGGTCATCAAGCCATCGGCATCCCGGTAGGCCTCGACACGCGCGGCGAGCGCCACGGGCTCCGCGAGCAGCACCCGGGCATTGAGCCCCGCCGCGCACCAGTTCGCGCGAGTTCCCGAGGGAAGACGCTGTGTCCCCACATCCGCGGTCGCGGCGAGCCACAGCGAGGGCAGGACACGAAACGTCGCCACCGCGTCCGCGAAGAGGCGCAGCCCCTCGTCGCCCGTGGCGCCCTCCTCGCCGATGAAGGTGTTGAGGGCCGCGGAGAGGCGCTCGCCCGCGTAGGCCACTTGAGTGCCCACGGCGAGCCCGCGGTTGTTGTCACCCACGGTCTGCCAGCCATTGAGGACTTGAAGCTGCGCGCTCCACGCCGGGTCGAAGGCCCAGGTCCCCTTGATGCCCGTCTGGTAATAGGGCGAGTACTCGCCCATCCACGAGCGGGTGTACGTCCAGTTGAGCTGGGATTGGAACGACTCGAGCCCGATGTGGCTGGGATACAGCCCCGCCTCCAGGGTCAGCGGCCCCGTGGCGAAGGACACGGACGCCTGTTGGACGTAGCGCCACGCAGCAGGTCCAGAGGCGACACCCTCGGGCTCCGCCGAGTGCACCACCTCCGCCCCCGTTCCAAAGCCCAGGAGCACCTTGAAGCCCACGGGAGCGGGCTCGGCGCTCAGCCCCAGCGAGGCCAGGTTGATGGACACCTCGCCATCGCGCTTGGCGGACGTGCCGGTGCCGGGGAGGAAGCTGGCCTTGTTCGCGGGGCGGTTGAAGTTGTGGGCGAAGTACACATCGACGCCGCCCTCGGGCTGGACCCGGGAGAGTAAGCGGGTCGCCGCCGAGTCGTTGGCCGTGGTGTCGGCAGCAGGCAGGGACGCATCGGCCTGCCGGAGGAGCAGGGAGAGAAGCAGCTGAGTGGAGTCGATGGACAACATGGGTGCCCATCCACTGAGCACCGCGCGTACCATCCACCCTCTGACGAATCCGTAGGACTATCGCGGGGTTGGGCAGCGCTGGCCGCCGCGCGCATTGCAGCCTGCACGATGACTCCACAGTCGCCGTGCAGCTTGAAGCCCGCACCGAACACTTAAGCCGCAGCTTGACAGTCAGGGCGCACAGCGCATACTTAAGCCCATGCTAAACCATGGCGCCGTAGACCGGGTGTTCCAGGCGCTGGGTGACTCCACGCGGAGAGCCATTGTCGAGCGCCTGAGTCAGGGCTCGTTGTCGGTCAGCGACCTGGCGAAGCCGCTCGACATCACCCTCGCGGCGGTCGTTCAGCACCTCCAGGTGCTCGAGGAGAGCGGCCTGGTGCGCACGGAGAAGGTCGGGCGTGTGCGCTCCTGTCACATCCAGCCAGAGGGGCTGCGCGTGGCCGAGGACTGGATTTCCGCGCGGCGCGGCCTGTGGGAGCGCCGCTTCGACCGCTTGGGCGATTTGCTGGATGGCCCCGAATCCCCCACGCCTTCCCCCCGAAAGAAGGGCAGCTCATGAAGGCACGTCCCGCCGTTCACGGCACATTCAGCATCGAGCGCACGT
Source organism: Myxococcus sp. AS-1-15 (assembly GCF_020037055.1). NCBI lineage: Bacteria > Pseudomonadati > Myxococcota > Myxococcia > Myxococcales > Myxococcaceae > Myxococcus > Myxococcus sp. AS-1-15. Next base: position 938 of record NZ_JAIQDF010000002.1, on the reverse strand, counting down.
ACAAAGCCTCTCCTGCCCGGGTCTTCGCGGCCTGGGCCGACGTGGAGATGAAGGCCCAGTGGTTCATCGGTCCGCCTGAGCGGTGGCGCCTCGTGAAGCGTGAGCTCGACTTCCGCGTGGGCGGAACGGAGCTGCTCCACGGACAGTTCGAGGGGCGCCACACGAGTGTCTTCACCGCGCGCTACCACTCCATCATCCCCGACGAGCGACTGGTCTACGTCTACGACATGCACGTGGGCGACAAGCACCTGTCCGTGTCACTGGCCACGGTGGAGTTGCACGCGACGAAGACAGGCGGGACGAGGATGGTGTTCACCGAGCAAGCCACCTTCCTCGACGGTGAGGATGGGATGCGCTCACGTGAGGGAGGCACGGCGGAACACTTCGACAGGCTGGGGCGGGTGCTCGAGGAGTCCCGAGACATCGTCTCCTCTCGGCGCTTCGACACCTCCCGAGACCGGCTGTACCAGGCATTCAGCGACCCGGAGCAGCTGTCGCGGTGGTGGGGACCGAAGGGCTCGACGAACACCTTCGAGGTGTTTGAGCTCCGCCCAGGAGGTCAGTGGCGCTTCGTGATGCAGGGACCGGATGGAGCCCGATACACCATGCACAAGGAGTTCACGCAGGTGGTCCCCATGGAGCGGGTCGTCTTCCGACACCTCCAGGAGTCACATCACTTCGAGATGCGCCTCGATTTCGCGGACGAGGGACTCAAGACGCGCCTCACCTGGCGAATGCGCTTCGAGTCGAAGGAGGAGGTCGAGAAGGTCCGCGGCTTCGTCGAGGAAGCCAATGAGCAGAACTTCGATCGACTCGCCGAGCTCCTCGCCACGCGGTAAAGCGCGTCGAGGGCCGTGAGGAAAAAAGAAAAGCCCCCGTCGCACGAGGCGACGAGGGCTTCTCAAAAAGAATCCGGCAGCGACCTACTCTCCCACGCG